>JAFXSR010000024.1 GCA_017525505.1 Bacteroidales bacterium
ACCGTATGCGACAACGAAGAATATGTATGGGAAGGCCACGATGTGGAAATCGGCATCCTGCCCGCTGGCACCTACACCATCTGGGACAGCCTGACCACTACCACCTATGAATGCGACAGCGTCTATAAACTCACACTGACCGTCACCCCGACCTTCTACGCGGAGAACACCGGTGTCACCTGCGACAACGAAGCCTACGTTTGGGAAGGCCACAACGTGGAAATCGGCATCCTGCCCGCTGGCACCTACACCATCTGGGACAGCCTGACCACCACTACCTACGGCTGCGACAGTGTTTACAAGCTCACGCTGACCGTTACCCCGACCTTCTATGCTGAAAGCACAGGTATCACCTGCGACAACGAAGCCTACGTTTGGGAGGGCCACAATGTGGAAATCGGCATCCTGCAAGCTGGCACCTACACCATCTGGGATAGTCTGAACACGACCACCTACGGTTGCGACAGTGTTTACAAACTCACGCTGACCGTCAACCCGACCCAGCACAGTGTGGAAACCGCTTCCGCTTGCAGCAACGAGGCCGTTTACAGCTGGCACGGACGCAACATCACCGCCACTGGCGTTTACTACGACACTTTGGAGACCACTTTGGGTTGCGACAGTGTGTGCGAGTTGCACTTCACCCTGTTAGAGCCCACAGCCGCCATCATTGCCGATACCACTTGCGCAAACGCATTGTATCAGGGATATGGCTTTGAAGTTACGCCTACCCTCTCTGGCGATACCACTTTGGTACGTGTAACAGAGAATATGGCAGGTTGCGACAGCACCATCACCGTCAATCTGTTTGTGAAACCGCTGGCCACCTTCGCTTTCGACACCATCGTATGCGGAGCATTCCAATGGAACAACCAATGGTATATGGAAAGCGGCTCTTACCAGCAGAGCTTCCCCGCCGCCAATGGCTGTGACAGTATTGTGACCATGAACCTGACCATCGATACGCCTTCAACAGACACCATTGAGGTGGTGGCTTGCGAAAGCTACGAATGGGACGGCACCCTCTACACCCAATCCGGTGTGTTCACCAAGGTCTATCCGCAGACAGTGGGTTGCGACAGTATCGCCGTCATGATCCTGACCATCAACCATGTGACTGAGGTGACCCTATACGACACCACATGCCAGGCCCACAGATACCAGGAGTACGGTTTTGACACCCTGTTCTTGGATTTCGGCACCTTCACCCTCCAGCGTATTGACGAAAACCAGGCCGGATGCGACAGCATCATCAACCTGATTCTGACTGTCCACCGTGGCTATCTGTACGTGGATTCTGCCAGCACCTGCAACAATGAAGATTTCGTATGGCATGGCATCCATTGCGACACCACAGGCTTGTACTACAAATACTACGAGACCATGTATGGTTGCGACAGTGTCTTTGTTCTCTTCCTGACCGTTTACCCGAGTTACGAAGTGGAGGTTACCGACACCGCCATCGCCGGAGTGCCTTATCACAATAACGGTCTGAACTTCACTCCGCAGAATCCCGGTGTCCTGAACATCGATGTGCCCAGAACCACTGTGGACGGATGTGACAGTACTATCCATGTCACCCTTATCGTAGTTGACGGCAGTGGTGTTGACATGCATTATCTCGACAAACACATCAGCCTCTTCCCGAACCCGGCCGACAATGTCTTCACCGTAAACTCCACCCTCGACATCATCCGCGAGCTGACAATTTATGACAACAACGGCAGAGCGGTATTGCGCCAGAGCATCAACGACTACAGCGGCCAAGTGAATGTAGAGAAACTCACCCCTGGCATCTACTTCGTCCGCATGATGACCCCTGACAATGTCGTCACGAAGAAGTTAATCGTCCGATAAAACCTAATACTTTTTTTCAAAAAGGGCACGACCAGTTCGTGCCTTTTTTTTTACTGAAAACCATCTTAAAATTCCAAAATTATACACCAACGCATAAATCTCATTTTAGGGATACGATTCATCGTATCCTCAAAAAAACAAAGACACGGAACAGATGTCACATTTTTTTTTAATTTTGCATCGAAAATAGTATCACTAAAAAAGAATATCATGGATTCTTCTTCCAAAAAAACAACTAACTATCAAGTTTTATCCGTATTAGTGGGTATCGCTTGCATATTGTTTGGCTTACTGTTCGGCATGTCAATAAACACCAACTCCCATGATGTTTTGGCTTCCTACAGGTCTTCTGACATAACTATTGAGAAAGGGAACGCCATGCTGTCGGTTCTTGTAAGAGATGAATGCGAGCGGATGCTGAATGACCATGCCGCTGACACAGTTACGGTCGGGAAAGTAGGGATGCTACAAGATGCGCACGACAGCATCATACTCTTCCTCAACCACATGCGTTTTGATTTCATATGCTTTGTGGATGGCAACAATGGCGGAGTGCTTCATAGCATTGATGATGTAAGCAATTCCACCAATTTCATGATCAATCAGGGGCATGCAAAAGAGTTGGAAACCCGTCTTGAAGACTATCAGGAGCAACTGCTACATCTGATTGACAATCCCCAACAACGCACCCGGATAAAAGCGGATATTGACTTCCACACCGAAGACGAATATCCCAACGGTTGGGTAATACACCATTTTGACCACACGATGGCCATAGAGGTTGTGAACCAACTTGACCAGCTCAGCCAGCAGGCTCACCTCACTGCCTGTCGTGTTCTACGAGAAATCAGCAAAGAAAGTACAAAACGTAATAGCGATAATCATTAAAAAATCAAGATATGAGAAAATCAATTTTCAGATTAGCCGCAGCTTCGGTATGCATATTAAGCTGGGCTTTATTGTTCAAGATTATGCATTGGCCTGGTGGCGGCATCCTGCTGCTTGTAACCCTCGGCGTCCTTTTCCCGCTTACAGCCATCATGGCCGCCACATACCTCTGCAAAAAAGAGAATGAAGATAAATAGCTGACAATGAGGAAATATTTACTACTTTTTTCTTTCAGTTTTTGTGTTATAATAGCGGCAGGCCAAATAAGCAAAGATTTTTATTATACCAGAACATACGCACATGCAGATTTTAATAGCTCTGCATTAGATAGTGCTGCTTACGAGCTAATGGACTGCAATTGCTTGAAGAATATTCATTTTATTGTCGAAGGGGATTATACAATCCTGCAATATGAACGGTATCGTTATGGGGAACTGTACCTAGACACTGTCGGCTTTGTCAGAGACGTTTTTCTTCTTAAGGTAAAAAATGATATTATCATTGAAAGTTATTTTATCCCCTGTGATTGGAAAGAACCCCCTATAACAGCTGTGATATTAAGTTCCTCAAAACACATTTCTTTCAAACAGAAAATAAAGATAAAAAAGTTAGAGCTTACAAATATGGAATCAGGCACATTGACTTTTTTGTCCTATGATGTAGCAAAAAAAATGCGATACTTATTGAATCCTTTTCATTACTGAGATGCGCTATTATATACTATTACTACATATCTCCTTTCGAAAAAAAATTCAAAACCACCTGTAATAATTCCTGATTTTTGGTGTCTATTGTGATGAACGTTGCAACGAAATGAACGCATTATGAATCACGACAAAGAACATCAGTTTGAACTTTTGGTACGAGAGCACAAGCGAACCATCTACACAGTGTGCTACATGTTCTCGCACAACAATGCCGAGATTGAGGACCTATTTCAGGAAATCCTCATCAGGCTCTGGAACGGCTTCGACCAATACGAGGGACGCAGCTCCGCACGAACATGGATTTTTCGCGTTGCGCTCAACACAGCCATCAATCAAGACCGTAAAAAACGCAAGCGCATCGAGACCGTGCCACTGACGGTTGACATCGACCCTTACGAGGCAGACGACCCTTCCACCCATCAAATCCGCGAGCTGCACGACCGCATCTCACGCTTGGACCTCATCGACCGCAGCCTTATCCTGCTTTGGTTAGAAGGCATCAGCTACGACGAAATAGGAGCCATCATCGGCATCACACCCAACAATGTGGGGGTGAGACTGGCACGCATCAAGGAAAAACTGGTACACATGTCGAAAAACGAATGAAAGGAAATCATCATGGAAAATCAGGAAAACAATAATTTAAGCGAACTCGACCAACTGAAAGCACAGTACGAGGAGCTGAAACAGCAGTTCAATCAGCAGGAAATCGTCAACGACCGGCTTATGAAGTCGTCCATCAAGAACAGCGCGAACTTCTATAGTCGATACCGACGGACACAAATCATACTATATCCCATTTTTGCAATACTTGGTCTATTTGCCATCAAATTTTACCAGCATTATTACCTCAATGACAGCCTATCGTTAAGTCTGTTATGGTTGTCGTTCTGCCTGGTTTGTTTTGCCATTGAGCTATGGCTCACAAGAAAACTGCGTATCAGGAGTTTGGAAAACACCGACTTGCTGACCCTCGCCAATAACGCCCGAAGCTTCAAAAAACTCTTCTCCATCTTTACCCTTCTCAACTATTCCATGTGCGTTATCATTGTTATAGGAGTTCTTTTGTACAAATTAGGAGGTAACATTTCACCGAATTTGGGAACGGTCATTTTAACAACTTGCTTTATTCTCTTATGCATCATATTGTTAGGCATAGCCGAAACCCGCTACAAGACAAAAGCTTGTGATGAGATCATCCGTCAGATAGAGACTTCCGATACACCCGTGGACAAGAGAAAAGGTTTCAACAAAAAACAAAAATGGTTCTGCGCTGCCATGATTGTCGTATTCTTAGGGCTTGATGTTTGGGCCGTCCTGGTTGATGTAGCGTTTCTGAAGCAGCTTCCCACTACCTACGAACGGACAGACGGAGACTTATCAACTGAAGGCAGTCTTGAAATCTGGGAGGTTTACAACACAACTACGGTGTCCGATAAGGCACAATTCCTTGACACCACAAGAGTAGTGGACAACGACTCTCTGGTTTACCGATGGTCGGCAGACACCACAGAACTCATGCTTTATACCTTAAGAAAGACGACGGAAGAGGGACCTGCCATCAGTTCAGCCGTGCTGGGCGGAAAACCTATAGTCAAACTAGTGGAAACCGAACCCCATAAAGAAGGAACCTCAGCAATCGTTAACGTTTCTATGATGCCCGAAGCCACCCTATTGTTTAGAAAAATGACCGAGAATATTGCCTTACAATCAAGACTCCATAAAGGCGCACTTGTTATGGACGGAAAGGTATATCAGGAATGGCGCATCGTCAATGTGGTTGAGAGGGGCAACTTCTTCATCTACTGCAATCCAAATTGGTCGGAAGAGGATGTGAAGGCTTTCTGCGAGCAACTGGTTAAACAGTAGCAAAAAAATCACAGCTCATAGCTCCCCTTTTATAGAGGGGAACTATGATTTTTGTACATAAAAAACGATGTTTTTTTGTATCAAAAAAAACATTATATTTGCCAGATTGAAAAAAATGGCAAAAAGAATATTCATCATATTGACAATCATTGCGTTAGCAATACCCACAAGGGGATTTTCGCAGGCAGTTTCTTCCAATTCCGAGGGAAAAGGTCAGGCTGCGTCTTCCCAAATCGCTGACACAAACGCTGTCTCATCCAATAATGACAAGCAGAAAAAAACAAAAAAGAAAACCGTCAAAAGCAACAAAGTTTCCTTTGAGACTTTCGACATGAACTATGCCAAAGCACTCAAATTCTATGAGAACGGGCAATACCTGTCAGCGGCGCGCCTATTCGAGGAACTTTATCCTCTATCGCTGGGCACCCCTGTGGCAGACACCCTACTCTTCCTTTTTGCCGACTGCTATTACAAGAACAGGGACTTTGAGCTTGCGGCCTTCCATTTCAAGGACTATGCCCGGCACTATCCTGGCACCGACAAAGCAGAAGAAGCGCATTTCATGTGCGTGAAATCGGTATTTGAAATCTCCCCGGTTTACAGTGTGGACCAATCCTCTACGCTTTACGCCATCGACGAAATGGACTTGTTTATCAAGACTTATCCGTACAGTCCGCATGTGGAGGAATGTAACCAGATGCTTGACGTGCTGCGCGAGAAACTGGCACAGAAGGATTTTGAGATTGCCAAGCTGTATTACAACACCGACCATTACCAAGCCGCACAGATTGCCGTGAAAAACTTCCTCAAAGAGTACCCCAACTCAAAATACGCCCACGAAGCCGTTTACATACTGGTCAAGAACAACCACGAATATGCCCGCAAAAGTGTGGCCAGCAAGAAAAAAGAAAGATACCAGGCCTGTGTGGATGCCTACAAAATCATGCAAGCGCAGTATCCCAATTCCGGCTACTACATGGATGCCAAGAAATTGGCGGACGACGCCCTGAATCAGATCAATAAAATCAAAAATCAAAATAACAATCAATGAAATCAGCAGATTACAAGAAGTTAAAAGTTAATCCTTATGCCATTACCCGTGACATCGTAAGAATGGACGATCAGACCGGCAACATCTACAAAACCGTTGTTGTCATGTCGAAGAGAGCCAACCAAATTGCCTCTGACCTGAAAGAAGAATTCCACGAAAGATCACAGGAATTTGTCAGTGCCTCCGACAATCTGGAAGAATACCACGAAAACCTCGGACAAATTGAGCTGGCCAAATATTTCGAGCAGCTGCCCAAGCCGACACTGTTAGCCATCAACGAATACGAGAACAAACAGATTTACTTCAGCGACGTGGAAAGTCCGAGCAGAGCAAATGACTAATACGAACAACAAACATATTGTCATTGGCATTACGGGAGGGATAGCTGCTTACAAGTCGCTATCCCTTATCCGCTTGTTTAAGCGCGCCGGATATGAGGTGAAAGTTGCTGCCACGCAGCACGCACTGGAGTTTGTAACACCCCTCACTATCGAGACCTTGTCGCAGAACAAACTCTACACGGATATGTTCGAGCGAGGCCATGAGATCGATGTGCAACACATCGCCATGGCAGAATGGGCCGACTGTGTCATTGTGGCCCCCGCCACTGCCAATTGCATCGGCAAGCTGGCCTCCGGCATCGCCGACGACGCCTTATCCACCCTACTGCTCGCCACCTCAAAGCCCGTCTTCATGGCCCCCGCCATGAATTGCAACATGTATGAGCATCCCGCAGTACAAGCCAACTTACAAACCCTTAAGGAACGTGGCATTCGACTCATCAAAGCCCAATCCGGTTTCCTGGCTTGTGGCACGGAAGGGAAAGGTCGCATGGAAGAACCCGAACGCATTTTCGAGACTGTAACCCGTTTTCTCGAAGGTAGCGACATTCTCAAAGGCATGAAAGCCTTGGTATCCGCCGGCCCCACCTACGAACCCATAGACCCCGTGCGCTTTATTGGCAACCACTCCTCCGGATTAATGGGATTTGAGCTGGCAGAAGAACTGGCTCGCCAAGGTGCGGAAGTGACCCTCGTGAGCGGCCCCACCCACCTGTCATGCAACAACTCCGACATTCACCGGGTGGACGTGAAGAGCGCCCAGGACATGTTCGAGCAGTGCATGCACTATGGCCCTGATGCCGACATCATCGTCATGGCCGCCGCCGTCGCCGACTACACCCCGAAGGAAGTTGCCCCACAGAAAATCAAAAAACACGAGGAAGGGCTGCAACTGGATTTGGTCAAGACCAAAGATATCTTGGCCACATTGGGACATCAAAGACGTGAAGGACAGTTAATTACAGGCTTCGCTTTGGAAACCGAAAACGAATTGGAGAATGCCAAAGGCAAATTGCAAAATAAAAACATCGATATTATCGTTTTAAACTCTATGAATAACCCCAAGGCTGGCTTCAACAAGCCCACCAACCAAGTGACAATCATAGACCGTGACGGTCTGATGGTCCAGGGTGAGGCCAAGAGTAAGAAAGAAGTCGCCAAAGAGATTGTTCAGTTTATTATCAAGAAATTAAACAAATAGAATATGAGACGTTTATTGGTATTATTCCTTCTGACCCTGACCAGCGCCGGCTTATTTGCCCAGGATTTCCAGTGCCAGGTATCCATCAACTCCTCGAAAATCAGCGGCTCCAACCGTGAGCGTTACAATTCGTTGCAACAGGAGCTGTACAAGTTCATCAACGACAGGAAATGGTGCCAATACACCTTCAAAACCAATGAACGTATTGAATGCGGTCTGATGATCAACCTGACCGAAGTCTCGGGTGACGTGTTAAAGGGCACAATGACGGTCCAGCTTAGTCGTCCTGTGTACAAATCCAACTACAAGACCACAGTCTTGAATTTCCAGGACAAGAAAATCCAGTTCACTTACGACGAAGGGCAACCGTTAGAATATGACCCCAGTACCAACCTCAACCAGTTCACCTCGCTCATCGCATTTTACCTGAACCTATTCCTGGGACTTGATTTCGACACCTTCTCAATGAATGGAGGTGCCCCCTATTTCGACAAATGCCAGAACATTGTCAGTCTTTGCCAGAGTAGCGCCGAACCCGGATGGCAATCATTTGAGTCGGGACAAAACAACCGCTACTGGCTCATTGAGAACCTTACCAACGGCACCTACAGCAAAATCCACGAGTTCCTGTACCAGTACCACCGTTTGGGACTGGATGCCATGGTGGACAATCCCGATGCAGGCAGAGCGGTCATCTTCGAGGCACTCAAAGCCCTGCAGCAAGTATCACGTCAAAAGTCAAACCTGGTGATTGTGCAGTACATGGTTTCCGCCAAGTCCGACGAAATCATCAATATTTTCAAAGAAGGTCTGGCCAACGAAAAGACCCAAGTGGTCAACATCATGAAGCAATTAGACCCCGCCAATTCCTCAAAATACGACGCCATCACCGCCACCACCAACAAGTAAACCGACAGTATGTTACAAGCCCTGCAGATAGAGAACTATGCGATTATTCGCTCCCTCAAAATCACTTTTGACCAGGACTTCACTGTGATTACTGGCGAGACCGGCGCGGGCAAATCCATTATCATCGGAGCCCTTTCGCTGATTTTAGGCAAGCGTGCTGACACGTCCGTCTTGCACGACAAAAACCGAAAATGCTTCATCGAAGGTACCTTCGACATCTCCAAACTGAAACTGCAGGATTTCTTCCTACAACACGATTTAGATTATCAGGATATCACCTATATCCGGCGTGAAGTGACCGAAAACGGCAAATCAAGAGCTTTTGTCAACGACACACCCATCAACTTGACTGTGCTGAAAGAACTTGCCGAAGAGCTGGTGGACATCCACTCACAGCACAACAACCTGCTGGTAAACAACAGCAATTTCAGAATCGACTTACTGGACCAATATGCCCAAAACGCTACACTTTTAGCCCAATACAAAGAGCTTTATTCTTCTTACAAAAAAACCGAGAAGCGCTATCAGGAACTACTGTCGCTACAGCAACAACAAGCGCAGGAGCAGAGCTATCTTAGCTATGTGGTGCAAGAGCTCACTGACGCGCAACTCAATAGCGGAGAGCAGGAAACCATCGAGCAGCAAATCGCCCTATTCACCCATGCTGAAACCATCAAGTCTAAATTATACGAGAGCGTCAGGATGCTGGAAGGGGAAGAAGAGGATAACATCCTACACCGCCTCCAAATTATCCAGGACAACTGCCACAGCGTCAGCTCCTACGACAAAGACATAGCTGAACTGAGCCAACGTGTTGATAGCAGTGTACTTGAGCTAAAAGACATTGCCCGCGAACTGAATCAGAAAGAAAACCGCATTGAGGTGAATCCTCAGGAGCTGGAACGACTGAACGAGCGTTTGGACCTGCTGCTGAATCTGCAACACAAACACCATGTCAATAGCAACGAGGAGCTGATTTCTCTGCTGTCCATCTCGGAAGAGAAACTGTTGTCAATGACCGCCAACGACGAGGAGCTGGAGCACTGCCACAGACAATGTGAGGAACTGATGGCCCAAACCCTGAAAGCTGCCCGGAATTTGTCTGACAGTCGCAAAAAAAGCACTAGCCGCTTCGAGAAAGAAATGAAAGGCAAGTTGCAGCTGTTAGGCATGGAACACGGAGACTTCCGCATTAGAATTACACAGCTGGAGCAGGTTGGCAGCAATGGTATAGACACGGTGCAATTCCTGTTTTCCGCCAACCGCGGAAGCGAGATGCAAGAAATAGAAAAGACCGCTTCAGGAGGAGAGATTTCGAGGCTCATGCTGGCCCTAAAGAGCATCATCAGCGACAACAGCCTGCTGCCCACCGTCATCTTCGACGAGATTGACTCGGGCATTTCGGGCGAGGTAGCCGGCAAGGTAGCCAGCCTCATGCAGGAGCTGTCGCACAAGCACCAGCTGATTGTCATCACCCACCTGCCCCAAATCGCCGCCAAAGGCAAACTACATTATTTTGTATATAAGAATACATCCGAAGATAAAACTTTTACACAAATCAAGAGTCTTAATGAGGATGAGAGCATTCGCGAAATAGCCACCATGATCAGTGGAAACCTGCTCAGCGAGGCTGCCCTCAGAACAGCGAAAGAATTGAAAAACAATTAATTACTATGAAAAAAATCCTTATCACCATACTTTGTTTGAGCTGTCTGTTCTGTTCTTTCGCCCAAGAAAAGAATAAATACCATGACCGCAAGGACAGCAAGTTTGTCTTTATGACCACCATCGGTGCCGCTGGCGGTGCAGGCAGCATCAAAATTCCCAACAGAGAAATTCCCAACCGACTTTTCGCCATTCAGGTCAACCAATTGTTAGCCTATCAGTTCAACCCGAATTTCTTCATGGGAATTAATTTGGGTATCGACTTCTGGCGATACACTGCCTTTATCCCATTGACCCTCAACCTCAGTGTCAATTTCACCAAAACCCGTATCAGCCCCCACTGGTTCGTCAACATGGGCTATTCATTCAAGTGGTATATGAACCAAAAGCCGGAGCTCACCACACGAGTGATACAGGGTGCCAAGCCCGGCCCATTGGTGGAAACAGGCCTGGGCGTCAATATCAAAGTCAGCGAGAAAGTGTCATTGCTGATATTGGCCACCTACAAGATGCAGCACTCCAGCATCAAGTACAGCGTGCCTGTACCCGATGAACCCGACAATTCGGAATATTTCACCAATGCCGAACAAAACCACCACTACCATTTCGGAGGGGTTAAATTCGGCATTTTATATTAATCGAAACTGTTATCAAGAAAAACAATCATCAAAAAACAAAAAATATGAAAAAAACTATCATTCTGATGTTCATTTTGAGCCATATTCTCTCCAATTTCAGCATGGCTCAGCGTTCCAATTATTATAATATAATGGACAACAACTACAATGATATCAAAATCTCATACACTATTGACGTTCAGCAGTTGCAAGTCCAAAACCTCAAAACCGAGCGAGGCACTTTCAGCTGTATTACTTACGAAGGGATGACCCCAATGCAGAATGAAGGACGACCTGAGCTGCCGGTCATCACCAACTTGTTGGAAATCCCCTTGTGCGAAGGCATGGATGTAAATGTAATCAACAGCACATACGAAGAATACGATCTTTCCGAACTCGGCATCAATTACCCCATCATGCCAGTACAGCCCAAACATCCCAAATCAGAAGACGGTCCTTTCCCCTTCGTGATAGACGAGGCCACGTATGCCAGCAACAGCTTTTATGGCACCACCCTGGCACAAAGTGAAAAAGTGGGCGTGCTCCGCAACATCAACATGGGCAGTTTAAGTATCTCTCCCTTTGAGTACAATCCCGTGACAGGCCAACTCAGAGTATGTACGCATCTGGATGTGGAAATCAGCTTTGTGAATGCCAACATTCCGCAAACCATGGAAATGAAGACCAAGTATGGCAACGGGATGTTCGACGGACAGCACTGCGGTGTCATCAACCCCATGAGCACCCCCAGCTTCAGAGACGAAATTGACAACGCACCCATCAAGTATTTGATTGTGGCCCATTCCATGTTCAGAAACGATGAGAATCTGCAATCTTTCATCAACTGGAAAAAACGCATCGGCTATTTGGTGGAGATCGCCTATACCGATGACAGTAACGTGGGCACCAGCACTACCAGCATCAAGAATTTCATCAAAGCGAAATACGACAATGCCACCCCTGAGAATCCCGCTCCTACTTTCGTGCTACTGATAGGCGACGTAGCTCAGATTCCGGCATTCACAGGCGTTTCAGATAACAGCCATGTGACCGACCTGTACTATGCCACCTGGACCACTGGCGACAATATCCCGGACTGCTATTATGGACGTTTCTCTGCCCAAAACATCAGCCAGTTGCTTCCTCAGATTGAGAAGTCCTTGATGTATGAGCAATACACCATGCCCGATCCTTCCTATCTGGACGACGCCGTGCTGGTTGCCGGTACAGACGGAAGTTATGGCCCCACCCATGCCAACGGACAAATCAACTATTTGTCAGGAAATTACGTCAACACTGCATACGGTTTTAGCACTGTATATACCCATCTGTACAACAGCAGTTCTCAGGCGGCCACCATTCGCAGTGAAATTGGCGCCGGCGTGGGCTATGCCAACTATACCGCTCACTGCTCTTCCAGTGGCTGGTCCGACCCAGTATTTGAGAACAATCATGTGAACTCCATGAACAACCTCAACAAATACGGCATCATGATCGGCAACTGCTGCTTGTCGGGCAAATTTGATGACAACTCCTGTTTCGGAGAGACCTTGTTACGTGCCGCTAAAAAGGGTGCGGTCATTTACCTCGGTGCTTCCAACAGCACCTATTGGGATCAAGACTATTATTGGTCAGTGGGTGTCCGCAGCAACATCAATGCCAATCCCACTTACAACGCCTCTAATCTCGGCGCATACGACCGCATGTTCCACACCCATAACGAGGCCCACAACCAATGGTACACCACTGCAGCCGGTTTCAACATGGCAGGCAATTTAGCTGTTCAATCATCGAATTCCTCATCAAATTATAAGCTTTACTATTGGGAAATTTACCATGTGTTTGGTGATCCCTCCATCAAACCTTATCTGTCAGAACCCTCTGTAATGAGTCTCAACATTCCCACCGGAAGTGTGATCGGTTCCTCCAACCTTCAGATCAACGCTGTTCCCTACGCATACGTAGCACTGACCCAAAACAACGCCTTGGTGGCGGCCGCTTTTGCCGATGCTAACGGAAGCGCCAATCTCACCCTGCCGTCCGACATGATTCCCGGCCAGTACGAAATCGCCATCTCGGCTCAGAACTATGTCCAGTTCTTCCAGACCATCACCTTCACCTCTCCCAACAATTTCTATGCTGTCAGCGATATTAACCTGAGCAACAACGATGTGATCCGCAACAACCACGTAAACGACTGGAATCTCAGCGTTGAGAACGTCAGTGGTGTAAGCGGAAACAATGTATGGGTAAAAATCGAGCCTAACTCCGACAATATCTATTTTACCGCTGATTCGGTATATATTGGCAACATGACTGGCAATCAGACCGTTAATTTGAGCAACGCTTTCACCTCAAGAACAAGCGCCGGCATGAGCAACAATGAGGTGGTTTCCGTCCATGTCACGGTCCACTCCAATAGCGGCACTTTCGAACGCAATTTCAACTTCAACGCCGAAGCGCCTATACTTCAAGTTGAGAATGTCGTTATTAACGCAGGCACCGTCAACGTAGGAACAATCAATCCTGGTGAAAGCGGCACATTGACCTTTACAGTGAAAAACGCCGGCCAGAACAACATCGGCAACCTCGCCGCTTCCTTAGTATCACACCATACCGACATCACCGTCAACAACGGCACAGTTAACGTTGGCTCCATTGCCGCCAATGGCACCACTGAAGTAAGCTTCAACATCAGCGTTAACACCCAAGCCTCTGTCGGCAGCTTATATCCGTTCCTGTTTTCTATTAACAATGACGAATATGAACTGAGTATGCCCTACTATATGATAATTGGCAAAGCTATGGAGGATTTTGAAAGCAATGGCTTTACGACATTCGCATGGAACAACACAGCACAATATCCATGGGAGATAACTACCAACAATGTGTATGCCGGCAGTTACAGTGCCCGCAGCAAAACCAATCTTCCCAACGGTTCCAGTAGCTGGTGGGGCGGAAACAACAGCAATTCCGACCTCACCATCACCCTTAATGTCACCGAAGCCAGCCCCATCTCCTATTTCCGCAAGGTTTCCTCAGAATCTGGCTACGACTTTTTCTCATTCGCCATTGACGGGAACACAATGGAAGAGTTGAGCGGTGAAGTCAGTTGGGAACAAGTCAGCTTTGATGTCACTCCCGGCAACCACACCTTCAGATTCAGATACTCAAAAGACGGCAGCCAAACCAGTGGTAGCGACTGCGCTTGGATTGACAACATCATCTTCCCCACCTCCGGAGCAACTATGGCTCCCACATCTCCCCTCTTGGTCATTGACCATTATGACATTGAAGGCACCTACGCCGGCAACATTGTGCTGAATGGCAACCAGCCGGTAATCAAGGTGGTGTTCAACAATGAAGGCAACACCATAGCCAGCAACATCCAGGCTACCCTCAGCACCGACAATAACAATATCAACATCAACGGCAACAGCGGCAGCGATGTGGTCAATTACAACTCTATGGCGATTGGTTCCTCCAAAACAGCCACCTACAACATCACCAACCTCAGCCCCGTCACCGAAACACAGAACGTACTGTTCAATTTCACCCTTACCAGTGGCTCAACCTCCACTGCCTGCCCCATCATGCTGACCTACGTCAATGGTAACAATCCCAGCCCCTACGGTATCGAATCCACAGAAAGCCAAAACATCACTCTCCTCGTTTACCCCAACCCCAGCAGCGATCAAGTCAACATCCAGTGCAGCACAGTCATCAAAGACATTGAAATCATCGACATAACCGGACGTTGTGTGAGACATGCGTTCAATGTCAACCAGAACTCTCACAGTCTGAATATCAGCAGTCTGTCGCCGGCCATATATTTCATTAGAGTGATAGACGAGAACGACCGTCCATTGATCAGCAAAATCATCAAAAAATAAACATCATGGCAGACACTTCAGCTCAATTTGACGAAATCGCCCGGCAGTGTACCGACCTCTTCACCAAGAAAGCCATTGACTATGGCACTGCCTGGCACATCCTCAGGCTCCCCTCTCTCACCGACCAAATCTACATCAAGGCGCAGCGCATCCGCAGTCTGCAAGAGACCGGCGTGAACAAAGTGGGCGAAGGCATTATCCCCGAATTTATCGGCATTGTCAACTACTCGGTAATGGCCCTCATCCAGCTGGAAGTGGGTGTAGCCGAGACCATGGACGAGATGCTGCCTGCGGAAGAAGCCATCCGTCTTTACAGCCTCTATTTGGGCAAAGCCAAAGAGCTGATGATGAACAAGAACCACGACTACGGCGAGGCCTGGCGCAAAATGCGTATCAGCTCCCTCACCGACATCATCCTGATGAAACTGTTGAGAATCAAGCAGATTGAAGACAACCAAGGCAAAACCATCGTTTCAGAAGGTCTGGATGCCAACTATTACGATATGATCAACTATGCAATGTTCGCGTTGATACGATTAGTGATTGAAGAGGAAAAATGATAGCTGATAGACGAATAGATGTGGAAACATACATTGCGCGCATTCGCGAAGACAAGAAGCCAAGAAGAGAATATCATCTAACCGAGCGAGTGTCTTCCCCGAGCGAATAAAATGAGCGTCATAACCTATAAACGATTCAACAATTCAAAGATTCAACAAATTAACAACAAAAAATATGACCAAACAAAAAGAACCTATCTGGCTGAAAATAGTCCGTATAGCGCTGGCCTGCGTGTTCTTATACTCCGGCTTCACCAAAGCCATCGACCCCATGTCAACCGGCGTCACCTTCGACGACTACTTCACCTCCTTCGGCATGAGCTTCATGCATCCTCTGTCGATGTTTTTCGCATTCTGCATGACCGCCGCCGAATTCACCCTCGGCTTTATGATGCTCTTCCGCATCAAAATACGCTTCACCTCGGTGTGCTACCTCCTTTTCATGGTCTTCTTCTTCTTCCTGACCCTCTGGCTGGCCGTAGCCGAGCACCTGGAGATGAACTATGGCTATAACTTCGGCGTGGTACACGACTGCGGCTGCTTCGGCAAAGCCATCAAACTCAGCAACAAAGAAACCTTCCTGAAGAACGTGGTCATCATGATCCCCACCCTGATTGTCTTCTTCAAGCGCAAAACCATCCCCGACATCCGCCTGACGGAACTGGGACAGTGGTGCTTCGCTGCCATCGGTGCCCTCATGGTATTCGGCCTGGAGGCCTACTGCTACCGTCACCTGCCCATTATTGACCATAGCAACTGGAAAGTGGGCGATAATGTGGCCCAAAGCTTCATTGATACCCCGGCAGTACAAAAAATAATGTTCATTTACAAAAATCCTGTTGACGAAAGCCTTATCACCTTGTCGGAAGCCGAGCTTATGACCATCGGCGACGAACAGCCCGACTTTTACGACACCTACGAGTATGTGGACCGCAAGGACAGCATTATCAGCGAGTTCAAACCCGCTGAGCACGAAGGCTTCAACATGCTGGATTCCACCGGATCGGACATGGCAATGGAGTTCTTCTACAGCAAAGAACCTGTCTATATTTTCTTTATGCACAACCTTGACGAGACCAAACTGAAAGGCATTCAGAACGAGGAATTTACTCGCATTGTGAACCACTGCTTTGAGAATGGCATCACCGTGGTGGGCCTCACCAACTCCGACAGAACTACCATCAAGAGATTCATCAAAGAGAACAACATTCCTTTCCCGATTTATGAAAACCATATCGACCCCGTGAAAGGTCCCTTCATGGTGCGCGACGCCATCAGCGCCAATCCCGGACTGATGATTATACAAGGAGGCGTTGTGAAAGGGAAGTTCAATTGGCGGGACTTTGGGAAGGTGAAAACTGAAAACTGAAAACTGAAAGTTGAAAATCAGCAAATTAGTTAATTAGTTAATTAAATTTAGAATCAAAAACTAAGAATATAGAATTAGAACTTTTCATCATGAAAAAATTTGGAACCATAACCTTATTAGCTTGTTTGACCCTCATGTTTACACATTGTGATAAAAAATCAGCTCCGATCAAGTACCCCGAAGCCGCTATGGGCAGCGACACCGACGTGTATTTCGGTGTGAAAGTGGCCGATCCCTATCGTTGGCTGGAAAACGACACTGCTCCCGAGGTGGAGGAATGGGTGAAACAGCAGAACGAAATCACGCAGACCTATCTGCAGAAGATTCCCTTCCGCGAAGCCCTCAACAAACGCCTGACAGACCTTTCAAATTATGAAAAGATAGGCACTCCCTTCAAAAAACACGGCAAATACTATTTCTACCGCAACGATGGACTGCAAAACCAGAGTGTTTTGTATGTCAAGGAGACTTTGGACGGTGAAGCCGAAGTGCTGTTAGACCCCAACACCCTGTCGGACGACGGCACCGTGGCCCTCAACGGCATCAGCTTCTCGAACGACGGCAAATACCTGGCCTATACCATCTCGCGCAGCGGTAGTGACTGGGTGGAGATTTATGTGATGGATTTGGCCACCCGCAAGCTGACCCCCGACCATATCGAGTGGGCCAAGTTCACCAGCGCCGCATGGCATGGCGACGGCTTCTACTATAGCTGCTACGACCGCCCCGAAGCTGGAAAGGAATATTCAAACAAAAACGAAAACCACAAGATTTTCTATCACAAGATGGGCACCACCCAGGAAGAGGATGTGCTGACCTATGAGAACCCGAAATATCCGCAGCGTTTTTACACGGCAGAAGTCAATGAAGACGAAACGGTAATGTTTATCTCAGAAGACGGATTTGGTGCTGGTAATAATTTGCTGATGAAAGATTTGCGAAAACCCAATGCTCCAGTTGTGGCCCTCACCACCAATGCTGACTACATTTACTCACCCATGGAAGTGATGGGCAACACCATTTATTTCTACACCAATTACCAGGCTCCTAAATACCGCCTGATGAAGGCCGACATTGACCATCCGGGCATCGACAGCTGGACCGAGGTGATACCCGAAAGCGAGAATGTGATGAGCTCCGCAGCGATTATCGATGGCAAACTGGTACTTACCTACAACCAAGACTGCTCGCAGCACGCCTATGTCTATACGCTGGACGGCAAGCAAATGCACGAGGTTGAACTGCCTACTTTGGGAACGGTATGGTTCAGCGGCGACAAGGACGAGAAAGAAGTTTTCTACGGTTTCTCCTCTTTCACTTTCCCCTCCTGTATCTACCAATATGACATCGACAACAACAAGTCTGAACTGTATATGGCGCCGAAAGTCGATTTCAAGAGCGATGACTACCTGACCGAGCAGATTTTCTTCACCAGCAAAGACGGCAGCAAAATCCCCATGTTCATCACCTACAAACGAGGTTTGAACCTGAGAGGTAACAACCCCGTGCTGATTTACGGCTACGGTGGTTTCAACATCAGCCTGAACCCCTCGTTCTCCACCATGCGCATCCCGTTCCTGGAGAATGGCGGCATTTACGCACAGGTGAACTTGCGCGGTGGCGGCGAATATGGTGAGGACTGGCATCAGGCAGGTACCAAGATGAACAAACAGAATGTGTTTGACGACTTCATTGCTGCTGCCGAATACCTCATCAACGAGAATTACACCAATCCGCAAAAAGTGGCCATCATGGGCGGCTCTAACGGCGGTTTGCTGGTGGGTGCCTGTGTCAACCAGCGTCCCGACCTGTTCCGCGTGGCCATTCCGCAAGTGGGTGTGATGGACATGCTGCGCTATCACCTCTTCACCATCGGCTGGAACTGGGCTCCCGACTACGGCACCAGTGCCGACAGCAAAGAGATGTTCGAGTACCTGTACAAATACTCACCGCTGCACAACATCAAAAATGACGGCACCCCCTACCCTGGCATCATGGTGACTACCGCCGACCATGACGACCGTGTGGTGCCCGCCCATTCGTTCAAATACACCGCCGCATTGCAAGCATCCAACACGGGCAATGCCCCGAAGCTCATCCGCATCGAGACCAAGGCCGGCCATGGTGGCGGCATGCCCCTCAGCAAGGTGATTGACGAATACACCGACATCTACGCCTTTATCATGTACAACCTCGGCATGAAGCCCACATTCTAAAAAAAACTGCGTCAAAAGCGGATACAAATACCGATGTCCACTTGACGGACAATGCCTGCATGACATCAAATTTATAAGAGATGACCCAAGTGCTGCTGCATTCCTGCTGTGCCCCGTGCTCATCCGCTATCTTGGAGTGGATGCTCAATAATGACTATCAACCTGTCATCTACTATTACAATCCCAATATTTTTCCTGCGGAAGAATATGAAATCCGGAAAAGGGAATGCAGCCGCTATGCGCTGAAATTAGGTGTAAGCATGATTGATGGAGACTACGAACACCAGCAATGGTGCGAAGAAATGAAAGGCTTGGAAGACCAGCCCGAACGCGGCCTACGCTGCCTGCAATGCTTCAAGATGCGGCTTCTCAAAGCGGCGGAAAAAGCCAAAGAGCTGAATATTGAGTTATTCACCACTACCCTGGCCTCTTCCAGATGGAAAGACCTGAAGCAAATCAATGAGGCAGGTTTTTGGGCCGCCCAACAGGTGGAAGGCACCCAATTCTGGGACAAGAACTGGCGCAAGAACGGACTGCAGGACCGCCGCAATCAATTGCTGAAAGAAAATAATTTCTACAACCAGCAATATTGCGGTTGTGAATTCAGCATGAGGTGATTTTTTATAATTGTATAGACGCAAATTTTTGCTTCTCTGCAGACCATTTTCGCTCTTCCGTCACAAACACAAAAAAATCGTGAACCCTTTTAATCCGTATCTGAGGCTCTCGACAACCTTGACTCCGAATAAAGGAAAGTCCACGATTTATACGTGAACATTTCCGTTTTTCTTACTGGGAGTCAATTTTGAAATTGTCGAGATTTCAGATACTCACAAGAAAAGCGAAAACGCTTTATATCAATATATTATAATATCAGTTTTATATTTCGATAATGTTTGGTTTTTGGTGAATACTTTGGTAAATTATATTGTTGTTACTCCATTTCGGAGAGCATCGTTTCTATTTCAGTCTTTAAAATTGGTAAATTATTGACAATGATGTTCCAAATCTCAATGTTATCAATGTCATCATGCCCATGAATCAAACGGTTTCTAGTACCAACAATTCTTCTTGCAAAAGAGATCTTGAGATTTGCATCTAATTTCAAGGCCTTATTCATGGCTTCTCCTATGGTGGCTATATTGCGTTCTACCGCATCTTGCAGCATAGAATTTCGTTCATACTCAGCATAAACCTTCTCCTGACCGATGTATCTATCAATATTATTGATACACTCCTGCATATCATATAAGTATTTCAGTATCTCCCTATCCATAGATTTTGTATTTTGTTTCGTTAAGCTCCTGAATAAAATAGGGATTCTTCAGATTATCTTCGTTTATCAAATCCACATCTCGGTGCAGGTTATCTTCCAATGCAAATCGCAAATCCCAAATATTGTCTCCAAATGCGACAGGATCGTCAAAGGTCTCATAGCTAACAAGAAAATCCACATCGCTATCCTCATTGAATCGTGAACTGAGCACAGAGCCAAATAGATAAGCATCTTTTACCTTGTGTTCTTTCAATATTTGAATCACTTTCGGCAGATATGGTTGAAATTCAGGGTGTATCATCGACAGTCTCTTTTTTCTTGCAAAAATACTAAATTCTTTTGGATTAACGATGTATAGACGCAAAATTTTGCGTCTATACCATTCTGTTTGTAATTCAAGAATTTTCTGTACCTTTGCAGCCGCAAAATTTTGGCACTTATACAATATTTATCAAGGGTTTTCGTTTAGCCTTTGATATAGATTTAAACAGAAACATGCCACAAAGAAAAAAATTATACAAGATAATACTGCCCCTGCTCATGCTGATAACTATCAGCACCACCGCTTTCCCGCAAAAAGGAGGCTTTGGGGTGCCCAACCTGCAGAAATACGACAAGAAACTCTTCCATTTTGGTTTCAGCATAGGTTATAATCTTTTCGACTTCAACCTGAAAAACAATGCTTATTACCCGATGAGCGACTCGCTGCTGGTCATCAATACCAAAGCGGTCAGCGGTTTTAGTTTAGGTATCGTCACCGATCTGCGAATCTGGAAATACTTCGACCTGCGTTTCATCCCGGGTCTGTCATTTGGCGAAAGAGTGCTCACCTACGAATTCGCCAACCGTGTAAAAGAAGATGACAAGCAAAAACGAGTCGAGTCCGTGTACCTGGACCTTCCCCTGCTATTCAAGATCAAATCCTCCAGAATGCACAACGTGCGTATTTATGTCATCGGAGGGGTGCAATATAGCTTAGACCTGATTTCCAACCAAAAGAAACAGTCCAAGCGTCCCAACGAAATGCTGGTGAAACTCAACCAGAACGACTTCCAGGGACAAGTAGGCTTCGGTCTGGACTTCTACTGCACCTATTTCAAACTCACCACCGAAGTGAAAATGTCGTTCGGCATGATTAACCTTTTGGTCCCCGAGCAACATCTTTATACCAGCAATATCAGCTCTGTGAAATCAAAAACATTACAAGTATCAGTAATATTCGAATAATTATGGCAAACAACGAAGAACTTTTCAAACAAATCATCTCTCACGCGAAAGAATACGGATTCATTTTCCCCTCAAGCGAAATATATGACGGTCTGAGCGCCGTATATGACTATGGAGAATATGGTGTTGAACTGAAAAACAACATCAAACAGTACTGGTGGAAGGCCATGGTGCAGTATCACGAAAACATTGTGGGTATCGACAGTGCCATTTTCATGCACCCCACCATCTGGAAAGCCTCCGGACACGTGGATGCCTTCAACGACCCGCTCATCGACAACAAGGACTCCAAAAAGAGATACCGCGCCGATGTGCTGATTGAAGACCATATCCAGAAAATCGAGGACAAAATCAACAAGGAAGTCGAAAAAGCCAAGAAGCGCTTCGAAAACTTCGACGAGGACCTGTACCGCAAGACCAACCAGCGTGTGGTGGAATACCAGCAAAAGATTGACGACATCACCGCCCGCTATGCCGACCTGATGAACCGTACCGACCTGGCTGGTTTGAAGGCGCTGATTGAGGAGTTAGGCATTGTTTGCCCAATTTCAGGCACTAAAAATTGGACTGACGTGCGCCAGTTCAACCTGATGTTCGCCACCCAGATGGGCTCCGTAGCCGAGGGTGCCGACACCATCTATTTGCGTCCCGAGACCGCCCAGGGTATCTTTGTAAACTTCTTGAATGTCTATAAGACCGGAAGAATGAAAATCCCGTTTGGCATCGCCCAGATTGGCAAAGCTTTCCGTAACGAGATTGTAGCCCGCCAATTCATATTCAGAATGAGAGAGTTTGAGCAGATGGAAATGCAATTCTTCGTCCGCCCTGGCGAGGAACTCAAGTGGTTTGACTACTGGAAACAGACCCGTATCAAATGGCATCAGGACTTGGGTATCGCACCCGAGAACTACCGCTTCCACGACCACGAGAAGCTGGCTCACTATGCCAATGCCGCCACTGACATCGAGTTCAAGTTCCCCTTCGGTTTCAAAGAGCTGGAAGGCATCCACTCTCGTACCGACTTCGACCTCAGCCAGCACGAGAAATACTCTGGCAAGAAACTCCGTTTCTTCGACCCCGAGACCAACGAAAGCTATGTGCCTTACGTCATCGAGACCTCTATTGGTGTTGATCGTATGTTCCTGGCTGTGTTCAGCCATGCTTACACCGAAGAGAAGCTGGAGGACGGCTCCACTCGCGTGGTACTGCGCCTGCCCGCCAAGCTGGCTCCCATCAAGGCCGCTGTGCTGCCGCTAGTGAAGAAAGACGGTCTGCCCGAAAAAGCCCGCGAGGTGATGGACTTGCTCAAACCTTTTATGATGTGCCAGTACGACGAAAAAGACGCCATCGGCCGCCGCTACCGCCGTCAGGATGCCATCGGCACCCCATACTGCATCACCATCGACAACCAAACGATGGGGGACAACACCGTCACCATCCGCGAGCGTGACAGCATGGAACAGAAACGCGTGCCCATCAAGGAATTGCTTTCCGACATCGTTTTCTAAAGTCCAGTTGCTCCTCAAGCCGCAACATATACTGCTGTTAAACACTGCTTTTTGACATTGTATCTTAATATTCATTAGCCATTATGCCGCAACCTATCCTACTGTTAAAGAACGGCATCAAACTCATTCACAAAGAGATAAACTCACCGATTTCGCACTTCGGCATATTGGTGAATGCCGGTACCCGTGATGAGGATGAGAACAAAATGGGCATTGCCCACTTTGTGGAGCATACCATCTTCAAAGGTACCCGGAAGCGCAGCGCTCACCAAGTGATACGCCGTTTGGAAGATGTTGGCGGAGAGCTCAACGCCAGCACCTCCAAGGAAGAGACCTATTTCCATGCCTCTTTCCTGTCCGCCGACTATCCTCGGGCAGTAGAACTGCTGGCCGACATTCTCTTCCACTCCACCTTCCCCGAGCAGGAACTGGAGAAAGAGAAAGACGTGGTGATTGAGGAAATCAACTACTACAAGGACACCCCTTCGGAGCTGATTATCGACGACTTCGAAAGCATGGTGTACCAGGGGCATCCCATGGGACGCAATATCCTGGGCACCCGCAAGGATGTGAAGCATTTCAAACGCGAGGACATCCTGAGCTTCATCCGCCGCAACTACGCCCGCAACAATATCGTGTTGGCCTCCGCCGGCAATATCAGCGAAAAACAGTTGCTGCGACTCTGTGAGCGATATTTTACAGACGAGCAATTAGTGGAGTCACCCTCACCCAGATATGCGTTTGACAACTATCAGCCCCAACACCAGCGAGTGAACAAGCACAGCAACCAGTCACACATCATGATTGGCACACCGGCATACGCCATCACCCGCAACGAGCGTACCGCCTTCCAATTGCTTACCAACCTGTTGGGCGGACAAGGCATGAATACCCGCCTGAACATGGCCATCCGTGAGAACAAAGGGCTGGCATACAGCGTGGAAGCGGTCTATTCGCCCTTCTCCGATACTGGCCTGTTCACCGTCTATATCGGCTGTGAACACGACACCATCGAGCAATGCGTCAACCTTAGCTACAAAGAATTCAAAAAACTGTGCCAGAACAAATTAGGCACCATGCAGCTGCATTATGCGAAGAAACAGTTCATCGGACAGATTGCCATCGCCAACGAAGCCAAGCTCAACGAGATGATCTCGCTGGGGCGCACCGCTTTGTTTTTCGATGAAGTGGAAAGCACCGAGGAATCCATCGCCCGTTTGGAAGCCCTCACCGCCGACGAATTGCTGCACGTGGCCAACGAAATACTCATTCCCGACCAAATGTCCACCCTAATATTCGGCAAACCATGAGAACCATCAAAATCCTTTGCATAGCCTGTACCCTGCTACTTCTCGCAGGAGCCTGCAAAACCAAAGCGCCTGTCGAAGAAGGCATTGTCCTCGATGAAAGCTCCGTTTCCGCCTTCGCCAAACAGATTGAACAAAGCGTGCTGAACGGCAACCCCGATGTCTATAACAAAGCCTTCGACAAGGACTACCTCAAATCCGCAATACGGGACAACTCTATCGTGAATAGCAGTTTGGACACCGACTTCGGACAAGACTTCTTCGAGAGCAACTTCCATGCCGGTGATGAGGCCGTAGCCCTGGTGGACAATGGCGGTGACTTCAAGTTTGTGCGCTACTATCTGGATGCCGACGACAGCAGTCACCATGTGGTTTTCAGAACTTATAACGACTTCATTCTCAACTTTTACGACTATAAGGTGGACACCTTGGAAGGCAATATCGTCATCAAGGACGGCTTTATCTACAACACCGGAAATCTGCTGTCGGACAACATCAGGGAGAACATCCTGCTGAATGTGCTCTATAAGACTAATCCTGAAGGCATCACCTCCATTCTCAGCCAAATCAAAGACCTCAGCGACCAAGGCAAGAACAAGGAAGCGCTACAGTTGCTGAATGAGCACGAAACGGAACTCAAGGACCTGTCGTACTACTGGCAACTGTATATCGCCAATCTGTACAAAACTTGTCCGAAGACGCAATACATCGACTCGCTCAATGCATTAAAAAGCAAAGGATTGGACCAGCGCATGCTCTTATTGCACCAGCTGATGTTTTACCTCAACGAAGGCATGACAGAAGATTGTGAGGGTACCATCAACGAACTGATAGAATATGCCGGGGACGACCCCATTTTCCTGCTGATTTTCGGCAAAGCCAACTACTATGCCAAAAATTACGAAACCGCTCTGGGATGCTATGAAACCGCCAACCAATACCTGCCTCCTTTGTGGGACTTATGGTATGGTCAGTTGGAATGCTTCCACGCCCTGAACGACATGGACGGTTTTTACCGCTGCCTGGAAACCGCCAAGAAAAACTACGGAATGACAGACGAGGAACTGGCGGAAATGATGCAGACAGATTTCAAGAATCTGAAATAAAAAAAACTGATTATAAGAAAATTTATCAATAAAGAAGTGCTTTGTCGTGGGCATCGACAAAGGCATTGAAAAACAGGTCGCCAAGCAACTTGTATCCTTTTACCGTGAAATGGATGCGGTCGGTTTGGGCATAGCCGTTCTGCCGCCATCTGTCCATTGATTTCAAGCCGCCCATGATGTCGAACTGATCCCAAACCGCCCCTTGGGTTAAATCGGCTAGACGGTAAAACACCTCCCGCACCTGGAGATTGTTTTTGTTTACCGCATAATTACGTCTGGAAATCTTTTTGTAGGAATCATTATTGGTAATAAAAACAAAGGCACACTCGGGATTCACCTTCTGAATGCGCTGAATCAGCTGCAAATACCTGTTTTTGAAAGTCAAGGAATCGAAATGATCACTATTGGCATCATTGATTCCGATACCGAAAATAACCATATCGGGCTGCAACAGCTCCATGTCCAACTCGAAATACGGACAACGCAGATAGTCGTCCAAATCGGCCCCGTTCACCCCGATGGAGTGAAATGTGAGCCCTGGACTGTCATTGTCCAAAAAAACACCGGTCAAGGTGAACCTTTGGGAGGAATCACAAGGCATGACTACGGTAAATGAATCTGTAAAATCTTTAACATCAAACACATACCGCCTTAAATCAGGATCTTTAATGACGGGATAGTAGTAGGTCGTATCCACACGGATCCACGGCACCACCTTGCCATCATTGGATTCGCCCAACACGATGATTCTGTTAGTGCAGAACTCCAAATCCTCGTCATTCAGGGTAATTTTGATTTCGGCTGGCTGGCCCTGCACATACACTGCGATTCCTGTGGCTCCCAGCGGCGTGGGATGTTCCTGATACACATTGCGGATCAGCTGGAACTCGCAAGAGCGCTTCACCTTGTAATCGGCTGGATTGTTGCACTTGTTGGCTGCCGAATAAGGGAAAATCATGCCTCTGCGGGCTGTCAGATGCGGATACGACAACAGGAGGTTGCGACGGATGGTATGGGAAAGTGTGCCGGCCTGCACATGCGAAGAGCCCAAATGCAGGATATTCACATTGCCCTCGCCGGTATTGACCACCTTGTCAAACTTCTGAAAAAAAGGAAGCAATTTAGAATTCTGTATGTCAAAAGCAAAAGTATCCGCTTCAAAATGGGCAAATTCCAAAGTATCCAACGGCTGTTTTTCCATTTGTGCGGACAGCGGACAGATGGCCAGCCTCACCAACAGACAAAAAAACAAAATTATTTTGCGCTCCATAGAGAATCCAATTGGGTCGGGTCTGTATTTTTGCGTAATTGGTAGAAATTATAGACTTCTTCGAAAGATTTCGCCATGATATCACCCATAATTTCGGCTCCTTTGGGGGTAAAATGGATATAGTCGGGGCCTGCCCAACCTGATTTCACCCACTGAATCATGGAATTCTCGCCACCCATAGCGGCATACATGTCCCAATAGGCGGCCCCATTCTCGTGGGCGGCCTCTTTCAAGGCGGCAATCAGCCCCGGCAAGCAAGGATAGGTACGCAAATTACCACCTCCTTTGCGGGTGGACATATCTGACGGACCGATATAGACAATCTTCGCCTTGGGATATAGCGAATGGATATACCTTATTTGCTTGGAAGTAGCCTCTTTGAACTTCTGGATACTGGCGTCATTATAGATGGAAGGCACCGAATTGCCACCGAACTGCAGCAGAATGATGCCCACATCCGACAACTCATAGCAACGCTGCAGCATAGTGTCTTTCAGCTGGGTAAAAATCGTGCCAGAGCACCCTCGCAGGGGGATATTATCCACATTCACACCGTAACCGTCATCCACCATGATACCGTAAATGTCCGACGAACCCGACATTTTGACGGTCAACGTAGTGGCTTCCGTATCTAACTGGCACTGCAAAAGCTGGATACCCACGCCCGGACTCACCAAGTCATACTTCTGCTGCTGGCCACGAGCCGACACGGTGGCATTGAACTTGCCCGTGCGGTCGTTCACCAATATCTTCACGGAAGAGAAATGCCTCACCCGCTCGCGAGCGGCATTATGTTTGGAAGCATAAATGTTGACCACGGCAGAGCTACCCATACGGTAACTCTTGGCCATGATGCCATAGTTTCCCGAAGATGTTCGCTCTCCCGCATCTCCGTACGGAGCATAGGCTGTCAGGTCGCCGGTGGCACGCTGCGACACCACCGCCGACGGGATAGTTTGTATCGCCGGCAACATGCCCGGGCCACCTCCACCGAACACCGACTGGAACCATTCGCGCAAGTTGGCCGACAAACGGTCCATCTCTATTTGCGAATCTCCATAATGCATAATCCTGATAATCCGATGATTAGCTTTTGCTTTGTGCATTTCATCAAACACTTTGTCAAAGAAAGTGACATCGTCGTTCGGGAAATAAAACTGTCCCGCATCCCCGATAATCACTTCCTTGTAATGCGCCAAAGTATCTTTCAGAGAGCGCAATTCCTCCATTCTGATGGAGTCTTGCAATGCTATCAGCGGATCGGCGGTTTCTGTTTCCAAAGGCTCACGCACCAGCACTTCCTCTATCGAGGGAAAACGCAACTCCGTATCTCCGATTTTCACCCCATCTTCAGGGAAAACCATAGCCACAACCGCCAAAATAGCGATAACAGAAAAGATGAAAATCAGAATTTTATAACTCTTCATGCATCAGAAAAATCAAAAAGAATATCAATGGTGACAGGCATGTCCGCAAGTGGAACAATCGTGGGTACAGGAATCCGAATGGTCGCAATCCTCGCGATCACAATGATCATGGTCATGTTCCACTTCCTCAATAGGGGCATTCTCCAGCTGATAAACCACTTCGTCGGCCAAACTCTCGAAGGCCTGGTTGATGAGGGCATTATCCTGGTCCATCAGGTTGCCACCCTTTTCAGCGGCCTCCCCAACTTCCTGAACCAAAGGAATCTGAGCCAACAAAGTCGTATTGAACTCGCGAGCCAAGGTCAATCCACCACCCTGTCCAAACAGGAAATACTTCTCTTCGGGATGCTGTTTCGGAGTGAACCAAGCCATATTCTCAACCACACCAAAAAGAGGCACATTCATATTGTCGGGAGCGAACATCTCGGCACCCTTGCGGGCATCGTTCACCGCAATCACCTGAGGGGTTGTCACGATGATGGCACCTGCAATCCTAAATTGCTGGATAGCAGAAGTCTGGACATCACCAGTTCCCGGAGGGAAGTCCACAATCATATAGTCAATGTCGCCCCATGCGGTCTGGGTGAACAGCTGGGTAAGCGCACCACCAGCCAGAGGACCTCTCCAGATGACCGCTTTGTCGCTGGGTACCAGAAAACCGATGGAATTGATCTTCACTCCGTATTTTTCCTTCGGCACCATAATCTCCTTGCCGCTTTCATCCATCGTCACATCCACCATTTCGTCTTCCATGCCGAACATTTTCGGAATGGAGGGGCCATAGACATCCGCATCCAGCAAAGCTGTTTTATATCCTTTTTTGGCAAGCATGATGGCGAGGTTCGCAGAGACTGTGGATTTACCCACACCGCCTTTACCTGAAGCCACCACTATGACATGTTTTACACCCTTAATTACACTTTTAGTCAACATAGTTAATATAATTTATTGATAATAAAATAGTTAAAATAATATTTCACTCAAAAAAACGAGTTTGCAAAGATAACATATTTTTCTTGAAGTTCAATGGGGTGTTTCACAAGAATATACAAACCCTACAAATGCTTTGGCTATACACCTTTTTATGTTGACAAAAAAGTAGTGTAAAACACTCAGTGTCAAAAATTATACTTATCTTTGCTGATTAAATTACGATAATTAGCGATAATTATGTACAGCAACGGAAAAACAGAAAAAACAAAGAAAGAGAAAAAGCCAAAAGGCGGTTACAGCAAATGGATTAAGCCTTTCTGGATTCTCTATGCCACTGGCATACTGATTCTTGTACTTCTTTTCACTCTCATATCCCTGGGATGGCTCGGCTTCATGCCCTCGTTGGCGGAACTGGAAAACCCTGAAACCAACCAAGCCACAGAGGTATATTCCTGTGACGGGGAGTTATTAGGAAAATACTATTTTGAGAACCGATCGAACTGTAAGTTTGACGAGATTTCCCCCTACATGGTGCACGCCCTTATCGCCACCGAGGATGCCCGATTCTACAAGCATTCCGGCATCGACCTAAGGGCATTGTTTCGTGTGGGTTTCGGTGTGCTGACCCACAACCACAAGGGCGGTGGCAGTACCATCACCCAGCAGCTGGCCAAGAACCTTTTCCCCCGTGACCCCAATGCCAACAAAGCCAAGCTGGTACTCACCAAGTTCAAGGAATGGGTGGTGGCCGTCAAGCTGGAGCACGAATTCTCAAAGAACGAAATCATGGCTTTGTACCTCAACACTGTGGATTTCGGCAATAACTCCATGGGTATCAAATCGGCTGCCAAAACTTATTTCAACAAAACACCGCTGGAGCTGAACACCGAAGAGGCTGCCATGCTGGTGGGTATGCTGAAGGCCCCGACCAAATACAGTCCCACACGTCATCCCAACGCCGCCACCGAGCGCCGCAACACCGTGTTGGCACAGATGAACAAATACAAATACCTCACCGATGCTGAGTGCGACTCCTTACAGCAACTGCCCATCGACATGTCCAACTTCTCCGTTCAGGACCACACCGCCGGCAGTGCCACCTATTTCCGCGAATATCTGCGCCTTTATATGAACGAATGGTGCAAGAACAACCCCAAGCCCGACGGCTCGCATTACGACATCTACAGCGACGGACTCCGCATCTATACCACCATCGACTCAAGAATGCAGAAACATGCCGAAGAAGCTGTCTATGAGCACGTTTGCCAGTATCTGCAGCCCATGTTCTTCGAGCACTGGCGAGGCAAGGAAAACGCACCCTTCGCCAACCTGAGCAAGGAAGAGACCGACCGCATCCTCACCTCCACCATGCGCCGCTCCGAACGATATATGCGAATGAAAGACGCCGGTGCTTCGGAAGAGGAAATCAGAAAAGCTTTCAACACCAAAGTGAAAATGAAAGTCTTCTCCTGGAATGGCATGAAAGATACTGTGATGACACCGATGGACTCCATCCGCTATATCAAGTCGTTCCTGCACTGCGGACTGATGGCCATGGATGTGAACAGCGGCCATGTGAAAGCCTACGTGGGCGGTACCAACTACAAGTACTTCCAGTACGACCACGTCAAACTGTCACGCCGCCAGGTGGGCTCCACCTTCAAACCATACGTCTATACTGTGGCCATGTCCACCGGTGACTACTCGCCCTGCACCATGGTGCCCAATATCCCCGTCACCATCCATCTGCCCGACGGACGCACCTGGACCCCGCGTAACTCGGGACATTACAAAGAAGGCCAGATGATGCCATTGCGTGAGGCATTGGCTCAGTCATTGAACCAAGTGTCTGCTTACATCATGAAACAATACGGCCCCAACGCCGTCATCGAGCTGGTGCGCCGCATGGGCATGACCTCCGACATTCCCGCTGTGCCCGCCATCTGCCTGGGAGCCTGTGAACTTTCACTGTATGAGCAGGTTGGCGCTATCAACTGCTTCCCAAACCAAGGGGTTTATGTAGAACCTACCTTCATCACCAAAATATGCGACAAAGAAGGTAACGTCATCTTCACCTATGTCCCCAAGACCAATGAGGCCATCGACCAAGTAACCGCATTCAAGACCGTACGTCTGATGCAAGGTGTGGTGGACTTCGGTACCGGCCGCCGTTTGCGTGGACAGTATGAGCTGTCCTTTCCCTTGGGAGGCAAGACCGGCACCACCGACAACCAGTCCGACGGTTGGTTTGTGGGCTACACTCCCGTGCTGACCTGCGGTATCTGGGTGGGTTGCGAGGACCGTGCCGCACACTTCCGCTCCACCGCCCTGGGACAAGGTGCCCGCACCGCCCTACCCGTTTTCGGTCTCTTCATGCAAAAGTGCTACAACGACCCCGAACTGCCATATAAGAGAATTGTGGAGACCCAAGGCAATGGTTACAGCTTCACCGTTCCCGACGCTTTCAGAGGCGACCCGGCCACCGGCTGCGAAGATGCCGCCACCCAGGAAAAACGCAAGCAAATCAGCTTCGACTAAAACCAGCCCAAAGGCATTATTTCTAAGCCAAACTCTCATGAAATCGCTGACCCTTTTTGGCATCCCGGCTATTTATATATTTGTCCCCATCGCCTTGATTATTCCGAGAATCCCCGTCATCGGCAAGTTTTTCAATATCATCAATACCGCCATCCACGAATGCGGACATGCGGTGATGGCCCTGATTATGCAGGGAAAGGTGCATAAAATCGAGCTGATGCGTGACACCTCTGGCAGCACTGTTACCCAGTGCCCCACCACGATAGGCAACATACTCGTGTCCCTTGCAGGTTATCCTTTTGCCGCCTTTGCCGGCTGGCTATGCTGCTACCTCAATGAAGTCGGATATCAGAAAGGACTGGTTATCGGACTCTCCATCCTGATGGTGGTGATGCTGATATTTTGGATCAGGAACTGGTACGGCTTGATTTGGATTATCCTGTTCTGCTCCTTAAATGGGTGGCTACTGCACATGAACAACCAACAATACATCAATATTGCCGCCCTGTTTTACGCCATCGTGGTAATGATTGAGGTCGTCTCTTCCTCCCTTATCCTGCTGGTACTCAGCATCAAGGACGGAAATTCAGCTGGTGATGCCACCAACCTCGCCAAATTCACCCACATTCCGGCATTCATCTGGGCACTGCTCTTCCTCGCCTTCTCCGGCTGGATGGCCTACCTGAGTGCAATGATGGTCATCAATAGTTGACAGTTGACAGTCAAAATTAAACAATTGACAATTAATAACTTGCGGGATGAAAGCTAACAGCTGTTCGAATTCTATCACCTTCCCAAAACGAAGACGGTCGGTTTTTTGTGCAAGTCGATTTGTTCCTTGCGCCAGCGAGCTACGGATTGTGATTTCAGGTACTGCTCATCGGTTGCCATATTGCAGGCAACACAGAGGCGCGTGTCGGGCTTGCACACCCTCAGAATGGACTGGAACAGGTGGTTGTTGCGATAAGGTGTCTCGATAAACAGCTGGGTCTGGTTGTATTTGACGACTAAATTTTCCAAAGTCTTCAGGCGTTCCTCTCTTCTGTCCTGCTCCACTGGCAAATAACCATTAAAGGCAAAGTTCTGTCCATTGAAACCAGAACCCATCAGTGCCAACACAATGGAATTGGGGCCAACAAGCGGCACTACCTCGATGCCAAGCTGGTGAGCCTTCGCTACCACCACATTGCCGGGATCAGCAATACAGGGTGTTCCCGCATCCGACATCAATCCCACATTCTTTCCTTCTTCACAGCAACGAAGGTATTCATTCAGATCCACACCCTGGGTATGTTCATTCAAGAGGAAAAACTCCAAATCGTCGATAGCCTTTTGCAGCCCTAATTTCTTCAGAAAACGGCGACCTGTACGCAGATCCTCAACAATATACACATCTATATTATTGATAATTTCAGCGTTGAAACGAGGGAAGAGAAAGTCAAAGTCCTTCTCGCCTAAAGAAGAGGGAATGAGATATAATTTGCCTTTATCCATATTAAAATTTCAGATAGATATTACTTCCCACCAAATTTTGGACGGGAACCGCATGAGAGAAAGAGAAAATTTTAAGATCATTCAAGGTGCTCTTCCTGGCAACATCAGCATTCATAAGCTTTTTCAGCTGTCCATCCTGATTAAAGAAAGTGAAAGACCACACAGCGTCGGAAGGAGTATTGGATGAGGCAAACTTGAATGCGTTACCTGTTTCGATATAATTGTTGCTTTTCACCGTTTTCTTATAATATTCAAGCGTAGTGGAAGTGTCCGCCAGCACATAATAATCTTTCACCTGCATCATGCATTTATATGCATCCCCCAGATACAGAGACGAAAACACGCTGGCAAAATCAACGAGGACACAAGAGAAAACCGACTTGGGTGTGTTATTCTGAATGGAATCCACATTCAGACTGTCCGCAAAAAATGAGGCGAAAGAGGCCTTGGTCGTATCTATTTTCAACGCACAATAATGATAACTGCAAGTATCTGCCGGCAGCGTGAAATAAACCGATTGGACCGGGGCAATCCGTTGGTAACAGTTTTGCTGGTAGGGATCCGCCATACCCTCTACATCCCAGTATTTCACTAGCGACAATGGTTTGGCATCATCTACCACCACCAAATTGTTGGCCGTAATAGGCACCACACGTTGCGGAAACTCTCCATCAGGCATCGCAGACTCAAACTGCCGCATGGCAGGATTCTCAGTATCGATATATCCCGACAGAAAGATTTCCACATCCGAAAAACGCACCTGATAGGCACACCATGAGGTGAGGTCAGTCCACTCGTCAACAATAGAGCCGTATGACTCGCTCATCTTGCCTTTAAGGTATTCGGCATAGTTTTTCGGATTCACAAGCAGCCAGTTTTGTTTCTGGTTTTTCTCCACCAATTTGTACAACTGTTTGAACGATTTGTCATGAGCCAATCCCTTGGGGAACTTCAGCTGCACAATTGACTTTTTAAGCAGCTCAACATCCTCGGAAGCAGAAAAAACATTGTTGTGAAAAACAAACTTAAAATCTTTGTAATGAGTACCGTATGTATAAATTTCATAACCCTCGAAAGTGATATTGTTACGAGGATCAATTTGTAACAATTTCAGCAGGTTTTTGAAATAATGCTCATCCATACGGGTAGAGAACAGAGGAACTATCTTGTTGTCAATTACATAACCGGACACCAAGATAGCTCCTTCCCTATTGTTCATCTTTTCCAGAAAAGACTCGTAACCAGCCAGTCCATCCAAGGCAAACAATTCGGTCAGATACGGCATCAGCGAAGCAGAAGTCTTCACAAACTGCTCATTATCATTAATTTCGAAGATAAACGCCACATCTGGCGGCACCGTTTCTATCAACGGCCCATTGGTTTGTCTGAAGAAATTATTGTAAAAGAATATCGCCGCAAGAATCAGCACTATACCGACTGACGCTGTGGTGATAATCCATGCCTTGGTGTTGTTGGTTGCGGTCATAAGAGTATAAAGTTTATAGTATAAAGTTTATAGTTTTCAGTTTTCAGATTCTTTCTCTTCCTCTTTACCTTTATCATCAATCAAACCTTTCTCTATCAGCTGGTTATACCACAACACCACCTTCTTCATATTAGAGACATATACTCTTTCTTTGTCGTAATTGGGCAGTACTTCGGCAAAATAAGCCTTCAAAGCCTTGCTGTCCGTCACATTTACAGAAGATTGGGCACCATTTTCTTTCTTGTAAATCGATAAGAACACTTCCTGCAAGGGTACATCATCTTCTTCGGTAAAAATAGATATATTGTCCAAGGTGGCAACACCATCGTTGGGAAAAACGGGCAGACGTTTGCCATCTGTCAAAGATTCAACAATAAAACTGCTTTTGTTGTGTGAAAGGAGTTTGAAAAGTCCACTTTTTCCGGTCACAGATAAAATTTTCGATAAATCCATTGTTTAATTTTTTTGATGATTAATAATAGATATACGCTCTTATTCTTTTGTATTGTAATTTCTTATTTTTGTATCTTGTTTCTGATGTCCAGTTTTTCTGCTGATCATGACCCGCATAAACATACTGTTCCTTGTCGTTATGCAGGCGGTCCTCGAACAGTACTTTCAGCAAAGCGCCATTGTCCTGATATTGCGTATAGGTGTACTCAATCAGGTCGTTCTCGCCCTTGAAAGCCCTGCGGTTGACCTCATCGCCGTAATTGTCATACTCGATGGTCACATACTTGTACAATTTCCCCGACGGCTCAAACTCGTCGATACGGGTCAGCAAGCCCTGGGCATTGTACTTGGACGTATTACGCACCGAATAACCATCGTAGTGGCGCAACATTTCCACCACATTTCCTTCTCCGTCAGTCTTATAGCTGGTAGTGCTCAACACAGAATCGCGCACACAGATTTTTTCAGCGGAGAGAAAATCATTCATGTCATATTCGTAATGGCATACTACCGTGTCAGGTTCTCCCGGATAAAACTCTTTCCAGTAATCGGCACGAGTGTCGGCATGATAGCCGAATATACGGAGTGCCAAAGTATCACCTTGCGGAGTCATTTTGCAATAATCCAGCAAATAGCCATCGGGGCTGTAATGCTGCACCATCACACTTAACGTGTCGAAGCCCAAGGAGTCCAAGGCCATAGTGTCATTCTGTGAAACTGGAACTTCAGGTACTAAAGTGTATGTACACAATTCTTTCACCTGACCGAAGATATGGTTTCTTTGCAGATGGTTTTTCTGGGCATCGGGAATAATAACGATTTCCGCAGGCTTGCGCTTGCAACCTGACAAAAGAAGCAGTGCCGGTAACAAAAGAGCCAGCACAAGCACAGTCAGGAAAAGAAACCGCTGCTTCATCCTAATTGGTTATTTTACAAGTTCGTCAATCATCTGATCATCAGCGATATTGGCGATAGTCACTTTCAGATTCGGGTTCTGGCTCATGGCACGTTTGATAGCGAACATGGCACCATCATTGCGGGCCCATGCGCGACGGGCGATACCGTTGTTGACATCCCAATAGAGCATGTTTTTCAGTCTGCGCTCAGCATCATCACTGCCATCGAGCAGCATACCGAAACCTCCGTTGATGACCTCGCCCCAGCCGACACCGCCGCCATTGTGGATAGACACCCAGGTGGCACCACGGAAAGAGTCGCCGATAACATTCTGCACCGCCATATCTGCCGTAAAGGAAGAACCGTCATAAATGTTGGAGGTTTCTCTGAACGGAGAATCGGTACCGGAAACATCGTGATGGTCGCGGCCCAGCACCACAGGAGCGGTCAGCTTGCCCGACTTGATAGCGTCGTTGAATGCCTTGGCAATTTTGATACGGCCTTCGGCATCGGCATAGAGGATACGAGCCTGAGAGCCCACCACCAACTTGTTGGCCTTGGCACCTCTAATCCAAGTGATATTGTCGCTCATCTGCTGCTGGATCTCAACTGGTGAGTTCTTCATAATCTCGTCCAAAACTTCCATAGCCAGGTGGTCGGTAACTTCAAGATCTTCGGGCTTGCCGGAAGTACATACCCAGCGGAAAGGACCGAAACCGTAGTCGAAGCACATGGGACCCATGATGTCCTGAACGTAAGAAGGATAACGGAAAGTACCGTCTTCTTTCAGGATGTCGGCACCGGCACGACTGGATTCCAAGAGGAAGGCATTGCCATAATCGAAGAAATACATGCCCTCGGCGGACAACTTGTTGACAGCGGCCACATGGCGGCGCAAACTGGCCTGGACAGCCTCTTTGAACTTGTCGGGCTCGTCAGCCATCATGCGTTTTGACTCTTCAAATGAGTATCCCACAGGATAATAGCCACCTGCCCATGGATTATGCAGGGAGGTCTGGTCAGAACCCAAGTCAACCTTGATATGGTGCTCTGCGCAATACTCCCACAAATCCACAATATTGCCTTGATAAGCGAAGGATTTTGCAATCTTTTGCTGACGGGCCTCGTTCACTTTGGCCATCAGCACTTCGAGGTCATCGCAAACCTCATCCACCCAACCCTGCGCATAACGTTTCTGCGTTGCGGCGGGGTTGATTTCCGCGGTAATAGACACCACACCAGCGATGTCACCAGCCTTGGGCTGGGCACCAGACATACCGCCAAGGCCAGCAGTCACGAACAATTTTCCGGCAGCGCCACCGCCGATTTTGCGGCAGGCGTTCAGCACCGTGATAGTAGTGCCATGCACAATACCCTGCGGACCGATGTACATATAAGAGCCGGCGGTCATCTGGCCGTACTGGCTGACACCCAGTGCGTTGAATTTCTCCCAATGGTCGGGTTTCGAGTAGTTCGGAGTCACCATGCCATTGGTCACCACCACTCTGGGGGCATCTTTATGAGAGGGGAACAAGCCCATAGGATGACCTGAATACATCACCAAGGTCTGTTCGTCGGTCATTTCTGACAAATACTTCATCACCAGACGATACTGAGCCCAGTTCTGAAAAACAGCGCCATTACCACCGTAAGTGATCAGCTCATGGGGATGCTGGGCCACTGCGGGATCCAGGTTGTTCTGTATCATCAGCATGATGGCGGCAGCCTGACGGCATTTGGCGGGATAATCCTCAATCGGACGGGCATACATCTCATAATCCGGACGGAGACGGTACATGTAGATACGGCCGTAATCGTGCAGTTCCTTCAGAAACTCGGGAGCCAAGGTGGCGTGCAAAGAAGGATCGAAATAGCGGAGAGCATTCTTCAGCGCCAGCTTCTTCTCCTTTTTGGTCAGGATATCCTTGCGTTTGGGCGCATGGTTTACCGTTGTGTCGTATGGTTTCGGGGTGGGCAATGTGGTTGGGATGCCCTGTCTTAAATCGTTTTGAAATTCTTGTAAAGTCATGTTCTATACTGTTTTTCAGATTATTAAATTGCGAAATCACTTATTCTCATTTTCGGCTTTCTCCTCATCATCGGGGGCTTCTATAATATGTTTAAACTCATCTTTACGCTCTTTCCACTTGTTTCGGGCATATTGCTGCATATCTTCAAAACTGTCAGTCTCATCCACAATTTCCAATCCGAAGATGGATTCGATAATATCCTCCAAAGTGACAATACCCGTAAACGAGCCATATTCATCCACAATCAGGGCAATATGTTCTTTTTCCTTCAGCAAAATCTCCCACAACTTGGTCAGGGTCTGTCCTTCTTCCGCCACCACAATCAGCCGCTTGATATCCGACAGACGGGTATCGAACTTGTCGTTGGCCACGTTTTCGAGCACTTTCTGCCGGAGGACATAACCTGTGATATGGTCCTCATCATCGTCGGCATACACAGGAATACGGGCATAATGCAGGTAATCCTTGTTCTTATAGAACTCCGCCACTGTCATCTCCTCGGGGGCGACAGAGACCACCGTCTGCGGGGTCATCACGTCCTCCACTTTCACAGATTCGAGTTTGACAATATTCTGGATAATCTTATTTTCAGAGACCTCGATTTCACCTTCTTCGGCGGCCATTTCCACCATAGCCGAGACTTCCTCGCGGCTCACTGCTGCCTCATGGTTCTTCTTGCCTATCACACGCATCAGCAACTTAGAAAGGAGCACAAAGGGATACATGATGACAATGAGCACCCGCAGGAGTTTGGCCACCGGGATGCTGAGTTTGCGCCAATAGTTGGAACCTATGGTTTTCGGGATAATTTCGGATAAAACCAGGATCAAAAATGTCAGGATAGCGGAGCCCAGACCGAGCCACTCATTGCCGAAAACTTTCACCACCTGGGCACCCACACCTGCGGCACCGATGGTATTGGCAATAGTATTCAACGACAAAATAGCGGCCAGTGGTTTATCGATATCTTCCTTATATTCCCGCAACAACCCGGCATTTTTCCGTCCTTCAGCCTCCAGCATATTGATATACGAGAGCGGCGTTGACAACAGCACAGACTCCATCAACGAGCAGAAAAACGAGACACCCAATGCCAAAAAAAGATAGAAAAATAATGTTCCCATTTCTATATTTAAAATTGTGGCAAAGATACGGAAATTTTCAATGCGTCTAACGCTAAAAGCTATGGATTTTTTTCATTGCGGATATTGTTTTTTTTTGTATCTTTGCACGCTTAATGAGGTTAGTGAGGTTAGTGAGGTTAGTGAGGTTAGTAGGGTTAGTGAGGTTAGTAGGGTTAGATGGTTAGAACTGAAAATTTAAAATTGGCACATTAGCACATTGGCACATCGTATTGACAAACAAAATAACAACAAATAACAATTAATCCAAAAATAATGGCAAGCAGAAGAAAAGAAATGTTCCCGAACGTCACTGACGAACAGTGGAACGACTGGAAATGGCAGGTGAAAAACCGCATTGAAACCTTAGACGAATTAAAGAAATATATCGACTTGACTCCTGAAGAGGAAGAAGGTGTGGCACAGTCGCTCAAGACTTTGCGTATGGCTATCACGCCTTACTACCTGAGCTTGATTGATCCCAACGACCGTCACTGTCCGGTACGCCGTCAGGCCATCCCGACCATCGCCGAAACGCACCAGTCACCCGCCGACCTGCTCGACCCATTGCACGAGGACGAGGACTCCCCCGTTCCTGGTCTCACCCACCGCTACCCCGACAGAGTGCTGTTCCTGATCACTGACATGTGCTCCATGTACTGCCGCCACTGCACCCGCCGCAGATTCGCCGGCCAAAACGACTGCGAATCTCCCTCGGAAAGAATCCAGAAAGCCATCGATTATATCGCCCGCACCCCGCAGGTTCGCGACGTACTGCTGTCCGGCGGCGACGCCCTCATGGTAAGCGACCGCATGTTGGAGTCTATCATCCAGCGTCTGCGCGCCATCCCTCATGTTGAGATTATCCGTCTGGGCACCCGTACCCCCGTGGTTTGCCCGCAGCGTATCACCGACGATCTGGTCAATATGCTGAAAAAATACCATCCCATTTGGCTGAACACCCACTTCAACCATCCGAACGAAGTGACCGAAGAGTCAGCTGCCGCCTGCGCCAAACTGGCCAACGCCGGTATTCCGCTGGGCAACCAGTCCGTGCTGCTGCGCGGTGTGAACGACTGCCCCTACGTGATGAAGAAGCTGGTACAGGAACTCGTCAAAATGCGCGTGCGTCCGTACTATATCTATCAGTGCGACCTGTCCATGGGTCTGGAACATTTCCGCACCCCGGTCTCCAAGGGTATCGAAATCATCGAGTTCCTCCGCGGACATACTTCCGGCTACGCTGTTCCCACTTTCGTAGTGGACGCTCCCGGTGGTGGCGGCAAGACCCCTGTGATGCCGAACTACGTCATCTCCCAGAGTCCGCATAAGGTCATCCTCCGTAACTTCGAGGGTGTGATCACCACCTACACCGAACCCAGAGAATATCACGAAGAGTGCCAGTGCCCCGAATGCCAAGCCGAGAAACACCACACCGAAGGTGTTGCCTCCTTGCTGGCCGGCAACCAGATGGCATTGGAACCGATGGATTTGGACAGAAAGAAAAGACATAGAAAATAGGTTACAGAGAATAGTTTACAGGGGATTAGAATTCAAAATCCAATTTTAACTCACCTCGAGCAAAGTGAGAATCCCCTTAAACACTAATCACAAAAACAACTGGCACATTTGCACATTGTTGACAGGCACACTTAAAACATGAACAACAACATCATCGAAAACGCCAAAAGAGTTCTCCAAATGGAGTCGAAGTCCGTGCTGGACCTCCAGCAGTACCTCGATGATGACTTTGTGCGCTGTCTCGAGGTGATTATGCAATCCAAAGGACGCGTGGTGGTTACCGGCATTGGCAAAAGCGCCATCATCGCCCAGAAGATTGTGGCCACCTTCAACTCAACGGGCACGCCGGCAGTGTATATGCACGCCGCCGATGCCTTCCATGGCGACCTGGGCATTATCCAGCCCGACGATGTGGTAATTGCCATCTCCAAGAGCGGCAACACCCCCGAGATTTCTGTGCTGATACCCTTCCTCAAGCAAAGCGGCACCCCGCTCATCGCCTTGGTGGGCAACACCCAGTCGTTCCTGGCCAACGAAGCCGACTATGTGCTCAACTGCACCGTCGATAAGGAGGCCTGCCCCAACAACCTGGCCCCCACCTGCAGTTCCACGGCACAGCTGGCCATGGGCGACGCCATCGCCAGCTGTCTCATCGAACTCCGGGGGTTCTCCTCCAACGACTTTGCCAAGTTCCACCCCGGTGGCATCTTGGGCAAACGACTCTATCTGAAAGTAGCTGACTTATACAAGTTCAACGACGTTCCCCTCGTTCATCCTGATGCGGCAATGCCTCAGGTAATCCTGGAAATCTCTGGCAAGTGTCTGGGAGTGACCGCTGTGACTGTTGACAAAAAAGTAGTGGGAGCCATCACTGACGGCGACCTGCGACGTATGCTGGAAAAAAATCCTGACTACGCCCAACTGACCGCCCGCGACGTGATGACCTCCAACCCCAAAACCATCAACGTGAACAGCCTCGCCCTTGACGCACTCAACCTGATGAAGCAGAAAAACATCACCAACCTGTTTGTGGTGAACGATGCCAACGAATATATGGGGGTTATCCATATCCATGATTTAATTCGGGAGGGAATTTTTTAAAACCGACTATCACACACACTATGAAAAGCACCAAATTAGCAAGCCGATATGCCAAAGCATTATTCGAACTCGCCCAACAGAGGGGAGAACTTGAAACTGTGAATCAGGACTTGGCATTGGTAAAAAGCGTCATCAAAGAAAATCGGGATTTCAGAGGGGTCATCGAAAGCCCTATCATATTCCCCGACAAGAAATACAGCATCTTCAAGGGGGTCTTCAACGGCAAACTCAGTGACACCTCTTTCGGTTTCCTTTCCCTGATTATCAGGAAGAAAAGAGAACCCGCTCTCGGCACCATTTGCGACGAATTCCTGGCATTGTACAATAAACACCACAATATCAGGATTGCTCATGTCCTCACCGCTGTGCCCATCAAGCCTGAATTGACGGAAATCCTGCGGCATTTGCTGGAAGAAGACTTACATTCCACCATCCAGATTACTACCACCGTGGATGAGAGAATTATCGGTGGCCTCATGGTTGAGATTGACGGCTATCTGTATGATGCGAGCCTCCTGACAAGAATCAACAGGCTCAGGGCTGAATTCTCGCACAATGTTTATCAGGCAGCGTTCTAAACAATTTACAATTTACGATTAAAAGTTAATAATTGATGATTGACAATTAAGAACTAATACTCAACCTTACTAATAGACCTCACCATTACTTTTACGACCTTAAGACTATAAATAAAACACAATATTATGGCAGAAATTAAACCATCAGAAGTAACCGCGATTTTGCGGGAACAACTTCAAAACTTCGAGGTCAAAGCCCAATTGGAGGAAATCGGCACCGTATTGGTAGTAGGCGACGGAATTGCGCGTGTTTACGGGCTCTTCAATGCCTGCTCTGGCGAGCTGGTGACCTTTTTAACCCAGGAGGGACAATCCATCACGGGCATTGTACAGAACCTGGAAGAGGACAACGTGGGTGTTGTGCTCCTCGGCGACTCCAAAAAACTTAACGAAGGTGACGTTTGCAAACGTACCGGCAAGATTGCCTCTATCAATGTGGGCGAAGGTCTGCTGGGCCGTGTCATCAACACTTTGGGCGAGCCCATCGACGGCAAAGGCAATATAGAAGGCAAACTGTATGAGATGCCCATCGACCGAAAGGCACCTGGTGTTATCTTCCGCCAGCCTGTCAAGGAACCGCTCCAGACTGGTATCAAGGCTATCGACGCCATGATTCCCATCGGCCGCGGCCAGCGTGAGCTGATCATCGGTGACCGCCAGACGGGTAAAACCGCTATTGCCATCGATACCATACTCAATCAGAAGGAATTTTACGACAAAGGAGAACCCATCTACTGTATCTATGTGGCTGTTGGCCAGAAGGGTTCATCAGTAGCTGCCATCGTGAAAACGCTGACAGAGAGAGGTGCCATGCCCTATACGGTTGTGGTTACCGCTACCGCCTCCGACCCCGCCGCCATGCAGTTCTACGCACCGTTTGCCGGAGCCGCCATCGGCGAGTACTTCAGAGACACCGGCCGTCCTGCCCTCATCATTTACGACGATTTATCAAAGCAGGCTGTGGCTTACCGTGAAGTCTCCTTGCTACTCCGTCGTCCGCCTGGACGTGAAGCCTACCCCGGCGACGTGTTCTACTTGCACTCAAGACTGCTGGAGAGAGCCGCCAAAATCATCGAGTCGGATGAGATTGCAGCCAAGATGAACGACCTTCCGGAAAGCATCAAGCCCATCGTCAAGGGTGGTGGCTCATTGACCGCTCTGCCCATCATCGAAACCCAGGCAGGTGACGTGTCGGCCTACATCCCGACCAATGTCATCTCCATCACCGATGGTCAGATCTTCCTGGAAACCGGCTTGTTCAACTCTGGTGTGCGTCCCGCTATCAATGTGGGTGTGTCAGTGTCCCGTGTCGGTGGTAACGCCCAAATCAAATCCATGAAGAAGGTTGCCGGTACGCTGAAACTCGACCAAGCCCAGTTCCGCGAATTGGAGTCCTTCTCGAAATTCGGCTCCGATGTGGACCAAGCCACGCAGAATGTACTGGACAAGGGAGCCCGAAACGTCGAGATTCTAAAACAGCCCCAGTACTCGCCTCTCAAAGTGGAAGAGCAGATTGCCATCATCTTCTGCGGTGTGAAAGGACTGCTGCAGAAAGTGCCCACCAACCGTATCAGAAACTTCGAAACTGAATATCTGCAAACCATGCGCGAAAGTCATCAGGATGTTTTGGAAACCTTGAAAAACGGCAAGATCGACGACAGCATCATGCAAAAGTTGGAGGAGGTCTGCAAGGAAGTTTGTAGAAAATACGAGAAATAACCTATGGGAAATCTAAAAGAAATACGAACCCGCATCTCTTCTATCGAGTCCACCGAGAAGATCACCAGTGCCATGAAGTTGGTGTCGGCAGCCAAGTTCCGCCGCTCGCAACAGGCTATCATTGCCCTGCGTCCGTACTCCAACAAACTGAGTGAGATCATGCGGAGTATCGGCGATGCCGCCGACAGCGTCGAGGATATGCCCCTGTTCGCCCAACGTAACCCTGAGAAAGTGGTGGTCATCGCCATCACCTCCAACAAAGGATTATGCGGCAGTTTTAACTCTTCCGTCATCAAGGAGACCAACCGTCTGATACAAGACCGTTATGCCAAACAAATGCAAAACGACCAGATACAACTCGTTTGCTTGGGCAAAAAAGGCAGGGACACACTCGGCAAGAACTATCCACTGATGCTTTCCAGCGAGACATTGCTCGACAAACCCGAATTTACCGAAGTTGCCGCCATCGCCGAAGATTTAATGGACAAGTTCGCAAAAAAGGAAATCGACCGGGTGGAGGTGGTTTATAACCAGTTCGTGAACGCAGCTACCCAAAAAGTTACGGTAGAACAGTTTCTGCCGGTAGCTCCGCCACAGAAAGCCGAAGGAGAAAGCCGCATGAAAAACGACTTCATCTTCGAGCCCTCGAAAGAAGAGCTGTTCAAAACCCTGACTCCCAGAATCCTTAAACTCCAATTGTTCAAAATGCTCATCGACTCCATCGCCTCAGAGCACGGTGCCCGTATGACTTCCATGTCGAAGGCTACCGACAACGCCAACGAGATGCTGAAAGAACTGCGCCTGAAATACAACAACGCTCGTCAATCTTCCATTACCAATGAGCTGATTGAGATTGTGAGCGGTGCCGATGCATTGAACAACTAAAACAATAACCTCGATATGCTATAAGTCGGGACAAACCTCCCGGCTTATTTTTATATATACTTATACTTATATTCTAAGACAATGGGGATTATCATCCGACAAAGTATCAAGGGGACCATTGCCAACTACATTGGCATCGTCATTGGCTTTGTCACCACCTTTTTCGTACTCACCAAATATCTCAGCACCGAGGAGGTAGGTTTGACACGCGCATTGCTGGACATCGCCATCCTGTTTTCAGGACTGGCACAGTTAGGCACCACCGCCTCCATGATGCGCTTCTATCCTTACTTCAAAGATGAAGAGCACAAAGACCATGGTGTCTTCTTCTGGAGCATTGTCATTCCTTTCATTGGCTTCTTTATCTTCCTCACTGTCTTTCTTTTATGCAAAGAATGGATTATCAGCAAGTACATCGACAACGCCCCTTTGCTGGTCAACTACTACTACTTTATCATCCCCTTGGCATTCTTCATGCTCTACATGTCGGTGTTTGAAATCAACTCCAACGTGCTGATGCGCATCACCATACCCAAATTCATTCGTGAAGTGGTGGTGAGGGTCTCTTTGCTGATAGGCTACCTGCTTTTCGGCTTTCATTACATCAGCCTTGACGGTTTGGTAATATGGTTTTGTGCCACCTATGGTTTGGCCACCTTACTGAATATCATTTATTTATTAAGTCTGAAAAGAATCTCTTTCAAACCGGATTGGGCTCATCTCACACCAAGATTGAAGAAAGATTTTGCCCTTTATACCCTTTTTCTGATCACAGCGGCTTTGGCCGGCAACATCACCCCCACACTGAGCACCTTGTTTGTATCGGCGAAAATGGGACTGGCATACATGGGCATTTACGCCATTGCCACCTACATCGCCACACTGGTGGAGATCCCTTACCGCTCGTTGGGAGCCATCACCCAGCCGAGGATCGCCCAGGCCATGAAGGACAACGACATTGCCGCCGCCGAAATGTTTTGCAAGAAAGTGTCTCTACACCAGCTATTGGCAGGAGCTTTCATATTTGTGATGATATGGATGAATATTGATTTGATCTTTCAGATTTTGCCCAACGGAAACAAGTATGTCGAGGGCAAGTGGGTGGTGTTCATTCTGGCATGTTCACGTCTTTTCATCTCCACTTTCGGTGTCGGCACTTCCGTACTTGGTTATTCCAAGTATTACTACATGTCACTAATATTCACAGCATTACTCACCATCAGCGCCATTATGCTCAATATTTATCTGATACCTGTTTTCGGCATGAATGGCTCTGCATTGTCTAATTTGATTTCATACACCATCTATATTTCTCTATTGCTGATACTTATTAAATGGAAAATCGGCACCAATCCGCTCTCATGGGCTCAACTCAAGGTCACTTTGATTATCGCGAGTATCTTTCTCCTCAACATCGCATGGATTCACACCTTGTATCCGCTGTTCGACAGGCTCCCTTTCAATCCCAAAATCAACGCAATCATCGATGGCACTGTCAAAACCCTGGTATTGGGGGGCGCTGGCGTTGCCGCCATCTATTACTGGAAAGTTTCGGCAGAGGTAAACCACATCACACAACAGGTTTGGAATAAAATCAAAAAAAGATAAATTACTGATTGACAAATAACAAAACAAAAAAAGAGCATAAAAACATGGCTTGCATTTCAACAAAAAATCTGAAAGGAGACATTTTCGGAGGCATTACGGCAGGTATTGTAGCCCTGCCCCTGGCCTTGGCATTCGGTATTCAGGCATTCGGCGGTGTTGACGACCCCGCAGCTAGCTCCATGGGAGCCATCGCCGGTCTGGTTGGTGCAACCCTGCTGGGCTTTTTCGCCTCGCTTTTCGGAGGCACCCACTCACAAATCAGTGGTCCCACCGGACCCATGACAGTAATCACCGCCGCCCTTATCAGCGGGGTGTGGGCCTCACAGCAGTCCATGAGCGCAGTGCTCATCAGCATGTCGCTGGCGGGACTCTTCTGCGGTCTCTTCCAGATTGTTTTCGGCATTATCAAGTTGGGAAAATATGTGCGCTATATCCCCTACCCTGTGCTATCAGGCTTCATGAGTGGTATCGGCGTCATCATCATCTTGCAGCAGATATATCCGCTTATAGGTTTGAAATCGCCTGTGTTAGTAGTGGATATGATCACCCAGTTGCCCGAACGAATTACCAGCGGCATCTCGCTCACCGCCTTGTTCCTAGGCCTGGGCACCATTGCTATTATTTATCTTTTCCCATTGATTACCAAGAAAATACCATCAACTTTGGTAGCTTTAATCGTGATGACGGTAGTCGCCCTGTTTTGCAATATGGAGGAGAAACTGCTCATCGGCAGCATTCCGTCAGGTTTCCCCATGCCCTTCTTCGCCAAGGAAGGCATCTCGCTGAGCGGCCTCAATTGGGCAGAGATTCTCAAAGCCTCCGTCATTCCCGGCCTCACATTGGCGGGTTTGGGCTCCATCGACACCCTGCTCACCTCGGTCGTGGCGGACAATATTACCAAAACGCAACACAACAGCAACCGCGAATTGATTGGCCAAGGTATCGGTAACATGGTCAGCGGCTTATTCTGCGGTATCGCCGGCGCTGGCGCTACAATGCGTACCGTCGTTAACGTGAAAAGCGGCGGCCGTAGCCAAATCAGCGGTATGGTCCACTCTTTGTTCCTGCTTGCCGTTCTGTTGGGCTTGGGAAGTCTGGTAAAATATGTACCCCTCTCTGTTCTGGCAGGTATCCTGATCACCGTAGGTTGGGGCATCATTGACTTCAAGGGTTTCAAAGACCTGCTGAAAATCCCAAGAGCCGACGCTGTGGTGCTTATCATTGTGTTCCTGCTCACCGTTTTCGTTGACCTGCTCACTGCCGTCGGTATCGGTATGGTGATTGCCTGCGTGCTCTTCATGAAGCGCGCCAGCGACCTCGTGGAAGGTGGCTACAGCTCCAGCGAGATGACCAATTTCGACAAGGAAAGCCCATGGAGTGATGAAGGCGGCATTCCGCAAGAGATGCTCCACAAAATCTACATCCAGCGACTCAACGGTCCCATCTTCTTCGGCACCATCACCAAGTTCCAGCATGTGATGAACGATGTGCCGGAGGATGCCAAGATTGTCATCATCCGTATGCGATTAGTCAGCTTTATGGACCAGTCGGGATTGTATGCCATGGAGACCGCCATCAAGGATATACAGGACCGTGGGGCCATGGTGCTGATGACCATCATCCAGCCACAGCCCATGTACATGCTGAAGACCATGAACCTGATTCCCGACCTCGTTCCCGAAGAGCACACTTTCAAGACTTTCGAGGATTGCACCGAATTCCTGAAAAAACTGTAGGACAGCGGTTACACGGTTACACGGTAATGCGCTGATGCGGCAAAATTTTGCCAATGTCAACAACCGCACCTCATTGGTGAAACCCCATTACTGGCATTAAAGATGCCGAATCTCTTCTTCCGCCAAACCTGTTAAATCGGATATAATGTCAACGGCGTAGCCCCTTGACAGCATTCCTAACGCTATCTCCCGTGCCTTGTTTGCCTCACCTCTTGCTTCTCCCCTTGCTTCACCTTCGGCCAGGCCTTCTGCTCTTCCTTTTGCTTTCCCTTCCTCAAAGCCATCCTCCTTAGCTGCAACACAGGCGTCCTGCACGTCCTCATACTCCATTATGCTCTTTTTGTACTCTTTCATCTCCGTTTCATTTAAGTTCGACATTCTGCATTCGTTCACAAATTCCTGGAAAATCCCCGTCTCTTTTCTCACATCAGATTCACTCAGTTTCCCGATGTTTCTTATGTAGTATGCCCACTTCTGACGCAGGTCCCCGAAATCCACCCCTGCATTATCGATTGCAAAGATACTCAAATCCACGAAAAAAAACATGATCTTCTCTGAAAAAATTTCATTGTCCTCGTTTTTCAGCATCACACGCTGCAGAAACCTCCTCCCTCCCATGATTTTCGCATGATGCTGCTCAAGGAAATTCAGCGAGATAATGTCGGGGAAGCTGTATTTACGGTCACCCCTCTTCAGTTCGTTGCTCACGGCTCGGCTCACGTAGGCGATGGCCCTGCGGCTATAAAAAGTCTGTCCTTCCCGCTGCATCTCAATGAGAAAGCGACGATCGCTGCCTTCCTTGGCATACACGTCATACGACAGTTTCTTGTTGTTCGGCAGAATGCCCAACTGCTCCGTCTGAAGCAGTTCAATATCTTTAATCTCACCGATATAGTCCTGCAAAAAGGCGTTGAGCACAGATATTTGGATGTTTTTGTTGTGGGGAGTACCGAATATCCGCTTGAAGGCGTAATCGACAAGCACATTCATGAAAGGTAAGGATTTGGATTCGGACAAATTAGACGAATTGTTTTCCATAGCTATTGTTTTTTTTAATTGATTTAAGATTTATTTAACTGCAAATTTACAGTATTATCTTCAAAAAATCAACAACAAAATAATACATAATTTGCTTAAATACAATATTTTAAAAGATGCAGAAACGATTCAAAAAGTTGCAATTATTATGCAAAAAGTAGCAGGAATATCGTGGTTTAAATTTTCGGACAAAGGCCATAGTTTTTGGATGGCCCCAAAAAATTTTGGAAGTTTTTGGGAAATTTTTGTCTTGAGTGCCCCACTTAATAATTACTGTTACTGTTTCCTGCGTCAATCGTAAACCATGAATTTCGTTTGCAAGAGCAAAGTTTTTTTGATCTTTAGTTTCATTTGGTCTTGTTTTTATGAAAATAATGTTGTATATTTGCAGTCATAAATCATAGAAATAAATAATAACGAAAATAAATGCTTATGAGTAAAAACGCATAATACCATTATGCACATCATAGAATAAGGAAAAAGCGAAGTAGCTTACTACTGGTTGTTCTGAAACTTGGACAATTTCATTACACCACCAAGAGTAAAGCGACGGCGCTCCCGCCAAATGGCGTGGGCTTTGCTCGTTGTAATTGGGTGGTGTAAGGTAGTCCAAGACCTCAGAACAACCAATGAAGGCGAAAAAGTGCCACGCTTTTTTTGTGTGTATAAATATCCTTCAAATGGCACAAAAAACAAGCAAATAATCACAAAAACCGATGTGCCAGATGGGATATAACGCGGCAAGAAAGGGAATGAAAAGAGTTCTTTTTATTTTAGTATTAGCTTACTGTTGGACTGTTTTACAGTCATCTACTTCAATCAATTCGCAAACACAGAATCATCAAAAAGATACTACGGAGAGACTGGCAGTCACGCTGTCTGACAATTGCGATTATGAGCTATATGTGGACGAGAGTGTTGGAATGTGGTACCTTAAATTAAAAAATTACTGTGATGAAATGCTTATCTGTACATGTAAGTATAGAATATATTATCAAGACGATTCAAGTAAGACATTTACAACCACACAAAGGATTCGAGGACGCTCTGAAACTGTCATAACCAGTGGATATTCTGACAGAACAACTTGTGAGGCAATTTCCGTTTCTGCAAAATTTGCCGACGATTAAATAAATTCTATTACCACACAAAAACCGACGGTGCCGGATGGAATATAACACGGCATAAAGAAAATGAAAAATATAATAATGTCAACGGTGTTTATATTATTATCAGCAGCCTTATTTGCTCAACAACCACAACGTGTTACTTGTTCGAAATGTGATGGTTCAGGGAAAACGACATACCAAAGTTGGGTAAATTGCTCGAACTGTAATGGATCAGGAACCGAATTATATTATGTTAAGAAAAAATGTCCTCAGTGCAAAGGAACAAAAAAAATGAAAAGTGTTGATAGACAAGGCAACATCATAGAAGTTCCATGTAATTGGTCTTATTGCGACAATGGCTATTATATGGATCCACAATCTCGAACCTGTGGAAAATGTGGAGGGGAAAAAGGGCATTATGTTAATAAAGAAACTACATGTTCCAAGTGCTCCGGGAAAGGATACATTTTAGAATACTAATTATATACATAAGCGGGAAGCACTTGTTCAGCCTCTTGTAAAAGTGCTTCCTGTTAGAAAAAACTATAAATAGAAAACATGAAAAGATTAATATTAACTATGGTTGCCTTTTTTGCTTTTGTTTCCCTTTTTGCCCAGCCCGGTAGCAAATATGACATCAGTGGAAACTGGTATGCGTATGATGCTGAAGGGAATCGTATTGAGCGTATGGACATTATGATCGTCTATAATGATGATCTTGAAGATTATTATGCACATTTTTCAGAATGGGTGACATCTTTTCAAGGAGAGAGAGGGTATGACAATGGCATTGGTAAACCTGGTGAGGAAAAAGTGATGTTACATAATAAATCACGAATCATCTTCACATCCGACTCTTTATTTAACTTTTCTATGCATATCTTGCGTGATATCGTGTATAATGGACGACAAGTTTACGTGCTCCATCACTGGTATGATCTCAATCTTCGATATATTCCACAAAAAAATAAAATAGTTGGATATGGTAATAAAACGAGAGTGTACGAAGCGATGGGAAACAATAATTATAAATCTGTATCCGAAGCAATTGAACATGGCCGGGGTAACGTTGGAATAGACTGTTCTGGTGATTGTGGGATCCAAGAGGTTATTTACCGACGATATTGAACATGCTAATCGTATGTTTTCTAATGACATTTCAATACAACCGATGAGCCGATGGGATATAACAGGCAACCTGTAATTATGAAAAAGTTTTTAGTTTTAATTTCTTTTTGTTGTCTGCTTACAGCAACTCAATCATTTGTAACAACAAGCGAAATCTCAAAAAGCGTATCCTATGTATCGCTGATGCAAGGTGATAAAAGCCCTATTGAAAGTGATTGTGGATGTAATTTATACACTGACGATAGTGTTGGTTATTGGTATTTGAAATGCAAGAACACTTGCAATGAAATGGTTAAAGCCACATGCACATATAAAATACATTATCCGGACGGATCAAGCAAAAAACAGACAGTTACCAATCATATTCGCGCATACTCGGAAATTGTAGTTACAAGTGGAAATCTTAGCGATAATTATTGTGAAGCTATTGCAGTGGGTTGCGAAATTGTGGAGTAATAAACCTCATCCTTCATATATGTCAACACTTTCAAATTAAACCATTTAAAATAGAAAGAGATGTAATGTCATTGTTGTTTGTATCAAGGACATCTTCGAATTTTGCTCAAACGTACCAATCGTAGCCCCATTCCAAAATGGTGTAACAGAAAGATACTGTCTTCGACAGTCATCAATTGCAAGTGTGGTATCACTCTATGTTGGCCTGAAAGGCCGGCAAGCGACCAGCCCAATGGCAACGCCTTGGGTATAAAAACAGCAACAACCCAGGGTGTGAGGATATAAAATGAGGATAAAAAATATAATAGCCGCGCCCTAAGATGGCGGAAGCTTTTGCCCCTGCTGGGCGAGGGATAGTATCAAAATTATACGTATTTTTGCATCTGATAAAAAGATTGCAAAAACACGTCTTACGATGAAACTTCCGAACCGAATCATTAGGTTTTTGACACTATGGATACTGATTTTCAGCAATATTGCACAAAGTCAAGCCCAAGTTTATGACTTGAACTGCGATGGCTTGCACAATCCGCTTGGCGTGGAGAGCCTTGTGCCCCATTTCAGCTGGAAAAACACACTGACCCATAATGGACAGCTCCAAAGCGCATACGAATTGGAGGTAGCCTCCGACAGTTTGGTACTGGTTAAAGGGAAAGCTGACCTTTGGCACAGCGGCCGCATCTATTCTAATGAACAAATAATGGTCCCTTATGGCGGAAAACAGCTGAGCGAAAAACAGTTGTGTTTCTGGCGAGTACGCACCTGGGACGAACGTGACAGCTGCACGGCATGGAGTACTCCCGCACGTTTCGCTATCGGTCCCCTGACAGGTATAAAAGGAGATTATATTGGCCACATGCTAACAGATGGGAAGCCTGCCGAAACACCCATGCTGCGCAAAATCATTCAACTTTCGCGCTCAAACCTTAGTTCATCAGCAAAAAAGAAAGCATCAGCATCTACCCGCACTAATCCCGTTTTTGCCCACATCAATTCCTTGGGCTACCACGAATTGTATGTCAACGGGCAACGCGTAGGCGACGAAGTACTGCAACCTGCAGTTTCCCAACTGAACCGCCACTCGCTGATAGTGACCTACGACATCACCCCCTACCTTCACCACGGACAAAACGAGATTCTGATATGGATAGGGCAAGGTTGGTATCGCGACAATATCTTCAATACTCAAGCCTATACAAAACAGGGTGAACATTTTAACGGTCCGTTGGTCAAAGCCGAAATCTGTGAACTTACTGACGGTCAATGGCATACCCTTGCACAAAGTGACAGTTCGTGGGAGGCATCTGTCAGTGGCTACAGCTACACAGGCAGCTGGCTTCCCCTCCAATTCGGAGGCGAACGTTTCGATGCCAATGTCAAAGCGGAATGGAGTCCTGTCAGTATTATCACTGTTGATGGAATGAAGACTACCCCCCAACAGTTTGAAGGCAATCATATTATCGACACACGTTCACCAGACATCACAAGATTAGATGACGGATCCACACTTCTTGATTTCTCAAAGGTGATCACTGGCTGGTTGCAGGTTGATTTTGATCCAATGAGCCAAGGTCAGGAAGTAATGATGGAATACAGCGACTATATCGCCCGTGACGACACCTTCCAGAGTCAAGGAGAAAGCGACATTTACATCGCCAACGGCAATGGGAAAGAGCAATTCTGCAATAAGTTTCACCACCACGCATTCCGTTATGTTCGTGTCAAGGGTGCTGAAGTATTAGATGCCAAAGCACTCCAGATCAGTGCATTAAACCCAAAGCAATCCTCCAAATTTTCCTGTTTTGATTTCATACGATTCGGAGCCATCCACGATATGATTCATTACACCATGCAATGCCTGACCTTCAGCGGCTATATGGTGGATTGTCCCCATCTGGAACGCATGGGCTATGGCGGCGACGGCAACTCCTCAACAATGACTTTGCAAACCATGTACGATGTGCTGCCCACCTATCATAACTGGTTGACAGCATGGGGCGAATCTATGGGAGAAGATGGTTCTTTGGCATACGTGGCACCCTCTTTCCACACTGGAGGGGGGCCTTACTGGAGCGGATTCATCATCAAGGCCCCTTGGCGAACCTACCTTAACTACGGGGACAAAAGGATGATAGAACACCTCTACGAACCCATGAAAAAATGGCTCGGCTACGTCAAACAATACTGCGACACGGACGGTTTGCTACAACCTTGGCCTGACACCAAAGAAAGGATGTGGTTCCTTGGCGACTGGCTCGCCCCTAATGGGGTAGATGTTAAGGGAGAATCAGTTATTCATGTCAGCAACTGTTTCCTCAGCGAATGCTTGTCTGACATGGCTAAAATGGCGCGATTGCTTGGTAACAATGAGGATTCCGAGCAATTCACCGCACAGCGGAAGCAACTCAACAAAGTCATCCACGAGCACTTTTACCACCCGGAAAAACACAGCTACGCCAACGGCACCCCCCTCGACCAAGCGTATGCCTTATTGATAGGTCTCGCCCCTGACAGTGCCATCGAAAATGCTGTCACCCAACAATTGCTCAAGGACAGCTACGACAAATACAACTCACATATTGCTGCTGGGCTCATGGGCATCCCCATTTTCACAGAATGGGCCATCCAAAACCGGCAGTTCCAACTGATGACCGACATCCTACGCCAATGGGACTATCCCGGCTATATGGATATGATAAGGAAGGGAGCCACCACCACTTGGGAGTCATGGGACGGCAACCGTAGTCGTGTGCACAACTGTTACAATGGCATAGGTATATGGTTTTATCAAGCTGTGGCCGGCATCCGTCCCGACGAGGACGCCCCCGGATACCGCCACTTTTTCATTGATCCACAACCTATTGATATTGGATATTTTCAAGCGACAAAAAACACACCATTTGGAAAGATCAATGTGGAGATTTATGACACACTACTGTATCTGACCATCCCCGCTGGCACCACCGCCACGCTTTTCCCAAACACCCCCCAAGAACAGATACTTCCTGCAGGCTGGTGGAAAATTGAGCAAGGCAAAACAGCTGTGGAAGACAGCATGCACAATTTCTCAACCTTCATCAACGGACAAAAGGTCACAATTCCCCTCGAATACCGTTATTATGATGATTGCAACTACGAAATCAAGGAACCCTTCACAGAAAATGACACCCTGTTTCTCTTGCGACATTTCTTTTTATGGAAGAATCCAGATAAGATTGACACCTGTATCTTAAACTATTATGTCATCACCCACGAGCAGGACAGCTACAGGAAAAACATAGGAAAACGTAAATTTGACTATTCCTATACAAACGAAGAAGACTATTGTTGCGGAGACTATGAGACTTATTGGTATTTCCGAAAAAAACACCCTGTGTTAAAACGGCATAACTTACATCGTATGCCTCAATTATGGTTCCCCGTTAAGATTTATCGCGGCCATTACTGTGTGACTGTTGATTATGATTACATGACACATCTTACAGATTCCATGATCGTATTTCACGGAATGGAAACATATTTCCAAGAATTAGGTGATGTGCAGAAAAAAGGAAAAAAATCATGGACTTACACTATCTTTGATGATTTCTACACAAACAAATACACCATTGAGCTCAAACCCTCAAAAAAGATAAAAGGCCTATATATTCAATCCGCTTATAACCCAAAAGGAAAGTGTATTGAGAAATCCTTGGTCGTACCCTACGAAAACTTAAAATACTTTCCTGTCATAAAAAGTGACAATAATTGCGGATTGTGGTACTTGGATTATGAAGAGCCTAATTATCCATGGCTTGAATAACAAATGGGAAACAAGGGCAGAGGAAGATAAAATTCCCTTCAAATTCCACAAAATTTTGTTTGACGCTATTCATTTCAAGAATTATATGTAATTTTGCATATTAAAATTTCACAATGAAAATCGAAGGACAAATTGTAGATATCATCGGACGGGAGATCTTCCCTGGCTCCGTGGAATTTGAAGGCAACACCATCACGGCGATTAATCGTCACGAGACTGTTTCGCAGCAATATATCATGCCAGGTTTTGTGGATGCGCACAACCACATCGAAAGCTCGATGCTACCACCTTACGAGTATGCCCGCACAGCCCTGCGCCATGGCACCATTGCCACCATCTCCGACCCACATGAGATTGCCAATGTATGCGGAAAAGAGGGAATGCGCTTCATGCTGGACGAAGCGGACATAAGCCCTATCAAGGAATGTTTTGCCGTCCCCTCCTGCGTTCCCGCCGCTTCGTTGTGCTCTTCGGGAGCCACTTTTGATGCCTCTACCGTAGCAGAGCTATTGGAAGATCCGCGCACTTACGCACTGGCCGAGATGATGAACTTTCCCGGAGTGGTGAACCAAGATGCCGAATGCTTGGACAAGATAGAAGCCGCTCACCGATTGGGCAAGCCCGTGGACGGCCATGCACCATCACTCACAGGTGAGTCCCTGAAGAAATACGTGGCCGCTGGCATCACCACCGACCATGAAGTCAACAACCTGGAAGAAGCGGAAGAGAAAATAGCCTTGGGGATGAAAATCCTCATCCGTGAAGGTAGCACTGCGCGCAATTTCAACGCCCTGCACCCGCTCATCAGCCGTCACAAGGACATGTTGATGTTCTGCACCGACGACCTCAAAGCCGCAGACATGCTCGATGGTCATATCAACAAGCTGCTGCGCAAGTGCTTGTACATCGGGTACGACCTTTTCGATGTGCTGCAAATCGCCACCCTGAACCCTGTGAGGCATTACCATATTCCCTTGGGGCTGTTACGTCCTGGCGACCCCGCTGACTTCATCATCTGCAACGACCTTAAAAACTTCTCTCCCACAGCCACATATGTGGAAGGTGTACGGGTTGACAACCTTCCTTACCGCCCTGTACCGCGACTGCTCAACAATTTCCATGCCGAACCCATCAGCGTCAGCGACATCGCCGACAACGTGGATGGCAAAGAAGTTTTCGACGTTATCCAAGTAATTGACGGAGATTTATACACACCCCATATCAAACTCTCCAAAGAAAACATGGAACAGGCCCAGAAGATTGTAGTCATTAACCGCTATGAACCTCATGCCCACATCGGCATCGGCTACATCAAAGGCTTCGACATACACAATGGGGCACTGGCCCAGAGTATTGCCCACGACAGCCATCACATTATCGCCACCGGCAGCAGCGACGAGCTGATTGTGAAAGCAGTGAACGAGCTGATACGTATGAAAGGCGGCATTGTAGTCGCCAGCCCCGACAAAATAAGCTCGCTGGCTTTGCCTATTGCGGGCCTCATGTCCAACAGCCCCATCGACGAGGTGGCCACCGCCCAGCAGGAAATCAACACGCATCTTCACATGCAGCACTGTCCGCTGCAATCACCCATGATATCCCTCAGCTTCATGCAACTCATCGTCATCCCCGAACTGAAAATTACCGACCAAGGACTGTTTGATGTGAAGAAATTTGAATATATCTAATTTTTTCAGCATAATAGAAACAATATAACCATCGTTTTTTATTTCAGAATATGATCAAGGTAAAACACATCATGAAAAAAACAGCCTTATTATTGTTTGCCATCGCCATAACCACCTGTACGTTGGCCCAAAGTGTGAGTTTATCCAAACCTTTCTCCAACACATGGCTCAGAAGACCATTTGTACATAGTATTCCTATCGGGCAAGATGAAACTAACACTTATATGTATCAATACATTCGTACAACAGATCCCGGGCAACCTAAAAACTATACAGAGCATCTATACATTATAAACAAATCATCATTACAATCCACCGACATACCCGTCACAATTCCCAAAACACATGTGATGATGGGGGGATTCGCCAATGGCAACGACATCATAGCCGTATATAGACATGCCAGCAAAAAAAACGACTACGTTAACTTCACAATAGCCAATATTGACAGAAATAACAATACCATTACATTTAATGATGCCAGCACTATATCAAACGCAACCAACAAACATTATTGGCCTGAATATAAGACTGCCAAGTCTCCTAACGGCAAAATGATGGCAATTCTCACGATGGTTACTGGAAAAAACAACCAGTTAGAAAACCTTTTTGCCGCCGTAGTGAACAATCAAGGAGAATTTGTATGGAGCGGCACAATCTCTCCCCAATTCAACGGCAAAACTTTTGCCATTGGCCAACTTCTCGTGGACAATGACGGTATCATATACCTGCCAGCATACACCTGTCAATTACGTGGCGAAAATGTTTCAAATGTTGAATTCATGATGAACATTTGTAAAGAAGATGGAACTGTATCTGTCACCGAATCAGGCAACTTCGGAGCTTTGCAGAACTTCACAGCCAAAATCCTTTCCGATGGCAATATCATCGTAGCAGGTTATTATACAGACAGTTATACCAACACCGCCACCCATTCAAGCGGCTACTTTTTCTATAAATTTGATCCCCAAACTGAATCTATCAACGATATACAAAACTATAGCTTCAGCAACAATTATGTAGAGAAAAACACATGGGCACGATTCTCCAATGTCTTAGGCAACCAACAATACTCCATTAGTGCCGACAATATTTACGAACTTGAAAACGGAAGTTTGGTACTCTGTGGCGAGCATCGCTTCCTAAAAGCCATTTACGACCCCAATATGAACAGCTACAATTACCAATTCCTTACCAAGAACATACTTGTTTCAACCTTATTGACCGATGGCACTTCCTTATTTTCCATGATTGAGAAACAACAACTCGCAGGATTGGCAGTCAACATAAGCGGAAGCTGGTCATCTCTTAACATCTCTTATTCGGCTTTTGCACACCAGAACGATATGTACTTCGTTTTCAACGATGACATCAAGAACATCCCCTACCCTGGCAAAGATGTTGTGTGCGGAGTTGGTGGATTAACATTCCCGAAAGATATGGAGACAGTCTTGATGCGTCTTACTCCTGAACAAGAAATCACACAAAAAGTATTACGTGATCCCAACCAGCATTTCTACGCTATTGAATTTACAGATGATAACGCCTTCTATACCACCGGTGTAGGAAAAAGCAATCTGTACTTCAACAAATATACTGTCGAAGAATAAACCTAAAAGGGACACTTTTGTTTGGAATCTGACGACTTCCACGAGTCATCAGATTCCAAATTTTTCCCTATTCCACAGCACATAGCGACAGGCTTTCAGCAGCAAACTGAAATGTGAAAAGTTACGCCCTACCATAGAAGGAGGCGTGATTTCGCTGACAAACTGCATGAACGGCAGGCTCGTACCAGGGAAGGCATATCCTTCGCATTGCACTTGGAATGGAGTCCTATACGGGAAATATCCATAACCACATGCATTGTCAGTGTTGCTAATGACAAGTGTCTTCCCTTTCTGATTTTGGAAGGTGATTTCCAAGGTGCTATAACTGGTACAACCACCATCCCAGTCTGTTTTAACAATGTCCGTCCAAACATTATCACCAAGCTGGGGCAATACACCCAAAATTCGCTCAACCGTAATACTGTCACCCAAATAATCAAAAATACTCCTTGATCTTGAAAACAGATAACGCCTGAGAGAGTCATAATCAGCTTGTGTAAATCCAAAATCGGAAACTTTCACGGATGCATCATAACCGACATTGAGAGCCTCCAATTGTTCATAGAGTTGTTTGGCTGGAATGTTTTTAACAAAATCATGTTTTTTTCGCAACGACAATTTCTTGACGACAAAAGAATTGCCATCAAGACGATATAAGACATTCTCCTCATAGCGTTGTCCGTCACAAGGGAAGAACTTGTAAACAATGTTTACAGATTGAACTGGACTTTTAAGAAAATCCTCCAATGGACGCTCATAGCGGAATGGAGTGATTACCGCAGTATCCATTGCCACGAGGTATAGGCGAGCACCATCGGAAAGCAGTAAATTTCCAGCAAATTCTCCTCTACAGACCTGCACATTTTTGATAGGGAAAGCTGTCTTCAAATGCCTATACCATTTCTGCTCACTTTTATCATAAAAGATAAGTTCATCGGCATTTGCCAAGGCCACACGAGTATTGTTCGCCACAAGCTCCTGTTCCGCACGACCGTCCTTTTGGCTAATGGAGTATTCACGATGGGGTCCAAGCGCCACATCTTCGGTATAGAGTCCGCAAGAGGTCAACCCATCCGTTGAAAAACGGTAAAGAGTGTCAATTTTGCTTCGAAGAAACCTCATCTTATGAGCGTTATACGACATACCATAAACTGACTGACGGTCAGCATATTTTATCTTTGCAAAATAGCAAGGGCCACCCGTGTTCACGGTATCGTAAGTAAGCATGTCGGAGCTACGCAACAAGGAATTTCCCCATGTGACGATTACCCATTCATTACTTTCGCGGTCCACAATAAAATCGCGGATATCAAGCGGTATTTCCTTCCAACAGATGGTATCGATGGAAGTCCAGAAATACTTGTCAGACTGCTCTACAACAAGTATAGAGCGGCAAATCGCAAATTCGAAGAAATAGGAACGTTGCTTGATTTCCGGATGCTGTTCACAGGGCGTTGGCACCGCCTCGTAATGCTTCCAGTTGTCCTTGGTAATCAGTATTTCATCCCTTGTCTTACCAGAGGAATCCTTCATATCGCGCTTCCCCACACCGCAAAGCCCATTATTATCCATGTCGAATTTCAAAGAAGATAGATAGGGTATCGAGGCAAGCTCCCTAAAATGAAGGCCTTTATCTATAGAATAATATAAAATGCTGTCAACTCTTAGCCAAACCTTCCCGCCAGCACGACTTTCAACCCATATTTTGTCCCGTTTCATTCTTTGTGGCATAGACAGGAAATCCCAGTTTTTGCCTCCATTGGTGGAGCGCATGTACTTGTTGTATCGGGATGTTGAATCAGAAGGATCAAACATTCGGCCAAAAACAAGCACCGTATTGGTATCCGGGCACACCACATAGCTGAAATCCACCGCAATACTATAAGGATGAGGCACTTTTTTCCAAACAGAAGACATTCCGTGTGTATGCCATAGACTATAGTTGTTGCTCAACCAGATTTCACCCGAGGGAGAGACGGCAAAAGAAGCGTCGAACGCATCGAAATGCAAACTTGACTTATAGTCCCGAGACGTGTTTTGCCACATATTCCGCTCCCCTTGACCTTGTCCCACAACGCCAAACAAACTTAACAGCAGCACAACAGTGGCGATTAATTGTTTCATAATATGATAGTTAAAAAATGTAGGGCTATCGCTATGCGAGAACCCTACATGTTATTATAGAATCAATATATTATCTCGCAATATTATTCATGCTCTACTTCAAATTCGTATCAAACCAATCGATGAAGTTGCGGTGCCAGAGGAGGCTGTTCTGCGGTCTCAGCACCCAGTGGGTCTCGTCGGGGAAGTAGAGGTAACGGCTCGGAATGTGGCGCATTTGGGCGGCATTGTAGGCAGCCATGCCTTCGGAGGCCACAATACGGAAGTCGAACTCACTATGGATGACACAGATAGGCGCATTCCATTTATCTACAAACAAATGCGGTGAGTTGGCATAGCTCTTCTTCACCTGCGGGTTGTTCCAATCCCAGTAAGGACCACCAATATCCCAATTGTCGAACCACATCTCCTCGGTTTCGAGATACTGCTGCTCGAAATTGAACATACCATTGTGAGCCAACAAAGCTTTGAATCTTCTTCCGTCATTATATCCTTTCACATCGTAATTGTGACCAGCTAACCAATAAACACTATAACCACCGAAGCTGGCACCACAAGCGCCCAAACGTTCTTTGTCAATCTGTTTCACATTATCGGTAAAATAGTCAGCAGCAGTCATATAGTCCTGCATACAAAGTCCGCCATAATCGCCGCTGATTTCCTCGGTCCAGGCCTGACCAAAACCCACAGTACCACGACGGTTGGGAGCGATAATGAAATATTCGGCACCGCTCATCACCATGAAGTTCCAACGGGTGCTCCAGAACTGCCCCACTTCGGATTGCGGACCGCCTTCGCAGTACAGCAATGCGGGATAAGTCTTGGTGCTGTCGTAGTTGTACGGATAAATCAGCCATGTAAGCATATCCTGTCCATCCACCGTCTTGATCCAGTGCTCTTCCACCTTGCCCATACGAACCTGTGAGAGGACATCATCATTGATAGCGGAAAGTTTCTTGCCTTCGCCCTTGTCATCCGTCAGATTGTAAACATAAATCTCCGAAGGATACTGCATGGATACCTGGTCGGCATAGAGTTTGCCATCTGCCAACTCGAAACTATGCACATCGTGATAGCCGTAAGAAATCTGGCGGAACTCCTTAGTTTCGCGGTTGCAAGCGAAAATCTGGTCGGTACCACGGTAATAGACAACGCCCAGAATTTCCTCGTCGTCGTCGGTCCAGCTGATACCCGTAAAATAATAGTCGAAATTCTCCGACATATTGGTACGCTCACCCGTGGCGAGGTCCATCACCATCAGACGAATCAGGTCGCTCTCGTAACCATCGCGTTCCATGCTCTCCCAAGCGATATATTTTCCATCGTGGCTGAACACAGGGTTCTGGTCGTAGCCCATAATGCCCTCACTGATATTCTTAGTGGTCTTACTGTCAATATTATACAGATAAATATCACTGTTGGTGGAATGTGCGTAATCGTAGCCGGTTTTCTTGCGGCAAGTATAGGCGATGGTTTTGCTGTCGGGGCTGTAGTTGTACTGCTCCACCCCTCCCCAAGGACGCATCGGGCATTCGAAAGTACTGTCGATCAAAGCCGTGGAATGCTCAACATCAATTTTCGAGCCGTCAAAAGAAGCCAAGAAAATCTGTGGAATCTCATCCACCCAGTTGTCCCAGTGGCGATACATCAAGTCCTCGTTGATGCGGCCTGTGGTTTTACCCAGTCCCTCATACAATTTTTGCAGATGTTCCGGGCGTTTCACCGGAATGGTAGCGATATAAACGACAGACTTGCCATCGGGAGCCAGTTTGAAGCCTTCAAGACCATTTTCGAAAGTACCGATTACCTTCTCAGTCTTGCTTTTCACATCCATGGAACGGACTTCATTGCCACGGCAGAACAGCAGCGTATTCTCATCCTGCCAAACGGGGTTGAACTCACTTTGGGCGGTAGTCGTCAAACGCACAGCCTCTCCTCCCTCGGTAGGAAGCAGGTAAATTTCCGCATTCCCCTTGTTCTCCTCCATACTGTAGTAAGTCATGGTGTAAGCGATTTGCTTTCCATCGGGTGAGACAGCATATTCGCCCATCTTACCCAGCGACCACATCACTTCGGGCGTAAAGCGGCCGTCTTGTACTTGGAATTCCGGTTTTCCGATGACCTTCTCATCAGAAGTTTCCTGTTTCTTTGTGCAGCTGGCCAACAATGCCACCACTGCGAATACAATAAATATTTTCTTCATAGGTATAAAAATTGATTTCCTATTATAATGAGGATGCAAAATTACGTGAAATTTCCGAGATATGGACAAGCGCGCAAAATAAATTTACTTCACATATCTGTAATCACTAAGAGAAGGTGTTAAACAGTTCCTCCATGGTAACCTCCGACTGAATGTCACCGGCATATCGGTTCCGGGATATGCCATGAGTAGTAATCATGGTCAAGTAAAGAGCTTTCCTTGTTTTGGTTTGCTGTCTGAAAAGCTCTCTCCTACTCATCAGTTTCTTATGGTATGCTCTTGTGATCTCATATTCAGCCGCAGCATATTTCATTTCACACAAATTGATGGTTTGGTCGCGACGGTCAATCAGCAAATCAATCTGCGCACCTTGTTCCTTGTCCTTACTATACCAAGAGCTCACATCGCTTTGTATGCCATTAATACCCAGAGCTTTTTTTATCTGTGGAATATGCAACAGGCAAACCTGCTCGAAAGCATATCCTCGCCAAGTGTTACGCGCCGGTGTATCCAGCATATTGGTCCAATGGTGGGCATCCCTTCCATTGTATCTTTTAACAAAACGCAGATAAAACAAAGAAAACAGGTCCGTCAACTGAAACATAGCCTCCCGTTCCACTTTCCCGAATGCGGAATATTTCCGGATAAAATCACAATTGCACAAATTATTGAGTATCTCCGTCAAACTTCCGCCATCGGGCAATTTCAACGCGCGCAAAATTTCTTGCCGTGACATGCCGATGGACTTCTTCGCCAAAAGGGCTATCACAGACTTATAAGCTTCAGACTGCGAAAACAAAGACTGAAACAAAAAATCGTACTCGTTTTTCAATTGGGCCGAAGAAGAGTAAAACAAGGCATCAACATTCTGGTCAAGGCTCAAGTTTTTCTGTAGCAGGCTCAGGTAATATGGCACACCTCCGAACACCATATAGCAATCCAGTATCTGCCTTCGGTTCCACCTGATTTTTTGCTTTTCAAGAAACTGCTCTGTTTCCAGAAGTGAGAAAGGTTCCAAAGGTATATTACGGGTCACTCTCCCGTGTAAACCACCTTTACCCTTAAGAAACTTGTCTGTCATCCAAGTGGTAGCCGAACCACAGACAATCAGTTTCAAATCGGCTTGTGTACTCCCCCAGCTGTTCCAAAAAGTCTCGAAAGCCTTCAGGAAACGGCTACGTGGCGTGTCCATCCATGGCAATTCGTCGATGAAAACAACCTTGGCCTTTTGTCTGCAATGTGACAAATGATGTTTCAGCTGGTCAAACGCATCGAACCAATTTCCAACAGGAGGATAAGAACCTTTCGCATAAGTATTTAACTGCTTGTTAAAAAAAGAGAGCTGCTCACTCTTTGTCCCTTCATAAATTCCTGTAGTATAAAATGCGAACTTATCTTTGAAATACTGCCGGATTAAAAAAGTCTTCCCGATTCGACGTCTTCCGTAAACAGCAATCAATTCCGAACTATCGCTTTCCACACTGTTTTTCAACAAGTTACATTCAACTTTACGCCCTATAAGTTCCATAGTAATATCATTTTAATTCCGCTGCAAATATAATAAAATATATAGTTAAAGCAACCATTATCAAAATAAATTAGCTGTAAATATGATTTTTTTTATAGTTACAGCGATAATTATTAAAACAAACTTGCTGTAATTATGATTTATTGTATAGTTACAGCGAGCATTATAAAATGAATTTAGCTGTAAGTATATAATTTTATAGAGTTACAGCAGAATTTAAAAATATTAATTACTTGAAAATATGGTAATTAAAGCAATTATTATTGATAAAAAATTTGTATATATTATCAATCATAATAAAAGAAAAATTAGATTGAATGATTTCTTAAAAGTCGGATTATAACAATAGCCGTAGTATAACAAATAAAAAATATGTATATTTGCCATCCCAAAACAGAACCTACGCCAGATGAAAAAAAACACCTCCCGCACCTACATCGCCATCGACCTGAAGTCGTTTTACGCCTCGGTAGAGTGCGTGGAACGGGGTCTGGACCCGCTCACCACCAACCTGGTGGTGGCCGATGCCAGCCGTACCGAAAAGACCATCTGCCTAGCGGTTTCCCCCTCGCTGAAAGCCTACGGCATTGGCGGAAGGGCACGGCTTTTTGAAGTAGTGCAGCGACTGCGGGATGTCAACAATGAGCGACGGCAAAAGAGCCCACAAAAACGTCTGACCGGCAAGTCCAGCTCTGACATTGAACTCAAAGCACATCCCGACTGGGCAGTAGATTATATCGCCGCCCCACCCCGTATGGCGCACTATATCGCTTGCAGTGCGAAGATTTATGAGATTTATCTGAAATACATCTCCCCTGACGACATCCATGTGTATTCCATCGACGAGGTATTCATGGATGTGACCGACTACCTGAAAAGCTACAAGAAAACCGCCCATGAGCTGGCCATGACCATCATCAAAGATGTGCTGAAGCAGACAGGCATCACCGCCACGGCGGGCATCGGCACCAACATGTACCTGAGCAAAATCGCCATGGACATCATGGCCAAGAAAAGTCCCGCCGACCAAGACGGAGTGCGCATTGCCGAGCTGGACGAGATGTCGTACCGCCGACAATTGTGGAATCACCGTCCCCTCACTTCTTTCTGGCGGGTGGGACGAGGCATTGCCCAGCGCTTGGCTGCCCACGGCATCGACACCATGGGCAAAATCGCCCGCTGCTCCATAGAGAATGAGGAATTGCTATACAAGCTCTTCGGTATCAATGCAGAGCTGCTGATCGACCACGCCTGGGGCTGGGAGCCCTGCACCATCGACTATGTAAAAGCTTATCGGCCAGAGAACAACTCTTTCAGCAATGGTCAGGTACTCACCGAACCATACACTTCCGACAAAGCCCGCATCGTCATCCAAGAGATGGCAGAGAGCATGGCCTTGCGCTTAGTGGCACACCGCCTGGTATGCGACCAAATCGTGCTCAGTGTCGGCTATGATGTGACCAGCCTGAGCAATCCCGCCATCAACCGGAAATACAAAGGTGAAGTTGGCTATGACCACTATGGCCGAAAAGTGCCCAAGCCCGCCCATGGCTCCATCAACCTCAGCCGTCTTACCTCTTCCTCCAAACTCATCACCGAAGCAGTCGTACAACTTTACGACAGTATTGTCAACCCAAACCTGCTCATACGTCGGATGAACATCTGTGCCAACCACGTGCTACCGGAAGAAAGCGCCAGACAGCAGCATGTTCCCCGACAACTCGACCTTTTCACCGACTATGAGGCCCTTGAGAGGCTACAAGAGGAGGAGGGAAAAGCCCTTCAGAAAGAACGTAAGATTCAGGAAGTCCAATTAGCCATTAAGAAACGCTTCGGAAAGAATGCCATTCTTCGCGGACTGAATTTCGCTGAAGGTGCCACCGCCAAACAACGCAATGAACAAATAGGAGGACATAAAGCATAATCACCCCCTCGAGTGAAAGGGTGTTATCGCATAGACCCTTTACTAAAATTACCAGCAAACGACTAAAAAAGATAACATAAAATGAAACCGGAAGACCTGAACGACAATTACGACGACATCATCAATTTGCCGCACTATGTATCGAAGCAACACCCTCCCATGTCGATGATGAGCCGTGCGGCGCAGTTCGCCCCATTCGCCGCCGTTTCCGGCCACCATGCTGCCCTTGACGAGACCGCCAAACAGGTGGAACAACAAATGAATACAGAAAACCTCAACAACGAATATACTGACTTATGAAACAATTTCTCATTCCCCTGACAATGCTTGCCTTAATGGGATTGCGGTCTGGTATCTCGCACGCAGAACAGCATTTGCCCTAAGTTGCAAACCCACTTGGTTTTATCTTCTGTACGCCCTGTTGCTCATGGGTTCTTTTGTGTTTATCTTTGCGGGAGCCTACCCATGGACCAACAGCCGTTGGGGACATCTCGCTGTTTGTGTCTTCAGCGTAACAAGTGGCATTCTGCTTTACCTGCTCTTTGTCATGATTATTGTGGATATCATACAACTGTTCACACATTAGCCAGCCTGGCTGTTCGGCACTATTGTCGCCATGCTGACCTCCATCATCTGCATCGGAAGTATCATCAATGCCTCACATCCACGAATCAGAACGACAAGCATAGAATTGCCACAATTGCGGCAAAACATCCGCGCTGTACACATCACAGACACACATTTGGGGCATTCCCGGGGCAAAAAACATGTGCAAAAGCTGGTGAATATCATCAACCAAGCCAATCCCGAGGTGGTTTTCTTTACCGGTGACTGCTTCGAGAGCAGATACAATATGAATCAGGAAACGTTGGAACCTTTACGACAAATCAAGGCACCTATTTACTTTGTGGTAGGCAACCACGACGGCTATGTAGGATTGGATTCCGTAAAACAGCTGATGCGTCAGACTGGCATACAAGTACTGGAAAACGAGAGTACCGAATTTGGAGGCATGCAAATTGTAGGTTTAGACTATATGAAAGCCGATGAAGAAGACGCCAACTCCATGCATACTCCCACCGGGAAAGTGACCATCAAGAATTTCTGCAAAACACTCAGTCCAAGCGACAGTATGCCTGTTATCCTTTTGCACCACAATCCCTGTGGTGGGGAATATCTGGAGAAAGCCGGTGTGGATCTGTATCTGGCAGGTCACACCCATGGAGGCCAGCTCATACCACTCACATGGATCAACAACCGGTTGTTCCAATTCAACAAAGGATTGTACCGTTTCGGCAATATGCAGGTTTATACCTCCTGTGGTTCCGGCACCTTCGGGCCACCCATGCGTCTGGGCACTCCCAGTGAGATTACTGTTCTGGAACTACAAGCATCATCCTATAACTAAACACTTTAGACATAAGACATTTGTTGTTGAACGGTTTTCCCCGACCTCAAAAAAATTTGACATTTCAAACAATAAAATCAACCACATTCGCATTTAAAAATGCAAAAACGTTTTCAACATGATGACCATTATCATTTTCACCCTGCTTTCTTTGCTCTTTCTGTTTCTTGTTGTGGATATTCTAATCATTAAACGCCCCGTATATGGCGGAAAAATTTCCGGCCAACGGTTGGAGCGTGTCAAACAGTCGCCGAATTATCATGATGGACAGTTTCACAACCTCAATGACGAACCCATCATGAATGCCAAACCCAAACAGTTTGTCAAAACACTACGCACCTTCCTGTTCGGCAAAAAGCAAGGACTGCGGCCAGCGACACCTCTTGAGATGGTGAAACGTGATCTGAAACGATTGCCGAATGACAAAAACCTATACATCTGGTTCGGTCATTCATCGTATATGCTTTCATTGCATGGCAGCACTTTTTTAGTGGATCCAACCTTCAAGACCGCCGCACCGTTCAGCTTTATCAACAAACCATTCAAAGGCACCACATCATACAAGTTGGAAGACCTACCCAATGAAATTGACTATTTAATTATCACACACGATCATTACGACCACCTTGATTACAAAACCGTAAAGCCCCTAAGAAAACGTATCAAGCATGTCATCTGTCCATTAGGGGTGGGAGCACATTTTGAGCGCTGGGGATATGAAAAAATCCAACTGACAGAGCTGGACTGGAATGAGAGCGCCAATCCTTCCGACAGGCTGCGGGTATATTGTCTTCCCTCGCAGCATTTCTCGGGACGCGCCTTGCACCGCAACAACACCCTTTGGGCTTCTTTCATGTTGAAAACCCCATACGGCAACATTTTCATTGGTGGAGATGGAGGCTATGGACCACATTTCAAGCAGATTGGCGAGCAGTATCCCGACATTGACTTGGCGATTTTGGAAAACGGGCAATACAACGAGCAATGGAAACACATTCATACGTTGCCTGAACAGTTGGGCATGGTCGCCGTAGATTTGAAAGCCCGAAAGATCATCACAGTGCATCACTCTAAATACACTTTATCCACCCACCCGTGGGACGAACCTCTGCAAAACGAAATTAAGGTCCGGGAACAACACCATCTGAATCTGCTTGTCGCCCCCTTGGGGGAAATTTGTGAATTGTAGATTTCAATATCGAAAAATGAAATACAAAGATAAAACGCAAGCAATTTCTCATAAGTAATAATAACGCCCCTGTTTTTTCCGACATATAAAAAAAGGAGGTCATTAACGACCTCCCTTTTTTAATGTCTGTACGAATCAACTTTCGCTTTCAGCTCATCGGGAACCGGCAGCAAAAGTTTCAGTTTAATCTGCTGCAACATTACATTGTTGTTGACATCATTCGGATTCAGTTCATAAACTTTCTCAGACCAAACGTGAGCACTCTCCAAGATAGTCTTCTGGGCAGTCTTCAACTCATTCACTTTTTCAGCACGTTCAGCATAGCTTCCTTCTTTTGACTTCATCAGCATATCTTGTTTCTCCTGATTGGCAATTGCTTCGAAGAAGTAACGTGAAGCCATCTGGAAATCCAAATTGGCAATATCGAGAGGCGAAACGGCCACTGCCAAACCCTTGTTGATTACCGTCTCGGCTTTCTCATACTGTGCATTGTTCACCAAATGGTTGGCAATCAAAGCCATCACAGCAGCGGATTTCTCATATTTTGCAGCCATTTCATCGCAGGTGCTGTTCAGCTTGTCAATCTGACCTGTCATGGCAAAGTAGTCAAGCTCAGCGGCTTCAATGTCAGCTCTCTTGTCTTCAGGAACATTCTTCAAAGCGGTCTTCAGAATCTTGCCACAGCTCACCGTATCCTTTTCTTCCTTGAACAAATCGTACAGATCCAAATAAACCACGGGATCCGGGAATTTCAGCTTCACAGCCTCGTTCAGCATATTTTTGCAATTAGCCTTATCACCTGTAGCCTTGTACAATTGTGACAAATCGTAATAAGTGATACCGGCATTTATGTTAGCCTTGGCAGCCTTGAAATCTCTGGCGGCTAAATTATAATACTTGATAGCGTTTTCCATATTGCCACTTTCAGCGGCTTTCTGGGCCATCGTATATACCGGTTCTGCACAAAGTGCCTGTCCTTCGATAGGGCCGAGCATACCTGTTTTGGGAGCGACATCCTTATCCAAGGAAATTGCCTGATAGAAGGCCTCGTTGGCAATAATAATAGCGTCGGGAGTTCTGCTCACATAGGAGGCATCCTTCGCTATTCTTTCCTGATCCTGCTGATAAACACGAAGATAAGTATTGCCCTTCATCAGCCAGGCCTGGGCATCCTGCTCGTTGCCTACCATGACAGCGTCCATCACCTTGCGGGCTTTGCCAATCTGATTGTTACGTAAGTTCATCCACACATCCTCCAAGCTCTGTGAGTATGCGCTTCCAATTGCCATTATAGCCATTAAAGCTAATACAAATAACTTTTTCATCTATCTTTGTTTTTAGGGTTATTATTTTTCTAGTTCATTGATTTTCTTGACTATCTCATCATATTTTGGAGATTTTTTTCTGGCGTAAATCTGCTTCAACGCTGTCAGTACATTCAGGTCGTTGGCATCGTAATTCTTCGCCTCCTCGAAAAAGCGCTCTGCCTCATCCAGATAATTATTGGCCTTGGCCTGGTGTACCGCCGCCTCACTGTTGGCTCCCGCCACTTTCAGTTCATTCGCTTTCATATCATTTTCATTGAAGAGGTAATAGGTGCAAACACCTAAATTAAAGACTACCACATAACTGTTTGGGTTTAAGCGATAGGCTTTTCTCAGCAGTTTTTCCGCCTCGGCATAGTTTTTCTCTTTAATATAAAAATTAGCGATATTGACCGTTGCGTCAGCATTATTATAGACTGATGCCGGCAGATTCTGCAACAACTGGCGAGCCTTCACCGAATCGTCTATCCAATAGTAGTAATCCACTTGTGCCACCAACACATTGGCATCATCAGGATTTTTCGTCATTGCCTGATCCAACATGGATTTTACTTTTGCTCTGTCCCCATTCTGTTTGTACTGCTCTATCAATCTGACCAATACATTCGGATTAGTGGAACCGTCCTTCACCGCTTTTTCATAATAGACGACAGCTTGGTCTGGTTGATTCAGATTCTCCAAAGCAACGGCATAATAGTAGTACAGTTCCCCATTCAGAGGATATTCAGGAGGTGTTTTCATCTCGTAGCTGGCAATTCCCTTTTCCAATGTAGCCTTTCCTGCCGCGAAGTCATTGGCAATCAGCTGGTCAACACCACGCACAAGCAGCAATGAATATAACTTTGGAAGAGCATCATCAGGGGACAACATCTCAAAGCCCTCTATGTTCTTGTTTAACTCTCTGGCCTTCACAAAAGCGTCGTATGCTTCAACGGGAGCATCCGGAAACTTAATCACCGCATTGTTGTCGTTCTGCTTGGCCATGTACTCCTGATTTGCCAAATAGAAATAGATATTGCCTTTGTACAACCAGGTCTGTGCCTTGGCGGACAACTTCTCGTTCTGCACACACAAATCGATGGCCTCTTTCGCTTTCACATACTCCTTCTCATAGAAATGATTATACGCATTCGTCAACGAAGCCTTCTGTGCACTGAGCAGGAGCGTCACAGAGAGGAGCAACAAGGTTAAAAAGGTTTTAGCGTTCATATCGTTTGTCTTTTTTTTGCAACTGCGAGGACACAGTCGCTTACATTGTTATTCGTTTGGGTTAGCATCTTCAGTCCCTTCGACTGGATTTTCGGTCTCGGGATTAATCACTTCACCCTCGGCTCCCTCAACAGGGGTTCCTTCGGTGGGAGCACCCTCAGCGGTTTCTTCCTCTTCGTCATCGGCACGAGGCACGCGTGAAACAGCAGCAATGGCATCTTTGGAACCCAGATTGATCAGGCGCACACCCTGGGTGGCACGACCCAGCACTCTGATAGTATCCACATGCAAACGGATGGCTATACCCGATTTGTTGATGATCATCAGATCGTCCTCGTCAGTCACCTTCTTGATGGCAATCAGACCGCCAGTTTTTTCCGTGATATTGATGGTTTTCACACCCTTACCGCCACGGTTGGTGATACGGTAATCATCTACCACAGAGCGTTTTCCATAACCATTTTCGGAAACCACCATTACATTGCAATCGGGTTCATCCAAGCAGATGATACCCACCACGCGGTCGTCTTCGTTGGCCAAGGTAGCACCCTTCACACCAGAAGCGTTACGACCCATCGGACGCACGGTCTGCTCGTTGAAGCGTACGGCCTTACCGGATTTCAACGCCAGCATCACCTCGTTGCTGCCATTGGTCAGGCAGGCATCCAGCAGATGGTCGCCCTCGCGGACCGAAATAGCGATAATACCATTGGCTCTCGGACGGGAATAGGCCTCCAGTGAGGTTTTCTTGATAATACCCTTTTCAGAGCAAAGGATGATATAATTATTGTTGATGTAGTCCTCATCCGTAAGATCTTTCACATTGATAACAGCCTTGATCTTATCATCACCATCAATATTAATCAAGTTCTGGATTGCGCGACCCTTGGAGGTCTTAGTGCCTTCCGGAATCTCGAACACTCTCAACCAGAAGCACTTACCCTTCTCCGTAAAGAAGAGCATGTAATTATGGTTGGTTGCGATATACAACTTCTCGATGAAGTCCTCCTCGCGGGAGCTACTACCCTTGGAGCCACGTCCGCCACGGTTCTGGGCGCGGTATTCGCTCAGCAAGGTACGTTTGATATAGCCCAAGTGGGAAATGGTGATCACCACTTCCGAGTCGGCAAAGTTATCCTCGATTTTGAAGTCAGAGGATGCGGAATACTCAATTCTGGACAGACGTTCGTCGCCATATTTGGCCTTCATCTCCAGCACCTCTTCCTTCACCACTTGCATACGCATGTGTTCGTCGGCGATCAAAGCGCGCAGATACTCAATACGTTTCATCAGTTCGTCATACTCATTCTGCAGTTTGTCACGTTCGAGTCCGGTAAGCTGGCGGAGACGCATCTCGACGATAGCGGCGGCCTGGATTTCGGAAAATTCATACTGGGTCATCAAACCTGTCTTGGCCTCATCCACAGACTTGGAGGCACGGATCAGGGCAATAATCTCGTCGATAATATCCAGCGCTTTCAGCAAGCCTTCCAAGATATGGGCGCGAGCCTCGGCTTTTTTCAGGTCGAACTGGGCGCGACGCAGCACCACAGAGTGACGGTGTTTCACATATTCGGAAATCAAATCCTTAAGATTCAGCGTCATAGGACGACCGTTGACCAGTGCCACATTGTTCACGCTGAAAGAAGCCTGCAGAGAAGTATATTGGTAAAGTTTGTTCAGCACCACATTGGCCACGGCCTCACGTTTCAGATCGTAAACAATACGGGTACCGTTACGCTTGTTGGTCAGGTTCTCAATATTGGTAATACCCTCAATCTTGCCCTCTTTCACCAGCTCGGCGGTACGCTTGATCATCTCGGAGGGGTTGGTCATATAAGGCAGGGAAGTCACCACAATCTTGCTCTTGCCGTCATGGTCCTCAATTTCCGCGTCGCCGCGCATCACGATACGGCCACGGCCCGTCTCGAAAGCCTCGCGTACGCCATCGTAACCGTAAATTGTACAGCCACTTGGAAAATCGGGGGCCTTGACATACTGCATCAGTTCAGAAACAGTGATGTCGGGATTGTCGATATAGGCAGCGATGCCATCGCATACTTCGGAAAGATTATGAGGCGGCATGTTGGTGGCCATACCCACGGCGATACCGGAAGAGCCGTTCACCAGCAGAGCGGGAATTTTGGAGGGCAGTACTGTCGGTTCCTCGAGAGAGTCGTCGAAGTTGAGGCTCATATCGACTGTGTCTTTTTCGATATCGGCCAGCATCTCCTCGGCCATTTTGCGCAGACGCGCCTCGGTGTAACGCATGGCGGCGGGGCTGTCACCATCAACGGAACCGAAATTACCCTGGCCATCCACAAAGGGGTAGCGCAGCGACCATGGCTGGGCCATACGCACCATAGCGTAATAGACGGCAGTGTCACCGTGCGGGTGATACTTACCCAGCACCTCACCCACGATTCTCGCTGATTTCTTGTAGGGCTTGCCGGCGACAATACCCATATCCCACATTGCGTATAATATTCTTCTATGGACCGGTTTCATACCATCCCTTGCATCCGGTAAAGCACGCGCCACAATAACCGACATTGAGTAGTCGATATAGGCGGTTTTCATCTGGTTTTCGATGTTTACCCGTACAATTTTTTCTCCTTCTGCCATTTTTTCTCTTTTTTTTGATTTTTATGCTTCATTAAATATTTTATTATCAATAAGTTAGATTAAAATCTACGAAAAGATAAAAATACAAAAAAATTCGATAGGTTCGACAGGCAAGAGGAAGTTTTTTTTCAAGGATTTATCAACAAGCTATGAGTTATGAGCTGTGGGCTATGAACTGTGAGGTGTGGGCTATGAGTTATGGAAAACTAATCATAAATGCAATGGACTGAAAGCCCCTCATTCTTACTTTGAAGCCACATACTTATATAAACCTTATCGAAGTATAAATTGTAGGAAAACTCATCACTCAAACACTAGCGTGCAGCGTTTGGGAGTGATAGTCAAGGTGGCGGAACAACCTAGACGGAGGGCATAGTTACGACCGCCGTGACCTGCGGGGAAGTCAAAGCAGACCGGATAACCATATTTTCCGCAAACACCCAAAATCACGTCTTCAGTAGTTGTATCGTAATAATAATCATCCACTCTGATTTTCTCCATCGAGCCCACTATCAGCCCCTTCAGGTTTTTCAATTTCCCGGCACGGTCAAGGGCCACCAGCATGCGTTCAACATGATAAATATTCTCGCCCACATCCTCAATAAACAGTATTTTCCCATCGGTATTGATTGAAGAAACCGACTCCAACATCGAATACAGAAGCGACAGGTTTCCCCCCACCAGAACGCCCTCTGCCTTTCCCTGACGATTAGCGGGATGCGGTTCGAAATCATAGCGCAAAGATTCACCTCGCAAGGCTTTTAACAAGGAACGATTATACTCACTCTCCATGTCGTCAGCTTTCATGGTGACGGGCATCACGCTATGCAAGGTAGGATAGCCCAGTGTATGCAAATGCGAATGGAAAGCGGTTATATCGCTAAAACCGCAGATCCACTTGGGATGCTCTTTGAACAGCGTAAAGTCCAGCTCATCCAGCAGGCTCACCGTCCCATACCCACCTCTGGCACAGAGGATTGCCTTCACTCCCGGCCGGTCTAACAAGGACTGCATCCTGGTGACACGCTGGGCAACAGTCCCAGCAAAGCCGGAATAGTCCTCATAAATTCCCTCTGGCACAATAACATGGAAACCGTGCTTGGTCAGATACTCCACCGCAGGCATCACTTGTTCCGCCTCTATCTTGCCCGAAGGAGTCGCGATGGCAATCGTATCACCTCTGTGCAGGCGAGGCATCTCCTGCGCCAGCCCCACCCCACTCCATAACAAGAGACAAACAGCGACTAATCTCTTCATTCTTTTTCAATTTGGCAATTTATCGACTAACTAATTGGAAAATTTACTGATATGCATATCAAACTCCGCCTCATTGTTCAGCAAACCTGTAACGGACAGTTTATGGACAGGAGCATCCTCGAAAAGACGGATTTCGACCTTGTCAGGACACTTGGACAAGATTACGCCGCCTTGCAGTTTCCAATGAGAACGTTTCATTCCCGGAGAGGTCAGCTGATAAGTGCCCAGCCCGCTCTTCTTCAGTTTCACATCATAAATCAAGTCTTCATACAAAAACGCCGTCATCTTTTCCTGGATAAAATAGTACACCTCATTCAACTTTCTGTCTTCTCCCTTCCACGGAGCATGGTCCATGCCCTCCAGGGGATAGAATTTATGGTGTACATTTTTTCCTTTCAGCACTTCATGAATCTCGTTAGAGCCAAACATCTCATCAAAATATAAACTGCTGAGTTTTCCCTTTCCGTTTTTTCCATTCAGCTGGACGAAAGGATAACCCTTATAGCAAGGCACAACCTTATCGGCAGTACCGTGAAACGACACGATCGAAATCGGGTTTGCTATCACATCATCGATTTCGTACAAGGCACCCCACATGTTGACCAATCCCCTGATTTTCACCTTGTCGGCATAACTATTTCCGGAGCTATTCAGCGAGCCGAATTTTCCCGCGAAATGTTTCTTCAGTGTGGATTTGGGGCGGCTTTCATCCGTCATATACACCATACTCATGGCCGTGATGGAACCTGCGCTTGAACCGCCGATATACATCCAATCCTTGTCAATCCCGTACTTTTCGGCAAAATGGCTCAGAAAACGCATGGCAGCATGGGCGTCCTGAATGGCCTTGAACGCACAGCGCTGGATGGATGCCTTCGACATCTCGAAGCCCATACGATAATTGAGGGACACCGCCACATAACCCAACGAAGCCAGATGAGAGCACTGGGCGATCATCTCACTTTCATGCTTGTCGCCAAAGAAAAAAGCCCCGCCATGAATCAGCACCACCAAGGGACGTTTCGTCAAGCTATCCCCTCGTGGAGTGTAAATATCCATGGTCAGGTCCAAGTCCTTTTGGTTGGAAGCTTTGAAAACGTATGGCAACAGCGTCTGGGCATAACTTTTGTCATCAGGAATAGACAGTGAAGTCCACGGGCCTACGGCATGACCATACACCACATCCTTTTCACAGTCCACCTCGAACAAGGGCTTCCGATAACGGTACGACGAAAACGTATCCTCGGGAGCTTCCTCATATTTCCGAAAAGAAAAATAAGTCAAATTTTCCCGATCCAGATTGACTTTGACACAACGGTCAACCTGTAGGGCCCCATTCACCTCATCCGAATTATACTGGTATTTCATGTCAAAGAACAACTCCTTACCCCCACCGGCGGACCAACGGTAATCCGAGCCATCGGCCACCACAGAAACCGTAAACGGCTTTTCCCGCATATACAGATTGTTGGTATCCACCACATAATATACCCCCGCCAGTTTTTCCTTGGAGCTAAAACCCACCTTGATGACACACTGGCTTTGTCCGACATTACCGATATAAATGTCACCTGCTTTCAGCACGCACAAATGGGCAGGTTCATCAGGATTCACCACATTTACGGAGTCGCCTCCTGCCAGTTCCTCCAACTGGAGCTGTTTGTCAACTTTCTTTTTACGGTCACAAGAATTTGCGAGCGTTAAAAAAGCTAAAAACAGAATAAGAAACAGACGTCTATTTAACATTTTTTAATTGGCTGATAATTTCTTTGGGATTCTCTTTTGAAAAAATGGCGCTACCGGCCACCAGCACATCGGCGCCGGCATCCACCAAGGCCTGGGCGTTGGACAGATCCACGCCGCCATCCACCTCAATCAGGCACTCGGATTTGTTGCGCCTGATCATCTCCTTCAGTTCGGCCACACGATGGAGGCTACGCTCGATAAAGCGCTGTCCCCCAAAGCCGGGGTTCACCGACATGATCAGCACCATATCCACATCATTGATCACGTCTTCCAAACCCGCAACCGGTGTATGGGGATTCAGTGCGACCCCTGCCAGCATATCGGCATTCTTAATCTGATAAATCGTACGATGAAGATGTGTGCATGCCTCCCAATGCACCGTCAAAATATCGGCGCCCATCTCCTTGAAACGCTCCACATAGCGTTCGGGCTGCACAATCATCAGATGCACATCCAGGGGTTTCTCCGCCTGAGAGCGGATGGCTTTCACCAGCGGCATACCATAAGAAATGTTGGGAACAAACACACCGTCCATGATATCCAAGTGGAACCAGTCGGCAGCCGATTCGTTTACCATCTGTATGTCTTTGGCCAGGTGGCAGAAATCAGCGGAAAGCATTGAAGGGGAAATTAAGGGGTTCATAAGGTTACGGGATTACAGGATTACAGGATTGCGGGATTAATTCATTTGCTAATTAACTAATTGGCCAATTCGTTAGTTTATACCTAACACCTATTTAGTGGTCATTTCGCCGCACATGGTGTGTTGCAGCCAGTATTTGACTTCATCGTCGGGCATGCCGGTGCCGAAGAGGTACATCATCTTGGTAATGGCCGCCTCTGTGGTCATGTCGCCACCGCTGATCACGCCGCTTTTGTCCAGGCCCACACTGGTCTCGTACAAGCCCATTTTCACGCCACCGCCATCCTTGCACTGACTCACATTCAAGATGATAATTCCGCGGTCGCTGGCCTCTTTGATCAGACTCAGGAACTCAAGATCTGACGGTGCGTTACCCGCACCAAAAGTTTCCATCACCACTCCGCGCAAACCAGGGATGGACAATACCGAACGCACCATATTTTGGGAGATACCCGGAAATAGCTTCAGCAAAGCGATGTTGTCATCTAATTCTTTATGCACCCGCAGCGGTTTCTTTTCCGACTGGTGAATAAAAAAATCATTATAGTGGATGGTGACCCCCACCGTAGCCAGACGGTGATAGTTTGGAGAGGCAAAAGCACTGAACTCCTCCGCATTAGCCTTATAGGTTCTATTTCCACGGAAGAGTGAGTTGTCGAAATAAATACACACCTCCTGAATACGGGGTTCACCGGCACACTCATCGGCAGCGATTTCCACGGCCGTCACGATATTATCGCGGCCATCGGTGCGCAAAGCCCCCAAAGGAAGCTGCGAGCCCGTGAGGATCACCGGTTTGGCCAGATTCTCTAACATAAAGCTCAGGGCTGAAGCGGTATAGGACATGGTATCGGTGCCGTGCAGGATGACGAAACCATCGTATGCTTTGTAATTTTCCCCAATCATCGTCGCCAAACGGACCCAGAAGGCGGGATTGGTGTCAGATGAGTCAATCAGTGGCAGCAGTGTTTTAAATTCGATATCCGCATTCAGCAGTTTCAGCATTGGCAGATGGCTGTAAATATCATTGAACTCAAAAGGTTCTAGGGCTCCATTATCGGGATTATGCATCATGCCGATGGTGCCGCCGGTGTATATCAACAATATCTTTTTCTTCATATTCTGTATGGTTGAAATCAAAGTGCAAAAATACGAAAAATAATTAGCAAATGAGCAAATGAGAAAACGAGAAAATGTGCCAATGTGCCAATGAAATTAGCAAATTAGTTAACGTGCAAACAGATCCAGAAGTTTCGCCAAGACGTCAAGGCGTTAAGGCATGCACTTCGTGCATTTGTGTAGAGAAAAAAAACGGGCGGAAGTCCGCACCTCCGCCCGTTCGCATTATAAAGATGATAAGAAAGCTTATTCTTTCACGATTTTCTTCACGACAAGACCTTCTTCGGTCTGCATATTCAGCATATAAACACCAGCAGACAAGTCGCTGACATTGACAGTGCTGCCAACAGTGGTGAAGCTCTTCACCAGTTTACCGTCCAAGTCATACACATCAATCTGGCTGATAGCTTTGTCATAGTTGATGGTCAGCACATCCTTCACCGGGTTCGGGAAAATCTCAAGGTTACTGACTTCAACCGTTTCAATTGCAGTCGGGCCATTAGAGATATTGATATTATCAACAAAAACATTATTGCCGTAGTCTGATGTGAAAACGAACTTGATTAACACACGCTCTTCGCCAGCGTAATCAGAAAGGTCCACAATTTCCTGACGATAATATGCAGACGGGGTATTGAATTCACTGGAAGATGCAGGTCCTGTTGCCAATTCTTCACCTGCCTTATCATATACAACAGTCCATGTTGTGCCACAGTCACTGGAAACCATCACCTGTAATCTTTCAGAGGATGATGAATAACGTACATGAGCCACATCAAAAGTCAATGTCGGTTCCTGATTGTTAGTGAAATTCATCAAAGGAGCATATAATTCGGCGGTGCCGCCTGCATGAATTTTATATGCGCGGAAACGTAGTGCGGCAAGGAATCTGCCACAAAGGCCATCGGTATTGTCCTCTAATGCCCAGGGATCCAAAGAGGTTGTGGTAAACTGTTGTACAGCAGTTGAAATATTAGAATTTTTTTGCACGTTTACGGATGTGCTGAAGCTGTTGTACTTTGTGCCTGCGTCCGCCACGCCATTAGCCTCAGCCACCTGGATGTTTATTGTCACGTTGCCCTCCTGTGTAGGCACAAAAGGTGTCAGCGTCACTTCTTCCATTTCAAACTGGTTCAGATTGCCTGTCCAAGTATGATCATACGCATCCGGGCCACAAGTCACGTGAAGAACCGCACTGGTCAACGGAGCAGTACCCACATTCTGGAGAATCACTTTGGGAGCAAATGGATGATCGCAATAGCACACATGAGTATTCAAGTCCTCAAGACTAAACATAGCATCGTTCGCATTGTCCCATGCAGGGCATTTGGAAGCGATCTGGTTATGATATGTAGTTGCATTTGATGAGACAACGCCATAAAGATCATACACCATTCTGTTGGGACAAACCATGAAAACAGTAGGGAAAGCCCCTATATTATAATCATTATGGAATGTGTAATAATTGCAAGAACCATCATTGGAAACATAGTTCGGAGACAAGCGCAAAGGAATAACGGGATAAGGCACCAATTCTGTAGTACTTCCATAAACATGGGTACAGTCCCAATAATTGGAACCGGCACTACCGTTGATGGCAGGCCAGCTACTACCTGTGCTCGCACCTTCGATGAAAAGAACGCGGGAATCATTCACGGCACTGTTGGGACCATAACTATTGTATATGTTGTCCAGCGTTCCACCTTGGTGAAAAGTAAGGCAGGGGCCACAAGTGGTGGCAGACACATCAATGTAAACCGTCTTGTAATCGTTCAGCATACCGTATAGATTGATGGTATGGTCGGTCAACATCGTACCCGTGGCTTTGTCAATCTCATAGAGGCTAAAATCTGAAGCAAAAGAGCCATTGGCTGGTTGTGCGTATGACAAAACCGTCAGCGCCATGGCAGCAAAAAGGGTAAAGATTTTTTTCATAATAATTCTTTTTTGGTGAATAATCTTTTTTTCGGATTGCAAAGGTACATAATTTTTATTGAAAATGCAACGGAAAAAAATATTATTTTTGCAAATTCAAAAAAAGTTGAGTTATGTTTGTCTTAATGATTGTTATCTTCCTTATTGGCTATACGTTGATAGCGCTGGAGCACCCCTTGAAAATTAACAAAACCGCAACGGCCCTGATGCTGGGAGTCCTTTTATGGGTATGTGCCATCATCGGCGGGGAAGGCATGTTGGTGGACACCGCCCCAATGATGGACTATATTGAAGACCATCCAGGAGAGGGGTTCATAGAATGGATAACCCATTTCGAGTTAATCCACGTATTGGGAGAAGTATCCGAAATTCTGTTCTTCCTCTTGGGTGCCATGACCATTGTGGAAATCATCGATACCAACGGAGGTTTCTCATTAATCACAGACCATATCAAGAGCAAAAAGAAAGTCCGTCTGTTGTGGATTCTCTCCCTTCTGACATTCTTCATGTCTGCCGTCTTGGACAACCTCACCACCTCTATCGTCATGATAGCCTTGCTGCGCAAGCTCATCGACGACCAGCACGACCGTTGGTTTTATGGCGGCATGGTGATTGTGGCGGCCAATGCCGGCGGTGCATGGTCACCCATCGGTGATGTCACCACCATCATGTTGTGGATTGCCGGCAAAGTATCCACCGTCAACATCATCACCGCCACGTTGTTGCCAAGTGCCATTTCATTGCTCATTCCGCTTACTATCCTTTCGTTTATCATGAAAGGGAATATTCAAAATCCCCAAAGAAGTACCGCTGAAGACACCGAGAGACCTCTGGACTGGCAGCGCAAGCTGTTTCTCATTCTGGGTGTTTCATGCCTTGTGGGGGTTCCCATTTTCAAAACCCTCACGCATCTTCCGCCATACATCGGCATGATGGGAGGCCTTAGCATCCTGTGGGTGACCTCTGAGATTATCCACCGCAGTACCCGCGAAAGCTTCAACGAGAAATACGCCATCACCAACGTCATCACCCGCGTGGATGTACCCAGCATCCTGTTCTTCTTAGGCATATTGCTGGCAGTAAACGCTTTGGGAACCGTAGGACATCTCAGCTTGTTCGCCAATGGTCTGGACAGCATCTCATTGGGAGAGCCCCACAAATATTACTCCATCGGTACCATTATCGGTATCATGTCCTCCATTGTGGATAACGTTCCTCTGGTGGCCGCCACGATGGGCATGTATGACTTCCCGCTTGACCACTATTTCTGGAGCTTCATCGCTTACTGTGCAGGCACAGGAGGCAGCTTGCTCATCATCGGTTCCGCCGCTGGCGTAGCCGTCATGGATATGGAGAAAATCGACTTTATCTGGTATCTGAAACACATCAGCTGGATTGCCATAATGGGTTATCTGGCAGGTGTGCTCGCATTTATCGCGCAACATGCGATAATGGGGTTGAATATGTAAATTAGTTAATTAGTTAATTAGCAAACGTGTATGTGCCAACGAATATTGGTGACTTCGTGTTAACGCTACCAATTCTTAATACATCATACCCAATTCACAACCTACTGTAACCTGAAACCTGTAACCTGAAACCTGTAACCTGAAACCTGTAACCTGCAACCTGGAACCTGTAAACTTTCAGTTTTCAACTTTCAGTTTTCAGTTTTAGAAGCGGTCCACGACTTTGGCTACGAGTTGGTCCATAAGTTCGTGATAATCGCTTACGAATTCGCCAGTCACACGGTTGGCGATCAAAAGACAGCAGGTAAGTGCATTATGGCCTAACACACGGCTCAAACCGTAGAGTGCGGCGCATTCCATTTCCATATTGGTACAACGAAGACCCTGATAATCGAAGGATGCGATTTTGGCATTCATTCCGGGAAATTTCAGAGGACCGCGCACTGCCCTACCCTGCGGGGCATAGAAACCGGGAGCCGTCAGCGTCAGGCCCTTTTCCATGTCAAAGGCGATACGCTGCAACAAGTCGTCGGAACCTTTGACACAATAGGGATAGGGCAATTTCTCGCCCCAGCCTGTATGCTCCACAAATGCTTTGACAACATCCTCATGATCAACGCCATGATGGTTGTAGAAATGTATCACACCATCCAGTCCCATAGCATATTGGGTTGCAATTACAATTCCCGGGGTGAAACGTTCGTCCAAAGCGCCGGAAGTACCAACACGCACCAAATTCAGACTGTGGTGATCCGGTTTCACTTCCATTGTCTCCAGATCGATATTGACCAAGGCGTCCAGCTCATTCATCACAATCTCCACATTGTCAGTGCCCATGCCCGTAGAAATGGCTGTGATACGCTTACCATTTTTGGTACCCGTATGCGTAAACAACTCTCGATTGCTTTTTTTCAGGTCAATCGTGTCAAAGTGCTGGGAAATCATAGACACACGACCGGGGTCGCCAACAAGGATGATGTTATCGGCAATGTCTTCCGGGAAAAGGTTCAGGTGATAGATAGCCCCGGAGGCTTGTTTGGGGAGTTCTGATGCTGGAATCTTCATAACAAAGAATTTTGATGTTTTGATATTCCCCACACTGCGCTACGCTTGTGAGGGGGGTACTAAAATTCAACCTCTTCGAGGTATTTTTTTAAAGTTTTTGAGAAAAGGAGGTGAGGGAGTTTAACGAGTTTAAGTTCTATAAGGTCATTAAAAACAGTTTCAGT
>JAFXSR010000025.1 GCA_017525505.1 Bacteroidales bacterium
ACCTCCACGATCTGAATGCCTTCCTCAGCGGGCAAAACAAAATCAAGTTCGTGTTTGCTTTTTTGGTCAAAATAATGCAACGGATAACCTTTTTTCACCAATTCAGCGGCCACAAAGTTTTCTGTCATAGCACCTTCATTCAAGTCGAGGTCACCGTTCAAAATAGCAAAATGTTGCCGTGGCAGGCTCATATTGCATAAAAGCCCATTATCCAACAGATACAATTTGTAAAGTCGGCGGTTCTCCACGTTAGACAGCGGAAGTGACAAGGCATTGGTTTGTATGGCATAATAAGCCATTCCGGCATCTATCAACCACTGCGTGGGATCGGCATACTTGCGGCGGCTTGCCCCGTGTTCCAGATCCGCCAGCACAAATCGCTTGTCCGGTTTTGCCAATTGAGCCGGGATAGAGTCAAACACCCGCTTCACCAACACTTTGTCTTTACCTGCATATTTGGAAATGTCCCTTCTATAACCAGCCAAAAGATTATTCTGCAGGTTAAGGACTACGGAGAAATCACGGTTTTCCATAAAACCAGCGACTACTTCTGGTAATCCCCCCACAGCCATATATTGTGCGTATCGGCGCATAATCTGGTCATGGACAAACTCCGGGACAGCCTTGTTCGTAGAAAAAGCATTCATCAATATGCCAATGATATCCTCGGTAATACCTGCCGCCCAGAGAAACTCCTCGAAATCAAGAGGATACATTTCCACGGTTTCTTCTGATCCAACGGGTATGGAAGGGATTTCCCCAACCTCATCCTCGGAATCATCCTCCCCTTTATAGTGAATCCCAAGTAGGGACCCAGATTCCACATAGTCGAATGCACCATCCTCCACGAGAAATTTGATAGCAGCCCGAGCGTTGGGGCACTCTTGAATCTCATCGAAAAAAATCAAGGTCTCACCCGGAACAAAAGGGCCTAATCCCATCGCCGAAAGGTTAAGGATTATAGTGTTGGCATCCAAATCACCGTCAAAAGCCTTTTTCGCGGACGGGGTTTTGATGAAATTGATTTCAATGAAATGCTTGTAATGCCGGCGGGCAAGTTCCCTAATGGAAGTGGTTTTTCCTACTTGTCTGGCACCTTCAACAAAAAGTGCTTTCTTTTTGTTTTTATTTGCCCAATTATCAAATACTTTGTCGATTTTTCTACGAAGCATAATGCAACTTTTTTCCAGGATTCAGACTGCAAAAATACAACTTTTTTCCAATGTATCGGAATGCATAATGCAACTTTTTTCAGACGGGAGATATTTCCCATGTATCAAATCTTGTATGAATCCTTGCTTGTCGTGTTTTTCTCCCGCAGACCTCACCAACTGACGCAGACATATTTTCAGCGCAAGTCAGCGTGTTCTGCGGGAAAACCAGCCTACCGTATCACCTTCGTGAACACTGGCGCTTTGTCTTTCTCCACCGTCACATAGACCTGAATCTCGTCGATGGGTATCCCGGGCTTGTCCTCGCGGGGGAGGTTGACGGCGGTGAAGAGGTATTCCGTGCCGTCGGGAATGTTGCGGGAGGCCACCGTCTTGGCCTTGGCGTGGATCATCGGGTAGCCATCGACCGCCACGTCGAAGATAGCGGTCTCGTCAGCGCTCGCCTCGTGCTGCGCGGGGAAGTCCGCCAACTGGGGGCATTCGCCCTCAAGGAATCCGTTGGCTTTCAGGAAATTGTCAACCTCTTTGGGCATCGCTTCCAGGCGGGCGGCGCGGACTCCGTAACCAGGCAGGATTTCCGCACCAGGTTCAGCCGCTACCAAATCCTTCGCGCTGGACTCCAGACCGCCGCTGCCGAAGGTGCAGAACGGCACGATCTTCTTGCCACTGAAATCCGCAGCATTGAGGAAGGCGGTCACGGGCGGCGCATACGTCCCGAACCACACGGGGAAGCCGAGGAAGATGACGTCGTAGTTGGCGATGTCCGCTTTTACGGGTTGAATCTCAGGGAGGACACCCTGCTCCTGGTCTTTCTTGCAACGGTCGATGGTCGCCTGGAAATCAGGATCGTAGGGATTCACCATCGTGATTTCCTCGATGTCGGCACCGAGCTTGTTGGCGATTGCCTCCGCCACGGCCTTGGTGTTGCCGGTCTGGGAGTAGTAGAGGACCAGCATCTTAGGGGCCTCCTCTTTCGGGGTTTCTTTCTTGGAACCGCAGGAGACGGCGGTCAGCGTCACGACTGCAAGGAGCAGTATCAGTTTGGGACTTTTCATTTTATTACGGTTTTTGTTGACTTAATACTCCAGGGCTCGCTTCTCTCACCCTGGGTTGACATAGGTCGGGCTTACAGCCCTTTGTGGAAAGGGTTATAAAACGGCGCAAAAATACGAATTTTCGCAATAGACAGTATCCTTCATACCTCTTCTTCAGCACAGCCAGCTCGTGACCGCCGGCTACCCTTGGGTGGTGATCCCCGTGGAGCGGCGATAAACGTACATGGCGGCGTTGGAAAAAGCGAGCGTGGAGGAGGATGTAGAGGGGTTCGTGAGGTTTATTGGGAGTTTGATGTGAGGAAGTCATCGCCAGTTAATTCTGTTGGCATACAGAAACCGGAATACGGTAAATTCGCGCCAGTTTCGTAGCTTTTTTACAAAAACAAAATTTATTTCCTGATTGTATCAATATTTTTATTATTTTTGCGGCGAAATTATAATACGGATACTATGATACGAGAATTTTGTGTTGAGAATTATCTTTCGATAAAGGAGCGTCAAACGTTAAACTTTGAAACGAAATCTAATGAGGATGATTGGGCTTCGGTGGACATGGGTAACGAGAAGCGGGTTAACAAACTGGCGGTGATATACGGTGCCAATGCATCCGGGAAATCAAATATGTTGCTGGCCCTTTTGAACGTTTTCGAACTGCTGTTTCATACGCGGGAAAATAAAACAGAGTTAGTTAAGACAAGGCGACCATTTGCCTTATGTATGGATAAACCCACACGGATGCATGTTTCGTTCTACGCTAACCATA
>JAFXSR010000026.1 GCA_017525505.1 Bacteroidales bacterium
ATGGTGGTGATGGTGCTCTTGATTTTGATGATGTTCCATGGAGATGATGAGTTATGAGTTTACAAAAATACTAAAAAAAGCCGCAGCCCGAAGACTGCGACTTGAGAGATTATCTGAAAATCACTTTTCGTGTCTGTATTTGCCCGTTGGAGGACATTCGCAACATATAAATTCCGTCTGGCAGGTTCCCTCGCTCCACACGAAGCATCGAATTCTCTGCTGTTAACCGCATTGTTTGCAAAACCCGTCCTCACATATCCATTAACTCCAATGTCATCTCTTTGTGCATATCCTTTACTGTCACCACAACATAATCATGGGCGGGATTGGGAGCTATGGAGATGTTTATGCCCTTATATTCATTTATGCCGGTCATTACTGTCAAATTCAAAGTGATAATGCTGTCACAGCCATGGATTGTTGTTAGATATTGCGTGTAGGTTCCTGCCGTACTCTCATTGAAACCATATTGCGTGTAAGTTTCTCCAGAGTTGATGCTATCATTAATGATGATGTTGTACACTGGATTGACGGTCAGGTTCAATGTGAAAACGGTGTCGTTAGCGGTGAACGTGTAGCTACCCGCTTCTGTATAAGAAACACCATTAAAATCCATACTCTCACCTTCACAAATGCTGGTGTCCAGGGTGATGTAAACGGAGTCAATCGCTATCGTGTCGTCAGGTGTGTAGTAGTCTATCGTTATGTGATCCATATAAAGGTTATAGCCGTAATCGGAGGTGGCCTTGAAAATCAGATATGCGTCATTATTTTGGGTTGGAATGACAACTGATACGGAATCCCATCCGCTCAGGGCGGGGTTGTAACCATAAACGGTGGTCAAAAGGGTGGCATTTACCATGTCGGGAGTGGTGTTGAGGTAAACTTCAATCTTGTCATTTGCCGTATATGTGTCCTGCTGGTAATAGGCGAATGAGAGTGTCATATCCTGCGAAATAGTCATTGCGGGAGAAGTCATTGTGCTCCAGCTGCCCGACGGGAAACTCCAGCAGTCATATTTCATCATGAAATTTCCTGAATATGGTGTGCATGTGGGATAACTGCCGGAGGTGACCATTAGCCATTCTTGTCCAGCCGAAGAGGCATTCAGAGTCCAGCAACCCAATCCGTTTTCAAAACTTTCAATCCAGGGAAAGTTTGTCACAGTCTCGCAAGGAGTGGAGAATGTGTAAATTGGCGAAGGCTCCGATTCACTGCCGTCATCACAAAGAGTGACAATATAATATTGGTAAACGGTGTTAAAAGGCAAATCGTAAAGGGTGAAGTAGTTGTCCGTATAAACTTCAGCAGAGTCGAACAAGGAGTCTGTGGTCGTTTTGTAATAGATTCTTGCACCGTATGCATTGTTGGTGTATGTCCAGGAAATGGTAGCGTCGAGACTATCCAAAGTGGCGGAAATCTGCACGGGAGGGGTACAGTCGGGTGTTTCAAAAACGGCTACATTATCAAGGAAGCAACTCGGGAACATGTGGGTGGAATTGGCTTTGCTGAACCAGAAGGTGATGTAACGGCCTGTGCCGGTGTAGGTGGTGAAATTGATTTCCTTGGATTCCCAGCTGCTGGCGCTGCCTTCGCGACACACACTTCCCACTGGTACAAATGTCAGCGTGTCGGTCGGATCCGACATTACGCCCACCACCAAATGTGTAATGTTTTGCTGGGAGGACTTGAAGTTGAACGACATAGAAACATTCTGCATTGTCAAGTTGCTGTCTAAGGCAGGCATGATAAGATAGGATGAATAAGAGTCCATCAGCATAAACATCACCGACTGGTTGGGGTCGCTTGCGCTGCCGCCGTTGATGACAGGGTAGTAGCTGCCGTAGGCTTGGTTGTATTCCTGCGAGATCTTGGCCCAGCAGGTGGGAATGGAGGAGAAATCTCCCGGATAACTCTCAAATGTTTCCATCATGGGAAGCGTCAGAACACAATTCGTGTCAGGTGAAGCAGGTTCGCCGGAACTGAAAGCGAATACTATGTTCGGACGGTCGTAGTGGTTGCCGTGTGTGCCTTCGGGAATGGAACTCATTGCCGTGGTGAAAGAGATAGGGGTTCCATCCTGCACTCGGTTCCAACAGTTGTTGACAGTCCCGTTGTTGACGTAAATCTCTGTCTCACAATCTCCCATATTGGGGTAGGGGTCGCAAGCTTCACCTTCTACCAGTACTATCAGATTGCCACCGCTGTATGGGAAAGGCTGCGAGAAAACAAATTCCTTCCAATAATCATCCCACTGGATGTCGCAGCCGATAGAATCATACACCAAGGTGGCAGAAACCACCAAAGAATTCCATGTCTGTGATAAATCTATAGATGGATCAGTTGTCTCCAACAGATAAATCCGAACCTTTTTATCCCCGTCATTTACCGGATAGTTCCCGTATGTGATGTGATAGGAAAGTGATTCAATGTTTCCAGCCGAGTGGTTGATCTCATTGTTGAGATACAATGCTGCCGACAAGTGATAGCCGTAAGCACCTGGCAATGCCGAATGAATGGAAGTTGTTGAGCCGCTGCCAATCGTGTCTGATGTGGTCACTTGTGCACGAAGTGTAAACAAGGGCAGCATGAATGCAACTAAAAACAAGATTTTGAGAAAAGATAGATTTTTTGCCATAACTTTTTTTGATTTTTTTTGATGGCAAAAATACTTTCTTTTGATGTGTTGGATTATCCCATTTTAAAGGGATTTTCAAGGTGGTAATTCCTCAATTATGATGGTGCTCTGGCACTATATATGAAAAGTCCCCGAAGCGACATGTCAGGCGATCGGGGACTAAAAGAAAGGTAAAGTAAAATGTTTTAATCCTATCTCTTCACAATCTTACTTATTGAGTTTTCTATACGAAGCAGATAGACTCCTGCGGTGAAGTTAGAAAGGTCGATGGTGTTACTGCCTTCAGACAGTGTGCAGTTTCCCAGACAACGGCCTGAAATGTCGTAGAGAGCTGCTTTGGCATCACGATTCACGCACACATTGACGATAGCGCTGGTCGGATTAGGCCAAATGCTTTCGATAATCATGTTTATTTCAGAAATTCCAGTGGTGTTTACTGTAACAGGGGTAACTGTTGTTGTCCATACGAGAATGTCCATGCCCCATTCGTCGGCGCCGATGGAGGTGCCGCTGTTGGGATCTCCCCATTTGACAAAGTCTCCATTGTGGACCTCATGAGCATTGAACATGTCTTGTGCGGCCGTGCCATTGACATTGTACAGCCAGTAGTTGCCCCATGGTGAAGCACTTTCTTCGGTAAGATGGAGGGTGAGTTCATCAACGGTATAGATAATATCGCCTAGCAAACCGTTGCTTTCTGTGTATGTGAAACGGGAGTCGTGTGCCATGATGGTATCCATCAAATCCTTGACAGTAGCGGAGCCATTCCACATCACGCCCCAAGCGAGACAAGTGTCTGGATCTGCCCAGTTGACCGCCATCACCACTTCGTTAGTGCCTTCACCCACCCAGAACAAAATGTCGCTGGCAGCGATAGAAGCGTCTTCAGGTGTTGGTCCGGGAATGACAGTGTCAATAGGTGTTGTGGATTCAAGAGCCACAATCAGATTGTCAATTCCACAGTAGCGGTTGCCCGGACCATTGGAACTTGCCGTGCTGCTGGCCACATTCCACATTAGCGTGAGACGTGCGTTGTCAGGTATGTTGGTGTGCTGATTGAAATGAATGGTGTCATGATGCAAAACTTTGTTGTCAGCAGTATAGGTTTCCAGAGCCACAAAGTCGGCAGTGTCAGTTAAAATATAACCCACTGAAAGCTGTGTATTGGCATCTGCGATATTGGTGCGGTGGTCGAAAGTGAGAATGGTCTGTGACAGAGGTGCGTCAAATGCAGGTAGCACCGCATAGCGACGTGTACCGGTAGAAAGCATATTGTTGATATGTTCAGTATTCGTACCAGTGTATATTTGGCTGGCGATAAATGCGAAGAATGCATTATTACTTGCAATAGCACCGAAATTGTTAATGCTTGTGGAATATCCTACACCACCAAAATAATCTGAATTTGTGGAAGTGCCGTCCCCACTATGTTGAACGGTACCGTTGCCAATTACCGTCCAACAATCCGGTATCGGTGCACCGGCAAATAAAGGACGAATGTCTTGATTGGTAGTGTAGCTGGCAAAATCTTCGCCATAAGTCAGCGAATGGATTGTCGTGCATAGTTCAATAGGCTCTACAGGGATTTCTGTGGTATCAATAGGAGTGACTGTGGTGTCAGTGGCTACGGCGACTACGATATTGTCAAGACGGAAATCGTTGTCGGTGCCACCGACCGTGCTCTCCCCGTAAAAGGCCAGGCGGACGGTTTGCCCTGTGAAATCCGAGAGGGAAATGGTGGCATGAGAGGAGGTGTTGTTTACTGCCGGAAGATAATAGTCGTCGCGGTTGATGGTGTCGTTTCCCCATTGGGCAACGGGAATCCAGCTGGTACCATTGTCGGTGGTGGCCAGCACGATGAATCTATCGTCTTCCAAACCTGTTCCCGTTTCAGGAGCATCGGTTACGTTATATTTAGTCAACATATAGTCGAATGTAAGTTCAGCAGTCTCAGCGAGGTCGATTTCTGGAGTAACCAGCCAGTACTTGCATGAAGTGCTATAAAGGTTGACTTTCACATGTGACGATCCTTCAAAAGCAGTGGTGGAACGTGACCATCCGCTGGTAGTGGATATCAATGTGGCGCTATGTGTGGAGTCTATATAGAGACCGCTGTATCTGTTCCAGCAGGATGAAAGCTGATTCAGATTGCTGATGTTGTCGAAATTCATGCTCCAAGGCAGAGGCATAGGAGCACACGAGGTGGCGAAGCTTAATGTGCGGGCATTGGTGGGCTCGCCCCAGCAGATGCTGCGAATGTCAACCGTGTAGCTGCTGCTCGGTGCAAGATTCGTGAGTTCGTAAGAAGTTTCGCCCATGACGGTGACACTGTCGGTGGAAGTGCCATCGCTCCAACGGATAATATACGAATCGGCATTGCTCGGGTCCGTCCATGTAAGCGTGGCTCCGTAAGCTGTAATGTCAGACACCTCGAAGGTGGCGGGACGGTTGCAACTGCTGATGGTATCCACCACCAGGCTGTCAATATAGCTTGTGATAGCTGTGGTACCAGTACTGGTTTGCATAATGGTGATACGGTTGCCTGTGCCTGTGTAAGCGCTGAAATCCACTTCGAATTCATTCCAACCAACTACGGAAGGAGTCAAGGTGGCCAGACGGGTGAATGTTGTGGTATCGGTCACACTTTCGCTGATACCGACCGCAATACGCACTTTGTTGATGTTGGTAGTGGTGCCACCATATTTGTAGAAGAAACGCACTTTCAGCCCAGTGACATTCGCTTCAAATTCAGGCAGATAAGCCACAGAATATTCCTTGATAGCACTTGAGGTGCCTTTGGAGTACATTTTGAGCGATTTGAAGCCGTTGATCGCGTTTGATGAGCCGGAAGCACAATAAGGATAATTGTTGGTAACCAGATTGTTGGATGAGTTGCAGTAGAGACGGTTCCAGCAACGGTTCATACCCTGTGCCTGGGAAGCTGTCCAATCTTCGAAGTCTTCCTCAAAAGGTACTACAGAGACAGGGGCGCAAAGGGTGCTTACTGAAATGGTATGGGGCAGCGTGAGGGTGCCGTCGTCGCAGATGCTGACCACACTGAGCTCAAAGTCAGCGGAGGCAGCCAAGCCCGTGATGGTGACCACGGTGTCATAGAAATCCGAACTGTCAATACCTGCTTCTGATGTGATATAATAACGGTAATTATTCACTGAGGTCGGGTCGTCAACATGGAGGGTAAAGCCATCAGTGGTGATGTTGTCCACATCGATGCCGTTGGCGCGGGCGCAAGCGGGCATATCATGAACGTCAAGATCATCGATATACCATGATTTTGCCGAACCGCCAGTAGGGACAACACGGAGAGCGATGCGAGCATTCATGGGCGCATTGGTGAAGGTGGCAGTCCGCAAGTCATAGCCATTGGTGAATTGGCCACAAGGATTGCTGCTTACGGTAACAAAGCTGGCCGTGTCGGTAGGATCGGTCATATAACCTACCTCCAAGATTCCACCGAAGGTGCCAGTTTCGGAGGGACGGGTCATAAAACTGATTTCCAATGTGTTGGTTTCCTGGTTCAGTTCGGGAAGCACCAAAATGTCGCGAGAATTGGAATAGTTTCCATAAATGCGCAGGGTGTAGCCATCATTGCCGTAGCCGTAAGTTGAACTTTGTGACGGGGTGAAAAGCTCCAGTCGGTCGAGAGCACGTGCCTTGAGGAAGCTCCAGCAGGGCAGGGTGCTGTCGGTTACAGCATTGCCGTAGCCATTGGCCACATCCACAAACTGGCTGAAGTCTTCATGATAAGGAACGGCAATCGGGCCGCAGCCGGTGCGGAAGGCCGCCATGGTGGCATTCGTGAGCCCATCAGGGCAAACAGTGCGTACAGCTACCTCATAGCGAATGTTGGGCAGCAGGCCGGTGAGGGTATAGTTGTTGCTGTATATTTCTACGCTGTCCTCAGCGACATATATCATATAGTGGTTTGTCGCATTGGGGTCAGTGATGGTGATGTCTGCAGAATAAGTGTCTATGTTAGAGATGATTACTTGTGATGGCTTTACGCAAGAAGGAAGCTCGTTAACAGTCACATTGTCGAGGTAGCCATAACTGTTGTCATTACGGCGTAGTGCAATTCGACCTGAGGTGATACCAGCGAAGGTAACTTCGAAGTGGTTCCAGCCGCTACCGGTAGGCAAACAGGTGGCGATGGGGGTGAAGGTGGATATATCGGTAACATCCGTAATGACACCCGCTTCAAAACCATGTCCATAAGTAGATAATACATCGAAACTGAGCTGTAGCTGGTCGGGAGTGTCTTCAAATGGAGGCAACACTAAAATGGTTGGGGAGGAAGGACGGCTGCTCACATAGAGGCATTGTCCGCCGCTGACATTCACTGAAGAAGAGCTGTTGATATAGGGGTCCGAACTACTATAGGGGTTAATCAGGTCCCAGCAGAAAATATGATTGGAGAAGAAAGCTGATGCGGTAGAATATGATGAACCTGTGCCTGATTGGAAGTCCTCGGTCCAAGGAAGACTGGTATGGGCAACGGCTATGCATGGGGTGCGGAAAGAGATTGAACGACTGGCAGTTTGTGTGCCATCAGAACAGTTGGAGAAGACCTTGACAGAATAAGCTGTATTGTCGGAAAGGGTGGTATAGGAGATGGTCTGGGTAGATATGACAACGCTGTCAACCAATGAGTCGCCAGCATAGAGCATTACAGTATAGTTGTTCACATACGTGGTGTCGGTGATATTTACTGTGACCGTGTTGGCCGTTAAGTCTGTCAATGAGAGAGCTTGTGCTTTGGCACAGGAAAAAGCCGTATTGGGGTCGGTGGCATATACAATGTTGTTTACGCCGGTGAAGGTGTAGTTGTCGCATGTCGATTCGCTGATTCTCAGTGGTGTGCTAGTCAGTACGGTGGAACCATAAACAGAGCCATAACTGTTGCAGTTCCATTCCATTGATGGCGTCAAAACAAGCCCGTTGTCGGGATCGGTGTAAGAAAGTGTCTGTAGAAAACCGCCACTGCCCATGGTATAGGAGAAGCGTTCATCGTATGCCGCGATGGTGTCCAGAGCATTGATGAGGTAAATGTTTCCTTCCCAGCGCACTCCCCAGATAACCACAGTGGGTGTGTATGGAGCCGAATCATCGTCCCAGCCGATGGCGACGATGGTGCTGTTGCTACCACTTCCCGTCCAGAACTGCACGTTGCTTGGGTCGATGGTAATCAGTTGGGCTGAGGCACTCAATGTGAGTGTCAGTCCCAAAATCAGTGTCATTAGTTTTTTTACCATAGTTTGATACTTTTAATTGTTGATAATAAAGGTTCATCAATCTCCAGTATCGGCAAAACTGACAAAGGGGGAATACCAGTAAACGCACAGATATCACACACTACAGCAAGACAGTGTAAAGTCCTGTGGCCGGATTGCCTTTCCTCGAAAGCATTACCGATAAAAATACAATTTGGCAGGTCTTCTGGCTTGCTCGTCTTCCCCCTGTCTTCCCATGCGGCTATGGCGTCGCACAGTGACGTAACAGATTGGGGTTCAACTTGATGAGCTTACAGCAGCGGGACTGCGCCGGACTCTCACCGGCTTCCCTCTTAGCTCCCTCGTCGGGCGACCAAATCGGCGGCAAAGATACAAAAAAGTTTGATTGTTTCGAGGGCAAAAATCGTCTTCTTTTTGCCTTTCTTGAACAACTGTCAGGAGGTGTATAATGGTAAAATGACAATTTCTTTTCTCCTCGGACAGCGGGCGCCGGGCATCTCGCTACAGGCTGGCAGGATGTCGGCACCGATTCCGATAACAACATTAACCAAAATTACTAAATGGAGGCAGATTCAATGTCAAATTCATTTTTTCAAGACTTATATTAATTCGTTTTCGTTAATCAAATTGTTGAGCAAGGCGTAAACGGTCAGGCCGGAGACGGATTTGATGCCCGTTTTCCGGGTGATGTTTTTCCTATGGGAGATGACCGTATGGACAGAAAGGTTCATCTGGTCGGCTATCTCCTTGTTCATCATACCTTTGGCTATAGCAATCAGCACATCGGTCTCCCGTTTCGAGAGTTCCACGTCCTCGTTCTTTTTCTGCTTGTCGTTCTTGACGAATTCACTCATCTTGTCGATGATTTTTGAACGGGTGTCGTTGATTTCGATGACGCCGCAATAAGGCACCAGCCACGAATGGTCGAGGCTGGTGGTCACCAAAGCGATGAGTGTGACATGCGGGTGTTTTTTTCTGAACTGGAAGACAAAGTCCTTGTTCTGGTAGCCCAATACCGAAGGGTCGATGATGACTATATTAGCATCGGTGGTAAGAATTTTCTCTGATAGGTATTCAGGACTGTCGAGGCATGATACCACGTCAAACTGCGCCAGACTGTCAATAATCTCAGCTAAGCCGATGGAGACCATCTCAAAAGACGAGCAAATGATAACGCGGTTTCTCATGGCTATGCTTTTTCAAGTAATTCGACGTAGGGAATGAGTATGCGGTCCTCGATGAGCGAATGGCGGTTGAGGTCATCGCTCAGATCCATGATGTCAAGTGAAATCTCGATGCGTTCCTTGGGCAGAATGTCGCCGGGCAGGTATTTCAAGAGTATATTCATCATGTCGTCGAGGGTGTCCTGGATATTGGTGTGGTTATGCTCAAATTCATTGATTTTGTATGAATCGCTGCGTTGACCATTGAGCAAGGCCTCGATGTATGGAAACACCACCTCTTCTTCATAATATTGTATGTGCCGCATCACCTCCTGCTTGTATTCATCGTAAAAATGGCTGAGCATGGGACCGTATTTCTGTCCGCAGGCTTCGATGATGTTTTGCAGATGCTCTTCAATGTGTGGGAAACGTTCGTCGAGATAATACTGATGTGAAGCCTTCAAGTAGGAAAGAAGGTTGCCCAGGTCTATTCTCTGGAGTTCTTCCTTTCCCGGTCTGAAATCCCCGTTGGAGTAGATTTCGCAAATCATCAGGAAGAGATTGACATTGACCTGGTTCATCTGGCACACCTGTTCCACATTGCGGTCGCCAAAACCCAGTCCGATGCCGAAACGGGACAAAAGCAGCAACAGCCGACGGTCTTCCGCCATCAGTTCGGCCAGTTTGGTATCTTTTGAGAATGGAGTTTTCTTAAGGGGCATGATGTAGCTGTTTTGATGTGGCAAAAATAGTAAAAATGTCTTTGGCAAGACATCCTTATTTGTTAGGATTTAGCTTTTCAAAAACCCCAATTATTGAGGATGAAGGGTAGGGGATGCTTATTAATTTCTTGGCTATTCAATCAATCTGTAATTGGTACTACGGCCTCCTTCTTCAGTGCGGCAAAGGATGCCTTTGTCCACAAGGTCCTGTATGTCGCGCAAGGCAGTGGCTGCGGAAGTTTTGGTCATCTTTGCCCATTTGCTGGTGTTGAGTTTGCCCTCAAATCCATCCCAAAGCCGATTGACGACTTTGATTTGTCGTTCATTCAGCGCAATAGTGCGGTACTTCTGCCAAAACAACGATTTCCGTATCGCCCGCTGGGTTCTCTCAACTGCGGTGTCGATAGCGTTTTCCATGGTTTGCAGGAACCACATAAGCCATCGGGTGATGTCCAGCCCGTGTTTGCCAATATATTCCAGCAAATCATAGTAGTTGCTTCTATCCCTCAAGATGGCCGCTGACATGCTGTAGAAACGTTGTGGAGATCCGTCGGCCCGCGCCAAAAGCATATCGGTGAGCGTGCGTGTCAAACGGCCGTTGCCATCGTCAAAGGGGTGTATGTTGACAAACCAAAGGTGCGCAATGGCGGCTTTTAACACGGGGTCGGTGGTGGGCTCGCTGTTAAACCATTGTATAAACTGTTGCATCTGATGAGCTACCTCATCTGACGGCGGTGCCTCGTAGTGGATTCTCTCCTTTCCCATGGCACCGCTCACCACCAACATCGGTTCTTTGCCTGTACGCCATGCCGCCACGGTGATGGGGGTGGCGCCGCTTCTTCCGGTGGGGAACAATGCCGCGTGCCAGTTGAACAGACGTTCTTTGGTCAATGGGGTGTCGGCTTGTTGTACAGCATCCATCATCACTTGCACCACGCCTTCGGTATAGTGATCTGAATGGGACAATCCGCCAATGTCGAGTCCGAGATGCCGCGCCACCGAAGAACGCACATTCTCGGCATTGAGGAGCAACCCTTCTATCTCACTGCTGCGCAACACGTCCTCCGTCATCACCTCAAGTGAGGAGGCTCTTTGTACGTCAAACCCCAAGCCGTCCATTAGCCCCAGTAGCCGTCCTTGTTTTTCCCGAACCTGCGCTAATGGAGCGATGATGCTGTCATTGTTCCAGCAGAAACGGGGCCATTCGTCATATTGCCATATCCAATACGGGGTTTTCATATCAGGTTTTGAAATAAATAGTTTTTCTTTCGCTGCAAAAATACAAAAAAATATAGTATCCAATGCGATATGATATGAAAAAATACGATATTTACATCAAAATATGATTTGAATGTGGTTTAGAAGTCAATCAGAAATATAACATCTCACACAGCAATATTTTTGTTCCATGTCACCAAAGATCTGGTGGTTATTTTTTTGTATTTGTGACAGAGCCTTTTATCAAGTTTTTGAATCAGTTTGTGGCAAAAATATGAAATAAATCGTCATAAAACTGCTGTAACAATTCATTCGCAAAAATTCCCGCTTCATCGCAGTTTTGTGTTTTTCTAATGGAAACATCTTGTATCTTTGCATTCTGATTTTTGAATCTTGTTTCCGATGAAGAAAAAACGTGTTTTTCACAGAATTCTTATCGTGGCTGGCATCTCCATGATGAGCTGGTTGCTTTACTATTTGGTTTGGTTTCTCTTCGATCCGGATCTGAGAATGGAATTCTACAAAGGGTGGCCGTTCCATCCGCTGGAGATGCTGCTTGACTACGCCGTGTGCTGTTTCGTCACCTTCATGGCCACCATCTATTACCTGCGCTCCTACGACCGGGCTGAACGCGAGCGCGACCGCTACAAACTGCTGGCATTGGTAAACCAAATCAATCCGCATTTCTTGTTCAACAACTTCAGCATGCTAGCTGAACTGATTGAGGTGGACCCGCGAAAAGCCTCGAAATACCTGATGAATCTCTCCAACGTCTATCGCTATGCTCTCTCTCACCTTGAACACGACAAAGTGAGCCTGCAAGACGAGCTGACTTACTTGCGACAGTATCTGCAGTTGCTTAGCGAGCGTTTTGGCGATACCATTCGTGTGGATATTTCTCCAGAAGTGGCTGACGGACAAGGGAGTGTGCCGCCTGCTGTGTTGCAGATGATGGTGGAGAATGCCATCAAGCACAACGAGCACACCACAGCGCACCCGCTGACCATAGACATTTCCAGTGATGGAATGAATATTACCGTGAGGAATAACAAACGGCTTGTTTCCGTCCCTGAATCCACCCAAATCGGCATTCACAATATCGAAGAACGCTACCGTCTGCTCACCCGCCAAAAGGTGCGGATTGAAGATGGCATCGACAGCTATGCGATAACGGTACCGGTGATAGTTGAAAACTGAAAACTGAAAACGGAAAATTGAAAGTTTATGAGAACTTTGATTATAGAAGATGAGCAGAACAATGCCGACCGTTTGGTGAGATTGGTGAAAGATATTCGCCCCGATGCTGAAATCATGGCGGTGTTGGCGAGCAATGCTGAAGTGGAGAATTTCTTCAAGCAAGCTGAGAATGCCCCGGATGTGATTTTGTCGGACATCCGTTTGGGCGATGGCTTGAGTTTTGTGGGGTTGAAGTCCGCTCCGCAGTTAGTACCTGTGATTTTTACCACCGCCTACGACCAATATGCGCTGCAAGCTTTCAAATACAACGGTCTTGACTACCTGTTAAAACCTATTGATGCCGAAGAGCTTCGGCAAGCATTGGACAAGGTGGTTGTGGAACATAGTAGCACCACCACGGAAGACATCCGGCAGCTGTTAGCTTCAGCGGGCAGCATCCGTTACCGCGAGCGATTTCTCATTTCTTTCCGCGACACCTTCCACGTGGTGCCCGTAAGCGAGATGAGTCATGTGGGAATCAGCGATGGTATAGTCCGTCTCTATACTACCGACGGTAAATCGCACATGCTGAACTTGACGTTGGATGAACTGGAAAAACAACTTGATCCCGAGCGGTTTATGCGCGTTAACCGGCAGTATATTGTCAGTGCGGCGTCAGTGGAAAAACTTTCGTCCTATCTTCTTGGCAAGATGCGTGTTCACCTCAAAGGCTATCCTGACACGGAGGTCATTGTGAGCCGAGAGAAGGTGTCGGCGGTAAAGCGCTGGCTGGACTTCTGATAAGTTGACAATTGATAGTTGACAGTTGTTAGAGTGCTGCAGAATGTTTTTTCTGAGCAAATAGTTCTAATGACGGTTCACCTTTGATTTTTCCCGCTTCATTCATTAATACATTGATAGTTTGTTTGTAAATCCTCATTTTTGCATCCAAATTTATAAGGATGTTCAAAATGAAGAGGATAATATGGTTGTTGCTGTCAGTGGTGATGCTTTCGTGCGCATCGCGGCAGCAGAACGAAGGCGATGAGCCTAAACACTACGAGCTGCTAACCATCGCGACCAGCGACCACAAGCTTACCACTGAATATGCTGCTTCGCTGAAAGGACAGCAGGATATTCGCATTGTTCCGCGCATAGAGGGTTATCTGCAAGGTATTTACGTGAAGGAAGGCGAGCAGGTGAAAGAGGGACAGCTGCTGTTTCGGGTGGATGCGGCAACCTACAAGGCAGCGGTGGAAGCGGCCAACGCCAATGTGCAACAAATGACAGCGGCCTTGGAAAAGGCACAATTGGAATACGAAGGCAAGCAGAAACTTCGAGCAAAGAATGTCATCTCTGACTATGAACTGGCATCCTCAAAAAGCGACCTTGCCGTAGCAAAAGCCAATCTTGCAGCAGCTCAAGCCGCACTAACTTCTGCACGCAACGACCTTAGTTATACGGAATTGCGCAGCCCATCGGACGGGGTTGTCGGAAGAATACGCTATCGCAAGGGTGACTTTGTGGGTCCCAACCAGCAGGAAGGACTCACTATCGTGGCTGACAATCGCCACATCCGTGCCTACTTCTCGATGAGCGAAACCGTCTTGATGGATTACCTGAGTGAGTGCAAAACGATGGAAGCGGCTGTTAATCAGATGCCTGAGGTGCGGTTGCTCCTCCCCAACGGCCAGTTCTATGGCCAAACGGGGCTGGTGGAAAGTATCAGCGGCATTGTGGATGAAACGACAGGTGCGGTCTCTGTGTGTGCCCTCTTCGATAACCGCGATGGTCTCTTGCTCAGCGGCGGTACAGGTAAAATCGTGATGCCATCCGTGAGGAAAAACGCCGTCGTCATCCCGCAGGAGGCCACCTACAGCATTCAGGACAAGGTGTATGTGATGAAAGTGGTGGATGGCAAGGCAGTCTCCACTATCATTCAGGTGGCTCCGCAAAACAACGGCAAGGAGTATGTGGTGGTCGATGGTCTCGAGTCGGGAGATGTGATTATCGCCAAGGGGGCGGGGTTTGTGGAGGATGGAACAAAAATAGTTAAAAGTTAATAGATAATAATTTATAGTTGAAAGTCGTGAATACCCAGACATTTATCCATCGTCCCTTACTCTCTATCGTCATCAGCGTGATTATCGTGCTGTTGGGGGTGATTTCGTTGCTGTCGCTGTCGGTGGAGCGCTACCCTGACATCGCGCCGCCGGCCATCTACGTGTGGGCGAGCTATCCGGGCGCGAGTGCCGAAACGGTGCAGAAGAGCGTGGTGATGCCGTTGGAGGAGGCCATCAACGGGGTGGAGGGGATGACCTATATGACCTCGTCGGCCAGCAACGG
>JAFXSR010000027.1 GCA_017525505.1 Bacteroidales bacterium
GCCGTGGTGGTGTCGTCGTTCCAATCCACCGATGATTCACCCCTGATGAAGTCGGTGGTCTTAATCTGTTTGCCTTTTATCAGTGTTGCCATATCTTACTATTTAGTTGCTGCGATAAATACAAGGCTATCACTCTGCTCAGGTGCATGAGTTAGCATTGCAAATCCCACCTTATCCTCGATATAATCCGATCCTGAAACCAGCCGCTGGCCATTCAGGAACAGGTGAGAAGTGCCATAGATGTATGCCCTGTCAACCTTAAATCTGACATTCTCACCATTCTGTTCGCCACTTACCTCCAACATCACAAGTTGCGACGATACTGCGTTTGTGATATTCTCCGCACTGACAGTCCTCAGAGCGATATTGTCGCTGAAGGCTGATATTCTCACCTTGCGCAGACCGTCTTCAGTCACAATGGTGATAAAGTCGTCATCAGCAATATTCTTCACCTCCTTGATATCTTCAAGTTGCATCTCGGCATACTGTTTTTTTACAGCTTCCACAGCAATGTTCACCACATCCTGGATGATGGCGTTACGGGCATTCTGTAATAAGGTATTGACATTGTCCAGCAGGTCTGTATAGCCATTGATGTCACTTATACTAAGACCAGAGATATCAACCTCTCCTGGCTCTCCTTTTAGCGACTTCAGGAAGTCCTCCTCATCACCGCTATTGCCCTGTGCGCGCCATAAGTCGTATGCGCTGACGCTGATGCGGATGGCAGAGCTCCACTCCCCGTTGCCGACCTTGATGCGGAGGTAAATGTCGCCGGACGAGTAGCTGTCGTGCCAGCTCGACCCGTTGGACGAATACTGCACCTGCAGTGTGGGCACGGTCACATTTGATGCTACAGAGGCCGCCAAGTCATCTTTGCCGATGCGTATGTAGTCGCCTTTGTTGTCGTAACCGACTAAATAATCCGTGTCGGCCAGAAGGTGTTTCAGTAAAAAATCCCTGAATTTCATTTTTCTATTATTTATGCCGTTATTGTTTCAAATTCTTCTGTGGTAACCTCCACGGTTCCATCGTTGGCAGTGAGGACATCATCATCCTCCTCATATACACATGCGGGACTTGAGCCCTGTGTGCGGATATAATCCACCGCACGCTTCGCCGACACATCCTCATCCTCCAGCTCCATGCCGGCAACTTCCGAGGAGGCCTCTATGTCATTGTGCGACATGATGCCAAACATGCTGTCAGCGTCACCACAGTGCTCTACGGCCAAGTCTGCCACTGTCTGTCTGTCACGTCCCGTCATAGCAGTATCTCAGAGTTAACATACATTGTCCATGATATGCTATTCCATTCCGTATCGGGACCAGCTATGCTATCCAGTGCCTCTCCTGCATAAAACTTAATGGTAGTTCCAATCAGCATAGCACGAAGAGGACGGTATTGATTATTGCAAAACAGCACCGCATTTAATGATTGTGCTCCGGAGATGCTGGCAGGAATAGAAACCTCCATTGTGTACTCATCGTCGCTGACGGGTGTTTGATTGTTTGACACTGATGCTTCCAATTTCAGCTTCACCCTCAGCCTTCTGTCGTTTTTACACAATATGTTACCATAGTTTTCGGCCAGAGATACATTGGTATTGGCCAATTGTGCCCGGAATTGCGGCAGCAAATCGGTATATACACCTAGCTCTAACACGTCCTTGAGGTGGTAGAACGTCCATCTCTCGTTGGCGTTGTAGGTGTTTTCAATCACGGCTCGCTCCTCGCTATACACGCCTTCTATTGAGTGTCCACTGTTATCATGCACATCATGTGCGGTCTCCGTGATGGTGACTTTTGCGGACGTCAAATCAAACATTGATACACCAGCTCCGGCATCATATCGCACCAGTCTCCTGTTACCCATAGTTACCACATACAAGTATTTGTAACCTGCAAGCGATGTGACACCGCTTTCCGCACCCAGTATCACCGCCGATTTGTTCGGCAAATTCAACCCGGCCAGCAACACATTCACTGCCCTGGCATTGTCATATACCACTTGTAATGTCTCGGCGCATAGCGGATAACCGCCCGGCCTGCTGATGTTTAGCAGTTTATCCATAATTAATCCTCCTGATAATATTCGATTATGTATTTTGTGCCTGTCATTTTATACTGTTTAACCAGCTTTTCAACGGCATTTCGAAGGTCTGTGTTGCACTCAAACGCCATGGGTATCCTCACCACGAAAGGAGCGGTGCCCCAGCTGCTGTGTGGTGTCAGCGTCACACAACCTATCATAAGCGGTTGCCATTCGGCATCGGGATAGACCAGGATTGCCGGCACGGCTTCTCCGTCATTGATAAGGATGGGGCAATATGGACTCACACTGTGCAAGATGTCGTAAAAGCGGTCGTTGAGCATGGCCTGCATACTGCCTACGCAGGCGTTATAGCTGAGCTGCCACAGGCAATTCCGCCTGTACATGGTAAAACGGTGATGCAACGCCTTGACCGGCTTCTGCAGCACATCTGCCAGCTCCTTCAGGTTTCCTCTCAAAGAGAATGGCAGGAGCCCGATGGCGAATTTCCGTATGTTGACACTGTATTTAGACATTGGCTATCATTGTTATTTCGTTATCCTCATCACCTGCGAGCTTGATATGGCCCGCAACAGGTATATATCGCGCGTCATGCGCAATGCGCTCGTAGTCGTAACCCGCATGGAGGGCGTATGCCTCGCCAACCTCTATGATGTCGAGTCCCGACACTGCCTGCAGGCGGTCAACCATGGTCATGGTCACGTACTCACCGTTGAAGTCGATGTCGGTCAGATACTGTCTTATCACCTCCTTCACTTTGTTCAGCGCCGTTGTCTCCGTGAAGATGGTGGGGTTGTACCATACCGTCATTTTCAGCTTCAGCATGTCGGCATTGCGGCTGATCACTGTCACCGGAATACCGGCAGGTTTCAGACGGCTGATATAGTACTCGAAAGCGGCTTTTTCATCCGTGTCAAGCGGTTCCAGTTCCCCGTCTCCATCCTTGGCCACCTTCAGCTTTACACCATAGCCATAATCCTCACAGCTGGCGTGGCGGATAATCTTATGTTCGTCAGATGGGATGGCGTAGGTGCCAGTGGACTCATCCAGTCCGAAATCGGTGCCATCCTCATACTGGAAGTTCTTGGCCACATTCTCAAACCAGCCGGCATGGCCATAACGCTCAAGGCCGATGGTTGTATCGACATCTGCCATGAACCAGTCCATCATGTGTTCCAGCAGCGCAATACCGGCTGCCACCACATAGATAAGGCAGGTTTCCACACTCACTGCGCTGAATTTGTCGTTGTAATACGACACCAGTTCTGCCTCGTCAGCATCGGCGTTATAGCCCGTGAGGCCGAAGGCGGTGCGCAGTGTCTCGTTGCGTACAAACGCCACCTTCATTACATTCGCTATGTCATTTATCGTTCTGGCCATAATCTTAGTTCTTAGTCTTTATTTCCACTTCAACACCACCGTCAATCACCCGCAACCGTTCCACATCGATGTGGCACTGTTTCAGCTGTCCTTTTACATTGCCAGCCCAGAACGGGTCGGGTGTGCCGGCAATCATGCGCCTGGCGTTGCCGCCCAGTGTGGGGGCGTGCTTGTACTCGCCGGTGAAGGCTCCAATGAGGTGCTGTGCCAACTGCGTGCGGTTGTCGCCTATGGCCACATGCCCGCCGCTGATTACCATGTTCCCGTTGTCGTCAACCAGTATGCCTTTCATATCTTAGTGGGTTATTTTGGTGTCTTCGTAATCTGATGAACTGAAGGGAGACAGCGCACTAACCATCACTCCTGTTGCGCTACCCGATACTACAGGGTGCGTATGTGCATTGATAGCTATCACCAGTTCATTCAGTTTCTGTGTCAGTTTTTCTATTTGTATCAATCCCTTGTTGTTGCCGCCGTTGAAGATGATTTTGTCGGTGGCGTCGATCTCTATTTTTTCCACTTCGCTGTACCCCACCGCCGCCAGCTGTGACAGATTTCCCGAAAGGTCAACCACCAATACATGACTGCCAATCTTGGGAGTGACCAGTATCTTGCTGTCTTCACCGTTCATCACGGCTCTCAGGCGCACATCGGTCAGTTTCATGCCCTCCAGCTCCACATCGCAAGTCTCGCCATCCACACTTGTCACCTTGGCGGTAAAACAGGTGAAACTACCGTTGCCGTTTGCGATTCTCTTGATTTTTTCTCTGATTTCGCTCAGTGGGTCCATTATTTTTTGTATTTTTGTCGAAAATTCTTGCTATGAAGAAGTTTCTGCTTGTTTTCGTATTTATATGTTCTCTGTGCGTGTCCTATGCCCAGAGTGTGAAAATTGACGAATGCAAAATAACATGCGATTATGGCTTTATGAAGGAAACTTTCAGCGCATACGGCAATGTCTATATTGAAACCAACCCGAAAGAACCGGTAGAATTAGAAGTTAGGATTGTAACCAATCCCGCCATTGCAGATTTTAGCGTTTTCAAAACCACCGACACTCCAAAACAGTGTGGCGAGTGGCGGTTTGTGAAAGACCGAAGCAAGGCTGATTTCAGCATTCGGTATGTCAAAGAGCATGAAGACTGTACCATTCACTTTACCTCCAACCGCAATGATGCTGGATGGAATATAGTGCTTCGGCATTAGCCTAACTTTCTTCCCAGTGTCACCCTTCTTTTCGCCCCGTTCTGACCGAACTCTATCTCTACACATGTGACGTAGTAAACTCCTTCCGGTCTTTCCTTGTCTCGCAGGCGGACACTGCCTCCTGCTTTTACCACGGGTACCAACCAGCCTGTCAAATTTCCCTCATACCCGCTATAATTCCATAAGTTGTATTCGTTTTCAGCGGCTTTTTTCAAATCACTTTCATTACTTGCATCCACATATCGGGTTACTTTCTGTCCGCCACTAATCCCGTATTCTTGTTTTGACAATTCCCCGTTTGGTTTGGTAAACTTCACCTCCACCAACACCTTCTTGTCCGCTTTGTCCTTCCACTTCAATTCGTTGCTCTGCACGTTCACCTGCGTGTCGTATATCACAGGTTTTTCGCCTGGCAACTGCTGGTAAACCGGATGCACATGCAGCGTCTTCCCCTCGAACCAGATATTGGCCTTGGTGTCTTCGTGAACCTTCTTCAGCACATCGAGGGCAGTGCTCTTGAACACCACCAGCTTCTCGTAGGTGAAGTCGTAATCGCAATCCACCTTCATTTCAGGTGACACTTGTGTCAGGATTTTCTGCAGCAGGTCTTTCAGCGATATGGCCTTGTACTCCATGTCCTCCACAGTCTTGTCCATCAAATAAAGAGCGTCCTCACATTCCAGAACCAAGGTGTTGTTGTCCCTTGAAATGCGTTTTAAATAACCCGTAAACTCTGTTTCAAGACTATCGTCATAACCCAGCTGGATGGTCACAGCGTCACCGGCATGAATCTTGTCCTCAATTTTACGCCAGGTATTCAGGTACTGTCCCGGCAGCTCAATGGAGGCGGTATCGCTCAGGTTCAGCACCGAGGTGTTGATTTTCACCTCCTTCAGTGTCTGCACACTGTATTTCCCTATGGTTATATGCCAGTTCAGCAGGTACATCACTCTTCGATTAACAGGTTATAGTCATAATCACTCAAGGCCTGTATTTCAAACACCTGACGGTTCAGGTGGGTATCCTGGTTCACGGTGTAACTCTGCACGATGATGCCAAAATCGCCGCCATCCAGGTCAAACAGTTTCAGAAAGTCGCTCACAATGTCAATCCTTTCAGGTGAGTCGAGCAGCTTGCGCAGCCGTTCAACGCCTCTATATGGATAGGTATCATATATGCCTGTGGCGTAACCGTCGTAATCACCATCTTCAGATGTGCTGGTTACAGCCACCGATATGGACAGGCTCAAATCGCCTTCTGTGATCATCTCTTTCACAGTGCCCTTTCCGTTGAGCACAGGTGTGGCTACAATGGTTCGCTCACGGCTCACATTCACCACGGCCTCCTTGAAATAGAAACTTTCCTCCTTGCCTCTCATCGATAGGGGAACAACAAGGTCTTTACCGTACATATCCTTTCCGGACACCAAAGGATATGGTGTAGCGTCATCGGGACGCTTTCTCAAGCCGGAAGCGTTGTATTTGGCGGCTGTCACAAAGGTAACAGGCACAAGAGGTAAGTTCGGAAGAGGTTCTATCAACATATCTTTTCTTTTTTATGATGCGGTTTCCGCCATACCTAATACTCTTGCCATCAGCTCCATCATATAACGCTCCACATTGTCTTTGTTGTCGGCAAGGCCGCCATTGAAGTTCATTGTACCCACCATGCTGCCAAGGGTGATGTTGATCTGTTGGGCTTTGCCCGCCACAGTCCCTGCGGTGCTGCCAAGGTTTCCTTTGGCCAATTTGCCACTGCCAGTTCCCGATGACGCCCCCGGCTTACCAGGAGAAAGCACCGATGTGGATTCCTCGGCTTTTGCCTTTGGTGTGACGTAGGTCGCATTGTCCAGATTGTTTCTAATCTCCGCAATCCTGTCGGCACCCTTTTGGGCCAGGTGGCCAAGTTTTGGGATTTTCGACAGCAACTCAAGCAATGCCTGGACAGGTTTTAACATTGCGTCGATGATGACAAAGCCAATACGCTTGATGCCTGCGAGGATGCCGCCATCGGTAAAGGCGGTCTTCACGCTGTCCCAGTGCTTGATGAACGAAGTAACAAGATTGATGACCATGCCCAACGGTGGAACAAGCATCAGTATTGCTGATCCTATCCCATCCAGCCAGTTCCGAACACCCTCGAACTCGGTGTATAACCATGCGGTGAATGCCGTAATGGCCGTCATGGCAATGGCAATCCAACCCACGATGGGTATGCTGCCGATGGCCACCGAAATACCCTTGCAGGCCACTGACGCTATTCCTTTCAACCATGGAAAAAATCCGCCTGCCGCCTTGGTGGCCAAAGCAAAGTTTTTCATTCCTGTTATACACAAACCAATGCCTCCTTTTACGGTTTTGAACAACAATTCAAACATCGGATACATCTGGGAAATAGGAACTATCACATTACCCATTTCTGCAATCCAAGCAGTAGCGCCACCGGTAAGCTCAAAAAGTTTTACTTTTAGGTCGTCAATAGTGTCGTTCATCTTGGCGATTTTGCCGGCTGTGGTTTCCGCTGCTGTCTCTGCTCCCTGGTAAAAACGCCCACCTTCCTCGGTAGCCCATTCAAACGCCTGGGCAACCAAATCAGCGGAGATGGCACCTTTGCTCATCTCCTCCTTCAGCATAGCCATACTCTTGCCGGTCTTCTGGCTGATAACCTCTAACGGATTGAATCCAGCGTTGATCATCTGCAGCAAATCCTGTCCCATCAGTTTCCCGGTACTGCTCATCTGGCTGAAGGCCAAGGCCAGCGAATTCATCTTCTGGCTGTCGCCAAGGGCAATGTCACCAATATTCTTGAGTTTCCCGAAGGCGTATTCAGCGTCAAGACCGAAAGACATCATGGTCTTCTGGGCTTCAATCAATCCGCCACGACTGTAAACAGTTGCTTTGCCATATTCACGGATCTGGCCGACCAGACGTTCAGTGGCTTCCGCATCACCATTCAACAGCGTTTTCAGATTTGCTTGCTGCTGCTCGAAGTCCAGGGACGTGCCCACCATGGACTGGAACGCCTGCGAGACTTTACTGACGACACCAGTAAATGCGTCTAATTTTATCGAATTTGCTCCTATAGTGTCTTTTAACTTTCCAAACCAAGACTGGGTCTTTTGCACATCTACCAGTACATTGCCCAACGCTTGATCCAATTGGGCAACGCCAGTATAGGCGTTTCCATTCAGGTTTATCGTAAAATTCACTACGTTGTTGCTCATCGTATTGATTTATTTTGTATTTTTGCTACGATATAATTTCAATGCTATGGTTTTACTGGTAATCCTTGGTGCTTTTGTCTTGCTTTTCCTGATTGTTTTCGGGTTAAGTGGTGCTGGATCGATTAAAGATTTCTTCAAAGGAAACTTTTCCGGAGGAAGTGAAAATTTGCCCAATCCCATCCGTAAAACTCTTGGACACTGGTTTTAGCCTTTTCCTTTCTTCCCTCCGAACATGGCGGCCAGCATTTCCGCCTGGTTCCTCATTCTGAACTCCTCAATCCATATTGCTTGGCTGTAGGCTTCCGCAAATTGAAGGCTGTCCATCCTTTCCGGATCCGAGCCGAGGTTTGTCCTGATCAAGGCACTCATCCTCATCAGCTCCGACGATTCGTCGTCACCGGAGCCGATGGTGAATGCCTCTATCAGTTTTTTAACTCAGCCGTCACCCCTTTGCTGAGCTCTCCCATCTGGCCTACTGCAGCCATCATCAGATATGCATCGTTCTGGATTTCAGCGTCACCGCTCACCCAGCAGTTCTTCAGCAGTTCTTGAGCAGCCAGCACTTCATCGGCTTTGCTCATCTTGTTCACGCGGCTCAACGTGGCCACATCGGGACGGCGCACCTTACAAGAGTATTCCTTATCGCCGTCTTTCACCAGTATTTCAATTTCTTTGTTCATGACAGATGATTTTAAATGATTATTTACCCCAGTCGATATGGCTTATTACCAAATCAAGGTCAACCACTGTGGTGGTGTCGCCTTCCTTCCATGTACGCCCGTTGTTTTTGAACTGCACATTATGCAGCTTGTCATGCACAACCTTCGCACCGTCGGTAGGAACGTATGACACGACAATGGGAAATGCGGGAATGTCCTGCAGGCGACCGTTGGGAGCCATACGCTCCAACGCTTTCACCTCTGACATGTACAATGAGATTTTGCCTGTACAGGTGATTCTTCCTTTGCTGCGGCTCACAGGATAACGTCCAGCACCATAGTTGTCGGTCACTTCCTGTTCATCGCTGTATTCAATTCCGGTTATGCCAGTGGCAACCATGCCCGCAATGGTGGCGACAATATCGCCCCAGCTGTATTCAACACCGTTGATTAAAGGTATTCCGTTCATGTTGTCTCCTTTCTATAGTTTGGTTGCGAATCCAATTTTCACATTAATCTTGCGCATCACGCCCATGGGCACGTTCTTGATGACCACTTCCACGGTGGAGGTGGCCAGTACATTCTGCTCTGGGTCGATTTCGGCCTTGTAGCCGCTCAGCTCACCGGCTTTCTCCATGTCCTCGAGGGCCTTGCCGGCGGTGGTTTCCAAAAACGCCACCATAGGAGCGTCTAACTTGCCCGTCTCGGCGTCCACCTTCAGCGGAGACGCAAGGTACGGCAGCAAGTTGGCGCGCACGCCACGGCAGGCTTTGTCGATAGTGCGCACATTCTCAATGTTGGCATAGTCGCTTGTGACTACATCGCAGGTGTGGCTGTCGTTGAAATAGTTGTCGGCGTCGCCCACATGGGTGCGAACGAAGATGTAGCGGTTGTCATTCAAAAGCTCCTGGTTGGCGACCGATACATTCTTGATCAGACTGCCGTTGAACAAAGCGGGGGCTTTCAGTCCCAACTTGAATTTCTGCACCCAGGCGATGCACTCATGCACAGCGGCCTTGCTGATGGCTCCGATGCAGGCTCCGATGCAGCCGTAGTTAGCGTATGTGCCAAGGTTGGAGACCAATGTGGCGTCTCCGTCACAGCCAATCAGCACCGACACGTTGCACTTGCCTGCAGAGGCAAGGCTTGTGCCTGTCAATGTCGCCATGGTCACCGATGATCCGTCATAGGTTTCCACCACGCTCATTGGCATGTGATTATTCTCAAGGGCAGTCAGCTCGGTCTGCAGAGTGGCCACTGCAATCAATGTGCCACTGAAGATGCCGCACTGGCGCATTGCGCCATTGGCATATTCCTGCAATACGGTCACATCACCGGCTGCCACAGCGGTTGCTCCTGCCTTGATCATCACATACAGCGTGCCTTCCTCGTTCATGCGGAAGAACTCGCTGATATGGTAATACAACGCGTTCTTGGCGGTTTCTTCGGCTGTCAGTGCACCACCCGTTCCAGAGCCGTTGCCATTTTCAGTCCACATGATGCCGGCTTCGGCAAGCTGCTCCACATACTGGAACTTCTTGATGTATGCCGTGGCAGGTGAACCAATGGTGTCGAAGCCTTTCAGATTGCCGTCGGCACTTCCGAAGGTCAGCACATCGGCACCGAAGCCACCGAAAACAAGACCGCTGACAGGGTCTTCACTGGCGGCTTTTCTGCCCATGCCGCCATTGGTCTTTTGGAATCTTATGTCATTTAACTTTCCCATACTATTGTTTGTTTAGTTGTTTCTGATGCTCACGGGCAAAATAGCCATCGGTGAACTCATGGCCATCGCTGCACACGAACTTGCCATTTCTCACAACGGGCCATTTCTCCTGCGGCGATGTGTTATTCTCGTCTTGTTTCTTTGCCATTTCAATACTGTTTTAATGCTTCTTCAAGGTCATCACATTCACGCTGTCCACCTGCAGAATATAGCGTCGCTCCTGCGGCATGTTGATGGTGCCCCGGTTATATCTGCCGTAGATGGTGTTGCGGCTTTTGTCGGTCACATACAGGTCAACGTCAAACAGCGGCTGGTCACGTTTCAGAAGGCTGTCTATCACCACCGACTGCTCTTTCACCTGCCTGGCAAGTGACCGCCGGTGGCTGCCCTCGAGGGATGCCACAGCTACGGCCATCGATGTGACCACCGCCATAACTGCTATCAATATCCATGACCATTTTTTCATTATTCTTCAATTTTGGAGTTATCAAGGGAGTCCTTCACAGGGCAATCGGCAGAATGGGGGCATGAGGGTATCTTCTCAATAGCCCGGGTAAGGCGCGACATCTGCTTGCGCAGCGATGTGATTTCTTTCTTCAGCGGTTCCACGAAATACTCGTTCACCATCTCGCTTATCTTTTTGTCGTTGTCGATAGCGAGACCCTTTGCCTCCTCCTTAGCTTTGGCTATTTGGCTGCGCAACGTGACAAGGGTCACAATCAAACCACCACCCAGCAACAGATTCAACACTGTTGAAATGATGCCGAAAATCCCTATGTTCTCCATTCTTAATTCTTAGTTCTTAATTTTACCTTGCATTCTGAACCCCGATTCCACATCGGCCATATTGGCCGGAACGCCGTTCTCGCAGTGGCACATGGCAGCGACTATCTTACGATATTCGCTGCCGGATTCCGCCGTGAGCACCTTGTTGCGTCCCACGCCACTGCGTTGTGCCACAGTAGCTATATAGCCCTCTGTGTTGTTCTCTGTGGGAGGCGCCCACGCCCGGATAATCTTCTCCACCGTGTTCAGCCCCCTGGAAAGATAGCTTCCCAGTATCACAAACGCGGCCCTGTATCCGTAGGCCATGCTACAGAATGTCTTGAACGCCCGGTCACGTCCGGGGACCACCTCGCCAAGGAAGCGGTCGCTGTTGTGCCGGATGTTCAGCGGGTTGTTGTTGCGTATGCCTCTGGGGATTGACATGGTGATTTGTTTTTCATTATTAGGATGCGTGATATTCCTGGATCAGTCCCAATACACCCTTGCCGTCACCTCTTCTGGCACGGCCACCGAGACGCTGCAGGAAGCTGTAGATGTCTCCGTAATAGGTGGGATCACCTTCGTTGGCGAACATCTGGGTGGAACCCATTGCTCGGGCCACACAGGTGGGATGCCAGAACAGGCCATAGCAGCAGTCGCTTGTGCCGGCTTGCTTATCACCGTTTTCAATATCCTCGTAATCTTCCACACTATAAGTCAAGTCGGTACTGGTCCATTTGAAGTACTTGGTGCCGGTTACAGCGGTAAGCGTTGAGTTGGAAGCCATTAACGTGGTTGCCCTCTGGAGAATGGTGAATCCTTCGAGTTTGCGAAGCTCGCCAGTCACGTTGTCATAGATTGCGCTCAGGTTCTCATTCTGAGAGGAACGGATGTCGGAGCACAACTGCTCATACATCTCAGTGTTCAGAATCACCTGGCGGTCTTCCTTGGGAATGCCCCATTTGTTGAAAATGGTCTTTGCCTTGGCGAAATCCTCAACAGTCACACCTGTTCTCAAATTGGAACCATGGATGGTGTTGTTGACATTTTTGGTTCCAGTGGCCTTGATGAAATAGGTGGGTCTCCAGTTGTAGAGCATGGCTTCGGCGGTCAGCTGGTGCAGATACATCATGTCCTCGGTCATGCAGCTCTCCATCTTGTCATAAGTCAATTCCACAGTGTCAGCATACGGGATGAAGCGCGGGTCGGTGGTGAACTCATCCAGAGCGTAAGTGATGTCCACATCCTTTCTTCGAGTGATAGTAGCCGGAAGCGAGGTTCTGTTGCGTTTCACCTTGCTGGGAGCGCCCGCTTGCGGAATATGCACCACGGTACCGCCAATCACATATTGTGACTCATCAACGGATTTCAACAGGAATTCGTTGTTTTTGAAAAGGTTTCCAATGATATAGTCAGTCCAGATTTCCGGAGTGACCGCCATTCCCATGGAACCTTCGGGAATGTGCACCAGGTTGGCGGCCACGAAAGTGGCGGCGCCAACGGCGGGAGCGGTTGCGGCTCCCACAAAGCATGACACTACCAGTGCCATGAGCAATCCAAAAATAAATCTCAGTCCTTTTTTCATTTTCTTGATGTTTTAAGGGGTTAGTCAATCATGATCCAAGTCGTTCCTGTCCATATGAACTGTTTCACCTTGGCAGTGCTGGCGGTACCGCTGATAGTGGCGATAGTCGTGTTAGCATCTTTCTTTACGGTCAATGCTCTTGCGGTGCCGTCGCTGGCAGCTTTCACCACCACTCTTGCGCCGATGTTCAGGCTTTTGCCAGGAGTAAGGGTCAAACTTGCGGCAGCGCCGAGCGTGCCCATATCAACAATGGTGGTGTCACGTTCCACTTTCACTTCCGCGGCATTGGAATCCAACTCGGGTTCTACCAGCTCGCTTGTGGGGAAAACCACCTCAATCTTTTTGTCAGCGTCCTTTTCAATTTTAGGAGCCACAAATCCATAACTTGCGTTAGTTTCTTTTTCGATGTACATAATGGCTTAGTTTTTTGGGTCGCGTCCGAATTTGGCTTTGTAAAGCTCTGCGTAGCGGCCGGGGTTGTTCTGCTTAAGGTTTTCCAGTCTTCCGGAACGGTGGTACTTGTCCCAGTCCCATCCTTCCTCTTCTTTCGGGGTTACGCCTGTCTCCAGACTGTCTTTCACACGTGTCACCGGTTTCATCTTGTTCAGAATCTTCTCGGTGTTCTCGTAGTCTTGCTCGGCCAGTTTGGTGTAGGCCTCGCGGTCATCCTCGCCGATGCGTTTGTCCGCTACGGCTGCGTCAATGAGATTTTTCACCTTGCTTTGCTCAAACTCATGCAGGCGGTTTTCCAGGTTGACAACCTTCGCTTTCTCATCCTGCAGCTGCTGGCGGAGGGTGGCTCTCTCGTTCACCACGTTGCGCACGCTGCTCAGCATCTCCTCCTCGGTGGAAGTCTCGCTGATGTTCAGTGCGGTGGCAAATGCTTTTTCATCCATTTTCTGCTGTTTTAAGTTAATAATTTGGTTGTTGTAAAAGTTGTAGGCGCTACGGGCATCCGTAATCTGCTCCAACTCCTTTATGTTCATATTGGTGTTCACAATCTCATCGCACAAATGGGCTCGCACCGCCTCTTCCGCACTCAGCCAGTGGTCCACACCGTCGAAATAGAGATTGCGGGTCTCTTCAGCACTCTTGCAGACACGGAGAGCCATCATCTCGATGAGGGTCTTTTCAAAGCTGTCCATCATATCGGCGGCGGCACGGGTCTCATCGCTGTTGCCATATACATAGCCGCTCACCCTGTGGTACATGAACTTGGCATGACGGGCTGCCTTCACATGGTGTTTGGGATTGGTGATCAGCACGGCCATCATCGAAGCGGCTATACCATCCACCACCCATGTGATGTCAACGTCCGTGCGGTCTAAGTAGTTGAAAAGGGTAGCGCCTTGCGCCACCTCGCCTCCGTCGCTGTTTACATAAAAAGTAAATGAGCGCACGCCTTCTTTGCGTTTCGACTCTATGGTGGAGATAAGCACATTGGTGTCGATGTCCAATCCCCGTCCGATGATACCGTACAGGTACATCTCGTAACTCTCTTTCGTCTTTGCCTTGCTCTGCTTTGCCATTTTTTTACTTTTTCATAATTGAAAACTGTTTGGTTTGTAAACTTGAGGCTGCAAAAATACATCCCGCTTTCGACATATTTTTATTTTGTATATATGTATGGCATAGCCATATATCCATTTGCCACATTCACAATTTCCATTGTGTTTACACGCTATTTTTGCCGTGAATTTTTAAGATGGATTTATGGCAGAACTGACAAGAGAACAGAAAAAAGACTACGCCCGCCAGTTATACTTGAACGATTCAAGTATAACCCAGGCCGAGATTGCCGAACGGGTGGGAGTAAGCAAAGTGACGATATGCAAATGGGTCAAGGAAGGCAAGTGGGAAGAGCTGCAGACCTCGTTGCAGGTCGGCAAGGATGTGCAGCTGGCGCGGCTCTACGGACAGCTCAAGCGCCTCAACGACGCCATCGAGGGACGCGATGAGGGTGAGAACTTCGCCGGCTCCAAGGATGCGGATGCCATCCTCAAAATCACCACTGCCATCAAAAATCTGGAAACTGAAACCAATATAGCCGAGAAGATGGCCACCGGCAAGGAGTTCCTTTCTTTCGTGCGCAAGACCTCCGGGTTCGACACCAGCAAGGAAGTTGCCCGTCTCTTCAACGCCTACATCAAATCATGTCTGTAACCATGGCCAAGATACGCAAACCAACGGACAAGCAGCTGATCAAGGACTGGGAGGAATACTACAGCCAGTTCATCTCCGATGTGGAGGTTGACAGCTCCGAGAGCGAGATTGATCGACAGAAGCGCATCGCGCATCTCGAAGCCAATCCGGAGGAGTGGTTCAAATACTATTTCCCGAAATACTGCACCGCCGAACCCGCGCCGTTCCACATTGCGGCCACCAAACGCCTGTTTGCGCACCGACGCTGGTACGAGGTGCGGGCGTGGAGCCGCGAGTTGGCCAAGTCGGCGCGTTCCATGTTCGAGGTGCTCTGCCTGGCCCTCACCGGCAGGATCCGCAACTTCCTGCTGGTGTCCAACAGCTACGACAACGCCTGCCGTCTGCTGATGCCGTTCATGATGCAGTTGGAGAAGAACCTGCGCATTATCAACGACTATGGTGACCAGGTGGTGGCCGGACACTGGGAGGCAGGTGAGTTTATCGCCAAGTGCGGATGCTCGTTCCGGGCGTTAGGCGCTGGACAGTCACCCCGTGGCACCCGTAATGAGGCCGCTCGTCCCGATTTTATCCTCATAGACGATATCGACACCGACGAGGAGTGCCGCAACCCCGACCGCATCAAACAGAAGTGGGACTGGATAGAACAGGCGCTCATCCCCACAGTTTCCGTATCTGGAGATGTCCGCATCCTCTTCAACGGCAACGTCATCGCCAAGGACTGCTGCATCGCCCGCGCCGGAAAAGTGGCGGACAAGTTCGACATCGTCAACATACGCGACAAAAACGGCAAGTCATCGTGGAGCAAGAACAGCGAGGAGGATATCGACTTCTTTATCGAAAAGCTGAGTACACGCGCCATTCAGCAGGAGTTTTACAACAACCCGCTGTCGGAGGGCGATGTGTTTAAGGAACTCACGTGGGGCAAGGTCCCCAAGACGAACCGTTTCCGATACATCATCATCTACGGCGACCCCTCGCCATCGAACAAAAAAAACAAGGCCGGATCCATGAAGGCAATCAGTGCCGTTGGACTGCTCGACGGTATCTATTACATTCTGGACTGCCGTCTCGACCATGCCACCAACGCCGAGTTTGTGGACTGGTTTTATGACATCAACGAGGGTTTCGGCAGCACCACCGCACAGCTATACAACTATGTGGAAAACAACACCCTTCAGGATCCGTTCTACGAACAAGTCTTCAAACCCCTGTTTGCGAACAAGGCAAAGGAGAAAGGCTATTATCTGAACATGGTGCCTGACACCCGCAGCAAACCGGACAAATTCGACCGCATAGAAGGCAACCTGGAACCCCTCAACAGGGAATGCCGTCTCGTATTCAACGAGGCAAAACATGGCAATCCCCACATGGAGCGGCTGGCTGAACAGTTTACACTTGTGAGTCCGGAACTCAAGGCTCCTGCCGACGGACCCGACAGTGTGGAGGGAGGTGTGTTCATCGCCGGGCAAAAGGCACTGGAGCGGTCAGGAGAAGTGCTTACTATGGTCAGACGACCACGAAATAAACGACGTGTTTAACCTTTAATGTTTCACCAAAATGATTGAATTATGCAAACGACTTATCAGATTTCTTCAGGTACGCAACGCCATCCGTCATGCCGACAGGATGCAAAAGTTAACCGGCAAACGCCACTATGTTATACAAGTGTTCAAAAAGATCAGGGTGTACGACCGCTTACACATCAATCTGCTCATTTCCCGGGGAGTCCTTCACAAAAGGCTTAAAGACAACCTGGAATTGACCAAGGTCTGCCTGTATTACACGAACCCCAAAAAGAAATAGTAACATGTATCTGCAACCCGAAGACCTCGAAAGGGGCGCGCGCGGTGAGCATATCGCCGTGGTAACCCGTAATATCGACAATGTGCGCCAGGCAATTGCCGAGGCGCAGGCCGAAGTGGAAAGCTATCTCACGGCACGCTACGACATCAGGGCGGAGTTCGCCAAAAGCGGTGACAGCCGCCTTCCCATGGTGGTGAAGTTAGTGAGGGATATCGCCCTGTACAACTGCTTCAACATCGCCAATCCGGTTTCGATGCCCGAGAACCGTGTCACATCCTACAACAATGCCATCAAGTTCCTCAAGGAGGTGCAGGCCGAACGTGCCTCCATCGATGGGCTTACCCGTCTCACCGGAACCACCGGCACATCCTCATACGTTACCTTCGGTGGCAACCGCAAACGTAATAACCAATACTAAACCATGGCCGTAAAGAGAAAACAGGGGAAAACCCCCGACAATATCATAGTACAGAACATCCAGATCCATAACGCTCCTCACAACACGCAGGACATCGAGAACTGGAAAAACGCCATCCGTGCGTTCGAGAACATCATCAACCCCAACCGCACGCCCTTGTATGACCTGTATGAGGACATCCTGCTCGACGGACAGATTGAGGCCACCTGGGGCAAGCGTCAGGATGCTGTACTGAACAAAGAGTTGGTGTTTGTCCGTGATGGTGTGGAAGATGAGGAAATCACCTCCCTGCTCAACTCACCCGATATGCGCCTGCTCATCCGCGACCTGCATAACAGCATTGCATGGGGCTACACGCTCGTTCAGGTGAACAACGTGTGGTACGATGAGGATGAGGAAACCTACAAGATAGACTACGACCTGATTCCCCGCAAGCATGTCCATCCGGAGGAAGGATTCGAGTGCGTGAGCAAACAGCAGTCGCTCACTTCTAAGGATTGGATGTTTAAGGAACTGCCATTGGCCAACTACATGATATGGGCAGGTGACCCAACCGATAAAGGATTGTTTGTTAAAGCTGCTCAATACGTTATCTACAAGCGTGGAGGATTCGGAGACTGGAGCCAGTTTGCCGAGATGTTCGGTATGCCGTTCCGTGAGATGATCTATGACGATTACGACGAGGCCACCCGTGCCAAGCTGGAGCAGGGACTTCAGGAATGGGGAGGCGCAGGCTACAGCATCCATCCCCGCAGCACCGAGCTGAAGATTCACGAAACCGGAGGCTCCACAGGCAGCAATGAGGTGTACGACCGTCTGATCCAGGCGTGCGATGCCTCCATTTCCAAAATCATCCTGGGTAACACACTCACCACCGAGCAGGGCGACCATGGTGCTCGCTCGTTAGGCGAAGTGCACAAGGAGGTAGAGGATGAAAAGACCGAAAGCGACAAACGATTCCTTCTCGCCGTGCTCAACACCCGGTTCCGCGCCATCCTCAAACGCTTCGGCATCAATGTCACCGGCGGCGTCATCTGGTACCAGTCTCCGGACAAAGACTGGAACGAACTACAGGTGAAGTGGAACGTGCTCAACTCCATCAGCGACAAGCTGCCCATCGATGACGACTACATCTACGAGGAGTTTGACATCCCCAAGCCCGACAACTACGAGGAACTGAAGGAAGAGCTGCGCATGGCACACAGTTTCACCCCCTTTGAAACACCGTTGCAAAACCCATTGAACGATGGTGGAACGCAACCCCGGAAACCGAAAAACTTGCTGGAAAGGATCCACTCTTTTTTCGTGCCATCCCCCAAGAAGGGGGAGTTGAGTGGAAAAGTCCGCACAGCGACAAACAGGCTGAACATTGATGAGAACCTGATACAAAGGGTTTGGAACGGCGAATCCGACTACTGGGATGCGGAATTGTTCCGTTACATATCGGAGAACCTGATAAGCGCGTTGGACAAAGTCACCGTCAAGCCGGGGATATATAACCAGATTGCCTACGATGCGCCCGACGATGTGTTCCGCACGGCCCTGGAACAAAACCTGTTCCATTTCTCGGCCGCCAAGACACTGGCGGAGGTGCAGGCGTTGAACCAGGCACTGAACGAGGCAAAAGACTACAGCGATTTCCGCCGACGCGCCGACAAAATCACCGACACCTTCAACAAGCGGTGGCAGCAGACAGAATATCATACTGCTATCAATTGTGCCGAAAGCGCGAGCACCTATCGCCGGCTGAAGAGCAAGACGAGACTGTTCCCCTACTGGCAATACAAGACTGTCGGTGATGACAAGGTGCGGGAGGAACACGCCGCACTGGACGGACTGATATTGCGCCACGACGACCCGTTGTGGGACCGTATCTATCCCCCTAACGGATGGCATTGCCGCTGTAGTGTGGTACCGAGAATGCAACATGAGGTTGAAGGCATTACGGAAGAATCACAGCACCAGAGAGCCGCCAAGTATATGGAGACCGCCGACTGGAAAAACGCCGAGGCACAACACTGGGACATCAACCGTGCAAAACAGGGACTGGTGTTCGATGCCAACCAGATGTACATCCGCAAGTTCCCCGACAATGCTGCTGCATATATGGACAAAGTGAAGCCCGACAAATGGGGGCTTGAAAACTCTATCAAAAAGCTGCAGCAACAGGCATCGGAAACAGCTTTGAAATACGAAGGCACCGCCGAGGAGTTCTGGAATGCACACAAACATACTATCGACGGAAGAGAGTATTTGGTTGTGGAGGACTACAACGGCAGGAAATTGAGAATGGACAGGGAGTCTTTCGATACTCATACGACCAACAAAAGGAAAAAGAGAGCCTACCGCGTCAGTTTGCTTGGCAACGTTTTCGACATTGCGCTAAACCCCGACGAGGTATGGCTGGGGAGGACAGACGAGGATTTGGGGAACGGTATCAAGGCACTCGACAGTTATGTCTTCATCAAGCACTATAATGATCAGTCAATTGCGGTGGCTGGAAAAATCAAAGGTGACGAATTTCAATTCGCCACTTGGTTTCCAATAAGAGACAAGAAAGTAAGGGAAGGCTTGTTAATCAAGAAAAAGCAGTGAGTTTATGCGAAACAGTGACCACAATTACTGAGTCTCTTATAACCGCCCCACGGCACTGCTTTTGCCGAGCTTTGTTTTTCTGGTCTCGCATAAACTCGCCGCAAAGATACTAAAAAATTGAAACATACAACACCTTAAATAATAAAATATGAAAATCTTCTGCAAAACCTATCACGAAGAGCGTGACACAGAGCACTGTGGTTTCTGTTCTGCTATCTGTTCTCAACACCCTGTAGTGGAAACCACCACCGGAACTGGTGAGAACCCGCAATTCTCGAATCCCCGTCTTGTGGTTGCCTTTGATATCATTGACAAAGACAGGAAACCCATAATCAAAGAATGTCACAACACCGTGGAGGTGGAGCTGGCTGAAGACGAGCTGTCTAAAAGCGACTATTTGTTTGTGTTGAGGGAACTCGCAGGAGCGGTTGACAGAATGGCGTCTAAAGGTCTTGCGACACGTCTTTTTTATCAACGCCCGGTAACAACTCCAGGGGGAAAGCCTTATAATCCAAATCGTAAAGGGCTTGTACGTGATTTTGAATTTCTGTCGTACCACAGTCAAATTCAAGCATCTCCACAAGACGGCCATACCTCTCCTTTAACCGGACCGTCACATTGATGATAGCATGGGGGTTGCTCTCTGCCAGTTCTTGCAGCTTGCCCCAGAAAACAATGTTGACTGCATCAGCCGTGTCTCTTGACATTTCTGTAAGCAGGCTTCTATTGAATGTGTATTTCAAATAAAACATATTACTGATTATTAGGGTTAAACAATTCCGCAAAAATACAAAAAACAATAAAGAAAGGAGAAAAAATATGGAAAATGAAAATTTGGCAATTCGATATGTAGAAGGTGTAAAAAAAACGAATCCGGAAAAAAAACCCTACTTGGGGATTGGTTGAAACAGCTTTTTTAGCAGGAATGTCTGAAAGACAAAACCAAAAGAGGAGGGTTATTAATAAAAAGGGGGATTTAATCTATGCCAGCTGTGCTACTATTGAGCCTTATGAGGTTTACACCTTTCCTCCATCCCCCAAGGATTACTTCACCTTACAGTTGACATAGACTCGTTGCAAAAATACAAAAATTTCAATATACAAACACCAAAAACGAAAAATTATGATTAAAAAAGAAATTTCAATGGACTTCGACCGCAAGATGATTGTCGTGAAGGTGAAGATTTTCGGTATTACCGTCTATACAAAAACAGCCACCGACAGAGCGATGGCTGCGGTCAAGCTAAGGCCGTTGTAGGTGAACGACAATAACCATTCTTTCGGGCTTTTCAGAGCCTCCCGAACCGCATGGTTGCACCGTCATCTGCTTGATTGACCATCCTTCCTGAAGCTGCTTCTCAATTTCAGGAAACGAAATTAAGCACGAGGTGAACTCACTGTCAAAATCACCTTTTGCAATGCTCGATTTCTCAACTAAAAGCTTTTCTTGCATAGGTTAATACTTATTATGGTTAAACAATTCCGCAAAAATACAAAATCAACAGAATTTATGGATATTACAGTTGGTAAGAAATACTATTTTTATGACGAATGGGCGAAACGTTGCGTTTGCACAGCCCACGTCTTGCACATACTGCCACATCCCGAGAGAGAGGACGACAGACTGATTGTCTATCGTTGGTATAGCAAATACAAAAAAAGATGGTGGTATGGTGTGACAGATGGGCGGACTCAGGCGCGTTGGAAGGATTATTGCCAAGACGTTGCAGAACAGTATATCAAGAAAAAGCACTAATATGACCCCCGAGCAATTCGCCGACAAAATGAAGACCATCCGGAAAGAGCTCCTTCCTGACTGTGCTGACATCATCGCTGAAACCGCCACGGAATATTTCCAAAACAGTTTCGACAAACGTAAAGCCTTTGACGGACGACCTTGGAAACGCACTCACAAAACAACAGGCTCAACCCTGGTTGAGTCAGGAAATCTTAGAAATTCCATCAGGCCTATCACGGTTACGGAAAAAGAGGTGGTGATAGCAGCTGGCAACGAGAAGGTGGCTTACGCACGTGTCCACAACGAGGGCGGGGTGCAATACGTGAAGCCGCACCACAGAACCAGAAAAAGCAAACGTCCTGGTGAGGCAGACAAACGCTTCCAAGTTAAAGGATATGCATACAAAGCATGGAAACGTCAGTTTATGGGAGATTCCAAAGAGATGTTCGACATCATTGACAAACGAATTTCAGAATACATCAAATCCTTAAACTAATGAAAAAACAACTTTACTTAGCCATCAAGAACCGCTTGAAGAACATCCCCGGTGCGGATGGCGAACCATTGTTCAAACATTTCGACCTTTGGAACCAGCAAGTGGAGTTCATCGAGCAGGAAACCCCGTTCCAGACTCCCGCCATATTTGTAGAGTTCCAGCCCTTGCAATGGCGCACTTTGGGCAACCGGGTGCAGGACGCCGACCTTACCACACGGCTGCATATCGTCACCGAGTGGAACGCCCTCACGGCCGACTATGCGCCCGAGGAAGAAGAGGCACTGGAGTATCTGGACATTGTGGACAGTGTGGTGGCCGCCATGCACGGATTCACAGCTCCGAACACTAACACCTGGATGCGCACCCAGACCATCCCCAACCACGACCATGAACGGTATGTCGATAGCGTGGAGGAATACATCTGCAAGGTGGTGGACAATTCTGCCAACGAGCCGATGACTGGTGTGAACGGGGATGTCATTGTGCCGGAGAAACGCTATGTGACCTTGGCACCTGTGGTGACGAAAGACAATGATTAGTCGAACAGCGAGAGCTGTCTGCGGCTGGTGACAATACGTCGGTCACGCTCGCTGGCAGCCTGACGCTCAGCCTCCTCAATCTGACGGTCAAGACCCGGCATATTGATAATCTTGATGAAGGTGGCATAGCTCATCGGATAGACAGGGTTTACATACTTGCGCCATACGGCGGCGTAGGTGGTCCATCCCTCCTCATAGTACTTGTTGACTATCTCAACAACCTTTTTGCAATACAACAGATGATTCAGCCTGTTTCGTGCCATAACTGTTTTGTTTCCGCAAAAATACAAAAACGCCCGCTGTGAAACGGGCGTTAATTGTAAATTGTTAAAAACTTTTTTAGTCATTGATCCACAAGGGGAAAATCCTGGCACGATACTCGAATTCATCTCTTATTCTGTAATAACGCCTTTTTACATCTGGATAGACATCCATGTATCCCCATGCCCTCTTTACCAGATTGAAGACTGTGGCATGTGTGCACTTCAGAAAATCACCTATTTCCTGAAATGTCGCTCCGAAGTGTCGTGCCACAGCCGCGAATATTTGCTTCTGTTCCATGATACACCTCTTCCTGGATTTACAAAACCGAAAGGTGTAGTGGCAGTCTTCCAACATAATGATGTATAGTAATTTCAAATCATTCTTATTCATGGCGTTTTGCATTAAATAGACATAATTCTCTGTCCAATTGTTTATCTAACTCAATTTCTATATAGCAGCCTAAATTGGAAATCAGCAGTTCCTGGTTACACTTCATTTTTGGAGCTAAAATGTGACCCACAATGTGTGCTTCTATGGCATTCAGCCTAAGATTATATTTTTCACGGTCAATGGCGAACATGTTCCATGTTCTGAGATATAGCCGTTCCAGAGTGTCCACCAGAACAATCTCTTCCAGACAATTCACATTTCCAAGCGACTTTGATTCATACAGGCAGGACGAACCGAGAGCTTTCAACTCTATCTGATTCAGTTTTAACTTGAACTTTACCATAACTATCAATTATTAATTGTTCCACATCTGATCATTCAAATAGGTGGTGGCGTACTTCTTGCACACCGTCGGCGGTATATTGCGCACATAGTGCTCAATGTAGTTGTAGGCCTTCACCTGTTCCGCACGGCTCATCTTGTCCCACACACGCTTGGTTTTCACCTTGCTGCTGCGGGCTTTGTCGTTGTATTTGTCCCAGAAGGCCTCGAAGGTGATGCTTTCCAGAATCTCGGCAATGGTAAGGTCAGTGTACTTCATGCTCTCCACTTTCTTAGGCAAACGGTGTAGAAACCACTCCATCTGTTGGTCGCTCACACCACTGCCGCTGAAGTCGATGGCGCAGAATTTGCCCGCATCGTTGAATTTCACCACAATAGTGCCGATGAATTTGTCTGAACTGATTTCAAATGTTCTCATATTAATTGATTTTTGATGGTCTGAATGTAAAGATTCGCATACCCAGCATTTGTGCGTCATGATATTCCCAGATTGCCCCTCTGCTTTCCGCCCAGTCGGGCAGCAGGCAGATGGCGTCGCACTTCATCAGTTCCGGTATGCACACCCTCATGCACCGTTCCCATGTCCATGTAGATGAGCACAGGCGCAGCGGGTTCACCGTCTCGTGCCCCTGCTGCCGAAGCCAATACTCCGCTTGTGAGAATTTTATAAAAACCTCTCCAACGGGCAAATCTGAAACTTTTCCTGCAATATATACTTTCATATTATTGATAATTTGTGGGATGAGCCGGAATCGAACCGGCGCCTGGCTGCGCACACACCCGGAGTGACCAATTTTCCTATCATCCCTGCCATTCCCTTTCACGTTATCTTTCCAGCTGTCAGATGTCTGTTCCATCCGTCACCGGCACCCATTGCCGGAACAATCCCTGCCGTGCTGTCGGCCCTACTCGGAGAAATCTTCCTTCATTGGGGGTTTACTCTTCTTTTTTGGGTTCAACATAGAAGGTCTCGTCCTGTACCACGGTAATACCCACCTTGGGGAACAATGCTGTCACCTCCTCGCTCTCACGGTCGGCCAGCAGCTTCTCCTTGTTGGCCTCCTCGCTGGTGCGCACATAGCCGGGCAGGAACTCCTTCAGCAGGTTCACCACGGCTCCCCAGGTGAATCCCTTCAAGGTCTTCAGCTTCGGCGTGCCGGTTCTGAAGCCCATGGTTCCATGGGTGGTCTCCATGCTCTTTTTTTTGCTGAAAAGTTCCTCGCGGTTCTCCATCGCGTATGCCTGCAGGATGTCGAACGACTTATCCTTCAACTCTGACTGTTTGCCTAACTCATCCTGGTACTTCTCGCGGATGCGGGTCATTTCGATGTCCATGGTTGCGTTAATCTTCTGGATTCTTGCGTCAGCTCTTGCGTAGTCGGCGAACGCCAGTTCCATTTCCTCTTGTTTCACGCCGCTGTAAACGGTCTTCTTTTCTCTTGTCTTTGCCATTTCTTTTGGTTTTAATTGGTGATTAAATACTTTCTAAACACAAGCATTTCTCCTCGTGCACAAGCCTGATCATTTCACGGTCTCTGGCCGCCTTGCTCGGGTGTTTGCTATGGGTTTTCCATACGCCCCATTCTCCGTCACATATTTTGATTTTCGGAAGTTCGCCTCTGTTCGCATCTCCATCGGCGGAACGGATGAACTTGTAGCCGTCATCCAAAAGCTTTCTTCTTGATTCAGTAATTGCATTCATAAATTTTAGAATTGTTTAATTATTGTAACACCTTTCAATTCACGTGGTCTATCGCCTGGACGGAGCGACTCGTTGAATTCGTTAATAATTTGCTTTGCTTTTGCCCGTACAATATTCTCTTCAGAATATCGCATTTGTTCTTTCCAAGTTGAATCACTATCAACTTCGGCGACTTCCATTACAAATGATATGTATCTTTCCATGTCTTTTTGTATTATTTGATGATTGTCCTATTTTTGCACATACAATATGCAGGCTGGTTGATTTACTTTTACGCGGAGATGACCACTTCTGGATATCTTGCTTTTATATGATTCACATATTGAAGCTTTCACTTCGCCATCACTACCTTGATAGGATATTATTCTATGGATGCAGGTTCTACATGTATTACCTTCCATTTTAGCCCGAAGGCGTTCGTCCGTGAATTCCTCCAGAGGAAATAATGTCAGATTTCCCATACTATTAGCTCTTAATTCATACTGATTGTGAAATCCTCCGGCATCATCGCCGCCACCGTCCGCTGTTTTTTGCAGAACTCAGCATAGATGCGGGTCAACTCTCCGATGGAGATGTCGTTGAAACGGTCCTTGCCGGCGGCACGGCACGCCACTCCCTTCACATACTCCATGGTGGGCTGCTTGCCACGCAACTCAAACCAGCGAAATATTGCCTTAATCACACCTTTGCGCTTGCGGTCCAGTTGCTTGCGGTCTGGGTAGCCATCAGGCATCTTGTCGGTGCGCTCCGATGTGTAAGTGCCCAAGCCCTTTGGGGCTAATGTCTGCTGCAGGAACTCTATCAGCTCTCTCGCCTCCATATAGCTCAGTTCTGAAGTGTGCTTGGTACGGCCTTCGGTGAGCGACAGCACCACTTCGCCCATGGCTTCACGGTCAATGCCCAGTTGTCCCGCCAGCCACCACAGCCTACGGTTCTGTTCGGCGGTTCTCGGATTGGGAGTCAATATAGGTCTCATCTCGCACCTCCTCCCAGCATTACACGCACATTCTTCCGCAGGCTGATACGAGGCCACTTGCCCTCGCTGAGCATTCTTCTGAACTTGCTGACGGCCATGCTGCCGCTCATGCCACCGCACACAATGCCGTCGGTGTCGTAAAAATTCAATGACTTGATTCTCGGATAATAAATTACTGTACTCATAATTTTGAAATTTTAGGTAAATATTAATGTGAATTGTAACTTTCAACTCTCAACTCTCAACTTTCCTCCAACCCCCAATACTCCTCGGCACGCTCTTTCCACACGTCAATAGGGGTTCCGCCTTCGTAGCGGCTCACCGGGAATGCCCGATACCCCTCGATGCGGAAATACACGTTCGCATCCCTCCAGATGCGTTTGGCTACCTGTCCCTCCGGCTGACGACCTGCCACATGGCTCACATACACAAACAGCTTGTCCGGAAAGGCAGTCTTCAGCCGCTTGTACTCATCGAATGTCAGCCCCATGAACTGCACACTGTCAATGATTACCACATCGGGGCTCTTCTGCCGGTGCAGACGCTTCACCAGATCGCCGAAAGGCTCTTTGTCCAGCAGCACCACACGTCCACCAACCTCCTTCATGCCCACACGCTCCATGCTCATCTGTATCGACTGCGACAACCCCTCCTCCACGCTGTCATACGCCACACGCACAAACTTCGACAGGTACTTGGCCAGCATCATCGCGAAGGTCGTCTTGCCGTTCTTAGGAGCACCGTACACCATCCAGCTGCCGGTCAACTCCGGCTGCCCAACAGCCGCCAGCCACTCACCGTCAAACTCCAGCGTGTGGAACTTCGCGTTCAATACCTTGGTAACACTCAATGCCTGACCCATATCACGCTATTTCTCAAGGTTGATCTTACTGATGGCGTGGCAGCGTCTCTTCACACGGCGCAGGTCATTATCGCAGTCCTCTATCACGCTCTTGATGTCGCTCTTGGCGGTGATACCGTTGGCCATACAAACCTCCGTGATGTCACCGATGCCGACACCCTTCAGCGTGATGAACTTGCGACCTATGCGGCTGTAAATCTCCTTGTAGCCCTTTTTGTTGAGGCGAAGGCCACGCTTGATCTTCTTTTCCAGATAGTCGGTGGCCACCATCACAAGAGCGCAATGGTCTTCCAGCTGGTTGTACAGGGTGATGAAGAAATACATCACCTGGTCGCTCAGTTTGTCGGCCTCATCCATGATGATGATGGGATCCTCCATCTTCTTCAGGCTGCTCACTATGGTGGCCATCATCTCGCCCACCGTGTCGCCATTGGGATTGCGGCCCATCTCACGCAGCAGCTCCTGAAGGAACAGCTTCCGGTTCCAGTACTCGTTACAGCAGAGCACAAACACGTTCGGATTGCTCTCCGCATACTGTCTGATGGCGAGGGTCTTACCGCTGCCGGCTTCACCGCATACGGCCATTACCATCGCATTCTCCTGTGCGTCGGCAAACAGGCTCGCCAACGTCTTGAAATCTCGCGTTTCCACAATGTTCCAGCTTTTTTGTTTCATACCGATCTGAGCCGCTATGCTGCGCCACATCACCTCGTTGATCAACGCCCAGTCGCCGTTGATGATCTTGCTCACCGTGGCTGGTGAAACTCCGTTCAGGCTGTTGGCTCCCTTGTTCTGGCTGCCTTTCTGCTCGCAGTAGCTCACCAGGCGGTCTCTGATCTCTAATTTTTCTTCTTCTTTAATCATGATATAATAGTGTTTGAATTATGTTCCAAGGCTCTTAATACAGGTCGTAGATGCTGCCTCCCTCATCGTCCACCGACACCATCACGTTGCTCTCCTTCTTCATCACCCTGCCAGGCTCCACCTCCTCATCCTTGTGGCGGAAATTGCCCTTCAGTTTGGGCATCACTAACCCGTGTTGAGACGGATGCAGACCGTTGCGCTCCAGGATGTCCTCCGTTTCAGCGGCCAGCTCGTTGCGCAGCTGCTTGTTGCGGCTGTCCATCGCCTTGATGAAAGCATGGTCAAACTCATCCTGCTCCTGTATCGCCCTGTGCACGCTGATATACTTCTCGGCCATCCTCACAAACCGCTTCTCGCCGGTGGCGGTCTCCTCATACAGAGCCACCACGCCCATATCGTCGGGCATGTACTCCACAAAGAACTCACGGTCCACATTGGCCTTCAGGAAGGCGAAATCCGGCTGCCCGTTGTCATCCAACACCTCAAATTGGTATTTCACACCGTCAACCCTCATCACCAAACCGCTGGAGCGGTACTTCACCGGCTTCGGGTTCATCAGGCCGAATATGCTGATCATGTCGAACACTCCCACCGCTGTGGTCTTCTCGTTATGCGATTGCTCGTACATTTCCATCCTGGAAACACCCGTCTCCGGATGCTTGGCACTGTTCCACTCCTCGCGTCTCATGGCATACTGTCTCTTCACCTCATCCAGTGTGGGGAGGCTCTTGGCATTGGCCGAAATGAACTCCATATTGGCGCGGCTCTCACGTTTCTTGGCCGTGATGTTCTGACCGGTGAAATACCAGTCCTTGTGCAGATACGACTGCTGGAACCTGCCGAAAATGCTCTCAATGGTCTTGCTCTTGCCGTTGTATGGCTGGCAGCTGATGCTCAGGTGCGCCATCTTGGCGAACAGGCTGGAAGACTCCAGCTTCTTGTGGCCGCCCTGGTTGTCAAACCTCACCTCGTAGGGCTTGTGTCCCGCCGTCTCCATCGCCATCTTGAAGGCGCGGTACTGGGCTTCATAATCCTCGCTTGCGCTGATATGATAGCCCAGCAGCACCTCACTGTAAACATCCACCACCTCATACACATTGCAAGTGGCAACCTTGCCGTTATCATCCCTATAATAGTAGTTCATCTTCGTACCGTCGCCATACCACAGCGCATCCCTCTGCTGAGGCAGGATGGTGCGGTGCTGGCGGGTGTATTTCTCCTTTGCCTTCAGTTCGCCGTAGCGGGCACCGTACCACATGGGCACAATCTCCGGGCGGTTGATGAACCGCTCAATGGTGCTTGCGCTGCGCACCGGCTGCCAGCCCTTTATCTGAGCCTCTATGTTGTACAGCTCAAACAGCTGCGTGATGGTGCAGCGGTCAACCGGTGAAGCCCAGCGGGCAATCAGCCAATCCTTGGCCTTCTCCGTCAGTTTCTCGGCATTGCCATCGCTGTTGGTCTTCTTCACCAGGGCCGAATAACCCTCACGCACATATTCGTCAAATTTCTCCTTGAAACGTCTTGCGTTCAGCGGCAACACGTTCGGGTACCGCTCGCTGTTGTCCTTCACGAACTCCACGCACTCCTTCCACCAGTCCTTCAATTTCTTGCGCTCGCCGCCTCTGGCCCTTGCCGCCACCTGTGCCTGCCTGATGCGCACCAGCGTGTTCATCAGACAGGCTCCGTTAGTGTACAGGTTCCGACGCTCGGCGGTGAGGGCCTTGCCCTGATCGTCACGGTATGACCTATAGTAGTTGGAAGCGGCCTGGTCGGGCAGCACTGCCTTCAGTCCTGTCTTCGCTGTATCGGCCTCGATTTTGCCGTAGGTGTCCTCAATCACACTGAGGCGGTCTATACGGCTGATGCTCCGCACATCTATCAGCGTATTTCCCTTCGTGCCACGGCGGAAGATGGTCAAATGGCCCCTCTTGCTGTCATTCTTGAACTGCTCATACGACAATCCAGCCTCACACCAATCGTTCACACTCATTACCAATGTACCGTTTACTATATTATACATGACACTATCCGATTGCGATTCCACCATACTCCTTGATTGCTATTGCCCTGATATTTTTGGCTGTCTGGCTATCGCACTGTCCCATCAATGCCATGCTGACGAATCTTGGCGATACGCTGAAGCGTTGTGCCAGCATTAGGCCGGTACCCTTCTTCGTCCAAACTTTTCTCGGTGATTTTTCCATTTCGGTTTGTATTGATTTTTGTTGTATTTTTGAAAACTCTTTCTATAATAGAAACACGCTGCAAAGATAGTATAAAATTTTATACAATGGACAAAATTTTAGAAAAAAATCCACAAATAAAATTGCGTGCGATGCAATTTATTAAAAATCAGAATATTTCAAAATCTGATTTTTGTGCAAAAACAGGAATTTCATACTCAAATGTCAAAGGGAATGCTCAGAAATCAGAACTCGGAGGGGAGCAGATTTCTAAAATTTTGGAAATATATCCAGAATTGTCTGCGGACTGGTTAGTTACAGGTCGCGGTCCGATGTTGCGAAATAACATTGTTCAATCAATTGAGGGCGATCACAATATCCAAACAGCTGGTAACGGGAATATTACCGTGTCTCATAGAGAATTAGAAGACAAAATCTCTTTTTTAGAGGATAATGTTTTATTCCTTACGGAACAACTTAAAGAAAAAGATAATCAGATAAATACGTTATTATCTATAATTCAAAAACAATAGCAAAATGACATCTGTAAAACAATCTATTTCAGGCAATAATAATATTCAAGTTGGTGGTGACATCAAAACTGAAAGAATCATTCACAGAACGGAAGTCGTTTACGACAAAGACACTCATATTTCTTCAGAACAAGCTTTAAGTGTTCGAGAGCATATTCAAAAACTTGCTTCAGAACTTTCTTCTCAAAGGAATGGCTTTTCTTTGGCTTATAATACTTTTTATAAGCATTTTAAAATTCCAACATATAAAGTGCTTCCGAAAGAACGTTACGATGAGGCCATTGAATGGATTAACAAGCAAATTGCCATAAACAGAAATAAGTTGAAAAGAATCAATCCAGACCAATGGAGGAAAGATATGTATAAATCTATTCATGCACGAGCCAATGAATTAGGCATTGACATTCATGATTTCGCCAACGACGTTCTCAATCCTAAGTGTTTGATTTCTTCTTTAACAGAACTAAGTGATTTGCGACTAAAGAAACTTTATCAAGCACTGTTTGGTATTAGAAAATAGTACACGAATGTGCAGGCAGGTAGGCACACGCAAAGGCACTCAAAAAGCGGTTCGTGTAGTGTTGCCAGAAGGTCTCTAATGTTCCCCAGCTAATACCTCTTTACGAATTTCTTCCATGAAATCGACAACATCGTCCAAAACGGACGCTGTATCATCATCTACTTTGTCCATGGCCAATTTGGTGTGAGAAATCATAATCTCTAATCTTTCAGCCGTACGCTCAGTGCCTTTTGTCTGCACCCAAAATTCTATTAATCCCATAATTAATCGTTTTTGTGGCAAAAGTAACAAATAATAACTAATGATCCCCCGTATGTTAATAAAATCACCATATATCGCTGCAAAATACAAACAAAACTTTTTTATTTGAAAATCAGCATTTTACACAGAATTTCACCCCCTACAAACAGTGGGCTGTTTTGGTAATATCGGGGTGTAAATCCGCCAAAATTCGCCATTTAGCTATTTCAAATTCGTAATATTGGGGTCAAAATCCTTTCGATTTGACCCTACTTTTGACCCTACTTTGACCCTAACTCGTGCACAATCTGTTTTTTCAAACCTTAAAAACACCCCTTTTAAGGGCCGTTCAAACACCCCTAAAACACCTTCAAAACGCCCTTTCACACCCTCCATCCGCTCGGATCCGCGTCATCGGCACTCCTACCTCAACCCACAAAAAAGCCCGTAGAATCGGTCATTTACGGCCAATACCCAGGCAAAAATACAACCTCAGCAAACCCAAATTAAACTTTTGCTACAAAAAACGGGCTCCCCGCCCGCCCAAAATTAAACCAAAATTAAAGCAAATGTACAATCTGTTTTTCCGGCAAAAAATATAAAATCCTGAAAATCAGGCAAAAATATATCACACACTATGTACAATCTGTTTACATCCCCTTAACAGAAAGTACAATGATATAAGTTTTTTTATTATTTTTGTCGTGTCGTTCGTTCCGAAGCCGAATGGGTGGAAGGCGAGCGACGGACATAGAAAAAAGGCGTTGAGTTAATGTCTTATCCGGGATGAGCGATGAAACTCGGATTCCCGCGCTTTTTTTTATGTGTTTTCGGAAATATTAATGAAAAAGTCCGTATCGGGAATCTGCGGAAGGTTTTGGTACTATGAGAAAGAAAACCGTACAGATTCTTTGCATTATCCTTTTCTTGACTTTGAATTTGGGTGTGGCAGTTGCCCAGAATGCCACAGTGACCGCAGGTGGCACCGCATCAGGCAGTGGCGGTACAC
>JAFXSR010000028.1 GCA_017525505.1 Bacteroidales bacterium
AGTTTTCAGTTTTCAGTTTTCAGTTTTAATATGTCGAATACGCCACCTCCACACGCAGTCTCTTGTTTGGCAACATGGCGTCGGGGGTGCTGCTATGGAATTCCAGACGTGTGGCATGTATGCCCGACCCTTTCACAATGAGGTAGAAATAGTCGGCATAATTGCCTTGGTTCAAAATAAGCTGCTGCAGATACTGGGTGATTCGGATGCGGTATTCACCCTTGCTGGCGTTGTAATTACCGCCGAAATAGCCGTCGGGGCTGAGCATGTCGTCATCAGGAATATAGTACAGTGAGCCGTCTTTCATGACAGCCTGTATGCTTAATCCTGAAGGCTGGGTGAAGACTGCTTCGGAAGGATTGCAGTTGCTGATGACCAACTCGGCGCGGTTGATGACCACTTTGTTGTTGAAAGCGGAGAATCTTTCGCGAATACCCGGAAATCCTATTCTTGTGCGGACACCGCCCATGGATTGCAAGTACAGACGGCTGATGTTGGCAGTGTCGTGAGCAATGATTTGCCGTTTCAGGTCCTGATTGGCGTCCGCATAATCATGATGGTTATAATTATTGTAAGAAACACCTGATTCGGATGGGCGGAAGGTATAGCTGTATCCTTCGCCGGCTGTGTTGTGGTAATATATGGTAAGTCCCGACAGGGCGCTGGTCATGTTACAGGCGAATATACAGCCGGTTGGGTGATTGCTTGTGACGGTGATATATAATCCCTTGAAGTCCTCCAAAATGTCTTCGTCGGTGATCCAGTCGCCACTCTCTTGAATCAGCCTTTGTCCGAAGTCGGGTCTCAAGCGGATACGCAGGTGGGGGGAAAGAATCTCGTCGTTGATATTCAGCGGGGTATTGGGACGTATTTGGTAAGTGGCGCCAGGGGCATTGAGCAGATTGTCGGCATAGTGCCCGGTGGTGCTGTAATTATAGTATTTGTTGTCGGTGGCAAGATTCTCGTTCAGTTCATAAACCTCGAACTTCAATGCCGCGGTGGTGTCACCGTAATAGCCTGCTGTCTGGAGGGTGAGCACGACGGAGTCGAGGATTGGTTCATCTCCGAAATAAGGGGTGGAGCCTGACTGCAGGAACTGGGCATAGACGGAGGCGGTGGTTTTGCCGAAAACGGGGTCGCGCAACTCGCCCAGCTGCTGGTTGGACATGTTGGTCGTGTTCAGCGTGTCGTGCAAAACAGACCAGGCCTTGACATCGAAAGACTCCATGGTGGTGCCCAGCAGGTCATCCTCCATGTTCAAACCGATTGAATTATATTCTTTCTTGCAGGAAAGCAGACAAACAATCAACGCAAGCAGAAGTGCGGTTTTTTTAAGACGTGTCATTGTGGAAGCGGTGATTAGTGGGCTAAAAGTTGGTCGTAAAAATTGTCGTATTGTTCAACATAGTCTTCACTTTCGGGGTGAACAAGCATAGGAAGTCCCGATTTCTCCATATATGTCCGGATAGTTTTTTTCACTTTGGAATGACCGACGACCACACCGTCGGAGAAATCGATGGCCGCTTTGCAGATGGTGTCGTAGCCGGGAGTCCTGAACTTGGCTGCATATTCTTTGGGAATGCCAGTGAGTTTCAGCTTCTTGGCGAAATCAGAGGAGAATTTTTCGGCGAACTGGTCGTTATAGGCGGAGAAAACCATCTTCATGTCTTGGAATAACGGGTTGTCACGGTAGCAGGTCTTGATGAAAACGGGAACCAAGGCGGTAATCCAGCCGTGGCAGTGGATGACATCGGGTGCCCAGCCTAACTTTCTCACCGTCTCAATCACGCCTTTGGCGAAAAAGATGGCGCGGGAGTCGTTGTCATCGAAAAACTTGCCCTCCTCGTCGCGGAAAATGGCTCTGCGTTTGAAGAAATCCTCGCTGTCGATGAAATATATTTGCATTCTTACCGCCTGCAGAGAGGCCACCTTGATGATCAACGGGTGGTCGGTGTCCTCGATGATGATGTTCTGTCCCGACAAACGGATGACTTCGTGCAACAGATTCTTTCGTTCGTTAACACATCCGTACTTAGGCATGAAGGTGCGGATTTCATTCTCCCTTTCCTGAATGCCTTGCGGCAGATAGCGGCAAATATGAGAGATGTAATTCTCTTCCACATACGGATAAATCTCCGGCGTAACGTATAAAATTTTCTTTCCCATTTACACTAAAATATTTCAAAATGCAAAATTATAAAAAAAAATTCAATACAAAAGCACCTGAGGCGAAATTTTTTTCAGAAAGTTTGTTCAATTAGCAAATTTGCAAATTTACTTTTTTGATTTGAAAGACAAGGAGGCGTGCCAAAGGCACGATATATTATTAACCCCGCACAATTTATTGTGTGGGGTGGATGATGACAACCCACGTCTGCGTGCTGAAAGTACGCTACATCCTCTCCAAAGTAGCGTACCTACGGCACGCTTGATCAGAGTAGTTTGCCGCATACCCCACATTGCGCTACGCTTATGCGGGGTTAATAGGATTGCGTGCTTTCAGCACGACTAATCGATTACATTGCATACCATTTGATAACACACTTTGATCACCAATCTAAAAACGCAATATAATTTTTGAATTTTGAATTTTGAATTCCATTAGCACATTAGCACATTAGCACATTGTCACATTAACTAATTTGCTAATTTTCTCATTTGCAAATTATTTTTTGTATATTTGCGCTCCCAAATTTTAAGGAAGCAATGTAACTAAAATATTGATTTTTAAAGATTTACCAATGAAAAAAATTGTTTTTCCGCTTATGATTTGCGCCATTTTATGTCTTCTTAGCAGCTGCAAGTCAAAACAAAAGGGCGAAGAAGCGGCCCTTACCTCAGGTATTGACTTGTCAAATTTGGACACCACCGCATCGCCCAATGATGATTTTTACCAGTTCGCTTGCGGCGGTTGGATGAAGAACAACCCACTGAAACCCGAATATTCCCGCTATGGCAGCTTCGACGTGCTGGCAGAGAATAACCAACTTCAGTTGAAGGAAATCATTACCGAAACCGCAGCCCGGCAGAATGAGCAGGGTACTGTGGCCCAGAAAATCGGCGACCTCTACAATATGGGTATGGACAGTTTGACCATCGAGAAACAGGACGCTGAACCTATTCAGGAAGAGTTGAAAGTCATTGCTGACATGAAAGACCTCAACGGTCTGACCGCCATGCTGGCAGACATGAGTATGAACGGTCTGAATCCTTTCTTGGGCATCTTCGGTGAGGCAGACCCCGACAACAGCAGCATGACTATTGCCTGGTTGTGGCAGAGTGGCCTCGGCATCGGCGATCGCGACTATTATCTGAAAGCCGACCAGCAGAATACCCGTGACAAATACGTGGAGATGATGGCCGAGATGTTCAAGCTTTCAGGCTATAGCAAGCTGGTGAATATGGAAGGTCGTGAAAACGAGATGGCAGCCGCTGTGCTGAAACTTGAAACCGCTATGGCAGAGAAGTTCATGGATAAGAACACTATGCGTGATCCTTTCAAAACCCATAATATCAGAACCATTGACCAACTCCAGAAGATGTTGCCGGCTATCAACGTGAAGGAATATCTGGAAGCTCAAGGTTTGGGTAGCCTGGAAAGCGTGAATGTGGGTCAGGTGGACTATGTTTCCGCTTTGAGCCAGATTCTGAAAACCACTGACCTGAACGCCATCAAGGCTTATCTGGCATGGCAAGTGATTGATGCCGCCGCTCCTTATCTGAGCAGTGACTTCGTGGATGCCAGCTTCAATTTCTATGGCAAGGTGCTGTCTGGCAAAGAAGAAAACAAACCCCGCTGGAAACGTGTGGTGGGAACCGTTGACGGTTGCCTCGGCGAAGCTGTTGGCCAATTGTATGTGGAGAAATACTTCCCCGCTGCCGCCAAAGAACGTATGTTGAAACTGGTCAACAATTTGCAGGTGGCACTGGGCGAGCGTATCCAGGATGCCAACTGGATGAGCGATTCTACCAAGATGCGCGCCAAGGAAAAACTGGATGCCATTATCGTGAAAATCGGTTATCCCGACAAATGGAGAGACTATGGCAAGCTGGAAATCAAAAAAGACAGCTATTATGCCAATGTGCTCCGCGCCCGCCGTTTCGAGAACGAGTATCAGATGTCGAAGATCGGCAAACCCGTTGACCCGACCGAATGGCAGATGACTCCTCAGACTGTGAACGCTTACTATAACCCCACTACCAACGAAATCTGCTTCCCCGCTGGTATTCTCCAGCCCCCGTTCTTCGATATGAATGCTGACGATGCCGTCAACTATGGCGCTATCGGTGTGGTGATCGGCCATGAGATGACCCACGGTTTTGACGATCAGGGTCGTAACTATGATAAGATGGGCAACCTGGCCAACTGGTGGACCGAAGAGGATGGCAAGAATTTCGAGGCTCGCGCACAGGTGCTGGTGGATTATTTCAACAAGATTGAAGTGGCTCCCGGCCTGTATGCTAACGGTCAGTTCACCCTCGGAGAGAATATCGCTGACAATGGTGGCTTGAACATCTCTTTCCAGGCTTTGCAGAAAGCCAAGGCCGAAGGCGGTATTCAGGACATGATGGACGGATTCACCGCCGACCAGCGTTTCTTCCTGGCATACGCCAATGTGTGGGCTAACAATATCCGCGACGAGGAAATCGTGCGCCGCACGACAGAAGATCCCCACTCACTGGGTAAATACCGTGTGAATGCCACCTTGCCGCATATCGACGGTTTCATCGAAGCCTTCAATATCAAACCTGGCGACAAGATGTATGTGGCTCCCGAAGAAAGAGCCCATATCTGGTAATCGGATACTTTTAACATCTAATATTTTCATTGAGGACGGCGTTTGTTCGTCCTCATTGATTTCTTTTTTCAGAAAAAAAGTCAAGAAAAATTAATCACAAAAACAAAACACAAGACATGTCAAAACTCGCAGTAGTAGCTTTCGGCGGAAATGCCCTGCTCAGAAGTAAACAAAAAGGAACTTATAAGGAACAAATCGACAATGTGACCAACACTTGTCGCTCACTCATCAATATCGTCAAACAGGGTTATAATCTTGTCATCGGTCACGGCAATGGCCCGCAGGTGGGTAATGTGATGTTGCAGCATGAGGCGGGCAAGCAGGTCTTTGACCTGGAGCCGATGCCCATGGACTTTTGTGTTTCCGAGACCCAGGGTTCTATCGGTTATCTTATCGAACAGGGCTTCAGAAATGTGTTTGCCAAGGAGAATATCCAGCGCAATGTGGTCACTTTGGTGACCAGTGTGGTGGTGGACAAGGAAGACCCCATGTTCATCAATCCAACCAAGCCGGTGGGTCCGTACTACAGCCGTGAGGAGGCCGACGAATATGCCGAGGCTACCGGTTCTATTTTCAAGGAAGACCCCAAAGGCAATGGCTGGCGCAAGGTGGTGGCTTCTCCCAAACCACTGAAGGTGACCAATATCGAGGTGGTGAAACAGTTGGCCGACCAGGGTAATGTTGTGGTCACCGTTGGTGGTGGCGGTATTCCCGTGGTGCTGGAGAATGGAATGATGCGTGGTGTGGAAGCTGTGATTGACAAGGACTTGGCTTCCGCTCTTACCGCTTCCGAAATCGGTGCCGACGAGTTCTATATTCTTACCGATGTGCCGAAGGTGTATATCAATTTCAAGAAAGAAAATGAGAAGGCTTTGGATGTGATTACCGTTGCCGAAGCCAAGCAATATCTGGCCGAGGGACATTTCACCGAAGGCTCCATGGCACCCAAGGTACGCGCTGCCATCTATTATATTGAGCACGGTGGTCGCGAGTGCATCATCACCGAGGCTGGACAGTTGGACAATCCCGCTTGCGGCACAAGGATTGTAAAATAAATCTTATACCTTTATCACTTTCCCGTTCCACAGCCACATGAGGCCACCGCGGAGGGTGAGGAAGAGGAGGAAGGCTATCCATAAACCATCGTTGCCTAAACGGGGTGCAAGGAGGTAGTAGGCGATGAAAAAGCCCGCTGTGGCCACAAACATGATGTTGCGCATGGACTTGGAGGCAGTGGCCCCGATGTAGATGCCGTCGAACAAAAAGGCGCTGAATCCCGTGACGGGAACCAGAAGCGTCCATACCATATAACCCATGGCCTCGGCAATGACCGTTTTTTCGTTGGTGAGTATCGCCAGGATGTATTCACCCCAGCAATAATAGATGATGGTGAACAACAGCGTGATGACCATGCCCCAGCGCAAGAGGTACCTGATTGAAAGGCGCAGGTTTTCATGGTCTTTCGCACCGGTGTATCGTCCCACCAGTGCCTCGCCGGCGTAAGCAAAGCCGTCCATGATGTAAGAGAACAGAGTGAACAGCTGCATGAGCAAGGTGTTAGCTGCCAGTATCTGGTCGCCCATAGAGGCGGAAATGGCCGGAATGAAGGTGAATACCGCCACCAGACATAGGGTGCGCAGGAAAATGTCGCCATTGACCTTGAAGAAGCGTTTCATTTTCTGCCAGTGCAGGCTTCCCCGCAGGTCGATACGGGAACGCAGATAGCCGTATTTCCAGAACCAGAACACGATGGCCATGGTGAGGCCGGAATATTGCGACAGCACTGTTCCCAGGGCCACACCGGTAATGCCCATCTTCCACACAATGACAAACAGGAGGCTGAAGACGATGTTGATGATATTCATGATGATGGCGATCCACATGGGGGTGTGGGAGTTCTGCATGCCGATGAACCAGCCTTTGAGCACATACAGCCCCAGGGTGGCAGGGGCCGCCCAAATGCGGATATAAAAGTATTGCAGGGCGAGTTGCATGACTTCCTCACTGCTGTCAATCCATCGCTCGCAGAGTTTTGCGATAGGGTATTGCAACAGGATGAGGAGCAGGGCCACGCTGACGGCTATAGACAGTCCGCGCACCATGATGCGCATGGCCTCATCCCAATCTTCGGCGCCGTAAGCTTGTGCGGTGAGGCCGCTGGTGCCCATGCGCAGAAAACCGAAGTTCCAGTATATCAGGTTGAAAATCATGGTGCCGATGGCAATGGCTCCGATGTGGCTCGCATTGCCGATATGCCCCACTATGGCAATATCCACCATGCCCAACAGGGGCACGGTGATGTTGGTGATGATGTTGGGCAGTGCCAGCTTCAGAATCTGTTTGTTCATGTTTTATCTTCCTAAATCTCTATAACCCCGATACAGAATGTTCAAGTCGGTGAGTGCCGAATAGTCCTGCAAATACAAGACATTGACCTTGTGGACGAGGCTGGGGTCCGCTTGGCTGAAGGTGAAGGCATCGGAGGGGTAGAGCACACCGGGACGGAGTTCGGGCAGTTTCTCGCCCTCGTTGAGTTTCTGGCAGCCTACCCAGCTTTTCTTTCCTTTCAGCACTTCAAAAATATTGTGGATGAAATTCTTTTTCCGCTTGACAAACCAAATGTCGAAAACCAAAAATAACAGTAGCAGGAGGGCGACGATGATGTCGAAAGCTCTTTTTTTGCGGCGGTTGCTGGCTTTGGTGATGCTGTTGACATGCACACCATAAATCTCATCGTAGGTGTTGATGTTGTTGCTGCCGATAATGGAGTCGCTTTCCTCGGGTGCGATTTTGTATTCCACCTGGCATTCCTGCAACTGGGTCATCAGGCTGATGATGTTGTCGGCGGGAATGTTTTTGGAGCAGAATACCACTTCGTTGATGTGGTAGATGGAAATGATATCCTGGAGCTGGCCGATTTGTCCGAGCTGCCGGAAACTGCTTTCCGCCTGTGGCTCGTCCTTGCCATTTTCACTGCGCACAATGCCGATGAAGTCGCATTTGCGGTTCACTACGCGCACCAATGCGGCCACACGCGCGGCTTCTTCTCCCAAGCCGATAACAGCGATACGGCGTTTGTCCTTGCCTCCAAACAGGGTGCTGCCGATGTTGAAGCGGCGCATGATATAGCGTATCAGGTTGACCACCAGCATGGTCCACATGGCTCCCAAGATGGTGACCGCTCTGGAGAAACGGTAAGTTTCTGGCAACAAGGCGTATGTCAGCAAGATAATGACGGTGCCTATCAGAATACCCTTGTTGGATTTAGCGGCGGTGACAGGCTTCTTGTAGCTTCCGCAGCATGCCATGGATATGATCCAGATCAGAATGTATATTGGAATGAATACCTTGCGATAGATAGGCGGGAAACTGCTGTTGCGGGCGCTGAGAATGTTGATGTCCCAGTAAACAGACAGGGCATACATGCCCCCGTAAATGGCGGCGAAGTCGATAACGGGCAGCAGGATGGCCTTGAAAAAACGGCTCAGCAGGGCCAAGGACGCGCGGAACCAGATGGCGGCGGTAATCAGCCAGTTGAACAGCTTGGCGTTTTTCTGCGAGAAATGCTTGTTGGCGAAAATGCGCATGGCATTGTAAAAAACATACACGTAGTTTACACTGCTTTTCTTGGTGCTTTCGCCTTTATAATGGATGATCCGTGTTTCGGGGAAATAATAATTTTTGTATCCTCCCTGTGTGATGCGGTACGACAGGTCGATGTCCTCGCCATACATGAAATAGTCCTCGTCAAGCAGGCCCACCTGGTCCAACACACTCTTGCGCATCAGCATGAAGGCGCCGGCCAGTACGTCCACCGAGTGAATCTCGTCGGGACTGAGGTAGGTGAGGTGGTAGGCTCCGAATTTTTGGGACTTCGGGAACAGCTTCGACAAGCCGAAGATCTTGTAAAATGCCACGCTGGGAACGGGCAGCCCGCGCTTTGACTCGGGCAGGAACTCGCCGTTGCCGTTGAGCATCTTCACGCCCAGACCGCCGGCGTCGGGGGTGCGGTCCATGAAGTCGAGGCATTTGCTGAAGGTGTCGGGTTCCACAATGGTGTCGGGGTTCAGCAGCAGTACATACTCGGCCTCCGATTGGCGTATGGCCTGGTTGTTGGCCCTGGCGAAGCCCACATTCTCTTTGTTGGCAATGACTTTGGCCTGTGGGAATTTCTTTTCCAGCATAGCCAGGGAACCATCCACCGAGTTGTTGTCCACCACCCACACTTCGCCGTCAATGCCTTCCAAGGCGGTATATACCGAGCGCAGACACTGTTCCAGGAAGTGTTCCACATTGTAATTGACAATGACGATGCTGAGTTTCATTGAGGAAGGGACTATAGAGCTCAGAAGTAAGCTAACACACTCTTTTTCGATCTGACTTTATCGCCCACTTGCACAGCCACTTGTGCATCCAGAGGCAGGAATACGTCCACACGCGAGCCAAACTTGATCATGCCCATTTCGTCACCCTGTTTGACTTCCATGCCCGGCTGGGCGTAGCAGACAATACGGCGGGCCACAAAACCGGCAATCTGGCGGAACAGTACCACCCGGTGCTCGTTCTGCTTCACCACCACCGAGTTGTTCTCATTGTCGGTGGAGGATTTGGGCAGCTTGGCAATCAGGTACTTGCCGGGATGATAGCCCACATACACCACGGTGCCGTCTATCGGGTAGCTGTTGACATGCACATTGTGTGCGGACATGAAGATGGAAACCAGCATGCGGCGGTCTTTGAAATACTCGCCTTCATATATCTCCTGGATGTTCACCACTTTGCCGTCGGCGGGTGACAAAACGCCATTCTCCACCTTGTTGATGATGCGGTGCGGATTGCGGAAAAAACGGATGACCATGTACAGAAAAATGGCCAAGCCTCCGCAGAAAAGCACGCTGATGAGCCAGAAAACCGAAAAAAAGTAAAAATAGCCACAGATGATGGCGGCCACCATCAAGGTCATGATAATGATGATAGGAATTCCTTCTTTCTGGATTTTCATGTCCTAAAAGTTAGTCTTTGTATTCTTTGGAGTATGTTATATAAGTTTTGAAGAAGACTCCGGGATTCTTTTCTGTGGTATAAGAGAAAACACGGGGATAATTGTCCTTGTTGACATCAAAGTAGTCGTATGCCGTGGCTTCGGTGTTGGTAGGGGTGCCATCGTAGAAGGTGGCGACATTTTTCTGACTGACAGCATTCTTGGAATAACCCAGCAGGTCGTTGGAGTAGCAGTAGTTCAGGCCATAGTACGGGTTGAGCACCGTGCTGTAAGTCATGGTGGTGGTGATGGATTTGTGGATGTCGGGGTAGTTTTCCTCAATCTTCACGATGTTGTCGCCATCGTATGTGATGTTTTTGGTACTGTACAAGGTCAGGTCCTTGGTGTTAGCGGCTGCCATTTCCTGCAATCTGGCGTAGTCGCCGACAAAACGGTTGAACAGGGCAGGAGTGCTGTACAGCTGCATGTCTTCAAAGAACTGGCGGTCGTAAATCTCGACAATGCGGGTGATTTTGGCGGCCTTCTCGTCGTCGCGGTAGAAATTGCTGGTCAACCTGATGGCGCCGTTGATGCTATAGGTCATGTATTTGACATAGCGGTTCAGATAGGTGAAATTCACTTCTTCCGTCATGTCACTGCTGACATGGGTGACGCTCTGCACGGTCTTGTCTTTGTTATAAGTGAAAGTGAAAGTTTCGGTGCGGATGCCTCCGATATTGGCGGAATCAACGATGTCGATTTGCGTCAGCATCTTCTTTTTGTCGTAAGTATATACCTCGTTGGGATCGCCGGAATTGCTTTTGTACCAAATGTATTTAATCTGATAGTCGGATTTGTTGTACATGGCTTCCTCGTACTTTTTGCAGGAGGAGAAGGCGAGAATTACAAAAATTCCTGAAAATAAGGCGAATAACAGTTTTTTCATTGTATTGCTATTGTATTATTAATATCTGTATATCAAACTGCAAAGATACGAAATTTTTTTATGTGCCGGCTTGAAAATGTGCTTTCGAAATGTTTTTTGTTGAAAAAAACAAATAACGCTTGCTGTGTGAAAAAAAAGTTGTATTTTTGCAGCGGGTAAGTCTTGTACGATCTGCTCCCTTTCAACTCCCCCAGGACAGGAATGTAGCAAGGGTACATTGGTTGTAGCGATGCGATATAAGTAGCTTACCCTTTTTTATTTGTGTTATGCTACTTAAAATATATCCCGAGAACCCCAACCCCAAAGCTGTCCAGCGCGTGGTGGAATGCCTGCAGGACGGCGGCATCGTCATTTATCCCACCGACACCATTTACGGCATTGGCTGCGACATCTTCAAGCCGAAAAGCGTGGAGCGTATCACCCAGATTCTTGGAGATACGAAGAAAAAATCGGCCATGACGTTCATCTGCCACGACCTGAGTAATCTGTCGGATTATACCAAACCTATCGGCAACAATGTGTTCAAGGTGATGAAAAAAGCGCTGCCAGGCCCTTTCACTTTCATTTTGGAAGCAAACAACAATGTGCCCAAACTGCTGCAGAGCAACAAGAAAACCGTGGGCATACGAGTGCCGGACAATAATATCGTGCGCGAAATCGTGGCCCAGTTAGGACATCCTATTCTGTCCACTTCGGTGAAGGATGACGACGAAGTGATTGAATACACTACTGACCCGGAGCTGATTTATGAGCGTTACGGCGATTTGGTGGATATTGTGATTGACGGCGGCTATGGCGACAATGTGCCCTCTACTGTGGTGAATTGCGTGGACGGCGATATCGAGGTGGTGCGCGAGGGTAAAGGGGATGTCGATTTGTTATGGTAATATGACAATCTATGAAATGGATAGATGATTTGCGTCAATGGAGTAGGCAGGAGTTTACCAGATATTCTGTTACGCTTCTGTCCACTAGTACTTTGGCGCAAATTATCGGCTTGGTGGTTTATCCGCTGCTTACCCGTTTGTACACTCCGGAGGATTTCGGGGTGCTGAATGTGCTGCTGAGTGTGGCGGGACTGCTGGCCATTGTTTCCACAGGACGCTACGGACCAGCTTTGGTACTTGAAGAGGATGACGCTTCGGCGAAGTCTATTCTCCAGCTGATAATGCTGATTAGCGGGGTGCTGTTTGTGTTGAGTCAGTTGTCTTTTACCGTTTTTGCGCATCCTATTGCGTCTCTGTTCAAAACGGCAGCGGGGATAGAGCGTTGGTTGCCGTTTATTCCTTTGTTGGTCCTGTTGATGGCGCTGTGGCAAGCTCTTAATTATTTTTGTATCAGGCAAAAGAAATTCAGTGTGGTGGGGGAGAACAATTTGGTGAAGAGTTTTTTGAATGCCGGACTGAAGCTGGGTTTTGGCTATGCCGGCATGTTGCGGTCAGGACTAGTGATGGCCACCTTGTTGTCATGGGCATCGTCATTATCACTTTCGATATTCCGTGTGAGGAAACAGTTGTCAGGGATTTTTCATGTTGACAAAGGTCTGATACGGCAGATGGCTGTAAAATATTCTAATTTTCCCAAGTTCGAGCTTCCGCAGGCCGTGTCCAATATGCTGGCGGGGAACTTGCCTTTGCTGATGCTGCCTTTGTGCTTCGATATGGATGAAGTGGGACTGCTCTCGCTGGCGCTCACCATCGGCTTCTATCCGGTGGGCGTGTTTACCGGCTCCATGGACCAGGTGCTGTACAAGCGTGTGGTTGAACAGCGTCAAAGAAATGAGGAGGTGTTTCCGATGATTGCCCGCTTTTGTCAGCGGACTTTCCTGGCGTTGCTGCCGTTTTTTGTGTTGTTCTTTTTCATCGCCGAATGGTTTTTCTCCTTTGTTTTCGGAGCGGAGTGGACAGAAGCCGGCCGCTATTTCAAAATCATGCTGCCTTGGCTTTTTGTGGTAACGATGTCCGCCTCGCTGGTCTTCGTCCCTAAAGTCTATTTCAAGCAGAGAACTGCTATGCTGATAGAGTTTGTCTATATTATCCTGAGAATTGCCGCTCTCTGCGTGGGTATGTGGAAACATGACCTGACATTGGCGATTCTGTGTTTCAGTGTTGTTTCCGCTATTATGGTGTCAGTACAGCTGATATGGTATTTTGTTCTCCTGAAAAGAAATGAACCATGTTCGATATAAGGCTTTTACATCAAAACGGATACGCATGGTCCGATGATGGCCATGTTTTTGTCAAGGGCTTTCTGATTTCCGAGAATGAAGAGGTGCTGCGAGAGGAGAGACTGTTGGCTTATTTCGCGGCATGTACAACAAAGGAACAGTTGTGTCAATGCTTGAAAAATGCCAATGGCATGTTTTCAGTGTTGATTAAAAATGATGATGAACTATTGATGGCAGTGGACAGATTGCGTTGCTTTCCTTTGTTTTACCGGTGGAAAGGTGAACGTTTGCGGGTGAGTGACGAAGTGGATGCGCTTTTCGATGAACAGGAGCCAAAATGCTGGAATGACGAGGCTTGCGTGATGTTCGCACTTGCTGGATATACGGTGGAGGAAGATACATTGTTGGAGGGAGTGCGTCAGGTGCAATCCGGTGAATGGGTGGCTTTGGGCAAAGGCAAGGAAGAACGTGAGTTCTATTTCAATTACGCCACCAAGCCATCTTCAGTGGACTTTGACAGAGCTAAGCAACAGCTGAAAATGCTGTTTGACAAAGTGGGAAAGCGTATGGTCGCCTGTCTGAATGGTCGTCCTGTGGCAGTCCCTTTAAGTGGTGGATTGGATTCCAGACTGCTTGTTTATCTTCTGCATAAAAATGATTATCAGAATGTTACCTGCTTTACCTATGGAAGACGCGAAGGAAATGATGAGTTGAGACGGTCGGAAATGGTTGCGCGACAGTTTGAGTATCCGTGGATATTTGTGGATTATGAGCAGTTCGATGGTGCCCATTTGTTAGAGGATGAGCGGTTTTTGTCCTATTGCCGCTATGTTTCACAATATAGTTCGAAATTCTACCTCTCTGAGTATTTTGCCGCTAAATATTTAGTTGGAAAACTTGGTTTCCAGAAAGATACGGTTTTTATTCCCGGTCATTCAGGAGATATGATCGCAGGAAGTCACCTTAGACCATACATGGCCCATTACAAGAACCTGAATCAGCTGGCTAATGACTTGATTTATAATCATTTTTCTTTAATTGAAGCCGTTGGTTCCGAGCGAAAACTTGTCCGTCGGAAAATGCTGGCTCAACTGCGGAAAATGCATCGTTTGCAACATTCGTATAATCAGTTGTATGAGCTTTGGGATGTGCGGGAACGCCAGGCCAAGTATATTGTTAATTCATGCAAATTATGGGAGTTTGTGGGTTGCTCTTATTTGATTCCTTTGTGGGATGCGGAACTGATGGACTTTTTCGCTTCCTTGCCGTTCGAGTATCGCTTGTGCAAGAAGTTGTATGAAGAGGTCCTGTGGGAACTGTTTCAGGAAGAGGGCGTTTTGTATGATGAGGATCACCGGATGTTTTTGCCGTGGAGCCCAAAGGAACAGTTGAAGTTGTTGGTGAAAAGAAGCATGCCATTTTTCCATACCCATAAGCCGCTTTTTGCTGTGGATAATTTTGATTTCCAAAGGTTTACCGAGTCGATGAGAAGTCAGCTCGCGAGTGGCTCGAGACAAAGGAGATTGTTGAGTTACAATGCGATAATGAGCGAATGGTATCTGCAATGGATAGAAAAGGATTTGCAGGAACCAAATTAGGAGAATAAGGCTTGTTTTCACTAGATTGATTTGAAAGCTTTTTTATGAAATTTTAAGAGGATGAATCATACTTTTGCAATACATACTTTTGGCTGCAAACTGAATTTCAGCGAGTCGTCGGATATGGCGCGCCGCTTGCGTGAGCAGGGATGGAGCGAGTCGGAACAACCGGAGGCCATCATTGTGAACAGCTGTGCGGTGACCCATGCGGCGGAGAAAAAAGTGCGCAATTATGTGGCCCATCTGCATCGTGAGCATCCCGTTGCCCGCATTGTGGTGGTAGGTTGCTATGCCTCATTGCGAGCCGATGAGATTCGACAGTGGGCTGGGGTAGAGGCGGTTTTCGGCAATCGGGACAAGCTGAATGCCGTGCAATGGGTTGTGGGACAGCCTATTCCTGAAACTCCTACGTTCTTCTCCACCTATTCGTCCAACGACCGCACCCGCTCGTTTCTGAAGATTCAGGACGGTTGCGATTACTATTGTACTTATTGCACCGTGGCAGCAGCCCGGGGTGAGAGTCGTAGCGACAGTATCGAGCATGTGTTGCAGAATATTGAGAAAATACATGCCGAAGGACTGAAAGAGGTGAATATCACGGGAGTGAATCTGGGTACTTTCGGCAAAGGCACCGACGAAAACTTCTATGATTTGCTGAAAGCCATCGACCGCCAGCATCTGGTGGAGCGGGTGCGCATTTCCTCTATCGAGCCCAATTTGTTGACAGATGAGATTATCCACTTGGTGTCGGAGTCAGATATTCTGATGCCGCATTTCCATATTCCTTTGCAGTCGGGTAGCGATAAGATTTTGGCGGCGATGAAGCGTCGCTACAAAACAGACTTGTTTGCGTCCAAGATTACGAAAATCAAACAGTTGATGCCCGATGCATGTATCGCCATCGATATTATTGCCGGTTTTCCGGGCGAGACGGATGCCGATTTTGAGGACAGTTATGAATTTGTCAAGCAACTGCCACTGAGCTATATGCATGTGTTCACCTATTCGCGGCGACCGGGTACTCCGGCGGCAGCCATCAGGGAACAAGTGCCCGAAACGGTGAAGCGAGAGCGCACCAACCGCCTGTTGGAGTTGTCGGAGACCAAGAAACGCTTCTTCTATCACGAGCACTTCGGGGAAACCCGTCCGGTGTTGTGGGAGTCGGAAGAAGCCGACGGAAAAATGTTCGGATTTACGGACAATTACATCAAGGTTTCCGCCCCTTTCTGTGCCGACTGGGTGAATACTATCCGTCCGTATGTGGTTGAAGATTTGTAAGTTTTAGGTGTTTCTTCAATTAATTCTTTAACTGAAAAAAACTGATTATTTCCATTCTGCCACGCAGCGGAAACCATAGCGGGTTTCGCTGATGGCGGTAGGCAGGCTGAAGCGCTGGAACTGCATTCCTTCGGGAGCCTGGTATTTGTCAAGACTGAAATAATCGTCCTTCGTTTGGTTCGGGTTATATGTCAAGAGTTTCATCTTAATCAGCATCTGTTCCGCCACACGGTCGGTACGCCAGCGGCAGTAGGCGAGGGCCTGCTCTATTGATATTCCCAAAACGGGCTGATTCCGGTAGGCGGGACTCTCGGCATAGTTTTTGGCCATCATTTCCGGAAGCTGCATAAAAAGGATTCTCCGGTCGGGAATGGAAGCTTTGTATTGTGACGATTCTTCCCCGAAAACCTTCTTCAGCCAGTACTGGTATTCCAACCAATCTACATTCTTAATCTGTTCTTTGTCAATATATTTCCCTTCTGCCCATTGTTCCATACCTTTTAAGGTATATTTCTTTTGATAATTATTCGGAACACTATTTTGTGCGAAAATTGCTGAAACACAGAATAGTAAGGCTGTTACAAGCAGGAATGCGGTCTTTTTCATGATAATATTGATTGATAAAGAATGAAGTTATACTAGATAACGTATAAACTATATGAAATCTTGGGTGTACACAGTTGTTTTTTGGGGTCCCGATTCCGTTTACCAGGTGATTTTCTCAACCCTGAATTTTTTGTCGTGTTTGAGCAGGTAATAGACAGCATTGTCATCGTAAGACAAAATCCTGTGGAAATAATCGTCCTGATCTGCCAGTGAATTTTGTTGAGAATAGGAAGACTTTCCAGAAGAATAAACGACTTTTCCTTCAAAATCTCCTTCTTGTATAGCATCAGCTACTACCACACAACAATTTCCATTCTGATTGTTGTACAAAATATGCCATAATTTGTTATTGGAGGGGAAATTGTTCTTGTGGTCGTTGTAAATCAGGCTTATTTTTCCATCATGTTCGAAAATTCCCGGAACATTGAGGTTGGGAGTCTTGAAAAGTTGTTCCGGTGTAACGGTTGCACGTGGGTATGTGAAGGTGTTTAGTACTTCGCCGTTGTCGGTGATTGTCGCAACAATAATATTTCTGGAGATATACCCCATAATCTCACTAAAACCCCAGGAAGAACCTATGGTGACGGAGGTGCCAACCTGATCACGGTAATTTAATTCTCCGACTAACATCAAGTTGCCGTCGCTCAGCTCTTTGATGTCATAAAAGTAGGGGTGAAATTTTCCCAGCTCGCTGTTCAATTCCCGTGCGTCATACACATATCCATCGTAATAATTGATTTCAATTGACGACTCTTCTTTGTCCACCTCGCCATCGGGAGAGACAAAGTAGGTGATCAGCTTATCAGAATTCCGTTGATTGGGGCAGGGGACACCGCAAACCACAAATCTGCCATCCTTCAGGACCGCTTTCCCGCAATTGAACACGGGATCGTTTCCAAATCCTTCCGCATAGTTCCAGATGCCGTCGCTGTTGTAAACCGAAATATGAAGGGAATCGTTCTGATGCACCATAGGGTTGTTGTAACTGCCGAACTCAGCGATATATACGGTGCCGTCGTTGGACAGGTAAAACGGAATCTGGTCGTTGACCAGCCAATGGGCGTGTTGGCGCTGGTGCCATAATTGTACTCCGTTGCTCTCAAAAACAGCGACGTCGGCAATATGGTCGATTTTTCGGCTTGATTTTGGCTTCAAAAGTGTTAAAATGGCAAATTTGGAATAGTCGGGGGAATAGACCATGTGGGAGAAGATAAACTTGTATTTTTCCAATGGTGCTTGAAGAAATGGTTCAAAGTTTAACTTCTTGACTTTCTCCGCGGAAGAGGGAATCTGTGCTCTAAGGTACTCAACAGCCTTTCCTTTTGTGCTTTGTTCGACGACAGTTGCCTGATTATCATAAAAATAGGCAAAGCGGCAGTCTATCTTTTCATCGATTTCCTGCGTTACGGTGTAATGTTCCTGCTTGTCGTAGCGGTGAATCAGGAAGTCAAATTCGCCCACAAATGTTGTTCTGTATTGCTTTGTGACGAAAACAATTTGGTCTTCACTGTCATTGATAAGCAAAAATTTCCCAGAACGCTCCATATTCACAATGGGTCCATTGAGGGTGGTGGTTTGCGCAACTCCCAGTGAAGTTAACAATGCGAATAACAAGGTGAAAAGACATACTTTTTTCATGTGACATATTTTTTATTTCTATTTGATCAACCTCCATTCACCAGGTTGGAGTGAGCCCAGACTAAGGTCGCCGATTTGAACACGGATGAGCCGTAAGGTTGGAAAGCCTACCGCAGCGGTCATGTGCCTTACCTGACGGTTTTTGCCTTCGGTGAGGGTAAGACGAATCCAACTTGTAGGGATGTTGGCGCGATAACGGATGGGCGGCACACGTTCCCATAGTTTTTCCGGTGGCAGTGCCCTTTCTGCTTTGCAGGGGCGAGTATGGTAGCCTTTGATGACGACACCTTTCGACAACTTTCGCAAGGCCTCGTTGGTAATCTCTCCATCGACTTGCGCAAGGTAGGTGCGCGGATGGGCATTCTTCGGGTCCAGTAGCCGCTTGATCAGCCGTCCGTCGTCTGTCAGCAGCAGGGCTCCCTCACTGTCATGGTCCAACCGTCCCGCAGCATAGACTCCGGGAGGGAAACCGAACTCGTCAAGAGCCCGATGTCCCGCTTCAGGAGTGAATTGGCTCAGCACACCGTAGGGTTTATTGAACAAGATTACCATCAGTTTACTTCTGTTTTTGCCTTTTTGTGGCAAATTTTTTGCAAAGATAGTCTTTTTTTCGAAGTTTTTGTATTTTTGCACCTGTAAAACTATGGTGATGTCTTCAACAAGAGAAAACATATTGAGTTCTATCAAGGCGTTAACTTTTTTGCTAACTGGTCTCATTTCCTTCTGTGTTTTTTCGGAAGCATACCCGCAACGTCAGTATTATGTCGGAGTTCCCAACCATGTGGATTATGTTCGGGACTCCGCCTGGATTGTGCTTGACTTGCTGCCTTGGAATATGAATGGACGTCTGTTGGAATCGGAAATGCCACACTATATGGAGTCACTCAAAAAGTTTTTGGATGAACACCCCGGCCACAAATGCAACTTTTTGCTATACTCTTGTACAAGTGATGAGGAGCAAAACCTGGTTTACACTACTTATCAGGGAAAACGGCTTTCCGAGTATTTTACATACGTGGACACCCTTTTCGGCCAAAAGTATCTCAACGAAATCATTCCCCACAGACTTCCGAATCCCCTGTTTCAGACTCTCAAGTCAGACAGTAGTGAAAGAATTCATAAAGCGGATCTCTTTTATCTCAAAGAATGCGTTATTGTAGAAATGATCCAGCAAAAAACTATTTCCAAATGGGTTCAGACAACTGTTTTTTATTCCACGCCCATCAACATGCGTGAATTTGATGAAGCCCCGGCTTTTCCTGGCGGAACAGAAGGACTATACGACTACCTTTCCAAGCGCATGGACTATTCCGTTGTGGGACAGTTTGATGTGTCGGGTGTCGTGCAGGTGGAATTCGATATTGAGCCGGATGGAAGTGTCGCAAATGCTGAACTCAAAAACTCGCTTTTCCCTGCTCTTGACGAGCAGGCACTCCGTATCGTCAGGGAGATGCCGCGCTGGCAACCGGCACTCAAAGAAGGCAGTCCCGTCCGTTGTCACTATTTAATTCCGTTTCGTTATGGTTTGTAACCAATTTGTATGAATCTTGGGTCATTTTAAAGATTCAAATTTGCAAATGATCGTTAAGCAGCCGCTAACGGTTCTTGCTAATCGGGATCAAATTCAACCAGTTTTATCGCAATAATTCAATGATTATCAATAATATGGAGGTGGAGGCTTCCGTTAAACGAAGTATGTTTATTTGAAAAAAACAGAAAAAACACATACTTTCGTATGCAAAAACATTAAATGTTTTTTCTTTTCAAGCCGTAAGAGTCTTGGATATGTATAAGAGATTAGGAAAAGTGTTTTTATTGTTTTTGTCAAAAAACAGCAAGTTGCCGCCGGAAAATACATATTTTTGGAATTAAACAATTAAATTCCAAGCTTATGATGAAAAAAACGCAACCTCTAAAAATCGTGTGTTGTGTAGTTTTGAAAAAAAATGTATCTTTGCACCTGTAAAACTATGGTGATGTCTTCAACAAGAGAAAACATATTGAGTTCTATCAAGGCGTTGGGCCGGAAGGTGCTGCCAAAAGGCGCACAACTTATCCTGTTCGGCTCGCAGGCCCGCAAGGATGCCCATGATGAATCGGACTGGGATTTGCTGATATTACTTGGCGATAACCGTCAAAACACCGATTTGTTTGGCACTTACGCATATCCGTTTGTACAGTTGGGTTGGGAGTATGGTACTTACTTCAGCCCGAAGGTGTACACGTATGACGAATGGGCGATGCGGAAAGGCTCACCTTTTTTTGAAAACATCAACAAGGAAGGAGTTGTGCTATGCTGACAAATGAGGAAACAAAAGCACTGGTTTTGAATAGAATCAGACGCTCACGCGAGACTTGGGCTGAGACGAAAGGTATCATTGAGGGTGGCTATTGGTATGCCGCCGCCAACCGGATGTATTACGCTTGTTATTATATGGTTTCCGCATTGCTTCTCAAAAATGGTCTGAATGCCCACACTCACGGTGGCGCAATAGGCCTTTTTGGTCTTCATTTCATCAAAACGGGCATTATTGACTCTGAATTGGGGAAATTTTACAGCCAATTGTTCGAACTGAGACAAACTGGCGATTATGACGATTGGAAAGAGGTCACAGAAGCAGATGTAATACCGTTAGTGCCAACAGCGGAAATTTTTCTTGATAATGTGGAAAAGCTAATTCGTAACGATGGTTATTTAAACTAACCCTTAAATTGTAACCCTAAATATTTTAATAATATGAAAATCAACCAATTAGTCCTCCCCCCCGCAATTAAGATTTAGCACACTGAATCTTTCCAAACTTTTCATGGCAATCTTCGCTACCCTTTTCATCACCCTCACCGCCTCCGCCCAGGGCGAGTGGAAGTGGGCGAACTACTGGACGGGCAACGACGACCCGCTGAACAGTACGAATCCATATAACTATGTGGTTCGCACAGCCTTTGACGATGACGGGAATATTTATGTGTTCGGTAGCTTTGGGGGCAATGCTCGAATTTATGACCAAAATCAGTCTTCTTACTTTTGTAGTCAAGTATCAATTATTGCTGCAAACACTCCAGGGACAGTCTTGGCAAAGTTCGATGCAAATGGAAATTTATTGTGGAAAAAGGTGATAAAAAGCAGCTATGATATGAGCAATATGCCGTATGACATGTATCTCAAAGATAATCGTATTGTTATTGCTGGAGAGTATTCTTGGGATGGTGGTTCCGGTAAACAATTGTGGTTTTTGGACACATTAATCACACAACAAGTTGCTCAATCTTATCCTTCAAACGAATTTCACCCTCCTTTCACTTTTGGGAAATACACATTTTTCATTTGTTTTGACTTAAATGGCAACAAACTGGAGTCTCATTTCGTAAAAACAAAGTCAAGGGAATTATATCTTGACCAACAGATGGACTTTCCTTTGGGACGCAAAGTAATCGGAAATTATCCTTTATGCATTGACAGTCAAGGAAACACATATATAGCTGTATCTACTCAATATGGAGGTGTTGAGTCTTCACCTTATACTGTTGTTATTGACGAGGATTCTTCTAAAACATACGATTTGTTTTTACCAGGCAACTGGTGTTCAGGATATTTTTTAAACAATATAATGGTTTATAAGTTCACTCCTAATTGGGAGTTGGAATGGATGAAATTGGTAGTTGATCATACAGAAGGCCTATCTCCTGCTATTCCTTATGACTCAATAAATCCTGAATTTATACCTTATGTTGGAGGAATGAGCATCGATAACAGTGGGAATCTTTATCTTTCTGGATATATTGGAGGTATGTTTTTGTATGATGAATATAATCAATATCCTATGAAATTTTTTTGGGATAGCACTCATTTTGCTACAGTGTCCGACCATGGTTTAGCTCATTACCTGCCATTTATTATTAAATACGATCCAGATGGCAATATTCAATGGGCAAGCCAAGCATTTGTGACAAACCCAGAAAATGCTCCTTTTTACAACTCTGTTGTATGGACAGACAATTGCTTGAAAGATCAGTCAGTTTATCTTATGGGCTACGCCGAGCTACTTGATGGATTAAATGCTGAATATTATTTTGGAAACGAAGGCAATATAGTGCCAATCAGCCAATATTCTTCATATTTTGCCAGATTTAACAAAGAGAATGGGGCGTTTGAAAGTTGCGGCGTAGTTCCGGGTGAGAAAACCTCATTAGATTTGGGGAAGAGTTCTGTGCCAGCAGTTACGAACAATCATTTTATAGGTATATGTAGAAATTATTTCAACAGTTACTATCTTCTGAATTATTTTAGTGTTAACGGAACTTTTGACTATGCAGACACCATTTGGTACATGTCTAAGAATCATAGTGCCAAGCAAGGTGTGGCAGTAAATGACGATGGTAATATTCTTTGTAATATTGTAACGAACCAAGATTTGACCTTCGGCCACGACCTCACCCTCAACTTCGACGATCACCAGCACAGCCACGCAGTCATCGCTTATCGTTACGACCCGTCCATTTTGGAGCCGTACCCAGTAGATTCAACGGCGGTGGCGCAGTATGACGAGCGGCTGTCGGAGATCCGGCTCTATCCCAACCCCGCCACCGACTGCGTGGTCATCGAGAGTCCCGAGGGGCTGCCCGTCGGCATGGTGGCCGTCACCAACGAGTCCGGCCAGCTGCTCTTCCTGCAGCCCGCCACCTCCTGCCGCACCGAGCTTTCCGTCCGCAACCTCCCCGCAGGGCTGTACGTCGCGCACGTAAGCACCTCTGTTGGCAGCACAGCGATAAAGTTTGTGGTGAAGAGGTAGCAATTATTAGTTGGTGGAAATTATAGGCAGGGCACCATATACAGCGGTATGTATAGATGGTTTCCATTTGGTTTCACATCGCCGGTATGAACGATATAGGCTTGTGCAAGATGGGTGGCGTATTTTTTGAGGCATTTCTCCAACGAAACGGTGGAGAATCCTGTTGAGGATTTCACTTCGATGGGAGAGATGTTATGACGGCTGGTAATTGTGCTTTTCGTGATCAGAAAGTCTATCTCCATCCGGTCATCCTTGCTCTCTCGCGAAGGGTTGGAGTAGAAAAACAGCTTGCAGCCATTGGCAACGAGCATCTGCGCCACGATATTTTCCATCAGCATCCCGGCATTGATTTCCAACTTGTCTTTGAGAATCTTTTGGTAAAGTTGTTCGGAGACGATTCCCCGTTCGTCAAAAGCATGACTGATCATCAAACCCGTGTCGTTCATATAGCATTTAAGTGAATTGTCTTTCTGTTTAAGACCTAAACCAATGCTGGGTTCTGTGGTATTGAAAGCCAAATTCACCATCTTTGAATCACGCAGCCAATAGAAAGAACTGTCGTAGTCGCGGAAACGGGCATCCTTGTTCAGATCAGCCAACTGGAATTTGTGTTCGTGGAGTTGAAGTTGGCCAGGAATGGCTTCATATATGGCTTTCACCTTGGGAGTGTGCACACCAGCATATTGGTCTATACAGTTATTGTAGAGGTTGAGAATCTGGCGCTTCACGCGATCCACGTCTTCAAAAGTCTTGGTATCTATGTACTCAAGAATAGCCTGTGGCATACCGCCAATAATCATATAGAGACGGAAATAATCCATGATTTTGCGATGCATGGATTGGCCTACAGGCTCTTTATCGGCAAACTTCATACGGATAAAGTCCATCAGTGAATCTTCGCCCATCGCCCAAAGAAATTCCTCGAAATCCATGGGATGCATTACGATGCTTTCCTCTTCTGAAGGCACAAGATAGTCCTCCCTTTTCTCATCTTTCTTGCGCTTTTTCTTGGTGCTCATCTTCATTCCAAGCAGGGATCCTGTTTCCAAATAGTCATATCGTCCGTCCTCCACCAGATACTTGACGGCAGCACGGGCAGCCGGGCAAAATTCAATCTCGTCGAACACGATGATGGATTCGCGGGGATAAAGCTTGGTGGAGAAAAAAGTGCTCAGATAAGTGAAAAGCATGTCGAGGTTGTCCTTGTAATTCTTGAACAGGTTTTTAATGTCGTCACCCACCTTAAAGAAATCTATCAGGATATAGCTTTTGTACTCCCTTTGGGCAAACTCCTTTACGATGTAGCTTTTCCCGACACGACGGGCACCTTCTATCATCATGGCTGACTTTCCTTTACGTTTGTTTTTCCACAGGAGCAATTGGTCGTAAATTTTTCTTTTCATCACAAAATCAAAGTTTGAACATACCATAAATCTACACGAAATTAACCCTTATCGATTCGTGTTTTCTACACGAAATCAAGGGCAAAAATACAAAAAACTTGGATATGGACAGCAATTTTATTAAAGAATATTGGTTGAAGGCAACATTTCTGTCTCGATACAAAGCAAAATAAAAAAACTGATTTTCAATCAGTTATCAGCGTTATTAAAGTTTGATTTTTTGCTGAAAAATCAGACTTTAATTTTATGGATTTCAAAGAACACGAAAAATTTTTTTCAAAACCTGTTGTTTGTATTTGTAATTTAACTAACTTGCAATCATATAATTACAAACATTTTTTGCTGCAAAAATGTAGCAAAATTTGCAACATAATTTGCTGCATAAATACATAGTTTTTTGGAATTAAACAACTAAATTCCAAGCTTATGATGAAAAAAATGAGCCCCTAAAACACGGCAAACGCATACAAGAACCTGTTGATGGTGTCGTAGGAGGGTATGCCGTTGCTCAGGTCAAGCCGTCCCGCGAAGAACTCGCGACGGGCGTTGGCAAAATCCTCAATCTCCTCCCAACCCCTCACACCGCAGATGACAGCGGTGAGGGTACAGCCTCATATTACTGCTAAACTGTTTCGCAGCGGTCGCATTCACCGCTTCGGCGCAAATTCAACCCACGCCGCGAACATATTCCGTACCCGTCATTCTCCCAGGGTGGCGGTGCTTCGCACCTGACCATGGGCTACCATACCCTGCAGACCTGCGGCCTGCATACAATGGCAATATACAAACATGGCGATAAAAGAAAGAGGATGAAAAAAATAGTATGCGTTTGCCGTGCTGAAATTGGAGCATGTCCTTTTTGTTTAAGGAAAAAATCATATCTTTGCAGTCTGAATTTGAACCTCTTATGGAAACCCAGAATATTGAGTATAAAGAATCTTGGCGTGACGAATATTTGAAATGGATCTGCGGTTTTGCCAATGCCCAGGGCGGCACGCTTTATATCGGTATGAACGACAAGGGAGAGGTAGTCGGTGTGGACAATGCCAAACGCCTCATGGAGGACATTCCCAATAAAACAAAAAATGCGCTCGGAATCTTAGTTGATGTCAAGATGTTGGAACAAGAGGGCAAACCTTTCCTCAAAATTGAGGTTGCTCCCAGTAGCTATCCCATCAACGATAGAGGAGAATATCATATCCGTTCCGGTGCCACCAAGCAAGTGCTTCAAGGTTCTGCTCTTACCCATTTTTTGCTTAAACGCACTGGTTTAAAATGGGATGCCATTCCAGTTGACAATTTCACATACAATGACCTTGATGTTGAGAGTTTCAACATCTTTCGTCGTGAAGCGTTGCGTAGCAAACGAATGACGAAAGAAGACCTTGACTGCTCCAATGAAGAATTGCTTGATAAATTGAACCTCACTGTTGACGGCAAACTGAAACGTGCTGCTGTGCTCTTGTTTCACCGCAATCCCGAAAAAATGATTACGGGATGTTACACCAAAATCGGAATGTTCAACAAAGAGGCCGACATCATGTATATGGATGAGGTTCACGGCTCACTGATGATACAGGCCGATCGAGTTTTGGATTTGCTCTATCAAAAGTACCTCAAGGCCTTCATTACATACGAAAATGTAACCCGCGTGGAAACTTATCCGTTTCCAAAGATGGCGGTTCGTGAAGCCATTTTCAACGCATTGGTTCATTCCGACTGGTCTGCATCGTGTCCGATCCAAATTCGAGTGGAAGATGACCTGATGTACATTTCTAACGATTGTGTACTCGAAGAGGGTATGACTGCAGAGAAGTTGATGTCACCTCATAAGTCACAGCAACTCAATCCCGACATTGCCAACACTTTTTTCCGCGCCGGATTCATTGAGGCTTGGGGTCGAGGAATTGAAAAGATGTGTAAGGCGTGTCGCGAATACGAAGCTCCACTGCCATCCTATACCCTGGGGCGCTACGATATTATGGTGCGTTTTGATGCAGCCCCCAGTGTGATGCCATTCATAGAAGAAGAAAGAAGAAAGTACGAGATTTCGAGGGATCCTCATCTTGGCCAAGTAACGGGCCAAGTAACGGGCCAAGTAACGGGAAAATCCAGTATCATTATTGAACAATTTAAGGCTAATCCTAAAACTACGATTCCCGAACTAATGCAGGTGTTGTCTATGAGTGATGCCGGTGTTCGCAAAATTTTACGATTGATGAAAAGGGATGGTCTTATCCGCCGTATTGGACCTAACAAGGGCGGCCGTTGGGAAGTGGTGGAGGAGTAGAAGATTCTGATTTGATTGGATTTCGAAAGCCGTTGCATTTTGTAACATCAATAAAAAAGTGAGTATTAATTTTTAAATTTATGAATATGAAAAATATCCGACTGACAACAGTTTTTATTGTACTTTTACTGTCGTGTGGACACGTTTGTATGTCTCAACAGTCAAACAAGCATATTTTGAAGACACAGCTTGAGATTGGCTTGTTTTTTGAAAAATATGATGAGATTTATGATGTGTATCATGACTTTTACAAAGACAAACAGTTCGATAAGGCGATTCTCTCGCTAAAAGAACTTGTCACATTCTTTGACACAACTGCTATTGACAGTCAGTGGGTGGATGCCAAGATATACAAGGAAGAAATGACAGCCGATGTATATTATAATCTTGCTTGTTGTTACGCATTGACGGCACAAAAGAAACTGGCACTGGAAACACTGGAAAAATCCATACGCGTAGGTTACAAGGATTATCGTAATATGCTTAACGACAAAGATTTTGAGAGTGTCAGGGAAGACAAGAAATTCAAATCCTTGCTTGAAGAGATTA
>JAFXSR010000029.1 GCA_017525505.1 Bacteroidales bacterium
CGACGAGCATGAGAAGCGATCACGCGCAACACTGTTTTCCCGTTCCACTGGGTCCGCTTGGCAGGTTGTTTCAGCTCTCCCAACCAGCTGTTGACCCCCTCATCGCCACGGATATCCAGTTCCTCCTTGAGCTGGTTCCAGGCGGCTTCATTATCGGCTACGACGAGCACCACGTCCACACGAACGGCGTCATTCAACTTGAAACCGTTCACCTGCGCCACGGCAAGATTCTTTCGAGAAGCATAATGTTTGTACAGTTCGCTCTGCGCCATCGCCGCAATCGGAAGCAGCAAAATCAAAAAAATCAGTAGTCGTTTCATTATTCCATCAGTATTTCTGCGGCCAAAGAGGCCCATTGCGCATCGGTAGTGCCGACACGATTGCAATAAACTTTTTCAAAATTCTGTGGTTGATGCATTTGTGCGACAAGCACAAGCACAAGCAGGACCGCAACAGCCAAAGAAGCCGTCACCATGCCGATGGTGCGCCGCTGTTTACGACGCCAGCCAGGGTACTCGGCGGCCAAGCGTTGGCCATAACCTTCCGCCTCGGCCTGCTGCCACAATTTGTCAAATTCATTTTCTGTCATATTGCCATTGATTTTCTAAGTTTCTCTTTTATCCTCACCAGCCTCACACTCACATTCTTTTCCGTCATTCCCACCCGCTGGCCTATCTCCTCATAATTGTAACCTTCCAGTTGCAGTTTCACGATGGAGCGGTCGGGCTCATCCAGCAAAGCTATCCTTTCGTGCAACTCGCGCAACAAACTGCGGTCGTCGCCAGCTGCCTCATAATCTTCCGGCAAAGACTCAGTTTCCTTCAATTTCCGCAAGCAGTCTATCATGGCGTTGCGTCCTATTTTCCATGTCAGTGCCGCTTGTTGCACCATGGGGAGGGATAGCAACCTCTCCCGGTCATGCCACAATGCCATAGTGGCTTCCTGTAACAAATCGTCAGCTTCCAAACCGCGACGGCAGTAGTGGCGACACAGCGAGAACAGCAAACCGCGGTAGCGGTGGAGCATAGCTTCGAATGGATCTTGTAGTTTCACAATAGTAATAACGTAAGAGAAAGTCAAAATACTACATCAAGCGCAAAATAATTACAAAAATTGTTGATATTAACCTTTTTTAATAATTATGACGAGCGGGATGCAGCTGTATCTTCTATAAATTCATACTTTTGCAAAAAATTTGAATATTGGGAAGAATTATTGCCATAGACTACGGACAGAAGAAGGTGGGATTTGCGGTGACCGACGAGCTGCAAATCTGCGCCAATGGCTTGGAAACCGTGCATGTTTCCAAGGCTTTCGACTTCCTGAAGGACTATGTGAGCCGCGAAAAAGTGGACGTGATTGTGGTGGGCGACCCCCGCAAGATGGACAACAGCCAGTCGGACTCCGCCCGCTTCATCGAGCCCTTTGTCAACCGCGTGAGAAAAGAAATCCCCGATATTCCCCTGGTGCGCATGGACGAGCGTTTCACCTCGAAAATGGCGTTCCAAACAATGATTGACGCCGGCTTGGGAAAAAAAGCCCGCCAAAACAAAGAACTGGTGGACAAAATCAGCGCCACCATCATACTCCAAAGCTACCTACTCACCAAAGAGTTGACAGTTGACAGTTAACAATTATAAAGAATTCAAAATCCAAAATTCAAAACCTCTAAACTCTAAACTCTAAACTTTAACCTTCTAACCTTCTAACCTCCTAACCTTCTAACCTTCTAACCTCCTAACCTCCTAACCTCCTAACCTCCTAACCCTCCTAACCTCCTAACCTCCTAACCCTCCTAACCTCCTAACCTCCTACCCCTCCTAACCTTTCTAACCCTCTAACCACTAAAACCTAACCACTATGATTCTCCCCGTTTACGTCTTCGGACACCCCATTTTAAGAAAAAAAACAGCGGAAGCTGACGAGACACAGGACTACTCTACCCTGATTGCCGACATGTTTGAGACCATGTACCATTCACAGGGCGTTGGCCTGGCCGGTCCCCAGATTGGACAATCGCTATCTATATTTGTCATTGACACAGAACCTTTTAAGGAATCCGACGCAAATGCCGAAATCTACAAAGGCGCCTTTATCAATCCCGTCATCACCAACGAGTCGGGCGCGGATTTCACCTTCAACGAGGGTTGCCTCAGCCTGCCCGACATCCACGAGGACGTGACACGCAAATCGGAGATAGACATTGAATACACCGACGAGACGGGCAAGCGCCGCAAGGAGCACTTCAAAGGCTATGTGGCCCGCGTGATCCAGCATGAGTACGACCACCTGCAGGGCGTTGTGTTTACCGACCACCTGTCGCAACTCAAAAAAATGGTATTGAAACGCAAGTTCAACGACATCGCCAGCGGCAAACTCAAACCCAATTACAAAACAAAAAACAAATAAGCATGAAAAAACTGCTGTACTTTTTCTGCCTGACCCTATGGTTGTGGGCCTGCGGTTCTGCTGACGAACCGGTTCTCAACGACATTCAGACGAAAAGCGCTGACCAGGCGGAGTTGCTGCAAACCTACAACAAGGCCGACTCACTGTACCAGCAAGGCATTATCAGTCGCGAACTTTTCGACGATTTCATCACCCAGACCATCAAATTCGCAGACACTTACCCCGAAAACGAAATCACCCCCGACATGCTGTCGAAAGCCGGTGTGGCTTGCATGATCCTGGCCAAAAACTGCTCCATGGAGCAGCAACCCGATCAGGAAACCATAGAAATGTACGCCCGCAAAGGGCTGAGTATCTTCGAGAAAATACAAGCCACTTATCCTGATTACGAAGGTGTCAGAAATTGTTATCTGAACAGAGCTTTCATCTATGACGACATCCTGCACAAGTACCTGGATGCCGAATATGAGTACCGCGAGTTCCTGCACAAATACCCCGACGACAGCACTTGCGACAACATCCGGGCCTATCTCCAGGTTTTAGGCAAGTCTGACGAGGAGATTATGGCGGAGATTGAAAAGAAAAATTAAAATTCCAAACGCAACTGTCTTTTCAACTGGAAACTGCGGCGATGGTAAGGACTGTTGCCGTATTTCAGCACTGCTTCCTGATGGTATGGTGTCGGATAACCTTTGTTGTCTTTCCAGCCATACATGGGATATTCCTCATGCAGGTGCTCCATCAGCTCGTCGCGATAACATTTGGCCAAAATCGAAGCGGCGGCAATAGACAGAAAAGTGGCATCGCCTTTCACCACTGTTTTATAGGGAATGTCTGTCCTGTTGACAAAACGGTTTCCGTCAATCAGCAACAGCTGAGGCTTCAGGGACAACTGCTCCACTGCCCGGGTCATGGCCAGAAAAGAGGCCTGCAGAATGTTGATTTTGTCAATTTCCTTTTCTGACACCTGCCCTACCGCCCAGGCCAAGGCATCGCGTTCAATCATAGTGCGCAGCCGATTCCTTTTGGCAGCCGACAACTGCTTGGAATCGTTGATTTCCTCATTCTCATAATTATACGGAAGAATGACCGCCGCAGCAAAGACCGGACCGGCAATACAGCCTCTTCCCACTTCATCGCAACCGCACTCAAGCAGTTCAGTATCAGAATAATGACTTCTTAAAGACATAGGGCTACAGCAAATATCAACATCATGATATCATTGACAAAAGGATGCTCCTTCACCTGGGAAAGCATGGCATAATACAAGGTGAACGGTATCAACAGGAAACCTACCGACTGATGAACGTCGAAGGGAGAGAAAATCATCATCAGCAACGTGGAAATAGTAATCAAATAAATGGTTTCCAATCGTTTACGCAGAAGAACTGGCTTGTTGTCATATTGTATTTTCAAGATAAAAACAGCATACAACAACGACAAGCCCGTAGCGGACAACAGCACGATTTCTTTCCATGAATATACCGCCGTGGCCGCAAAAGTATTATAAAAACGCACATCTTTCAGCAGCATTCCCAATTCAGGCAGACGATCAGTAAAGAAATAAAAACAGAATACATATATATATACAGTCAGAATCCCCAGAAAATAGACCACAATATCCTTGTATTTACTGAATCTATTGATAATCAACGAAGTGACAACAAAAAAAGCCACAAACAACATAGGCGGATAGAACAAGGAGGCCGCCGCAGTCAGCATGCCGGACAACAAATCCTTGTTTTTCAGATTTCCTTGGTTATAATCGAAGTTCACACTGACAATAACAGCCAAAATAATATTCGACATCCATACAGGGGACAGCTGCGACACAAAACCACCGCAACACAAAATCAACAGGAACCAAAGCAACACCATCAGGTGATGGGAATCGCCGAATCCTCCTCGGAAGAAGTACACATCAACGAGCACCAACTGCTACAAAAGTCCAAACGCAATAATCAGGCACATAGCCACATAACTACCCTGGATAGGAGCGATTGACGGCCAATACAAAACTGGCGAACCAAGTGGCACATACTGTGCGGAGGTGACCAACTGGACAATCGCCCAAGCCAATACCACCACCACGCCAACGGCCTGAAAAAACAATCTTGACTGGATAAATCGAAACATCCTTTAATTTTTGGCAAAAATACAAATTAATTTGCTACCTTTGCCAACTCAATTCTTCGGAAGGAAAAAAAGAATGAAAAAAAACGCGAAAAAGACAATAATATGGGCTGTGGCCATTGGCATGGTCGCCGTGGGCGCCCTCTTGCTGACCACCCGCACCTCACTGGTGGAAACCGTCAAGAAAGGAAGCGCCAAACTCTTTGTGTATGAATACATTCCCAATCAAAATATCAATATCGACAGTTGTATGGTAGCCGCTGCCAGCGACTCCATCTACAAGGACTTCAGAAAGAAGTATCGCTTTCATTATCAAACTATTGGATTGGCCAACTTTGCCGACAGCAGCCGGTTGATTCTGCTGAGCGACCTGCCTCCACACTTCGAAACCGACTCCATCCCCGTTATTTTCGCCAAATTTACCCACAAAGTGGAAACCCGCCGCCATCAAATTGGCTACGACGGTTATGTGACCGACATGCTGATTTCGCTGGGCAACGCCACGCAGGAAAACTGCGACAATCTCATCAAAAGACTTAACCGCGAGATGTTCTTCAGCGACTACAAGCCTGTGATGACCGTCCTTCCGGTAGAGCAGAAACGACAGTATTTTGCCAAGGAAAATATTGATTATCAGATTACATTGAATGAGTTTAATATCTGGTTCATGGAAGACGGCGAAGGCTTTATGACCTTGGAAGACACCAGCACCATCCTGACGGTTTCAGACATGTTCGCCCAACAAAGCCGGGGAGTGTTTTTCAGCCAGTTGCCCGGTTTTGTGGCCTGGGCCATGGCCAAAAATGCCGACATCAGCGAACAAAAACACCATATCCGGCAGTTTACGCTGGATGCCGACCTGATACTGGGTGCTTTGGCCGACAGCAGCACCTTGGTCATCATCGGCAGGGAACGGCAGTCACCCCTCAATGAGCTGCCGCCCCTGCAAATCGAGAGCATCCTGCTGCTGGCCTCCACCACCGAGAAAGAGCTGTCGCAGAGCCTGGATATCAACGATTTGATGGCTGGCAAGATGAACAACGGCAAAGATTGGTGCCCCACCTACCTGAGCCGCGAGCTGGAAAACACCGAATTCGGCGACCTGATGACCATCACCGATGTGCTGCTGAAGGACTGGTCGGAACGTGGCACTATACAAGAAGGCTATTACCGATACCCTGAACCTGGCTATTACCCCTTCGACAAACCGCTGTTCCGTAAACTGGGACTGTCGGAGCTGGTCTATAACTGGAACACCGCAGGTGCCATGTATGCCATTGACAATGAAGAATATACAATCTACACACTCAACCGCACCGGCTCACTGCCAGTGAGCTATTTCAACTCACAAGAGCGCAGCGAATCCATTGGCTACCGCTATGAGAGCCAGGCCTACCATTATTTCGCCACCCTCTGTAATACCGATTTAGCGCGAGTAGTGCAATATACCGCGCTGTATCAGTTGTTTATTGACAACAACATCAGCTATTCGGGCGACACCTACCCTGCCTTCCCGAAAAACAAACCGTTTTTGCTGTATAAACCCACTAGCGACCTGCTCACCATTTTCAAAAACCTGAGTGGTGACGAGATAGCCCGTTTGTCGGACTCGCTGTCGCAGCGCAGTTTCAAGAACTATATCAAAGACCATGTGGACAAACAATTACGGCAGAATGAACAGAACTACAACATGTCTTATTCCGAAGAAAACATCGACTTCATCTATCAGGATGTGCACCGCAACACCAAGGCGGGCATCAGCAAAGACCTGAATGAGCTGAAGAGCATGCTGAATAGTCTAAGCGAGGACCAGTTTAAGAAACTGGCCAAATTTCTCTCCTACCCTCGTGGCGTAAGCGTAAGAGACCGAGAGACGTACAACACCATGCTGCGGGCACGCAAAGTGAACCAACTGATGCGTGAGATTGGCAAGAACAACCTGGACCTTTTCGGCATGGATCTGAGCACTGTGAAAAACTATTTTGCCGGAAATCTGGCAGGCAACAGTGGCCGTTACTTAAAGACCTCCTCGCTCATCATCACCTTCAACGACCTGCTGACCACTGGCGGCCACAATCTGTCATCAAGAATCAGCCGCGTGAACTCCATGACACACTACAAGCAAAGCAAAGGCAATTATGTGCCGAAGGACTACGACAGACCCGTCGATAACGAGCCGGTTTTAGCAGAGAACAAACCTGTTTCCTCGCAACCGGGTGGTTGCAATACACCTTCCAGCACCACCAGCCCCAGCAGCAGCAAGCCCTCTAGCGGCACTCCCAGCGGCAGCCGTCCCTCAGGCACGGCAGCTCCATCGGGCAGCAGACCCAGTGCTTCAACACCCAGCACCAGCAAACCCTCTGGCAGCAGCCGTCCCAGCACAGCCAGCACTTCTTCCAGCAGTCACAGCAACAATTCCACCAGCATGGCCAACAGCCGAAGCACCAGTGGTAGCGGGAATGTCCGCCCCCGCAGCGCCGTCATCTCCACCGCTCCAAGAGGAACAAGAGGACTATAAACATCCACAAAATTTGTATTGTCGTATGAGCGAATATCCTCAAAAAGGATATTTGTCACTCATGGGGTCAACGCTCAACCAGATGCTCAGGTCGGAGGAGTAATAGCGTGAGCCAAAGTAGCTTAGGCCTGTCTCTGTGTCTTTCTCTTTGGCGGAGAAGGTGTGAGTCCAGTTGACAGTTGACAATTGACAGTTGACAGTTGAAAGGGGGATGGCAAAGTGCGACACGGAAAAGAAAATTTCTTTTCTCTTCATCTGGCTTGCGCGATTTTTCCGACTGTCATATTTGTATTTCATGGAGAAGGAGTATCTTTACAGGTGCAAAATTACCAATTTTTCTTCATTCTGTTTATTTTCTCGTTTTTACCATTCAATATCCGCCATATCCGCTTGGCGTAAGTTTATACTTCGTCGCCTATA
>JAFXSR010000030.1 GCA_017525505.1 Bacteroidales bacterium
ACTGAAAAATGCCAACGAGGGAAAAGAGATTTTCAAATCGGTTCGTGTGATGGCAGAATACATCAACGAACACAAAACAAAATAATCCATGACCAAGATTGTCGTCACCGGCATAGGCATTATTTCCGCATTGGGGAACGGGAAGGAACAGACCGTGGAGGGACTGCGTGCCGGCAAAACGGCAGTCGGCCCCATACGGATGCTGCAAACGAAGCACCACGAGCTTCCCGTCGGCGAAGTGGCGTTTTCCAACGAGGCACTGAAAAGGCTCATCGGCATGCCCGCCACCACCATAACCAACCGGACCACCTTGCTGGCAAGGGTGGCGCTGAAAGAGGCCATTACCGAAGCTCATTTGGTTCCGGACAGTTCTGATTCCATAGTGCTGATTTCCGGCAGCACAGTTGGCGGCATGGACAAAAGTGAGCGATATTACATTGATTTCCAGAACAATGACAATCACAACGAGTATATCGGGCTTCATGACTGTGGAGCCTGTACTGAGAAGATTGCCGAAGAATTTCCGGGACATTTCAAGCTTACCAGTACCATTTCCACCGCATGCTCTTCCGCCGCCAACGCCATAATTTTGGGAGCGAACCTTATCAAGGACGGCACAGCGGAAATAGCGGTAGTCGGAGGAACTGAATGCCTGTCGAAATTCCATCTCAACGGCTTCAACACACTGATGATTTTGGACAAGGAGCCCTGCAAGCCTTTTGACGCCCAGCGCAATGGCTTGAATCTGGGCGAAGGAGCCGCCTATCTGGTTCTGGAAACCGAAGAGTCCGCCCTGCGCCGCAACGTTCCCATTCTGTGTGAATTAAGCGGCTATGGCAACAGCTGCGATGCCTTTCACCAGACCGCCACCTCACCCAATGGCGAAGGCCCTTACCTAGCCATGCACAAAGCATTGCAAAGCAGCGGTCTGACCGCCAACGACATCGACTACATCAACGCCCATGGCACCGGCACCCCAAACAACGATGAATGTGAGGGCTACGCCATGATGCGCGTTTTTGGCGACAAGATACCCCCCGTATCCTCCACCAAGGCTTATACGGGGCACACCACCAGCGCCGCAGGCAGCGTGGAGAGTGTCATCAGCATTTTGTCACTGAAACATCAATTCATCCCAGCTAATCTTCATTACAGCAGTCCTATAGAAGGGCACAACTTCAAACCTGTAACCGAAGTAAGAGAAGATGTGACTTTGAGACACGTGCTGACCAATTCTTTCGGTTTCGGCGGTAACGATTCATCATGCATTTTCTCCGCCTACCAGGTTACAGGAAACAAGTTACAGGAAACAGGTTGCAGGGAACAGTCTTCACCCCTTAACGCCTCGACACCTCAACGACCGATATTCATCCGGGCGGCTTCACAGATTTCACTGCAAGCCCCCTTGGGCGAACAATGGTTTGATGAGCCCGTGACACCCACCTCTATCAACTGCGACAGCCAAGAGGCCAATTACAGCCAGTATATCACCCCCATAGCGGCGCGACGAATGGGCAAACTTTTCAAGCGCGCCATCGCCACGGCAGTGGACGTACTACACAAAGGCGGCTTCGAGCAAGTAGATGCCATTGTCACCGGTACAGGCTTGGGGTGCATCGAACATACCGAGAAGTTCCTGCACGCCATGCTCGACAATGACGAGGAGCTGCTGCCCCCCACCCACTTCATGCAGTCCACCCACAACACCATCAGCTCTCAGATGGCCCTGCACCTGAAATGCCACGGCTATAACTGCACCTACTCGCACCGCGGCACCTCCTTCGACAGCGGACTGCTGGATGTGATCACCCAAATGCACCTCGGTGACATTCACAACGCACTGGTTTGCGGCCACGAGGAAATGACCGACGACTACTTCAGGATGCTAAACAAAATCGGCTATTGGAAGCAAGAATGCGCCGATGAAGAGACACTGCGACGCCACGACAGCAACGGCGCTTTCTCCGGCAGCTGCTCGCTGAACCTGCTTCTGACCGATGCCCCCGCCGCCAACAATCTATGCGCCATTCGCACCATGGAGATGCTTTACAAGCCTGATTCACAGCAACTGGATTCGGCACTGCAGCGGATACTGGCACAGAACAATCTGACTATCAACGACATTTCCGCAGTGGTAATGGGACTCAGTGGTGACTGGTCCAATGACGAGGTGTATTTGAACTTTGCCCGCCAGCAATGCCCCGACACGCCTATCGTGTGGTACAAGCATCTGTTCGGCGAATCTTACTGCGCCTCGGCTTTCGGCGTTTATACCGGTGCCGTCATTCTACAACGGCAATACATCCCCAGTCATTTGATCTACAAAGGGCAAACAGACAAGGCCTCTCCCATCAAGCATATTTTGGTTTATAATCATTTTCAAAACAAAGATCATTCCCTTATTCTGATATCATCATGTTTGTATTAATCCTATTGGTTATCGTTCAGTCCATATTATTAGTGGCCGCACAATCGCTACTGAAGATTTCCGTGCAGCTGTTTGGTGATTTCTCCTGGTCGTGGCAATATTTCAAGACCGTCTTCACCACCTGGCAGTTTGCCGCCTCCGGAGCCTGTGCGTTGGCAGCCATGCTGGTATGGATGTATGTGCTGAAACATTTTCAGTTCAGCGTCGCTTACCCGCTACTGTCCATCAGCTACATCATCGGGCTGTTCGCGGCATACTTCATCTTTCATGAAGCCATTCCGCTCACCCGCTGGATCGGGGTTTGCATTGTGATGGTAGGAGTGTACCTGATAGCTAAAAGTTGAAAACTGAAAAATGAAAACTGAAAAATGTTAAAAACACATCGTACATCAATCTTCATTATCATATTTTGTTTGTTGTCGGGCATCACTTTTGCTCAAAACAGCAAAGAAGTGACTGTCACTGGCGAACAATTCGGGCAATTGATAAAAGCTGTGGAAGATGCCCACGTGGCGATCAAGACCCTCAGCGCCGACTTCTCCCAAGAGAAGACCTCCTCACTTTTCACAGACAAAGTGATACAAAAAGGCAGATTTTTTTACAAAAAATCCGGACAACAGCTTCGATGGGAATACAAATCCCCGAAACCCATGACCTTGCTTTTCAATGATGACCAAGTGACGCTGCTGACCGACAAAGGTCCCATCAGCAATCCCAATAAAATGCTGAACGAGCTGGGGAAGATGATCATCAACACCATCAATGGCGGCAATATGACGGTCAACACGAACTTCAAAATCAACTATCTGAAAAACAGCCAGGACGGAAGCTACACTGCCGTTCTCACCCCTGTCAATAAAAAAATCAAAGCCAATTACAGTTCTATCCGTGTCATTCTGAACGGCAAAAGCTATCTGGCCGAGAAAGTCATTCTGAACGAAAGCAACGGTGATGTGACCACCATCAGCTTTTCCAACATGAAAGTCAACACCTCCCTGCCCGAAGGGATTTTCAACAAATAAACCATGCTACTTCCTGATTTTTTCAAAATAATCAATACTGATATTACTGACAATGAGGCTCTTGTGGAGGTGGAGTTGAATCCTCAACATGCTATCTTCAAAGGCCATTTCCCGGGGCATCCCATCACTCCGGGCGTTTGTGTGACCCAGATGGCCGTGGACCTTTTCTCCCACATTCAGCAGCAAGAATATGCCCTGACCAAAGCCAAGAGCGTCAAGTTCATCCATATTATCAAACCCGAGAAACCCCCCCGAGTGCATTATCAACTGAACTGGGAGGAAGTGACCGACCGACAGTATCAACTGAAAGCGTTGGTTTGCCATGAAAAAACCACCTTCGCCAAAATCAACATCACGGTTGAAACTGAAAGTTGAAAGTTGAAAACTGAAAACTAACCTTCCTAACCATCCTAAACCTACAATCCCAAAATCCCACAATCCCGTAATCCCCCCAAAAAAAATGCCCTCCAAAGCCACAAAAATAAAACTCAAGCAAAATGCCGTCTGTCTTGTCATACCGACATATAACAATGGCGGGACGGTGGCTGATGTGGTTCGGCACGCGTTGGAATACTGTGAGGATATCATTGTAGTGAATGATGGTTCAACGGATGATACAGCGAGGATATTGGAGGCACAAGCGATGGAAGTACCGCAGACTGCGGAGACGCGCGACGGCGAGCCTCTGCGCACAAACGTTACAATTGTCACGCACCCCATCAACAAAGGCAAGGGCAAGGCATTAGCCACCGGTTTCCGGGAAGCCCTGAGGCGAGGCTTCCGCTATGCCATCACAATGGATGCCGACGGGCAGCATTATGCCAGCGACCTGCCTGCATTTGCCGAGGCACTGGCCTCACATCCCGACACCCTCATCGTGGGCAGTCGCCAGTTCGGTCTGCCCAACATGCCTCAGAAAAGCAGCTTTGCCAACAGGTTCTCCAACTTCTGGTTCACCGTGCAAACAGGCAAGAAACTCCCCGACACGCAAACGGGCTTCCGGTTATACCCTTTGAACAAAATGGGCCAAATGAAACTGCTGAGCTCACGTTACGAAGCCGAATTGGCCTTGCTGGTCCGCTCCGCCTGGCGCGGCATCAACATTCTGCCTATTCCCATCAATGTGTATTACCCCCCGAAAGAAGAACGAGTTTCGCACTTCCGTCCTGGCATGGATTTTTTCCGCATCAGCGTACTCAACACCTTCTTCACCTTCGCCGCCATCCTCTATGGCTATCCCGCAATGCTTTATCACCATATCAAGAAAAAACTGAAAACTGAAAGTTTTTCAATGTGCTAATTAACAATTTGCTAATATGCTAATGAAATTCAAAATCCAAAATCCAATAATCTTCTAACCCTCTCACCTTCTAACTTCCTAAACCTCTTAGACTTCTCACCTACTAACCCCTAATCACTGATCCCTGACCACTAACACCTAACACCTAATCACTAAAACCTAAAATGAAATCCTTTTTCCTCAACATATACCGATATTTCAGGCAACACCAGGCGGCGTTGAGTGGTGTTCTTACACTACTCACGCTGCTTTGCGTAATCAGTGCGTTGAGAATCAATTTCGTGGAGGACATAAGCGGTTTTCTGCCTCGGAACAAGGATAATGAGCGCATCAACTACGCCTACGAGCACATTGGTGCCTCCAACAAAATCATGGTAAACGTCAGCCAAACGGGCATATCAAACACAGAGGGCAATGACGGTGAAACTATTGATTATGAGCTGATTTGTACTGCCGTGGATCGTTTTGCGGAGCTGTTTCAAGAAACAGCTATAGAGACAAAGCACACACCATCCTTATTGTATCAGGTGGATCAGGAACAAATGGATGAAATCACCGCTTTTGTCATCGAAAACATGCCCTATTTTCTGACAGAAGAGGACTATGCAAGGATGGACACCCTGCTGACTTTCCATCACATCAGCGAACAATTAGCCAATGACAGGCTGTTGCTGTCGTCTCCAGTGGCCAGCTTACGCACCATCATCCAGAAAGACCCGTTGTTTTTCTCCTCCAATATCTTACAGTCTCTCAACGACTTCCGTCCCGACAATGGCTATCATGTGGAAGACGGCTACATTTTCAACAAAGAAGGGGACGAAACGATTATCGTCATCACCTCTCCCTACCCTGTTAGCGAGACCCAAAACAACGCCAAGCTCATCCAAACCATCAGGAATACGGCCCATCAGGTAGAGGAAGAATTTCAGCATCAAATACATATCAGCAGTTTCGGCGCCGCTGAAATATCTATCACCAACGCCCAGCAGATCAAGAAAGACAGTTTTCTGGCCATCAGTTTATCGCTGTTACTGATTGTTGCCATTCTGATTTACTATTACCGTAATGCTCGCAGTATCCTGCTGATATTGCTGTCCACTTTCGCAGGCGGACTGTTTGCCGTCGGCATCATCGCCCTCGTCAAAAACCCCGTATCGCTCATTGCCATCGGAGTTGCCTCCATCATTATCGGCATAGCCATCAACTATCCCATCCATTTCCTCTCGCATTTCAAGCGTACAGACGACAAAGAGCAAATTATCAAAGACATAGCGACACCCCTGCTCACTGGAAACATCACCACCGTGGGGGCTTTTGTAAGCCTGATGTTCATCAGTTCCGATGCCATGAAGGACCTGGGGCTGTTCGCAGCCCTGCTATTGATAGGCACCATCCTGTTCGTCCTCATTTTCCTGCCCCATCTGTTGGGCAAGCATTATCCCGGCAAGGACCGACAGTTGGCCTTCAAGTCTATGGCCGAGTTCCGACCCGAAAAGCACGGTCTCATCATGCTGGCAGTTATCGTACTGACTATCCTCTTCTTCCATTTCAGCAAACGCACTTCCTTCGACACCAACATGCACCATATCAATTACATGACGAAGGAACAGGAACAGAAGTTCCAAGAGTTGATAGAGTGCAACGACACCAATACATGCACATTGTATTGCATTGCGGAAGGCAACACGCTGGACGAGGCTTTGGAACACAACGAAAAAATTCATGCGGAGACACACGACCGCGCATCCATACGACAAATGAATGGCATCGGCAACTTCATGCCATCCACCGCCACTCAAGAGAAACGCCTCAAGCGTTGGAAACAGTTCTGGAAAGACAAAAAAGAGCCTTTCCTCCAGAATTTAGACAAAGCGGCTGCGGAAAACGGCTTTGTGCCAGCTGCCTTCCAGCCCTGCAAAGACATCGTCAACCAAGAATACGAAATTCAAGACATTCAGCATTTTAACCTAATCAAAGAACAATTGGCCTCCAATTTCATCTCCGAAGAGGAAGGACATTATCTGGTGTATAATTTACTTACTGTATATAACAATGATGCGTCAAAAGTGGAAACGCTGTTCAACGGGCTGGACGAACACATCTTCGCCTTCACCAATAGCTCCATAGCCTCGCGCTTGGTGAATGCGCTCTCCAAAGACTTTGATTATGTGCTCTTTATCTGCGGATTCATTGTCTTTGTCTTCTTATTGATCTCCTTCGGAAGAATAGAAATCAGCCTGATGGCTTTCGCTCCCCTGGTCATCGCCTGGATTTGGATTTTAGGCATCATGGGACTGACTGGCATCCGTTTCAACATCGTCAATATCATCTTAGCCACTTTTATCTTCGGCATGGGCGACGACTACTCCATTTTTGTGACGGAGGGGCTGAGCTACGAGTACCGTTACGGCCGTCCGATGCTGTCGCAATTCAAAAACTCCATCATCCTCTCCTCCTCCATCATGTTCATTGGCATTGGCATGCTGATTTTCGCCAAGCATCCTGCCATGAAATCGCTGGCGGAAGTCACCATCATCGGCATGTTCTCGGTGGTACTGATGGCATACATTATCCCGCCCTTTATCTTCAAGTGGCTGACCCAGAAAAAAGGCAAAAGCCGCAAGCAGCCCGTCACCATCGCCAACTTCTGCCGCACCATTTTCGGTTTCAGTTTCTTTGTCTGCGGCACCATTTTCATGAGTTTGACTGCCTTCTTCCTTTTAACCATAGGAGGAAAATCAGAAAAACACAAACAACAGTATCACAAACTGTTACAGAATATTATGCGATTTATCGCATGGGGCATGCCGCAAGTCAGCTACCGCGTGGACAATCCGCATGGCGAGGATTTCTCCAAACCGGCCGTCATCATCTGCAACCACCAGTCGCACTTCGATCTGGTTTATACGCTGATGCTCTCACCCAAAATCATTGCCCTCACCAACAAGTGGGTGTGGAATTTCCCACTATACCGGGGCATTGTGCGTGGCGCCGATTTCCTGCCTGTGACCGATGGCATTGAGCAGAACATTCCGAAGCTGAAGGAGTTGACCGACAAAGGCTATTCCATTCTCGTCTTTCCGGAAGGCACCCGCTCCGCCGACTGTTCCATTCTGCGTTTCCACCAAGGAGCTTTCCATCTGGCGGAGCAACTCGGACTTGACATTTTGCCTTTGATGCTGCACGGCGTGGGCCACTGCCTGCCCAAAGAAGAAACACTGTTGCGCAGAGGGAAAGTATTAGTCAGCATTGAGCGGAGAATCAGTGCGGATAACACTGAATTCCGGGCAGGCAAGGAAAGTCTGAAAACCACCCGCCTGGTACGGCATTTCTACCAGAAACGCTATGCGGAAATCTGCCGCCAGGAGGAAAACCTGGAATACTTCTTGGATATGGTTCGTCACAACTATATATATAAAGGGGCGGAAGTGGCAAAATCCTGCCGCCAAAAGCTGAAAAGCTACTATAAACTTCACGAATTGCTGCCAAAACTTTCCGATACCGGCAAAATGCTCATCAAAAACTGCGGTCAGGGTGAGTATGCTTTATTAATAGCTTTGGTGAAGAAAGACTGGCAGATTGATGCCTTCGACGAAGACCAAGACCTGATTGACACCGCCCGTAACTGTGTGGCCGTACCCACCAACCTACACTATATAACAAACTTAACTAACGATACAGACTATAATGTTATTATAGATATAGACGTGAAGACGTGGAGACGTGGAGACGTGGAGACGAAAATTCTGTCTTAACGAAACTTAACGTCTTAACGCCTTAACGAAAGCACGCAGTGCTTGACTTAACGCCTTAACGAAAAAAAAGAAAAAACAATGAGCACCACCACCTACGACACTATCATCATCGGCACAGGCCTTGGAGGCTTGGTGTGCGGCTATATGCTGGCCAAAAGCGGTCGCAAGGTGCTGTTGCTGGAGAAAAACTCCCAGATTGGCGGATGCCTGCAGACCTTCCGCCGATTCGGGGTGAAATACGACACGGGGATGCACTACATCGGGGCGCTGGATGAAGGGCAAATCATGTATCAGTTTTTCGAAGAATTGAATTTGCTGAAAGATATACACCTATGCCGCTTGGATGAGAATGGCTTTGACCGTTTCAACATTGCCGGACAAGAATATAAATACGCCTCCGGTTCGGAAAGATTTGTCGAGACATTAAGCCAGCAGTTCCCTGATTGCAGATATGAGTTGCAGACATACGTACGCCGCATCCAAGACATTGCCGAGAGCTCTCCATTATACAATCTGAACAAAGCAGGTGACAGCAGTTATCTTGAATCCCCCTATTTGCATAACAGCGTGAATGAACTGCTGACTTCCATCAGCAATAACAGGCTATTACAAAATGTTTTAGCCGGAAACCTGCCGCTGTATGCCGGCGTGAAAGACAAAACACCAGCTTACGTCTATGCCCTGATCAGCAACAGCTACCTCCAGAGTGCATGGCGCATTGTCGGGGGCAGCGACAGCATTGCCCAATCACTGGCCAACTCCATCCGCTCCTTCGGCGGAGAAATCCGAACCGACAGCGAAGTGAGCAAGATACTGTGTGACAGCGAAAAAGCAACCTCAGTACAACTGACAAGCGGAGAAATCATCGAGGCTAATCATTTTATCACCGATATTCATCCTCAGAGGGTTATCCAACTCATTGACAGTAAATTAATCAGACCTATCTATCGGGGAAGGGTGCAACAGATGGAGAACACCGTGGGAAATTTCACCCTCTATCTGAAATTCAAGGAGAACTGCGTACCCTACCTCAACTACAACTACTATTACTATGCAGAAGAGGATGTATGGGCATCCTACCACAGTCAACAAGCAGAGCCACAAAGTTTTCTGTATACGCACCAATGTACGGAAGATGGTCAACAATATGCCCAAAGTGCGGAAATTATGGTACCCATGGATTATCGGGAAGTGGCCAAATGGGCAGGGACAATTACCGGACAAAGAGGCTCTGATTATCTGGAATTTAAACAAAAAAAAGCGGAACGAGTCCTAAATATTTTAGGGCAATTATTTCCGGGCATCAGCTATTGCATCGAAAACTTTGAAAGCTCCACTCCCCTCACCTACCGCGACTACACTGGCACTATCAACGGCTCGACCTACGGCATCCTACACGACAAAAACGCACCGGAACTGACAAGTGTGTCGCAACGCACCAAAATCCCGAACCTGATCATGACGGGACAGAATATCCACTGGCACGGCATGTTAGGGGTAACGGTAAGCGCAATACTGGCAAGCAAGCAGTTAACAATTGACAGTTAACAATTAACAATTAAAAACCAACAAACTATAACCATAAACTTTATACTTAAAACTATAAACTATAAACTTTATACTAACCCTCCTAACCCTATAACATCGTAACCACATAACCCCAAAAAATGAAAAACATCCTCACTCTCGCCTTGATATTCAGCCTGATCATTCAGGTAATAGCACAACCAAAACCCATCAAATTATGGGCAGATGTACCTGGCATGAAAAGTATGCCCAGCAAACTGTACATCTATCCAGCCCCAAAGGACAACAACACTGGCATTGCCGTAGTGGTCTGTCCTGGCGGGAGCTATGGTCACACCATGGGTATTGCCACCGAAGGTTTCGAGGTAGCCGAATGGCTCAACAGCATGGGTATCAATGCCTTTGTACTGAAATACCGGGTAGGCTCGCAACTCTATCACCACCCAGCCATGATTCAGGATGCCCAATATGCCATCCACTATGTGCGCCAACATGCGGCAGAATACGGCATTGATCCTGCGAAAGTCGGCACCATGGGCTTCTCGGCAGGCGGCCATCTGGTCACCATGACCGGAGCTTTCCATAACATCAATTACATCCAGGATTTGGGTGTGACCGACAACATCCCACTCAAGCCTGCCTTTGTGGTTCCGGTGTACCCGGTGGTGTCCATGCAGGACAGCATTGCCCACCAGCGTTCGCGCCGCAACCTGTTGACCCGTCATTACAATGCCGGACAGCGCGACCGTTTCTCCATGGAACTGAGCATTCCCAAGGATATGCCTCCCGTTTTTCTGGTCACCGCCATCGACGACCCCGTAGTGATGTACCAAAACAGTGTTGGATTGGACAAAGCCCTGACCAAAGCCGGCATCAAACACAGGTTCATGCTCTATAAAACCGGTGGTCACGGCTATGGCCTTAGCGAAGCCAAGGCCCCTGAGGCGGGACAATGGAAATATGAGTTTATCAAATGGGTGAAAACAATTATCAATTAATAATAATACTACCCCGCCCTTCGGGCACCCGTTGAAGACTTCGTCTTCATTTCCTCTTCGCTCGACATACTCAAAGAAAACTATGAATCTGCACTCGCTCATTCGTCAAATCTAAAAGAAGGGGAATTCAATATTCAAAATTCAGAATTCAAAGTTCAAAAAAGATATGATTTCAGAAATCGAATTCCAACCCAAAGAAGTCATCAAAGCCTATCAGGAAGAGCGCATGCGTGATATGCTGCAATATCTGCAAACCCATTCTCCCTATTATCAGAGGCTTTTTGAAGAAAACCATATCAATATCGCTTCAATAAAGACTTTAGAAGACCTGCAACATATTCCTTTCACCGAAAAGAAGGATTTGCAATTGCATAACATGGAGTTCCTCTGTGTTCCCAAGGAGAAAGTCATTGACTATATCACCACCTCGGGTACTTTGGGCGACCCCGTAACCTTTGCCTGCACCGATGCCGATTTGGAGCGACTGGCGTACAACGAGGCCATTTCTTTCGCATGCGCAGGACTGAAACCCGGCAATGTGTTGCAGCTGATGACCACCATGGACAAGCGCTTCATGGCGGGACTGGCCTACTTTCTGGGGCTGCGCAAGTTGGGTGCCGGAGTTATCCGTGTGGGCAATGGTATCCCCGAGCTGCAATGGGACACCATACAGCGCATCCAGCCCGACACCGTCATGTGCATACCCTCCTTCATCCTGCGACTGATTGAATACGCTGAGGCCCACGGCATCGACTATCGCCAATCGAGCATAAAACGTATCATCGGCATTGGTGAGGGACTGCGTGACCAGAATTTCCAGCTGAACGCACTGGGACAGCAAATCAAAAGCAAGTGGGACGTAGAACTGTACGCCACCTACTCGTCCACCGAGATGAGCACCACCTTCCCCGAATGCCAGTATTCTTGCGGTGGCCACCACCATCCCGAACTGATTATTGTGGAAATCATTGGAGAAGACGACAAGCCTGTACCGGAAGGCGAGGTGGGCGAAGTGGTCATCACCACCCTGGGGGTGGAAGGCATGCCGTTGCTGCGTTTCCGCACCGGCGACATGGCCAGCATCCACACCGAGCCCTGCCGCTGCGGCCGCCACTCCTTCCGCATCAGCCCCATCGTGGGACGCAAAAACCACATGATCAAGTACAAAGGGACCACCCTTTATCCACCCGCCATCGCCGATGTGCTCAGCAATACCGGCTATGTGGAGAATTACTACATCACCCTGAACACCAATCCCAAAACCGAAACCGACGAAGTTATTATCACCGTGGGAGTAAAAGAAGGTACTGATTTTGATGTCATCAAAGATCTGAAAGACAGATTCCGCGCCAAAATCAGAGTTGCACCCGACATAGTCCTCGACAGTGCCGAGAATGTCCGTCAAAAAAACTTCCCCGCCATGAGCCGTAAACCCGTCACCTTTTTCGACAAGCGAAAACACTAGACCTTCTCACCCTCCATAACCCCACCAACATGAATCAATTCGAAAACACCAGACCATACAACGACCAGGAAATTCCTTCTGCGGTTGCCCGAGTAGCCGCCAGTCCTTTCTTTGGCAACATTGTCCAGTATCTGTTCCCAAAGCAGGACACCGAATACATCAGGAAAGAATTTCTCAAATTAAAAACGGTTAAAGAGTTCCAGCAAAAATTCATGCTTCAAGCCCTCAACAGCATATTGCGGCAAACCAGCAAGGGTCTGCAATATGAAGGTTTCGAGCAGTTGAAACCGGAACAAAACTATATGTTCATTGCCAACCACCGGGATATTTTGCTGGACGCCGCTCTGCTACAGGTCATTCTGGACAAGCACCAACTCGACACCAGCGAAATCACCTTCGGCAGCAACCTGATGCAGGGAGGTCTGGTCATCGACATCGGCAAGATGAACAAGATGTTCCGCATCGTCAGAGGAGGCTCCGTACATGATTTCTACAGAAACTCCATGGAAGTCTCTTCCTACATGCGATATGCCATTCTTGAAAAGCACCAGTCGGTATGGATTGCCCAACGCAACGGACGCACCAAAAACGGCAACGACCATACCGAAATCGCCGTTTTGAAAATGTTCTCCATCAGCAGCGACAAAAAATTCATTGACAACATGGCGGAACTCAACATCACCCCCATTGTCACCTCCTACGAATACGAGCCTTGTGCCTTTCTCAAAACGCAGGAATTGTACATCTCCCAATATCAGCAATACATAAAAGAAGCGGGAGAGGATTTGAACAGCATAGTCTTAGGTATCATCCAGCCCAAAGGCGGCATCTGCGTTTGCGCCACACCTACCATTACTGCAGAAGAACTACAGTTCTGTGACAATTTTGACAAAAACGACAAATTCGCCCACCTGGCCCAAATCATCGACCATAGAGTGTATTCGAATTATAAACTCTGGAAGAACAACTACATTGCCTACGACCTAATTGAAAACGGAGACAAATACGCCCCTGAATATACCCCCGGGGAGAAAAAAGCTTTTGAGGAATATATGACCGAAGGCCTTAAATCCCTGGTCGGCGAAGCGGATGAGCTGAAAAGCATCTTCCTCAATATTTATGCGAATCCTGTACGGAACAGAGAACTATTGAAATCGCAAGCCAAAAACTGAAGCAAATCATGTCGCACATCTCGAAAAAAGGAATTGTCATACTATTGATGTTCTTTAGCATCGTCTTACAAGCTCAGTCTGTCCATAAGACTTCCTGTAATGACAGCATAGTTCCTTATCGGGTGATAGACATTCACGAATACAGCTTCAAGGAGCTTATGGACGAGGGCATCAACACACTTGCGCGTCAGCTGGATGTACTGCATGTTCCCGTCAAAAAATTTCAGTTTGTCATAAAAGGCCATATCAAAAGACATCCTTTTGCATTGAATAAAAGCGGATATCGCTTAAAAAACGTCCGTTTCCGCGCCATTTCTTTCTCTTATGCCTCCTGCTCACCCGAAGGGGAGCCGGTGATGCTTTCAGGACTGGTAACAATTCCTGTTATAGACGACAACAAGCCTGCGAAAATGCTTGTTCAACACCGCATTCTGGCGCCCAGCTACACCATCGCGCCTTCGAACAGCCTACCGTTTGAAGCTGTGTTGACAGCGGACAATACGATATGTGTGTTTCCCGACTATTACGGCTGCGGAATCACAGAAGGCAAGAATCTTCCATACGTTTCGCTGAATTACCATGGACGCTGCGCAACGGAATGTGCGCTGGCGGCACTTCAAATTGTGCAAGATGCAGGAATAGAGCTAGCTGACGATTTCTACACCTGGAATACCGGCTACAGCCAAGGCGGCGGTTATGCGTTGGCGGTTCACAAATATATCGAGACTGCCCTGCCCGACAGTTTGTCACGACGAATTAACTTGAAATGGAGTCTGTGCGGCGGTGGGGTTTATACCCCTACGGATTTCTATAAAACGGCCATAGTAACAGGCAACCTGGGCACCACACCTGCGGTTTTTCTGGAGAGTCTTCGTAGTCTCTTCTACTACCACAAAGACTTTATTGGGAATATGACCCCGCGAGACCTCCTCTCGAACAAAGCCATAGCCTTGGGATTGGACAGTTTGTTGCTCACCTACGACGATGGTCTTTGGGATTTGGTGGACAGGATGGGAGAAACCAGCCTGGGGAATGACCCCGCGAACTATTTTAGCCCTGTGACGCTTGATACCTCAACGACAATATTCAAAAATTTAATGTCGATTTTCGATTTGGACGATTGTTCCCGTGGTTGGCATCCGCATGCTCCCATAGTCTTTTACCATTCCAAAAAAGACAATTGTGTACCCTATCAGCAGGCCGTCAACGCACACCGCAATCTTTCGGATGCTGGCGGCAAATGCACCTTGGTCAATCCAAAATCCAACGGCTCCCACGTATTCACAAGCGTTTTCTACTACGCCAAAATTCTTCGAATGAGCGAGGAGAAACTTTATAAAAAATACTTTTTGTCCAAGAATTAGTTAAGCCAACGACAAGTCCAACATCTTGAGAATAGGGCTCTTGGCTTTCTCAATGGTTTCCGCATCCAGCAGAAGCTCCGGTTTTTCATCCAACAAGGCCTGATAAATGTTCTCCAGATTGTTTTTCTTCATGGAACGGCATACACAAGCCTCTTGATTGTCAGCGGAATAGAAAATCTTATCGGGATTCTGCTTTTTCATTTCATGCAAAATACCATTTTCGGTAATCACCACAAACTCCTGATGCTCGGAAGCTGCCACATACTTGAGCATGGCAGCGGTAGAGCCCACAAAATCCGACAACTCGAGCACCTCGCGCTTGCATTCGGGATGAGCAATTACCTGAGCCTTAGGATATTTAAATTTTAAATCTTGCACCATGGCGGCATTCCAACGAGCATGCACACAGCAATCGCCATGCCACAGCACCATCTGGCGACCCGTCTGCTGGTTGATATAATCGCCGAGGTTCTTGTCCGGCACAAAGACTATCTTTTCGTCGGCAGGAAGAGAATTGACAATTTTCAAGGCATTTCCAGAGGTTACAATAATATCGCTCATGGTCTTTACCGCAGCGGTACAATTAATATAAGCCAGAATCTTATGGTCGGGATAATCCTTCATAAACTCCGCCAGCTCCTCTGCATCACAGCCGTCGGCCAGGGAGCAGCCCGCCTGCATATCCGGAATCAGCACTTTCTTGGAAGGGTTCAGGATTTTGGCGGTTTCGGCCATGAAATGCACCCCCGCAAACAGGATAATATCTGCGTCGGTTTGGGCGGCCTTTTGGGAAAGTCCCAGGCTGTCGCCAACAAAATCAGCAACTTCCTGCACTTCGGGCAGGGTATAATAATGCGCCAGAATAATGGCATTTTTCTGCTTCTTTAATGATAATACGTCGTTTTTGGTGACCATGGTTTTAGGGTTTGGAGGGTTAGGAAGGTTAAAGTATAAAGTATAAAGTTTAAAGTTTATAGATTGCAGTTTAATTGGCACATTAGCACATTGTTAATTAGCACATTATTCAATTTACCAATTGGCAAATCTATCCATCCCGTCCATATCTTCTTCGGGGGCACAGAGCCAGATGAGCAAATATATCAGACCGCCGCCGACAACCACCAATAAGAGAATCAAGAAAATGATTCTGACAGCTGTAGGGTCAACATTCAAATATTTAGCGAGGCCACCGCATACACCAGCAATCTTTCGGTCGGTGACACTTCTTGTCAATCTTTTGTATTCTGCCATGATTTCAATTTTTCTGCAAAAATACATTTTTTTTCAATTGGTGAATTCGACAATTTGACAATTTGCAAATAAACATACTGGACACATCCCGGAGAATGCAGTACACCACGTTTAAATAAAATTTTTATTCGTATGTCTGTAATTCGAGATTTTTATGTAAATTTGCATGTTTAAACTCAAATAAAATGAAACCTACCCTATTGATACTCGCTGCCGGAATGGGCAGTCGCTACGGCGGATTAAAACAATTGGACCACCTCGGTCCCAACGGTGAAACCATTATGGACTACTCTGTTCAGGACGCTATCAATGCCGGCTACGGCCGCGTGGTGTTTGTCATCCGCAGAAGCATGGAAGAGGATTTCAAGAAATTCATCCTCAGCAAATATGCCGACAAGATTGACACCAGCTATGTTTTCCAAGAGCTGGACGCCATTCCTGAAGGCTTCACGGTCAACCCGGAACGTGCCAAACCATACGGCACCGCCCACGCCATTCTGGTGGCCAAAGACGCTATCCATGAACCTTTTACCGTCATCAATGCCGATGATTTTTATGGCAAGAACAGCTTCAAGGCCATGGCAGAATTCCTGCAGCAACCGCAGGGCAACAAACCTCAATTCGCCATGGTGGGCTACCTGCTGCCCAACACCTTGTCGGAGCATGGCTCCGTGTCGCGTGGCGTTTGCCGCACCAACGAGAACAGCGAGCTGACCGCCATCACCGAGATGACCAAAATCAGCCGCACACCCGAAGGCATCCGCAATATTGACGATAACGGTACGGTCACCGAGTTGGCAGAAGACACAGTGGTTTCCATGAATTTCTGGGGATTTACCCCCTATTTCTTTGAATGTTTGAACGATATGTTCAAACATTTCCTGCTAAAAAACAACGACAATCCGAAATCAGAATTCCAGATTCCCACAGTGGTCAACCATTTCCTCACCACCGGCACCGCCAGCATCAAAGTATTAGTCACTGACTCACAATGGTTTGGCGTCACCTATAAGGAAGACCGTCCTTTGGTGGTGGAGAAACTGAAAAACCTGAAGTAATTCATGCGATACTTCATGCGTCTGGCTTTCAATGGCACACCCTTTTTCGGTTGGCAAATCCAGCCGAAAGCTGTTAGTGTGCAGGAAGTCATCGAGAATGCCCTGACCTTGCTGCTACAAAAGCCATCGGCAGAAGACGGTCAGCGCAAGCGCATCGCCATCACCGGCTGCGGCCGCACCGACACCGGCGTTCATGCCCGTGACTTCATGGCACATTTTGACTTTCCCGACGAACTGAATGAGACACGGTGCCTGCAACTGGTCAACAAGCTCAACAGTTTCCTGCCCAAGGAAATCGTAATTTATGAAATTATGCCAGTAGCCGACGATGCCCATGCCCGCTTCGATGCCCTCGACCGCACCTATCGCTACTACGTCAACATCCGCAAGGACGCTTTCAACTTCCCCTACACCCATAGGGTGTTCGAGAGACTGGATGTGGGCAAAATGAATGAAGCCGCCAGCCTGCTCCTGAAGAACGAAGATTTCACCAGCTTCTCGAAGGTGCACACGCAGGTCAACAACATGCGCTGCCATGTGACCCGCGCCCAATGGGTGGAACGCGACGGACAGCTGGTGTTTGAGATTACCGCCAACCGCTTCCTGCGCAACATGGTTCGGGCTATTGTCGGCACCCTGTTGCTGGTGGGAAAGGGGAAGATCAACGTGCAGGACTTCCAGGACATCATCGAACAGAAAGACCGTTGCAAAGCCGGCGATTCCGCCCCCGCCCATGCACTATTTTTGGAAAAAGTGCGTTATAATTAGCAAATGTTTTTAATGTGCCAATGTACTAATGTGCTAATGAATCCTGTAATCCCTTAACCCTATAACCCCGTAATCCCAAATAATGAGAAACCAAATCAAATACTTTCCTCTCCTCCTCATCATCGTTCTCTGTGGCAGTGCATGTCGCAAGCCAGTACTTGACGACAATGTAAAGTTGCGGTTCTCCACCAGTTCCATCACCTTCGACACAGTATTCACCACTTTGGGCTCCACCACCCGCTATTTCACGGTCTATAATCCCTCGGAGCATGATATCAAAGTGGATGTTTTTTTGGCTGGTGGCAACACTTCTTGCTACAGCATCAACGTCAACGGTGTGGCCGGCAACCAGCAACGCGATGTGTTGATTCCCGCCAAAGACAGTATTTTCGTCTTCGCCAAGGTAACCATCAACCCCGGCAACCAGAACCAGCCATTCCTGATTTGCGACTCTATCATATTCAAAAACAGTAGAATAGAACAGCAAGTTCAACTGACAGCCTACGGACAGGATGCCCATTTTATTGTGGCCAACTCGAGCGGACTGGCCATCGTGGCCCATGAGCACGAAAACATCACCTGGACCAACGACAAGCCCTACGTGGTGATGGGCGGCTGGGCCGTTGTGGACTCATTGGGCACCCTCAACATCGACCCGGGCACCCGTATCTATTTCCACAAAGGCAGCGGGCTGTTGGTATGGCGCTACGGCAACATCCATGTCAACGGCACCCGCGAACAGCCTGTCATTTTCAGGGGCGACCGTCTTGAACCGCAGTACGAGACCGACTACAACCAGTGGGACCGCATCTGGATTCTTGAAGGCAACCAGGAGAACACCATCGATTACGCCATCATCACCAACTCATACGTGGGCCTGCAGATTGAGCCTTGGGGCGGTTTCAACGACATCACCGTCACCCTCAACCGCAACGTCATCACCAATACCATCATCAAGAACACCTATAACAGTGGCATCCTGTCACGTTATTCCAATATCGAGGTCACCAACTGCGTTATTGGCAACAACGGCAGCTGCAGCCTGCAACTGGAGGCCGGCGAGTATGACTTCAAGCATGTGACGGTAGGCAATTACTTCAGCACTACCCCAGCCCGCCAGAATCCGGCATTATACCTCAGCAACACCACCGACCTGTACCAGATTCCCATGGAGACCCATGCCTCATTTGTCAATTGTATCGTTTATGGGAACCTCAGCTCAAACGAGGAAATCGCTATTGGAGAAAACTCCCAGGTGCCGTTCAGCTACAGTTTTGAGAACTGCCTGATCAAATCCTCGCTCCAGAACGACCATTTCATTGACTGCGAGAGTCGCGACCCCGAATTTGTGCGTCCAAGCGCCAACGATTACCACATCGGAGTGCTCTCCTATGCCATCAACCGAGGAAAGAGCAACATCGGGGTGTATTATGACCTCGATGGCAATCCCCGTGTCACCATCCCCGATATCGGAGCATACGAGTATATGAGATAGCCAGGGGATGCCCTGATTTCATCCCGCCACTGGCCCCACAAGGCACGCTTTTCCAACAAAAGATATGGGAATACCTGCTGGAACTGGAACAAGGTTTGTAATTATTTTCGTCAATTCATCGAACAGCTTTCTGATGACTTGACAAACATTTTCTACTGAATCAAAGATTAATCGAATTTTCTGTATCTTTGCCAACTGATTATACAAGAACAATGGAACATCGCATCATCAGAAAAGTGTCATTGCCCTCAGATGCGGAGAGGGTTATGGAGGTCTTCGCGGCAGGCAAAGCCATCATGGTTAAGTCCGGGAACCTGAACCAATGGATCAACGGCTATCCTTCGCTGGAGGTCGTGCAGTCGGACATGGGAAAAGGCGGCGGTTATGTGGTAGAAGACAACGGACAAATCGTGGCCTATTTCGCCTTTTTGTCCTCCCCGGAGCCTACTTACTCCAAAATTTACGAGGGCGAGTGGATTGACGACACACTACCCTACCACGTTATCCACCGCATTGCCAGCTTTCCCGATGTGCATGGTATCTTCCAAAGTATCATGGAGTTTTGCTTTGAGAGGGAAAGCAACATCCGCATCGACACGCACCGCGACAACCACATCATGCAGCACAACATCCTGAAACACGGATTCCAGTATTGTGGCATCATCCTTCTGGCTAACGGCGACGAGCGACTAGCGTATCAAAAGGTAAATTGCCAAATTCCGCCGCCCCAACAAGTGGAACTTCACCAAGTTCCCCATTTTCCGTGACGGCGCTACCGTGAAACGCTCCCCGTCCACCGCTGAACCTACCGACTTCGAAAAGGACATTCAAAAAAATAATGGAGTAAAATAGTATGAAAAAACCTGTAGTTTATAATATAGCACAACTGATGGATCTGATTCAGCAAATTGGATTCCTGCCGCTATTAGACAGCGGCATCTGTGGTTACTCGGCGGAGGAAATCGTGAGCGAAGACTGCCGTTATGTGACCTTTTCCGACGGAGGATGGGACTGGCCGCTATGGAAGTGGAAAGGTCCGATTGTCCTTGACGGTGATTGCATGTACGGCAAGTTTTTTGCAAACAAGGCAGGTTTCATCAGCCGTGAGTGGTGGCCGGATTTCTGCAATTATCGCCGCAGTCGGCATCCTGCTTCCGAGGAAGGCAGCGTTGAGGAGGCTATCCTGCTGACTTTGAAGGAACATGGCAGTCTGATTGCCCGTGAGTTGCGTGCTGCTTGCGGTCTCACGGGACCGAAAATGCGCAGCCGTTTCGACAGCTATGTCACACGATTACAGATGTCCTGCCGCATTGTCACCGAAGATTTCGTTTATCCCAGGGACAAGCATGGCCATGAATACGGTTGGGGCTGGTCGCTGCTAACCACACCAGAACAGCTCTATGGCAAAGACATTTGCCAATGCCCACGTACTCCAGAAGAGTCTTTGGAGCGGATACTCACCCATTTCCGCAACTTCCTTCCAGAGGCCTCAGAAAGCCAGCTTATGAAATTGCTGAAATAAGATGAGCCCCACCCGCCAACTCGCCGAACGGAAATCCGCCAACTCGCCGAACGAATTTTCGCCAAGTTCCCAAGTAAAAATCAGCCAAGTTCCCAAATAAAAATACAACTTACTGTTTGACAGTAGGTTGTATTTCCATATATCAACATCTATTTTTTGAAAACAATTTGTCAAAATATAGTTTTGAGAACCTGAAATCCGACAAAGAATTTGTATATTTGCAGATTGATTAGGCATACGAAAACAGGACTAAGTGAAGAGATAATATAACTGCCGAGAGATGATATTCCTTCTGCCCCTCAAATTGTAGATTTTATGGTGACGATTGAATGTTTTGAGAAATGGGGGGAATTTGCATTCTAGCATCGTGAAAACCAAATAACAGGAAAAGATAACGAAAGAAACTCAAGATAAGTGTAAACAATGAACGGATATTCTCAAACTCCACAAGAAGAACGGATTAAGGTGTTACAATCGCTTATGCCAGAGGTATTTGATGAGGGCAAAATTGACTGGGAGAAACTGAAAGCAACGCTTGGTGGGGAGGTGAACTTCGCCAACGAGCGTTATGTGCTGAACTGGGCAGGCAAAAGCGACGCATTCCGCATTATGCAGCAGCCTTCATCGGCCACATTGGTGCCTTGTCGTGAGGAATCTGTCGATTTTGACCATACCGAAAACATCTTCATTGAGGGCGAGAACATGGAAGTGCTGAAGGTGCTGCAAAAGAGTTACTTCGGCAAGGTGAAGATGATTTATATCGACCCGCCGTATAACACGGGTAACGATTCGTTTATCTATCCTGACAAGTTCTCCGAAACCAAAGAGGAATACATGAAGCGCGTGGGCGACAAGGACGAGGAGGGATACATGACCCGCGAAGGCATGTTCCGCAAAAACAGCAAGGAGAACGGGCAATACCACAGCAACTGGCTCAACATGATGATGCCGCGCCTCTATTTGGCCAAGAGCCTGCTGCGCGAGGACGGCGTGATTTTCGTTTCCATCGACGACAACGAAGTGCATAACCTTCGCCTGCTGATGAATGAGATTTTCGGGGAGGAGAATTTTGTTTGTCAGTTTATTTGGCATAGTCGTCAAAATAAAGACAACCGAAATATTAATGGGGTCTCAAATGACCATGAATATATTTTGTGTTATGCAAAGCAAAATACTGAGCGAGTCTTTGTTGGAACCGAGCGTAAAACAGAACAATATACAAATCCTGATGATGATCCTCGTGGGCCTTGGACAAGTGCTAATATGGTTGGTTTGGCCACCGCCGATGCTCGTCCAAATCTTCATTATGATTTGATTAATCCAATTGATGGAGTTAATTACGGATGCCCGGCCAAAGGTTGGAGGTATGATCGTAATACTATGGCTAGGTTAATTGAGGAAAGACGTATTTTATGGCCTGAAAATCCTAATGGTCGTCCTCGTAAAAAAGCATTCTTAAGTGAGTTGTCAGATAATTTGCCTGGTTTTTCATCAATTATAGAAGAGGGAATCTATACAAATACAGCTACTAAAGAAATTGCTAATATGTTTGGTGGGTTTTGGTTTGATTTTCCTAAACCTACGGGTTTGATAAAGCAGTTGTTATCTCAAATAGTTCAAGACGATGAGATAGTTTTGGACTTCTTCGCCGGCAGTGCCACCACCGCCCACGCGGTAATGCAACTCAACAAGGAGGACGGCGGCCATCGCAAATACATTTGTGTGCAATTGCCCGAATTGTGCGACGAGAAGAGCGAGGCCTACAAGGCAGGGTTTAAGACCATTGCGGAGATCGGCAAGGAGAGGATACGCCGTGCGGGGGCGAAAATCCGTGCCGAGGTGGAGGCAGAGCAAGCCAAACGGAAGGGACAATTCGAATTCGAGGAAGACCAAGCCATAGAAATGCCGGACTTGGGCTTCAAGGTGTTCAAGTTGTCGGAAAGCAACTTCAAGCAATGGCGCGAGATAAAAGGCTCAAACAAAGAGGAGTGGAAACAGCAGATGCTGGACTTCATTAATCCTGTGACAGAAAACGCCACCACGGATAACATGGTGTATGAATTGCTCCTGAAGAGCGGCAAGAGCCTGACCAGCACCATCGAACACAAGAACGGCTACCATGCCATTAACGGCAAGGAACTGATACTGATGCTTGAAGCAGCCACGCAGGAAACGGTGGACGCCATTCTCGCCGAGCATCCGCAGAAAGTCCTCGCCTTGGACAACCTGTTTGAAGGCAACGACCAATTGAAAACCAACACCGCACTTCAGATGAGAGACGCTG
>JAFXSR010000031.1 GCA_017525505.1 Bacteroidales bacterium
CCATCTTCTTCTCGATATATTTCTGCAACGATGCTTGGCACGATTGCAAAAAACGGTGACAAGGAACAATTCATTCAGGGCGTTTATAGTTTCCCTTCATTGGATAATCCTGTATGGTATGTCACCGAAGAGGATTTGAAACATATTTTTGATGACAAGGAAAGCGAAATAATAGACTATAAAAAAGATTTTTACCTGCCTATAGGGACATCGCCTGCTTTTCAGAATTATAAAGTGAAGATTTGCCCAGACCAATTCTTTGTCAAACATGCTGCAATTTTGGGCAATACTGGTTCCGGAAAATCGTGTACCTTAACATCAATTTTGCGTAATCTATTTAGATTCAAATACAATGAAAATGCGCAATTGCAGAATGCTCATATTGTTATTTTTGATACGAACGGAGAGTATAAAGATGCGTTCCTTTCGGCTCAGGGGGCGAATGATGAACTTAAACTTATTAATGCTTACTACTATGGCGGAGATGAGGAAGTAAAAGTGCCTTATTGGCTGATGAATTGGCACGATTTTAGGTCTTTGTTTAATCCGGGTGAAGGGGTGCAAGCACCTGTTTTAAATAGAGCAATTGGTTTGGCTAAGAATGAAATTGAGATAGAAAACAAAGGTTTTCCATCAATATATATTCAATATATCCAAGATATTATTACGCAGATAAACGGAAGCGCAGAGGATTATTGGAAAATTAAAAATTATTCTGATGTTTTATCTGGATTAAGAGGAAAGAATTTTACACTTAAATCCGGGGAAAAACTAAATGATATTCTTTCAAACATTCCTGATGGAAATTCATATAACAAACCTAATCCTGAAGTGATTGAACAAGTCACAGAAAAACTGCAGTCGTTTATAAGTGGCATGGAAAATGAGAATGTGTGCATTCAAATAACGAATGAGCAAAACATAGATTTGCCGATTTGGTTTTCGTATCAGGATTTGTGCAAAAAATTTCTGGATGCAGCAATCAATCAAGAAGGAGTTAGCAATAACCGCATAGCAGAATTCATGTCAACGCTTCGGTTAAGGATGAATAGTTTTTTTAATGACAAAAGGATTGCCGTTCCCCTTATGTTGAAGAATACCGATGAAGCTAACAAAAACATTTTGCCGCAGTTTCTTGCTTTGTTGTTAGGTGATTACAATAGATACTTTGGGAAAGAGAAAGAACAGAACTTTATCAAAAAATACAACAAATCAAATAATCCTAACAACAGCAATACTAATCAAATAACGATTGTTGATGTTTCTCAGCTGCCTTTCGAAGTATTGGAAACTATTACGGGAATTTTGGGTAGGATAATTCTTGAATTTGTCGCCAACTTTCTTCCTGAACAAAGGGGTAAATTTCCAATCGTCATTGTTCTTGAAGAAGCACAAAACTACATTGCTGAAGAGAAGGCATCTATTGCGAAAACGGTATTTGAACGAATTGCTAGGGAAGGTCGTAAATACGGTCTTTCATTGGTTGTGTCAAGTCAAAGACCATCAGAATTGTCAAAAACGGTTTTGTCTCAATGTAATTCATTTATAATCCATCGTCTTCAGAATCCCGAAGATCAAAAATATGTTAGAGGGCTGATTTCGAGTGCCAATGCAGATTTGTTGGAACAATTGCCAATCATACCTCAACAACACGCAATAATTACAGGTGATTGCGTTAGAACACCTATTCAAGTAAGAATTGATGATGTTAATCCAACACCAAATAGCCATAATCCTGAATTTGTTGAGAATTGGATTAATAGTAATAACGAAATAAAAGACGATATTTACACTAAAACTTGTGATAATTGGATTAATGGGAAAACTAAGGAACAAAATCAAGCACCTTTAACCATTGTTGAAAGCAGTGCTCCTGAAGAAGATTTACCTTTCTAAAAAGTAAAAAAAACAGTATGACTAAACTTCACAAATTCTACATATAGCAGATGCTCTTTGAGTAAACATAAATGACAAATGACTATCTTTGCAAAATGAATTGAATATGGCGAAAGAAACAACAAAATATCAAGGTTACAAACCTCCATTCACGCTGTCGGCAAGGGCAGTGGGATTTGTGGCGGATATTGCCGCGCAGATGGAGCGTTTTGCCATAAGGATGGAGCAAGACGATGCGCTGCGGCTGCGCAAGGCCAACCGCATCAAGACCATACACAGCTCTTTGGCCATAGAGGGCAACCATCTTCAGGAAAGCGAAGTGGCGGACATCCTTGACGGCAAGACGGTGGTGGCCCCCATCCGCGAGATTCAGGAGGTGAAGAACGCCATACGGGTGTATGATGAGTTTGAGAAACTCGACCCATTCTCGATGGACGACCTGCTGCGTGCCCACGGCCTGATGATGTCGGCTCTGACCGATGACGCAGGACATTTCCGCAAGGGTGGCGTGGGCGTGTACTCCGAAAACGGCTTGGTTCACATGGCACCGCCCGCTGAAAGGGTGTATCCCTTGATGTCCGACCTGTTCGATTGGCTGAAGAATGCCGACGACCACCTGCTTGTGCGCAGTTGCGTGTTCCACTACGAGTTTGAGTTTATCCATCCGTTTATTGATGGCAACGGACGAATGGGCCGCCTGTGGCAATCGCTCATCCTCAGCCGTTGGCATCCTGCCTTTGCCCACCTGCCTGTGGAGAATATGGTCTATTCCAACCAACAAGCTTATTATGATGCCATCGCACAAAGTACCAAACAGGGAGAAAGCGGCCCTTTTATTGAGTTTATGCTGGGTGAGATTTTGGATACGGTGCGCCGACATCAAGGCGAGCCTCTGAAAGCACCTGCAAATGATACTGTAAAAACAACTCCGACCCAAGAAGGTATTATTGATTTGGTGAGGAAGAATCCTTTGTCCACATACGATGAACTGGCTGCACAACTTGGCGTTGGAAGAGCCACGATTGCACGAAATATTGCCATACTTAAAGACAGAGGGGTTTTGGAACGTGTTGGAGAAGACAAGAACGGATATTGGAAACTAAAAAAATAGCACTTATGACCAAGCTAACGGAATCCGACATAGAGCAGATGCTCATTGAGCCAACATATTTGACAATTGACTATCTTTGCAAAATGAATTGAACATGGCGAAAGACATAGATATTAGAGGTAAAAACAACGTGTTGCCGGACAGGTTTGTCACCGACATCCGTTCTATTATTGAACAGGGGCGGCAGCAGGCGTATGCAGCGGTGGGACAAGCCGCTATTGCAACATTTTGGAATGTAGGGCGGCGTATAGTTGAGGAAGAACAAAATGGAGAAAGCCGGGCTGCGTACGGCACGAGATTAATCCCTATGTTGGCCGATAGACTGAAGGTCGAATACGGCGATGGATATGGTAAAAGAAACCTTGCGTATTATCGACAATTCTATCTGATGTTTAGTGACTTGGAGATTTTGCACACGCGTGTGCAAAATCTTACATGGTCGCATATCAGAAGAATCCTCTCCGTGACCAACGAGCAAGCAAGAGAATGGTATTTTACTGCTGCCGCAGATGAAATGTGGAGCGTAAGGGAACTCGACCGCAACATCTCCACCCAATACTTTGAACGTCGGCTGGCGGCACAACTTCCTGCAAATGTGGAAGACTTGCCAAGATCGGCAGAACGTGATCCAAAAGAATACATCAAAAACCCAGTGGTTGCCGAGTTTATGGGATTTCGCAGAGACTCCAAATACTCAGAAACAGAGTTGGAGCAATCGCTTATCGACAACCTTGAGAAATTTATTCTGGAATTAGGGCGTGGTTTTGCCTTTGTGGAACGGCAACAACATATCGTGACCGATACGGCAGACTTCTTCATCGATTTGGTTTTCTATAATTACAAGATGAAGCGATTTGTCATTTTCGAGTTAAAGACTCACAGACTGACCCATCAAGACATTGGGCAACTCGACATGTATGTCCGTATGTATGATGATTTGGTGAAAGGAGAGGACGACCAACCCACCATCGGGGTATTGCTTTGCACCGACACAGATAATACCATAGCAAGGTATTCAGTGCTTCACGATAGCGAGCAACTTTTTGCTGCCAAATACATGACTTATATGCCCACCGAAGAGGAATTGCGCAGAGAAATTGAACAGCAAAAACAGTTCTTCTTGGAACAGCATAAGGGCAATATTGATAACGATGCTTAAAAACATGCGATTATGACCCGACTCCACGAATCCGACATCGAGCAGATGCTCATCAACCAGCTGAAAGCCAAAGGTTACCAGTATCTCTATGGCCCTGACATCGCACCCGATGGAGAGATGCCCATGCGTGCTAGTTTAGAGGAAGTGGTGTTACGCGAGAAGTTGGAAGCAGCAGTGAAGCGGCTCAATCCGTCGTTGCCCTATTCGGTGCAGGATGAGGCAGTAAAAACTGTATTGCGTATCAGTTCTCCCGATGTGCTGGCCAACAACGAGGAGTTCCATCGTCTGCTGACGGAAGGTGTGCCCGTATCGGTACATAAAGACGGTGTGGAACGCGGCGCAAGAGTGTGGCTCATTGACTTCAACGACCCGTGGAACAATGATTTCACGGTGGTCAACCAGTTCACCATCATCGAAAACGGCCACAACCGCCGTCCAGATGTGCTATTGTTTGTGAACGGTCTGCCGTTAGTCATCTTCGAGCTGAAAAATGCAGCCGATGAGAATGCCACCCTACAAAGTGCCTATCGTCAGATTGAAACCTACAAACAGCAAATTCCTTCGTTGTTTACATACAATGGATTGGTCGTTATTTCCGACGGCTTGGAAGCACGGGCGGGTTCGCTTTCGGCGGGTTTTAGCCGCTACACGGCTTGGAAGAGCGAGGACGGAGAGAGCATCGCTTCACATTTGGTGAGCGAGTTGGAGGTTTTGGTCAACGGTATGCTGAACAAGGACACATTACTGGATTTGGTGCAGTCGTTCACGGTGTTCGAGAAGCAGAAGCAAGAGGACCTGAAGACTGGTCTGACCACCATTAAGACAGTCAAGAAGATAGCCGCCTATCATCAATACTATGCCGTCAACAAGGCGGTGGAATCGACCTTGCGGGCTACGGGCATCAATCAGATGCCCCGCGTGGAGGAGTCTCCTGTCCACTATGGACTCAAGACGGTGCAGGGTCAGCAGCCCGGCGACCATCGTGCCGGTGTGGTGTGGCACACGCAGGGCAGTGGCAAGTCGCTGACCATGGTGTTCTACACGGGCAAAATAGTGCAGCAACTCAACAACCCGACTATCGTCGTCATCACCGACCGCAACGACCTGGACGACCAACTTTTCGATACATTTACAGGTGCAAAACAATTGTTGAGGCAGACACCTGTTCAGGCTGAAAGCCGCGAGCATTTGAAGAGATTGTTGGCTGTGCGGTCGGGAGGTGTCATTTTTACCACCATACAAAAGTTCCAACCTGATTCGGGCAATGTTTACGATACGCTTACCGACCGCAGCAATGTCATTGTGATAGCTGATGAGGCACATCGTACGCAATACGGCTTCAAGGCCAAAACGGTGGATGTGCGCAATGAAGCCGATGAGGTGATTGGCTCGGAAATCAAATATGGCTTTGCTAAGTATTTACGTGATGCGTTGCCCAACGCCACCTATCTCGGCTTTACAGGAACGCCCATTGAGAAAGAGGACAAGAATACACCGGCTGTTTTCGGCAACTATATTGACGTTTACGATATCGCTCAAGCAGTGGAAGATGGTGCTACGGTGCGCATTTACTATGAAAGCCGGCTCGCCAAGGTGGAATTGAGCGATGAAGGCCGTCAATTGGTGGAGGACTTGGACAAGGAACTGGAAACTGACAATATGAATGATGTCCAGAAGGCCAAGGCGAAATGGACACAACTTGAAGCGCTGATTGGCAGTCCCAACCGATTGAAAAACATTGCGAAAGATATTGTTACGCATTTTGAGGAACGTCAAAAGGTGTTTGAGGGCAAGGCTATGATTGTGGCGATGAGTCGCCGCATAGCCGCCGAACTGTATGACGAGATTATCAAACTTCGTCCCGAATGGCATTCCGATGACTTAGCGAAAGGCGCAATTAAAGTAGTGATGACCTCATCGGCCTCGGATGGTGCCAACATCGCCAAACATCATACCACCAAAGAGCAACGCAGGGCTTTGGCGGAGCGCATGAAAGACCCTGATGATGAGCTGAAACTTGTCATTGTGCGCGACATGTGGCTGACGGGCTTCGATGTGCCGTGTCTGCACACGCTTTACATCGACAAGCCCATGCAGGGCCACAACCTGATGCAGGCCATCGCACGTGTGAACCGTGTTTATAAAGACAAGCCGGGCGGTCTGGTGGTGGATTATTTGGGTATTGCTTCCGATTTGAAAAAGGCTTTGTCGTTCTATTCCGACTCTGGCGGTAAAGGCGACCCTACCTTGCAGCAGGAACAGGCCGTGGCATTGATGCAGGAGAAGTTGGAGGTGGTGGAGCAGATGTTTTTCGGATTCGACTACAAACAATATTTCACCGCCGATACTTCAGACAAACTCTCGTGGATTCTGAAAGCTGAAGATTTCATTCTGGGTTTGGACGATGGCAAGAAACGTTTTGTGAATGAGGTGACAGCATTGGGAAAAGCATTCGCATTGGCCATTCCGCAGGAAGCGGCAATGGATGTGAAGGACGAGGTGGCCTTCTTTCAGGCCGTGAAAGCCCGACTTTGCAAGTTCGACCAGACCAACTCCGGCAAGACCGATGAGGAGATGGAAACCACTATCCGGCAAGTGATTGATAAGGCTTTGGTTTCGGAGAAAGTTATTGACCTTTTTGACGCAGCAGGCATCAAAAAGCCCGACATTTCCATCCTTTCGGAAGAATTCTTGATGGAGTTGAAAGACATGGAACACAAAAATATCGCTTTGGAAGTTCTGCGAAAGTTACTGGAAGGCGAAATCAAATCTCGTTCTAAGTTCAATGTGGTGGAGGGCCGCACTTTGATGGAGATGCTGGATAGTTCCATCACCCGTTATCACAACAAAATCATCACTGCCGCAGAAGTCATTGACGAACTCATCAAACTCAGCAAAACCATTGTTGAAAAGGACAAAGATGCAGAGAGCATGGGATTGACCACTTATGAATACGCCTTCTATTCCGCTGTGGCCGACAACGAAAGTGCGAAAGAGCTGATGGGCAAGGACAAACTGCGCGAATTAGCCGTTGTTCTAACCGAAACCATCCGCAAAAATGCCTCTATTGACTGGACCATCAAAGAGAATGTGCGTGCGAAAATGAAAGTGGCCGTGAAACGTCTGCTGCGCAAATACGGCTATCCGCCCGACATGCAGCAATTGGCAACTGAAACTGTTTTGAAATAGGCGGAGATGATTGCGGAAGAGATAACTAATGGTAAGTAAAAGTTTCTTGACAAGTCGAATAGTGTAAAAAAGTCAGATATAAATATCCCAACGAAGAAAAACTAATATCTTATGAAAAAAGTATCTATTATCTTTTTGATTATAGCTATATTTGGATGTGTGCATTTGCTTTCCGCTGCCCCCATCAACGAGACCACCGCACGCCAAACTGCGGCTTCTTTTTTGAATGCGCAGCGGAATATGCGGGAAAGAACGCTTTCGCCAGAGCAGATGGATCGTGTAAATTGGAATTATGCGCACTTGTATGCTTTTAACCTGCAGGGTGGTGGCTATGTGATTGTGAGCGACGATGATCGCACTATGCCTATATTGGCCTATTCGCCGACAGGCAGGTTGAATCCTGATGATATGCCAGAATCGCTTCGGTATCAATTGCAAATATATGATCATCAATTATATGAAATATCTAAAGGGGTAGCTGTACCTACCTATGTTCCTCGTCGAAACACACAAGCTGTAGCCCCTCTTCTCACCACTACATGGAACCAATATACTTCAGGAGGACAAGCATACAATGCTTTATGTCCTGTTGATACACTGCTTAGTCAGTATGGAGGTCATCCAACGGCCGGCTGTGTGGCTTTAGCCCTGGCACAGGTAATGCGTTATTGGCAATGGCCAGCCCACGGCATTGGCTCGAACTACTATAGTTACAGCGGCACACATGCCTGCTGGCGCTACGATACTCTCTGCGCTGATTTCGGCTCAACCTACTACGATTGGCAGAACATGCCCGTCCGCTTATACGACACCAGTGCTATTGAGGAACGCTTGGCTGTTGCCACGCTGGTTTATCACTGTGGTGTAGCGATGAATATGAATTATAATTCTGACTGTCAGGGCAGTAGCAGCAGCAATGCCAATCATCAGTGCTATGCGGCCTTGCGTCATTTTGGATACTCACAGGATGCGTTGGTGGAAACTCGTTCCAATTATTCTGATGAGGTGTGGATAAACAAACTGAAAATGGAATTGGATATGAACCGACCTGTTTTGTACACGGGTCAGTCTTTGTATAATCCCGAAGAAGGCACGTATGGTGGCGGACATGCTTTTGTTTTAGACGGTTATGACGAGGAAGACCTTTTCCATGTCAACTGGGGATGGGGCGGTAGTTGCGACGGTTATTTCGCTATCAGTGCGCTGATACCGGTTTACTATTACAACTTCTCCCACTCGGAAGAGGCGGTTTTCAATTTTCATCCCGGCGACATGTCCCAGACACCAGCTTTCGTTGAATTGATGTACGATGTCACTGTGGATACAGACAGGGTTCAAATGAATGACCTGATCCATGGTCAGAATGAATTGGTCAATGTGGGAGAAGCAACGGCGGATTTGTTCGTGGCGCAGGCGGCTTATACCAATACGGATTATAGTTTTGTGAAATGGCTTGATGTGCAGCATGTTACGATTCCCGCAGGAGATACGTTACAATATAGTTTCGCTGCTCCCGCTGATTTGCCTGTGGGCAGTTATTATGTGGTGATGTTCCAGAGCAACGATTCTATTGATATTCAGTCCACTTCAACCCTGGGAGCGATGGAGTTTCTGACCAACAAAAAGACCCAGTACGATTTCTGGGTGGTCGATACCAACCGTTCGGATTTATATAACCTCGCTATTTTTGTGCGTTTTGCCGATGATGAGGAAATAGACCATTCTTTCCAGGATGTTGATAATATGTTTAACAAAGAAGAGCCAGACTATAATAGTGTGTACAATTATTACAAAGAAAGCACTTACGACAAAATACATTTCCACACCGTTTATGCAAATCAGGTACAAGGCGGACATATTGTATCGTATGCTACCAAGCATCCTCGGGCTTATTATCAGCCCTATAGTCCTACCAATCCCATCGGTTACCAAGGCGAACTGCCTTTTAAAGGCATCTCCATGCGTGAGGCGGAACTGATTGCGGAAATTTTTCATGCGGTGGATTCCATGGGTCTTGTGGACACTTATACCATGTTGGACGGCAATGGTGACGGTTTTATTGACAACATCAGTTTCATCGTCAAAGGTGATGTGGGGGCGTGGGCTACCATATTATGGCCTCACATGGAGTTCTTCCCGCAGGATTCCATCGATTTCCCTGTTATGATTAATGGGATCCGTCCGTATGCTTTCAATTTTGAGTTTGAAGGAGCTTCTTCTTATTTTACCACACAAACTTTTTGCCATGAAATGGGACATTCCATGGGCTTGCCTGACCTGTATCACTACATTAATTACCTCAATGTTTTACCCGCAGGAGGCTGGGATTTGATGTGTGTCCAGACAGATCATCAGCAAATGAGTACTATCTTGAAATATAAATATTTACATGTGACTGATGAACCGATACAAATCACAGAAGATGGTACATATACCTTGTTGAGCAATGCTTCCAGTGTTTCACAAAATTGCTATTATATCAAATCGGCTATCGATAGTACACAATGGTATACTTTTGAATATCGCAACACAGCGGATGTTTTTGATGCCAGCATTCCTACGGGTTTGCTGATAGGTCGTTGGAATGACACGATTCCTGTCGATTACGAAGGGTCATTTGCCAACGCTTTCTTTGATTTTTATACCCATGCACATCAGTATTGGATTTTCCGTCCTGGCAGCAATTGCGACACTGTCAATGGTGATGTAAACAATGCAAATTTCAGCTTTGCCTCAGGACGTACTTCTTTCGGTCCCACCACCGATCCTCATCCCTATTTGACGGATGGAACTCCTGAAGTTAGTTTTGAGGTTACGGATATTCATGAGTATGGTGATTACCTGACTTTCCACGTGCATTTCCTCACAGATGATGTGGAGGATGTTGTGATGAATTCATTTTCGATTTATCCTAATCCCGCAGTAGACCAGGTGAATGTGTTGGGAGAAAATATGCAGTCGATTGAACTCTATAATGCTTTGGGACAATTAATTGTTACTGGAAATCCTGCCATAGACAATTTCTGCACTATCCCGGTCGGAAATCTTTCTTCAGGAATTTATATGCTGAAAGTCATTTCAACCGATGGCACTGCTTCGGTACAGAAATTTGTGAAAAAATAAAAAGTGTTCGTTGAAGAGACGAACACTTTATCTATGTTCAAAGTTTAGTACTGATGCGTTTTTATGCCTCGAAGGGGCATCCTCTCAGTAACACCGTGTGTAAGTGCGGGGTTACTTCGGATATCAATTGTATTCTTTCAGAATATTGCATTTCAGCGTGAACCTCAGGCCAATCATCGGTGAAGAAAAACAGTCAAAAATCTTATCCCGATATTCACCAGATAAATTTACAGGATATTTCCACCAGAAATATTCAAAGACCGGCTCTATCCGCAAAGAAAAATGAGGAGAAGCCACATAGCTGAATCCGACAGCCGCGGATATTCCATGCATGGTTTTGTTCCTGATGTCAAAACCGGGTATGGTGTATGACATTTTATATTGTGCCAATTGTTTGATAATATACCCAGCGGAAACCGATATCATAAATTTATTGTTGACACGGTAATGGTAACCGAAGGTAAAGGGGATATTGACAAAAACGAAATGATATTCGCAATTATTGGGGATGATAATGTAAAAGTCGTTCGAAGGTTCATAAAGATGATAGGAGTTGGTGGTTGAAAAGTCGTTGCTGTTGACAATAGCACCCATCTGAATTGAAAAAACATTACGCTTATACGCAATATCCATACCTAATTGCAACCCCACCGCATATTGTAGTTTTCTGTTGATATTCAAATCTTGTCTGGCAGATTTCTTATATAAGGGGAAATTAGGACCTCCTGTGATCTCTATAGTTGGACTCAGGATGGGTTTACTTTGAAGGCTGTCTTGCGCATAGCTTGTCACAATACAGCAAACAGCGATTGAAACAAGGATGACTTTTTTGAATGCGTTTTTCATGATTTTCGGTTTTGTCTGAAATTGTAATGTAGAGACGCACGACCGTGCGTCTCTACAATTGCGTATATCATTTATTTCATGGCTTCTACTGCGGCCTTGATGCGGCGGCAGGCTTCCTTCAGATTGGCTTCTGAGGTGGCGTAGGACAGACGGATGCAATTGTCGTCACCGAAGGCGGAACCTTGTACCAAAGCGACATTGGCATCGTACAACAGGTACATACACAGGTCGGTTGAGTTCTCGATGGCCGTTTTCTTGTACGTGGCCGCAAATTGTGAGTCGGCAGGTACATGCTTACCATACAGTGCTGACACATCGGGGAAGAAATAGAAAGCGCCCTGAGGCATACGCTGTTTGAAGCCTGGAATTTCGTTCAACAGGGCGAATACCATGTCGCGGCGGGCCTTGAAGGTGTTGCGCATGTCAATGATGTCCTTGGAAGTGGTGGGATCCATCTCCATGGCTTTGAGCGTGGCGCGCTGGGCGATGGAGCAGGTGGCTGAAGTCACCTGGCCCTGCAGTTTCTTGCAAGCCTTGGCGATTTTCACCGGAGCGCCAATGAAACCGATACGCCAGCCGGTCATAGCGAAGCCCTTGGCCACACCGTTAACTGTCACTACTTGCTCTTTGATGAAGTCAAACTGGGCGATGCTCTCGTGTTTGCCCTGGAAATTGATGTGCTCATATATCTCGTCGGACATGACCACTACCTGAGGATGCTCTTTCACCACTTCGGCCAGACTGCGCAATTCTTCTTTGCTGTACAGCATACCTGTCGGGTTGGAGGGGCTGCTGAACATGATGAGTTTGGTCTTGGGGGTGATAGCTTCTCTTAACTGCTCAGCGGTAATTTTGAAGTCGTTTTCCAATTTGGCAGGAATGAACACACATTTGCCACCGGCAACCTTGGCGATTTCACGGTAGGAAACCCAGTAAGGAGTGGGGATGATTACTTCATCGCCGGGATTCACCAAGGTCATCACCACCTGGTAGATGGACTGCTTGCCACCGGTTGATACCACAATCTGGTTGGTGTCGTAATCCAGGTTGTTGTCTCTTTTAAACTTGTGGCTGATCGCCTTCAGCAAATCGGCATAGCCGGGAACTGGTGGGTAGTGGGTGTAGTTGTCGTCGATGGCCTGTTTGGCGTATTCTTTCACACATTCCGGAGTGTTGAAGTCAGGTTCGCCAATACTCAAACTGATAATGTCTTTGCCCTGTTCTTTCAGTTCGCGGGCAATCTGGGTCATCGCTAAGGTTTCCGATTCACCCATCGCTAAAATTCTGTCTGATAAAATTTCCATAGTGTTGTTGTTTATTTTGTTATTGTTGTTGTTTTCAGAGGATTGGGTATAACGAGTTTAAGGTCTTTAAGGACATTAAAGTAATTGTCAACTGTCAATTATCAATTGTCAACTTTATTAGTTCTGTTGGTTGGTCAATGATGAATTCCGCCTGGTGTTCGGTCAATTCCTGGCGGTCGCGGTAGCCCCAAAGTGCTCCCACTGCATTCATGCCCGCGCGATGCGCCGTGTCCATGTCCACGCCGGTATCTCCCACATACAGACACTCTTCAGCGTTCACCTTCGTCATTTCCATAATGTCAAAAACAATCTGCGGATGAGGTTTCACCGGAATGCCCTCTCTTTGGCCCAATACAGCTGCGAATTTGATAGTCGGGAAATAATGCTCCATCAAGGGTATCATCGCCTTGTTCACTTTATTGGAGGCTACTCCCAGCATCACACCGCGCTCCTGCAGTGTCTCCAAAGTTTTCACTATGCCAGGGTAGGGCACGGTTTTGTCTTCTTTGTGAATATCATAATAGGCTACCATCTCCTGAAATACCCGCTCTACAAAATCGGCTTGCCTTTTGTACTCCGGCAAAATGCGTTCCACCAATTTATGGATGCCATCCCCCACAAAATAGCGATAGCTGTCCAATGGATGCTCCGGGAAACCGTATTTCCGCATCAGATAATTGCAGGAATCCGCCAAATCCTCCAGCGAATTGAGCAGCGTGCCGTCCAAGTCGAAAATCACCAATTTAATCATAATGAGAAAGGGGAAACAAAATCTTTGAAATGAACGCCAACCATATCCTTTTCCGAAATCACCGAGGGATCAGTCTTCCAGTCTATATTCAAATCAGGGTCATTGAACAAAATGGATGCCTCGGAGGATTTGTTGTAGAAAGCCCCGCATTTGTATGCGAAAATTGTGTCGTCTTTGAGGGCCACAAAGCCATGGGCAAAGCCCGTTGGAATATAAAATTGCATAAAATTATCGTCACTTAGTTCCACTGCATGATACTGACCATAGGTTGGACTGCCTTTCCGGATATCTACTGCCACATCCAGTACCCGTCCTTTGATGACCCGCACCAGTTTGGACTGGGCATACGGTGGACATTGGAAATGCAAGCCTCGGATGACGCCTTTCTTGGAAAACGATTGGTTGTCCTGCACAAACACATCGGTAATCCCCGCTTCCTTGAAGCGTTTTTCATTGTAATTTTCGAAAAAATAGCCTCGCTCGTCGTAATAAACATCCGGCTTGATGAGTAACAGTCCTTCTATTTCTGTTTTGATGATTTCCATTGTAAAGTATAAAGTATATAGTATAAAGTTTATAGTTTTTTCTGAGTTATGTTCTTGTCAACTTTCAGTTTTCAATTTTCAGTTTGTTTAGTCTTCTGAGTCTGCGGCGATGAAATCACGGTACAGGTTCAACACTTTGGCTTTGGACAGGAAGCCGATATAATCCCTTTCCTGCGTGATTACAGGCATGTTAAAGTTCTGAGTCCGGTTGAATTTCTCCAGCATTTCCTCTCCGCTATCGGTATCGTAAATGAATTCCTCGGGTTCTATCATCAAATCATCTACCAGCACCTTGTCGTACAGCTCCTGATTGAAAATTTTGTCGCGGTGGTCGTCCATGACCAACAAACCGGCGAATTTCTGATTATCATCCAATACCACAAACAGATTTCTCTTGCTCTGGGCGATATAGTGGGTGTATTCTCTCAAGGTGCTGTGCAAAGGCAGGGTGGTGATATTATGGTCGATAATTCTACCCCAATTGATTTTTTTCAAGGCGAATTTGTCTTTGTTATGGGTTTTCAGATATCCTTTTTCCGCCAACTGACGGGTATAGACCGAATATTTTTCAATGGGTGATACACAAAGGTAAGATATCAGGGAGGTAATCATCAGCGGAATTAGTAAGGAATAACCTGCTGATATTTCAGCAATTAGAAAAATAGAGGTCAGTGGGGCGAGCATCACACCGGACATCACACCCGCCATGCCTGCCAGCGCAAAGTTGATATGTGGAAGGTTGAATCCTAAATAATAATTGGCGATTTCCGCCACCAGATAGCCTGTGAAAGCTCCCACAAACAAGGTGGGGGCGAACACACCACCGATACCGCCGGCCGAGGTGGTCACCGCTGTGGCGATTACTTTCAGGAAAATAATGAGCATCAAGAAAATAATGAGCATCCAGTGCTGCTGCGAGAGCAGAAACAAGGGAGATCTTTCAAACAATTCCATCACATCCCCCTTCAACAGGGCATTGATACTTTCGTAACCTTCGCCGAAAAGCACCGGCAATAGCAGAATCAGGGCTCCCAAGGCAACACCCCCAATGATGATCTTGAGCTGTATCCACTTTAATTTTTGGAAAGTTTTCTCGATAAATCTCAGCAATCGCAGAAAATAGATGGAGAGAAAGCCAGTGAGAATGCCTAAAATGATATAAAATGGAATGTTTTTCAAGAAAAAGGATTGGGTGCTGGCAATGTCGAAGGTCAGGGTGTTGCCCAAGAACAGCAGAGATAAAACCGTGCCTGTGGCCGCAGAAATCAGCAATGGTAGCAGGGCTGCGCTGGTCAGGTCGAGCATCAGCACCTCTATGGCGAAAACAATGGCCATGATGGGGGCTTTGAAGATGGCCGCCACCGCCGCCGTTGAGCCACATGCTAGCAGCAAGGTGGTGGATTTGGCGTTGAGGTTGAAGAGTCGCGCCAGATTGGAGCCGATGGCCGAGCCGGTCAGCACCATTGGGGCTTCCAGTCCCACCGAACCACCGAACCCGACGGTCAGCGTACTGGCCACCATCGACGAGTACATGTTGTGGCGTCTGAGTTTGCCCTCGCTTTTGAAAATGGACTTCAGCACGATGGATACCCCGTGCCCAATATGGTCCTTGATGACCCTTCGGGTGTAGATGACCGTCAGCACAATACCGATAATGGGGAATGCCAGATAGTAGTAGTTGACCTGTGCGTTTGGGAAAGTGTTGTTCAGAAAAGACACCGTCAGGTGCATCAGGTTTTTGACGATGATAGCCGCTGTGGCTCCGAAAATACCCACAAAGAAACTCAGCACCAGAATGGTAGCCTGCATGCCTAATTTCTGCTTCATCCATCTTCTGCAACGGGCCAAAATCGATGCTGTTATTTTGTTTCTCATCAGTATTCTTTCAGTTTTTCAAGTTTGAATATGGTTAATAGCGAATCTCCACCTTGTCGCCGATATGCAAATCCGCCAACACCGCGATACGGCTATTGTTAAGCGCTACTTCCATGTAACCCAGTCTGTTACTTAACACATACACCTCCTCTTCCTTGGGATTGTAAAATTCCTGGAAATGGGTGATGGTGATGTGTTTGGTGGAAGAAAGCATAAGGGAGAAATTGCCTTTCTTCACGGCGTCCTTGAACATTTTCACGGGAATATCTGTCACGGCGTTGCAACAGGTGTCGATGTATGCCACATGGCCGGTGATGATGCGGTTGACTGTGTCGTGCTCAGGTTCCAGTTTGATTTTCCGGATAAAAGTATCGTAAGGTAAGGTGTTTTTTTTGAGATTGTTGGAGAAATGTAACTGTGCCATGCTGACAAATTTGTCCAGCACTGTGGTTTTCTCGTTGGGCATGTTCAGTGCTACTGCCTTCACGTTAGGGTTATCGTCGAACATCAGGGAGAATATGCCATTGTCCTCGCCAATGAAGTAATGTTGGTCATATTCCACCATGACGGGCATGGAGGTATGTGACAGAGTGATGCCCGTCAGCACAAAATGAAGGGTCTGCTCAGGGAACGATTTATAGCTGCTTTTCAGGATGAATGCGGTCTGCTCGGTGCTGAATGCGTCGATGGCATGCGTGATGTCAATGATATTGGCATCCGGAATGGCCTTCCATAACTGCCCTTTCAGCATGGCCACGTAAGGGTCCCGCAGTTTCCAATCACTGATTAAAGTAATGTTTTTCATTGTCTTATACAATAGATTCCAACAGATTACACTAATCTGCAAAGTTAGCAATTTTTTTTGGATTACCAGCTGTTTTTTGAAAATTATTTTAACCGTATGTGCCAATGTGATTTCGTATAGATGTGAAGACGTATAGACGTAAAGACGGTATAGATAATTAGCACATTAACTAATTTGCTAATTTGCCAATTAAATAGTATTTTTGCGCTTTGAATTTAAAGGATATTTGATGACAACGCATAAAACGTACGCATTAGTGACGGGTGCCAGTTCAGGAATTGGTTACCAATACGCCAGAATTTTGGCGGAGAAGGGATATAATCTTCTTATTATCAGTAATGTAGAAGATGAATTAGCAGAAAAGAGAAAACAATTGGAACAGTTTTTTCCAGTGGAGGTGAGGGCTTTGACCCTCAATCTGGGTACTACTGAAGCTGCCAAGGAACTGTACGAGTGGTGTAAAACGCAAAATATTGAGGTTGAGGTGCTTGTCAATAATGCTGGGGTATATCACGACAGGGATTTCCTGGCTGACTCCGAAGCCTTTAACGAGATGATTATCAATCTCCACACCTTCACTCCGGCTATGCTTTGTTATTATTTCGGACAAGACATGGTGGAAAGGCACAAAGGGTACATCCTCAATATGAGTTCCATCACCTCCGAAATTGCGGTGCAGCGTCTGGCCAGTTACAGTTCCACCAAGGCTTTTTTGAAGAATTTCTCCCGCTCATTGCATGTCGAGTTGTATCACAAGGGGGTGTATGTGACGGCAGTCCGTCCTGGAGCGGTGGATACCGGTTTATACAGCATCAGCAAAACGGCCACCAAAATAGGGATGGTTGTCGGTTATATTACCACTCCCGAAAAATTGGCACGCCGTGGAGTCCGGGCACTTTTTAACAAGAGGGCACAAATCACCCCTGGTTTTCTCAACCACGTGTTGATTTTCTTGGTTTCGCTATTGCCTACAGGTCTGCTGAGGCTCATCCGCCGCTGGAGAATCTTTTGATGTTAAAGGATGATTGTCTTTACGGGATAATGTTATAGTAAGGGTTATATACGCAGTAAGGCTGCCATAATATGACAGCCCTACATCTTTTAACTTTTAACTTTTAACTGTTAATTGCCTGGTGGCCGATATCGTTGCGGTAGAACAAGGCGTCACTTTGTATTTGGTGAACTCCTGCATAGGCGTCGCGCTGAGCTTCTTGGATGGTGCGGCCACGACCAACCACAAAGAGCACACGTCCGCCGGAGGTGACCCATTGTCCGTCTTTCAAGGCTGTTCCCATGTGGAACACTAGTTGTTTGACCTTCTCCAAACCATTGATGGGCAGTCCTTTGGGATAGCTTCCCGGATAACCCTTTGAACTGAGTACCACACCGAGGAAAGTGTCCTCCTCAAACTCAACTTTGGTTTCTTTATTGTCAAGAACATCCCGACTCTGCTGTAACAGGTCGCTTTTGATTTTCTGCAGCACCACTTCTGTTTCGGGGTCGCCGAAACGGGCGTTGAACTCAATCACCTTGGGACCGTTTTTTGTCAGCATCAGTCCGCCGTATAATACGCCACAGAAAGGCTCGCCTTCTTCCACCATGGCTGCGGCCACGGGTTTCATGATTTCCTCAACGGCTTTGTTTATAGCGGATTGTGGGATAATAGGCACGGGGGAATACGCTCCCATACCTCCGGTATTGGGGCCTTTGTCGCCGTCAAAGGCTCTCTTGTGGTCTTGGGCTATTACCAGAGGAACTACCTGACGGCCGTTGACCAGTGTCAGCAGCGAGAACTCAGGTCCTTCCAGATATTCTTCCATCACCACTTTCCCTTCACCGAATTTGGCATTTAGCAACATGTCTACCAGTGCTTCGTCGGCTTCTTCCTTTGTCATGGCCACTACCACACCTTTGCCGGCGGCAAGACCATCGTATTTGATCACGATAGGGACGCCTTTTTCATCCAGGTATTTCTTGGCGTTGTCATAATCAGAGAAAGTGGCGAATTCGGCGGTGGCAATATGGTATTTTTTCATCAGTTCCTTGGCGAATTCCTTGCTGGCTTCGATTTGGGTGGCGGCTTTGCTGGGACCGAATACCCGGATGCCATGCTGTGTCAGTTCATCAGCCAAACCGTTCTGCAAAGCGGCTTCTGGTCCGATAATTACTAGTCCTATGGCATTTTCTTTCGACCATTTCACGATGGCGGAATTGTCCTTCTCGTCAATAGGAACGATGGTGAACTGCTGTCCAATGCCGTCGTTTCCAGGAGCGACAAATACTTGTTCCACTAATGCTGATTGAGCGATTTTCCATGCGATGGCGTGTTCGCGACCGCCTCTGCCGATGACTAAAACTTTCATGTTGTTATTTTTTGATTATTTGTACACGTGTTTATAGGCATAATATCGATCCATTACCTCTTTGGCATATTTGATGGAATGTCCACCGGGATAATAGCCGCAGCGTACCACGGGATCGTTGTAATATTTGCGGTGTGATTTCAGTTCCAAATACTTGAATATCATCCTCCAATTATCCACACTGTCGGTTTCGTATTTGGCGCACAAGGCCATCGCATCCTGCAAATGTCCGCTTCCTGCGTTATAAGCGGCAGCGGTCACGTACAAGCGGTCATCCTCGTGTTTGATGCCGAGGTATCTTTTGTAGAGCGAAGCGATGTGCTTCACTCCCGCTTTGATTTGTTCGTCAATGGAAGAGCTGTCTGACAAGCCGTAATGCTCGGCGGTTTCAGGCATCAGCTGCATAAGGCCGAAGCTGCCGCCAATTCCCACCAAGTTGGTGTTGAATTTGGTTTCCTGAAAGATGATGGAAGAAACAAAACGCCAGTCAAGTCCGTAGGCCTGGCAATATTTTTTGATGCTGGCATCGTAGGCGGAAATTGTCCTGCGACTGCCTTTGCCGAAGGATTGTTGAATCACGTGAGAGCCAGTGCTATGGTAACGTTTGCAAAGTGCTTCGTATTTTTTTGTCCGTTTGAACTCCACAAGCCAGGCATTTATTTTTTTATTCAATGAGAGATTATCGGGATTCAGCACCCACTCTCTGTTGAAGTCGCTGCCGATACGTCCCACTATTTTCAAATTGGGATAAAAGGGTATCAGGGTGACAGCCAGATTATGGTCGGAAGCGATAAAATCTATTTCTTTTTCGGCCAGCAGCTCAAAAAGGTCCTCTGTTTTGTTGTTTTCGGTATAAACCATTTCCCATTGTGAAGTACGGTGGACATCAGCCAAACTCACTTCAACGGGGAACTGGGCGGGAATGTATAATTTGTTTGTGAGGGTATCGTTGATTTTGGTGTTTTTCCGGGCGATTAGCACGGGGTATGAATAGGAGTGGGGTTCGGAGAAATTGAGATAAGGAGCGAAAAGCTGGCCTTTGTTGACATCCATTGCCACCAAATCATAGTCGTTGGTGAAGCAGGAGAAAAAAGCCGTTTCCGGGTCGCTTTCCACTGTGATGGAGATATCCTTCCCTAAGTCCTGGGCCATAAGATTGAGCATATCATACTGAAAACCGATGGGAGAGCCACGGTAAACGAAATAGTCTGAAGCGTGGTAAAAAAGAAGTACGCGCAGGGTGTCACATTCGTTTTCCTCTGTACAATCGTTGCTGTTCAGAAGACCACAACGAACTCGGTCATGGTGAATGACGACAAAAAAAAGAATGGTGCTAAGGACCCCAAGGACAATATAACTGACAAGATTTCTTTTCAAAATGAAAAGTTTTCGTTATCAGATGCCAGGCATCATCAGAATGGCTTTTTCTATGGTTTCGCCTTCTTGTAACTTGATTTGCGCAGTGCCCCGGTAGTCGATATCTGTCACGGTGTCGGTGTAGGTGGCGGTGATATTCAGAAGCGCTTCGTAGGGATAGGTGTATGAATACGAGCCGTCAGTACCGGTCACGCCTTTTTTGCCTGCTTCAATGGCGGGGTGAACAGTTCTGCCGGGAGCCACAGCACCGGGGTAAATGTCCAGGATGGCGCCAGCCACAACTTTTCCGGTATCTAAACCATTGGTTGAAAAATAGCATACCACTTTCATGCCGCAATTGTAGTTCTTCTTGCATTGGGTCATGGTAAGAAGAAGAACGACAGCTATAACAGGTATCAGCAATAAAGATTTTTTCATGACAAAATGTTTATTTCAATTTCCGTGTGCAAAAATACATATTTTTTTTAAAAATTACAACTCATCCACAATCATTTCGCCTCGGGGATTGAAAACCCTGTATTTTGAGAAATGCTCGTCTGCCTCAAATCCGTCACCGTAGTTGACCGTTCCGTCAGCTTTGGTTTGTTTCACTGGCATTACCGAGTAAATCATCTGCCTATGCTTGTCCCATATAAGTTGCTCGGTCTCAATGGTTTCGTTTTTTATCAGGTCTTTGATTACCACATTTTTGGAGGCTTCCATGCGGGGTGGCACTTCCACACTGATGGCATAGTCTGCGGTTAACACCGATTGCCGAACTCCCGATTCGTCGTAGGCATAGATAGTGATACCGTTGGGGCAGTCCATATAGGCTGTGTCTCCAGTATATTTGTTGAGGGTTTTGGCAAATAATTCAAAAGAGGTTATGCCTGCGTCGCTGAAAATAATGTGTATGTCTGTGGCTGATTCGTCGGGGAATTTGCCGTCATATTCCTTGAGCACAACGGGTGCCTTGGCCTTGCCGCATGAAAAAAACAGTACCATAACGGCAAATGCTGTCATGGTACTGTTGAGGATTCTTTTCATTGTATTATCAGCCAAAGTCGTGATGTTTCACTTATTAGCGTACAGTGGTGTTTTCCTGGATCCAGCAACCCACGTGGAATGACTGGCCTTTCTGCAAGCCTCTTACGAAAAGATCTTGTTGGCTCGGGAATGACAGTTTGGCTCTCTTGGCGTTGGCGTCCTCAGCGCAGGAGGGGTCAACAGCGGCAGCCTTGGCATATTTGTCGGCAGCGGCCCAGTTGTAGCAGCGAGGCAGGAAATCGTCACCACCGCAACGGTTGCCGGAATTGTTGTAAAGGTCGCCAATCAAGATGTAAGCCTTGCCGCAGTTCGGGTGAATCTTGATTGCCTGCAGGGCGGCGTTACGGGCTTCAGAATATTTCTGTTCCAGCTGATAGGCCAATCCCAGCATGTAGTAGCAATCTACCTTTTGCTCTTGGGTTTCAAACAGGGAGATTGCCTCGTTGAAATACTCGATGGCTCTGGCGGTCTCACCGTTTCTCAGCGACAGGTTGCCCATGAAATAGGCACTCTGTGCACTGGGTTCAGCGGCGTGAACAATCTCCAATGCATCCTTGAAGACAGGGGTCGTCACGCAGTTGACCTTGCTCATGGTCAGCACCATTTTCTTCAGTACTTTCATGTTGTTTTTGTTCTGGTCGAACTTCTTGGTATAAACCTGCTCAAGAACACTGCAAGGAGCGTAGGGCAGGAACTTGCCTTCGATGTTGGACAGGGTCTTACGGTAGTAGTTCACGAGTTTCATCTGGCGGGCAGTGTCGTCAGCCAATCTGTTCATACGCTTGTCGTATTCCATTTTGTCAATTTGTCCGCTGGCGAATGCGCTGTCCAGGTTGCCAAAATAGGGCAGTGTTTTCTCATACTTGATGAAAGAGTTGGTGATGGCTATGTCGATATAGTCGGTGGCTCTTTCGTATGCTTCAATGATGATGGTGGTGTCCTTTTTGATTTGGGTCATGGTTTCAGCCAATTTGAAATAGGAGTCCCAGATGTTCGGCTGTGTTTTGTCTCTCTCCAAATCCACCGATCTCACAAACATGTTATAAACGTCTTCGATAGCGTCATAATTTTTGTTGGCCGCATAATCTTTCATTCTGTAGCGGGCGGTATTGAACGCCATAAAGCCTAAACCGTTGCCTTCTGTGTATTTGTTGGGGAAATACAGGTGACGGTCCTTGTAAGAGTTAATGAGGTCGTCAATCAAAGCCTCTCTTTTGGCAGAGTCTTTCTCTGCCTTGATCAGATTGTCGAACATGGTCTGTGCATAAGCGTAAACACCATCCCATGCGCAGGGGCAGTTGTTCACCACATAATGCCAGGGGGTCAAGGCGTCAGCATATTGCTTGTTGTTGTAAAAAATTCTGAAGGAGTTGACCTCTTCCAAGCATTTCAGAGAATCTTCTTCAGTGGCGCCATACTTGAACTTGCAGCCTTGTGCGAAAGCAAAACTGGTGACAAGGCAAAGCAAACTTACAAAAAACAACTTTTTCATTTCTATTGAGTTTTTGATATTGATTTTTTTGATTCCAAAAATTACAAGAGGTTTAAACTACTCTAATTTTACTCGCTGATACCAGCGTTCCACCAAAATCAGGTTGAGTCCAACCCGAAAATAATTCTGGCGGATAAGATTATTCTTCGTGCTTCCCATACTGCCATATTCCAATATCAGGTTGAGAGAACACTTGGAGTTGAAAGTCTTGAAAGGCAGTCCCAAACCGAAATTAATTGAAAAATCGGATATGGGGGTGTTGTTGACTTGTATGTAGCCGGTAGAGTATTTGGCACCTACACGAATGGCAATGTTTTTGCCGAATTTGCCAGAGCTTGGATCGGGGATGAATTGAAGTCCCACATTGGTGACAACAGCGTTGTGCAGGGAGTCGGATTCGCCCATGAGGGAGTACTTCGCCCAGTTTTGCCAGGTCACATCCACACCTACGGTCAGTTTGTCCTTGAAAGAGTACATCAATCCTCCGCCTACCGACTGGGGCATGCGTAGATTCCCTTTTTGGTTCAGAATGGAATAGGCGGTGTCGTAGGTTACCACACTGCTGTATTCTCCGGTATATCTGTTTACCAATGAATTACGTTTTACCCATACGTATGCCGCATTTTCATATACCGCACCGATACCCAATTGGTGGAATTCACCAATTTTGGCTATGTATTGTATGCCTCCCTGCAAATAGATGCCGTCGGCATAGTCATTCTGGGCAATTCTGTAATTGTAAAAATAATCTCCCTTGAATTCTTCGTAACGCACGGAAGTAAGTGTGCCGAACAGGTATGACAGGTTCAAACCAATCGACAGCCCTTTGCATATCTTGAAGGCGTTGCCCCAGTATAGTTGCATCAGTCCACCTTCTCCTGTGTAATTGTAATTTACTGTGCCAATGTCGGTTATCTCTTTTGAATCGGTGATGTTATAGCCTCGGTCGCTGAAAGGCAGAAAACCGACGCTGGTGCGCCAGTGTTTGGTTACGGGCAGTCCAATGGCAATGTAGTTCAGTCTGCCGATGGTTCCTTTTTGCGACAAGGTGCTGGTTTTAAGGTACATGGTTTTGATACTGAAAGCAATGTCTCCCACAAACGAGAGAGAATCGAAGGCTACATAGGAGGCAGGGTTGCGGAAGTTGATATAGTTGTTGGACTGCATGGCGTAGGACACTCCGCCCATGGATGCCAAAACGGTGTTACTGGTATTGCAAACCAGCCCCACACCATAGCGGGAATAGGGAGAACTTATTTCATTTTGCGCAAAAATATCCATCTGCATCACAGTGAGCAGAGCCAACAATATGATTGTAAATGCCTTATTTCCGTACATTATAGCGCAAAATTTCATACAAACCCCAAAGGACATTATTTGGGGTTGCAAATATCGGAAATTTTATTGACTTTTGCAAGAGGTCTGCGTCACCCCCTGTCAACAGCACTTTCACGTCTCCATATTGCTGCTGGTATGCGGCAATCGTGCCCTCGATTTCAAAACGTATCCCGTTCATCACTCCATTGAGAATCGACTCTTCGGTGGTGGTACCCACCAGCTTTCCCACCTGTCGTTTTTCCACTTCGGGCAGTTTTTTGGTATAATGTTTCAGGGCTTTGAACCTCATATCGATACCCGGAGCAATAGAGCCACCCAAATATTCTTTTTTATTATTGATGAAATCACAGACCAGGCAGGTGCCCGATTGGATGGATAATACATTTTGTCCAGGGTACATGCGGTATGCTCCGGCGGCATTGGCAATCCGGTCGGGTCCCAAGGAACCGGGAGTCTGATAGCGGATGCTGAAAGGTAGTGGAGTTGCAGAGGAAAGTACAACCATGGGACAGTGTTGACGGACACTATCTTCCACTAAGGGTGAATATTTCCCCACAGCCGACAATATGGCATGGGAAATTGAATGTTGTTTGAACAGTTGTTCTATGCGGTTTGTCGTCAGCTGGCGATATTTTTGCAATTCGATGAGTTCTCCTGTCTCCGAAAAAACCGCCGCTTTATGCAATGTGTTGCCAATGTCAATAATCAGGTACATCTTACAAAATTAACGCTGCAAATATACGTTTTTTTAATGAGTCAGAAACGTATTGATACCAGTTCCGGAGATTTTTGGGCGGTATGTGAAGGGTGGGCTCATGGGGGGAAGTTTGTTAGGAAATAGAACAGTCAAAAATCATTTGGTGTTGATTGCTCTTGTACATTTCGCAAAAACGTGCTTTTCCACAGGGTGATTCGACCAATATTCATCATTATTATAATCAGATAGACTCAACAAGTTCAGGACCAAATCGCCATTGTAATCATCAGCTTCAATAAAAAAATCCTCTTCCAGAATGTCTAATGCCATAGGCACCAAATAGCGAAGCCCCCTTTTTTGAATAATCAAAAAATCAATATCTGCAGGTGAGAGATCCGTAAGCGGTTTTTGGGTGAGTTTGTAGAAGCGGAAGGCAATCGTCACACTGCCAAAATTCAGCGGTAAAATTCACCACTTCCCCAAACATCTCATTATCAGTCTCTTGTCCGTTAAAAAAGTACCGATATCCCCCCGATATTGGGACTTGGGAAAGATTGTTGATAATAAATAATTTGCATAGTCATGGCAAACAGCTACATGCTACATTTCTTTCAGATATTCCTCAACCTGCAGTTTTAATGGCAATACATCTTCTGTTGCGGTAATCCAAAGATTCCTATCTGAGATATTACTATACCCATGCACTAACACGTGTCTCATTGCAATGATTTCATTCCAAGGAAGTTCAGAGTGGGTATCTTTGAATGAAATGCTTAACATATATGCAGCTTCTCCAATAATCTACACATTTTTCAGCACCGCAAAATATAATAGTTTGTCAGATATGAATTCTTCAAATGTTTTCCCTTGCACAAAAGAGAGAACATTTTCGGCATAACATACAATATCTTCCAATCGTCCTTTATCTCTACTAGGCTCTCTCATAAATCAATTTTTTGTCTTTGTTGGCAGTAATTGCAGCGTATGGGCGCAATGTCCCGTCCTCAACCAAATCAACTTCCTTGTTAAGTAGTTTTTTTAAATCCAGATACATGCTGGCAAACTTTAGCAGCCCCACTTTCTGTGAGTAATCCAAGGTCACCAATACATCAACATCGCTTTCAGGGGTTTCCTCTCCCCGAGCGTAGGAGCCAAACAACTATGCCTTCAAAACAGGCTGGGTTTTGAAGTATTCGGCTAATATTTTTTGCATTTCAAGAGTGCTCATGAGCGGGTGCGTTTATTTCTGCTGCAAATATACACAAAGTTTTTATAATTATTGGAAGTAGCTAGAATTTTTGAAACAAATTGTATTCTTGGTAAAAGGGAAATAGTGTAAACTGACGTTAGCGGATTGGGAACTGTTTTTGAAGAGTGAGTTCCTGGGGAATTCGCAAACAATTGAATTAATTATGTACTTATCTATTGTATAAATTTCTAAATGGATAATAGTCATAACCGTATGTTCCTCCCATGAATATCACTTTTAACATTAACAGCAAACCTAATATTAGTAAAATCCACCATAATACACCTAATTTGACGGGCTTGTCTTCTACTGCTATTTTACCCTTCATCGTAAAACTTCGATTTTTTTTCTTCCGAACATGCCTGCTTCGTTTGCTTTTATTTTTTTTCATCAGTAATTTTCTGCTGGTCTTATTTCTGGCAAATTAATCTTTTCTGTTTTTTCTGACATCTTGGTTTTCTCCCCATAAAGAATAGTTCGCATTAACATATCATTTGGAGATGGCCCTAATTTTTCTTTGGCCAGACGAGTTCTTTCAGCTTGTTTTATCATTTGCTGTGTGAGTTCAGAAGTCCATGGCGGGAATGACATGTCTGGTTCTGGTATCTCTTCTATCGTTTGAGCTAATAGTACATCATAAGCTTTTTGTAGCTGGTCAAAAATCAATCGATCTTGTATCTTTACAAATGTAATTTGAATATTGGAGCCTATTTTATAACCTTGCGGTGTGTTTATTTTGTCTTCAATTTTGTTTATATATATCTGGCAAGCATCTCCAAGTAAAGTAATCATTTGAGCCTGAATATTGTTATAAGACATTGAAACGTCATTGCCTTGGGGAGATTTATAATCATATACATACGAGATAGCTGGGGAAGATACAATTTGTCTGGCCCCATTATTTGTTGAGTAGCGGTATGTGTCAGTCCTTATGGTTCTTGTCGAAGGTAGCCTTCCATACTCTGTTCGAGCATAATTATTGTTTTCTCTATAAATTAGAGGCCTCGTATTTGCATTTCGTGCAGGTCTTACCACCGCTTCCAATCCATCCATGTATATAGCCCAAATGGGAGTATTGCTGGCAAACTGAAATGGTGTCAGCATCGGATAATCTTTTGTCAAAGGGTCAATTCCCCAGAATCTCGCAATACGAGTATCATACATACGGAATCCATAGTTCTGAAAATATCCTGCACCAAACACCTCATTATCACCCTCTTGCCCATTAAAAAAGTACCGATATCCCCCGATATTGGTACTTCGGTTGGCTATGGGGTTACCAAAGGGGTAATAGTCGGTGGTGCTAATGATATAGGGCTTATAGGTGGCATCACCTGAGGAGTAAGGTTGGCGGCGGTCCAGAATGGTAGCCATCACATTGCCCAAATGGTCGGTCAACTCATACTGGCGATAACCGATAGTGCCAGTATATTCAGGACGCAAAGTGCCTGACGGATTTTGCATGCGTCTTTTATATTCGCCAAGCCTTTTGCTACCGTATATTGGTTGCTCTTCCATATACAGAGAGGAACCGATTTGCTTGTATATGCACATCACATTCCCCGATGCGTCATGAATGTAATAGTAGGTGTTATTTCCTGTTTTTTTCACTTGGCGTTGCCCTGTGGCGCTATACAGAAAGGTGCTCAGCAAATTGCCATTCTTCCATATCGTGTCGACCTTGCCTGCAGCGTTCCATGAAATCTCCAAGTTCTCACCTGTGTCATCAAACAGATTACCGACGGCATCGTAACGGTATGTGCCCGAATTCAATCCTGTGGCGGTAATTGCATTCAAACGGTTGCAGTTTGGTGAATAGTGATAGCTTATGTCATGCTTGATGTTGGCATTCTCATTATACCTTTGTAACGCCATAATATTGCCATTGTAATCATAGCTGTAATTTGTCGCATATTGATTGCCTACACACAGCCATATTGGCGATGATGTCGGCATGCATGTCTCCATTCTCTTTATCCTGTTCAACTTGTCATAACGGAAAAACTTGACCATAGGAGGCACCCCTGTTGTGAGATAACCAGTGGTCAGTGCGGAGATATTACCGTTAAACAAGGGGACCGCCGCAGAGTATTCCTTATTATAATAATTGTTGCCGGAAATGGGTCGGTAATCACCTTGATGGTACTGTAACATGGAGCCAAAAGCGTCACGGCAGAATTCCGAGTTGATTGTACCCATGTTCAATTGTCCATCGTGACCAATGTCGTATGCCGCAATTAAGCCTTCGGATGTTCTGTATCCGTTTATGTCTTTCAGCCATCCCTGCAAGGTATAGGCATAATCGGTGCCTTGCACACTCTTCTGCCCCAGCTCTACACGTGACAACATGCCGTTGGGAAGGTAAAAGTAGCTATGCGTAATTTTGCCAAGGGTATCGTACATGGTGGTCATACTAAGGGACTTTCTGTTTGCAAAATTACAAAATATAACC
>JAFXSR010000032.1 GCA_017525505.1 Bacteroidales bacterium
AAATGACCCTGAAAGACGAGGCCAAAGAAACAGATCCAATCTTCAAGAGACTATACGAGGAGAGCAGATTGTCAAACTTAAACGAAGAGGAAATGGAAGAATACAAGAAAAGCGTATTGGAGTACCAAGATGTACAAGACGCCATCGAATGTGCTTGCAAACGGGGCGAGGCAAAAGGTGAAGCGATAGGAGAAGCAAGAGGCGAGGCACGTGGTGAAGCAAGAGGTGAAGCCAATGCCAAGCGTGCAATAATTGCACAAATGCTTGAGAATGGTCTTTCTATTCCTATAATTATCAATTTAACAGGACTTTCCGAGGACGAGGTCCAGTCGTTGAGTTAACAAGCGATTTTACTCATATAGTTTTGTAAGCTTCCCCCTTTTAGGACAGCTTATAATTGGACTGAAAAATTGCTGTGCAAAAGAATTGTCGTTTACGGCAGCATGTCGGCGGGTTTCGCCTTGTAGTCGGGGAAGTCGATGGAAGAAATGGTGTCAACCAGAATCTCTGACGGACGGTAATGGACGGTTTTGGTGATGTGTTTGGGTTCGCGAGGCTGCGATGATTCAGGATTCTCAGTTGATGTCTCCGCTGCAATTTGAGTATTCTGAGATTTTGGAGTAGATGGTGAGCAAGGGGTGGGGCAGGAGGTTGCGACAGTTTCGTCAGTCACCTCCTCCGATACCACGTTTTCTGCCAAATCAATGGTGTCAATTTGCTGGTTTTCAGTTTTTTGTTCTTCGCAAACTGTAACAACAGCCTCTTGTGGCTCGGGTTTGGGATTTAAGCTGAAGTATAACACGGTGCCCACAACGGCGACAGCGGCGGCGGACAAGGCCAGCTTGGCGCCGGTGCCCAGCATCGGCATCCCGCTGCTTTGCTTGAACGACTTCCATGCCCTCGGCCGGTAGTCGTAGCTTTTGTCGTTGATTCTTTCTTTTATGATCTGGTCAAATTGATCCATGTTTTAATGTGCTAATTGGCAAATGTTCTTAATGTACTTTTAATTCTTAATTCTTTTACCTTTTTTCCATTTCCTGCAACTGCGAGACGCAGTTGCCTACATTGACATCCCCTAATTACTGACCCCTGTAACCTAATCCCTTCTCACCTTCTCATCTTCTCACCTTCTCATCTTCTTACCTTCTCATCGTGTACCCCTCTAATCATCTCCTTCAGTTTATTCCGTGCGAAATTGAGGTGCCAATGCGAGGTCCCTTCCTTGATGTTCAGTCTCTTGGCAATCTCGGCATGGGGCATGTCCTCGAATACGTATAGGTTGAATACTGTGCGGCTCATCTGGGGCAGTTGCTGTATCAGTTGCATCAGCTCGTCAGTAGAGATTTTCGCCAGCGCCTCGTTTTCGTCATGATTTTGCAGAACGTCGTCGGGCATGTCGTCGTAATTCACTGTCTCCATGTTGGCGCGATATTTTCGCAGGTAGTCGAGTGCCGCGTTCACCATGATAGTCTTCATCCAGGCCTCGAAGGAGCCGCTTGGCTGGTAGGACTTCAATCCTGCGAAAATCTTCACAAAGCCCTCGTTCACCATATCCTGCGCGTCCTCGTAACAGTGTGCGTATCGCATGCAAACCGTGAACAGCGATCCGTAGTAGGTCTTGAATAGCCAGTGCATGGCTCTTCGCTGGCCTTTTTTACAGTCTTCTATCAGCTGCAAAATCTCATCACCGGATGGCTTGTTCATAGATTATAACGTATAGTCAAAAAAAAATCTTTGGTCTTCCTTAATTTTTTTGCTTTAATCCTCCCTATGTGTCCTCTGTGCTTCCACCACACAACTTTCAATTATTAACTTTCAACTTTCAGTTTTCAGTTTTCAACTTTTACAGGTTGTCTCTGAAGTCTTTCTTCAACGGAATCTTCACGTCTTTCAGAGCGTCGGCTTTGATGTTGATGGTGAAACTCCATCCTTTGCGGTAGCCGAAGGGGATCCAGTTGAAACGCATCTCCCAGCAGTGCAAGTCGCGGTATATGTCGATGGAGGTGTAAGACATTTCTTTCTGCACAAAGTCATAGCCGGTGGTGAATCCCACCCTCCATTTTCTGGTGATGTTGAACTCTCCGATGACATTCAGCGTTTGTACAAATTTGTGGGTGTAAGGTTTTTCCACAGTGTTGCCCCTGTATTCATCAATATAGTATCCGTAATTGTCATTGGCAGTGTAAGCAAAGGTGTAGTTGATGGTGAGCGACCAAGGGTTATTGAAGTCGGGACGGTGGTTGGGGACCCCCTGTGTGTTCTGGTCCAGCACCGACTCGTTGTTCTTGTCGGGCAAGACCGTGTTCTTGTCGTCTTTTTGTTTTCCTTTGAATAAATCCCTGTTGATGACCAGGTTGAGGCCCACATTGATGTTGGCATTGGAGAAACGGAGCAGTTTTTTGTTGACTTTCCATTCGGTTTGGTTTACCCTGACACCGTTTTTGATAATATAGGGGTCGAATGACAGGGAGAAGGTGATGTTGAGTTGTTTCCAGATGGTGCTTCTTCCCGAAATGCGCAGGGGTTGCCAGCGTAGCGAGTCGGCAGCGAAATCGTAGCCCATGGATATTGAAAGATTGTCGAAAATGGCAATTTTTTTGGTGCCAGTGATGGTATCTTTGCGAGAATGCACTTTGATTTCCAGGTTGTTGTCAAGAGACAGCTGGGCCAATGCTCTCGTTTGTCCGCTTACGCCGCCATAAATCGAGTTGTCGAAGTAGGAGTAGTCAACATATTCACCTGTCACAGTGTTGAAGTAGGTGCCGGTAACTTGTTTGTTGAGTTTCGGACTGTAAGTGACGCCGATATGAGGGGTGAGCACATGGCGGATGGCTTTCAGTTTGCCTTTTTTGAACTGATACATGAAATACACCTTGGTGGTTAACTCGGAGTTGATGCTGAGGTCGTGCAGGGCGTAAAAACCGCGTTTGAACACATTGTCAACCAGAGGTACTCCTGTGGTGTCGGTATGGAAAAAACGCTCGTTGCGTTGCAAGTACCATTTCTCGGTGAAGTTCGCCGTGGTGTTCCAGTTGATCAGCTTGGCGATTTTGATAGGGATGGTGAGGGGGATGTTGTGGCGAATGCCAACGGCGAGGTTTTCCCACGTCTCCTTTTTGAAAAAGAGGGTGTCGTTGGTGTTGATTTGCGAGGTGAAGTCTGTTGACCATTTCATGGCGATGTTGTCGTACCATTTCAGCGCACCTGTTTTGTTTTTTTTGCGGAAAGGGTAGAATTGGGTTACCGACATGCTGAAGGTGGGCAGTTTGAGGTCGATCATGTGGGTGCCGGTGTTCTGCGAGTATGAGATGGCGGCGTCCAGGAAGAAAATGCCTTTGGCGCTGGTGGAGAAGTTGATGGAGGAGGTGTACTGGTTGGACAGGTAGTCGCTCACGCTCGAAAGGTTGTGTTTGTTGTAGCCGCTGCTCACAATGTCCACGTGGGCGGAGAAGTGGGTGTAGGGGTGTGACTTGGCATCCTGTTTGTGGTCCCAGTAGATTTTGAAGTCGTTGGTATGGTAATAGGTGGAGTCGATTAACTTCTCGCCGATGTATTTCTGACCGTATTCGGCTCGTATTTTGCCTGCACATTTGTAACGGAATACGTAGTTGGACTCGGCTTTGATTGCCCAGCTGCCACGGGTGTATATGTCACCCGCCAACAGGAAGTCGAAATTGTCGCTGATGCCGAAATAATAACCGATGTTTTGCAAATAGAAACCCAAACTCTGCGTTTCACCGAAGGTGGGCATCACAAAGCCCGAGTGACGACCTTTCTCCAGTGGAAAGTAGCCGAAGGGGATGGCCAATGGAGTGGGGACATCCGCAAAACTGACATAGGCGGGACCCATGATGATTTTGTCGTTGGGCAGCACCTTGGCCTTGGTGAAGGAAATCTCGAAATGGGGATGGTCTAGCTCGCAGGTGGTGTATTTGCCTTTCTTGATATAGGTGGTGTTGTCCTCCATTTTCTTGATCTGCTCCCCGTGGATGTAGCCTTCCCCTTCCTCCGTGATTACATGGGTGATTTTGCCTTTCTTGGTCTCAAAATTGTACTTGATCTCCTGCGCGCGGTAAACCCCGTCGCCTTGTTTAAGTACCGGACTGCCAATGAGATTGCCGTTCTCGTCAACGGCCCCGCTGGCATATAGCTCGTTGTGGGCAAAGTCAATCTCGATGTAATAGGCATACAGGCTCATGTCCTCGTAAAGCACGTAGGCATCGTTGAAAAGGTACGCCACTTTGTTCTTTATGCTGAAGTGGATGGAGTCCTTGGCATCATAGGTGACGGTGTGCTCCAATCCGTTCTTGGCCATTTTTTTCGGATTTTTTAGACTGTCATTTGACAAAGTGTCAGTGGGAATACTGTCCGCAACAGTGATAGAAATATCGTTGGAAACGCTGTCCCGAAGAAGACTTACATGTAGCGAAGAAGCGGTGGAATCAACACTTTGGGGATATACACAATTGCTTATCATGCTGATTATTAGAATAATGCTACAGCATAATAAATATGAAAAATTCGTTGTGTATAATTTTTTATACAATGTTGTTCTTCCTTAGTCTTATTATAATATATTTGCTTTTTAAAAAGATACAAAAATAGTCAAATAATTTGAGTTATGAACATAAAAAATTGCTTTTTATTGTTGTGTTGCTTAACTTTTTTTAACGCTGTGGTTTTTGCGCAGTCCCAAGAAAAGAAATTCAAGCTGGTGATTGACGCCGGCCATGGTGGCGAGGATCCGGGTTGCCGGGGAAAGAAGTCGCAGGAGAAGACTGTTACATTGAATGTTGCGTTGAAGTTGGGCAAGTTAATCAGTGATAATTACGACGACGTGCAGGTGATATACACCCGTAAGACAGACGTGTTTGTGGAGGTATATAAGCGCGCGGTCATCGCCAACAACAATCATGCCGATCTGTTCATTTCCATCCACTGCAATGCCGCTGAGAACAAAGCCGCCCACGGCGTGGAGACCTGGGTGATGGGTCTGGAAAAGTCTGGCGCCAATATGGAGGTGGCGAAAAGAGAGAATGCGGCCATCTTGAAAGAAAAGAATTTCGAGAACAATTATGAAGGTTTCAATCCCAATTCGCCAGAGGCTAATGTCATTTTCTCGTTGCATACTTCCGCTTACATGAATCATTCCATCATGCTGGCCGACAAGGTGCAACGGAATCTGGTTCGCAACACGCATCTGGTTGATAGAACTGTGAAACCGGGCGGTTTCTGGGTGCTCTACAAGGTGGCGATGCCCAGTATTCTGATTGAGTTGGGCTTCTTGTCCAATGCTGTGGAAGAGGAATATATGATTAAGCCGACTTCACAGGATGTGATGGCGGTTTCCATTTACAATGCGTTTGTGGAATACCGCAATGCTTTGGATGGCACCAATAAACCTTTGCTTCCGCTTCCGAAAACCGCTGTGCAGGAAAAAAGTGTCGCCAGTGCCGATGCCGGTGTGGCACCTGAACCATATAAACCTGCTCCCAGAGCTGATGCCGACGTGGCTGCCGACCCGGTGAAGCCCGTCTCCAAAGCCGATGCGGAAGTGGCCGCGGACCCCGAGAAACCGCAGCCTAAAGTGGATGCCGACGTGGCCGCCGATCCGGTGAAACCTGCTCCCAAGGCCGATGCGGAAGTGGCTGCGGACCCCGTGAAACCGCAGCCTAAAGCGGATGCCGACGTTGCTGCCGACCCAGTAAAGCCGCAGCCCAAGACCAATGTGGCTATAGCTGCCGAACCGGTGAAATCCGCTCCGCAAGCTGAGACAAAGCCTGTCCCGCAAGTGCCTGCGCCAGCTACCGTTCAGCATAATATACGTTTCAGGGTACAGATAGCCGCTATACCTGACAATGTGTCTGTTACGGATAGCCGTTTCAAAAAGGTGAAGGATGTGCGTAAGTTCAAGGAAGGAAAGTTCTGGAAATATACTTCCGGTAATGCTACCACGTTAGAAGAGGCTCAGGAAATATTGAAATCGGTGAAACCCTACTTTGCGGATGCTTTCATCATCGCTTTCGACGGCGAAACCAAAATTCCCGTCAGCCAAGCTGTGGAGCGCTTGAAGTAGCTTCGGTTTTATCCTTCTAAAACAGCTTCCACGATACTATGGCCCAGACCAATGTTATCGTGGATTTTTTGTACTTTCAGTCCGGCCTGACCGATACAGCGGATTAAGTCGCCGGAATAGTACATTTTGCTGTTGCCATTAGCCATTACGGTGAAATAGAGGCTGATTTGTGCCAGACAGTAGGAGGCGGTCTCGAACTTTTGTCTGTCCCAGAAGGTTTCCATGATGAACAGACGGCTGTCTTTGCTCATGGCCTTGGCGGCACGGCAGAGGATGCTGGTGACCTCGGCTTCTGAGAAACAGTCCAGGAACTGGCTCATCCAGATGACATTGAACCCCTGGGGTATCGGGGTGCTGGGGTCCAGCAGGTTGCCACAGTGCCCGTCAATGCGGTCGGCTCCTTCTATACCTTTGGTCTGCTGTTTCATCATCTCGATCTGCTGCGGCAGGTCCATGATGGTCACTCGCACATCGGGATTGTAGTGTACGCACTGGGTGGCCCAGCGGCCGGTATTGCCGCCAATATCGAGTATCTTGCGCGGATTCGAGGCAAAGACAATCCGCAGCGCCTCTTCGAAGGAATTGTCGGAGTAATAGTGGTCGAAGTTGAACCAGCTGGTCTTGGCGGGTTCGGGCAGGGTGGAGAGTCCTTCGTAGATGGTGGGCCAGTTGCCCAATGTCTTCAAACCTTCCGGCTTTCCGTTGCGAATGGCTTCTTCCAAGTAAAAGAGTCCCTGATAGTTGACATCGTGGTTGAAGTCCATGTTCACCCGTGCCATTTTGTCATTCAGCAAGAACCATCCCGTTTTGGCCAGCATAAATTTGTTGTCTTTCAGCAGCACGGTGCCGATGGTGAGGGAGGATTCCAGCAAAACCTTGGCTCCATAAAGGGAAAGACTGGTCTTTTCAGCTATTTCTTCTAAGGAATAGCCTTCTTTATGGTCGTCAAGCAGTTGTAAGATGCCGAATTTGATCATCAGCCTTGATACTTGGAAAACCACTGGGCCAAAGGCGATTTCCTGTGCCAGTCGTTGGGCTCTCGGCGCATTGTGCTGTTCTTTGCCGTATATTTCTTTCTGGGGGGATTCTAATTCCATTGTTTTTTTTATGTTTCTTTTGTTTTCGCTTTTTCCCAATAGGGGTAATAGTTGAACCATTGGTGGGGGTATTGGTGCAGTATGTCCTCGATAGACGCGGCGTAAAGATGGAGCAGCGTTTCCACAGTTTCGCTGACAGTGTTCAATCCATCAGGAAGTTGAAGGTGTTTCATGTACCCTTGGTAATGGTTTCTTTTTTCTTTCATGATGAAGGTGGACACGATGGGGATTTCCATCTGGGCGGCAATGGAGAAGATGCCGGTGGGAAAAGAGGCTTCCTCGTCCATGAATTTGATTTTCTTGATTTTGCGTCCTCCTAGGTAGCGGTCGCAAAGAATGGCGATAATCTCGCCCTTATCCAAAGAGTCTTTGATGGCAAAGAGATGTGACATGTCGTTCTGGATGGGAATCAGTTTGACGTTCCGCTTGCCGAAGGCGATCTCACGCTGTTGTTGGTAGCCGACGCCTTCACCCCCAAAGATAATGCAGCTGATGGGTTTCTGATCCTGATCGAAACACTGTCCCAGTAACTCGAAATTGCCCACATGCGAGCCGGCGAGGATAATGCCTTTTTCCTGGTTCAGTAGGGTTTGGAAATGACTCAGGTCATGCTCGTCAATACGGATGTCGAACTGTTCGGGCTTGCCCGCCAACACCGCGAATTTGTCCAGTACCACTTTTCCAAAGGTGATTTCATTCTTGAAATAGCTGAAAAAACTATTTGTCTTGCTGTATTTAAGAATGTTTCTGTAATAGAACTTTAATGATTGGGTGCCTTTTCTGGAAAACAGAAGATAGAAAGGGATGACAAAATACAGGACAGGGTAGAGCCAAAACACACGGATGTGCTTCAGCATGAAAAACAGGGCTTTTTGCCCGAAATTTCCACCTCCGGTCTTGCCTTGCCACTGGCGTTCTTCCGTCATTGTGCTTATTGCTGTTGGATTTTTTGTTCAATATAATCGTAGAATTGACCCAAGGTCTTGATGGGTTTCATCTCTTCGGGTTTGATTTTGAAACCGAAATTGCGCTCCACGATGACTACAATGTCCACGAAGTCGAGACTGTCGATGCCGAGTTTCTCCTTTAGCAGGGCGTCTTCCTGAAGCAGTTCTTCGTCAATTTCGAGTTCTTCAATCAGAAAGGTGTTGATGGTTTTGATGATTTCCTGTCTGGTCATGTTTTATTTGTTTTTTCTGATGACTAATGCGCTGTTGGTGCCGCCGAAACCGAAGGAGTTGGATAGGTAAGTGTTGATTTCCTTGGCACAGGTATGAGGGATAATATTCAGATTTTGGGAATATTCGTCGGGGTTTTCGAAGTTGAGGTTGGGGGCGATGAAGGAGTTGAGCATCATGAGGTTGGAATAGACAATTTCGCTGGCTCCCGCCATCCAGCACTCATGGCCGGTCATGCCCTTGGTGGAGCTGATGGGAGTGCGGAAGGGCGTGAAGAGCCGGTCCAGGGCCATGGCTTCGAAAGCGTCGCCCTGCACAGTGGAGGTGACATGGGCGTTGATGTAGTCGATGTCTTTGGCATATACTCCTGCATCCTTCATGGCGCGTTCCATGGCAATGGCGGAACCTTGGTCGCTGGGCTGCGAAATGTTGCCGCCGTTGGAGGAGAAGCCGTATCCGATAATTTCGGCAATGATGTTGGCGCCGCGTTTCACGGCATGCTCGTACTCTTCCAAAATGACAGTGGCTGCGCCTCCGCTGGGTACCAGTCCGTCGCGGTCGCGGTCGAAGGGCCGGGAGGCTTTGCTGGGTTCGTCAATGCGGGTGGAGAAGGCACTGATGCCGTCGAAACTGCCCATGGAGAGGTAGTTGGTCTCCTGGCAGCCTCCGCAGATGACCATGTCCTGCAGGCCCTGACGGATGAACATCAGTCCCAAGCCGATGGCATGTGAGCCACTGGCACAGGCCGCGCTGATGGTCATGTTCACACCACGGAGCTTGAAGATGGTGGAGAGGTTCATGGTGACGGTGGAGTTCATTGACTGGAAAATAGCCCCAGATCCGACCAAGGTGGTGTCTTTGGTACGGAGGGTGGCCTCATGCGCATCAATTACTGCTTTGGTGGACGAGTCGTTGCCGTAAAAGACGCCTACCTCGTGCTGCGCCAGATAGTCCATGTCGATGCCGGCGTTGCGCAAGGCTTCGGCGGTGGCTATGTAGGCAAACTCTCCCTCCTCGGCTAAGCATACGCGCGAGCGGCGGTCCAGCAGGCCTTTCAGGGCTGGCCGTTCCACCATGCCGGTCAGCGGAGAGCGGTAACCATAATCCGTACGCATCGGGTCAATGCCGATGCCTGACTTGCCCTCATACAGTGATTTACATACCTCGTCCAGATTCTTGCCCAGACAGGAGTAAATGCCCATTCCAGTGATTACGACTCTTTTCATGTTTATAATGTGCTAATTTTCAATGTGCTAATGTGCTAATGAGTTAATTCAGAATTCAAAATTCAATTGTTTAATGTTTAGTGTTTAGGGGAGTCTCGCTTTGCTCGAAGGGAGTTCTGAATTTTGAATTTTGAATTATTCAACTATCAACTATCAACTGTCAACTACGTATAAAGTCCTCCGTTTACCGAAATCACTTCTCCGTTGATGTAGGCGGCTTCTTCGGAGGCCAGGAAGCCTACTACAGCGGCCACCTCCTCGGGTTCACCGAAACGACCGGCAGGGATCAGCTTCTTGAGTGAGGCTTCGTCTAGCTCTTTGGTCATGTCGGTAGCGATAAAGCCGGGGGCGACAGCGTTGACGGTGATTTTGCGGGGACCCACTTCCTGTGCCAAAGCTTTGGTAGCCCCGATTAAGGCAGCCTTGGCGGCGGAATAGTTGAGCTGTCCGTTCTGCCCTTTGATACCCGACAGGGAGGCTATGTTGATGATTCGTCCGTTGCGGTGCGTCATCATCTCTTTCACCAGGCGGCGGGTCAGAAAGAAGAAACCGTTAAGGTTCGTGTTCAGCACATCGTTCCAGTCGTCATTGCTCATGAAGACCATCAGGGTGTCTCTGCGGATACCGGCATTGTTGACCAGCACGGAAATGTATTCGTCGGGATGTTGGGCACACCAACGATCCAAGGCTGTGTTAACTTGCTCTTCGTCAGCCACATCAAAAGGAAGCAACTCGGCATTGCCACCCACTTCTTCTACCAATTGTTGGGTCTCGATAGCAGCCTCGCGGTTGTTGTTGTAGTTGATAATCACATGAAAGCCTTGTCGCGCTAACTTGACACAGATGGCCCGTCCGATGCCTCTTGAACCACCGGACACTAATGCGTAATTCATAGTATAGGTTCTAATTTCTTGTTTTTCAGATAATTAATAACATTGTCAATGTCAATGTATTTGGGGGTGTCCTCAACAAATACCGGAACAATCTGTCTGATATCTTGATACAGTGCCTTGGTTTTCGAGGCCAGCTTATCCTCAATCTTCAAACAGTCAACGGCTTGCGCCAAGCCAATCATATAAACCGACATCACCTGGTAGGCGTTGTCGATTACGCGGCGGGCCAAGATGGCCGAATTGGTACCCATGCTCACCACATCCTGGTTATCGTTGTTGTTGGGGATGCTGTGCACATACATGGAGTTGGCCAGAGACTGGGACTCGGCGGTGGTGGAGGTGGCGGTGAACTGCATGGCCTGGATGCCGTAGTTGAGTCCCAGCACGCCCAGGTTGCAGAAAGGCGGCAGGATGCCGTTGATACGGTCGTGGCAGAGGTAGTTCAGCTGACGTTCCATCAGTATGGTCAGTTTCACAACCGCCAGTTTCAGTTTGTCCATTTCGAAGGAGACATAGTCGCCGTGGAAGTTGCCCCCATGGTACACGCTTTGGGTGTCAATGTCCACAATGGGGTTGTCATCTACCGCATGGAATTCGTCCACCAGTATCTTTTGGGTGTATTCCAAACTGTCGAACACGGGACCGAGGATTTGCGGCACGCAGCGCAGCGAGTAATAGGGCTGCACTTTGTGGGTGAACACTTTCTCCTGGTGGCGGTGATACATTTCCACTTCACGTTTGAGCATGCATTGGCCACCAGCAGCGAATTCTCTCATTTTCTGAGAGATAATATCCTGTCCCTTATGGTTTTTCAGCTGGTTCAGTTCGGGAGCCATGAAGTCGTCGTAAGAGGCAGCGATTTCGTTGATGAGGACGGATACGAGGGTGGCAAAGGTCAGAAGACGTTTGGCGTAATGCAGGTTCACCAAGCCCACGCCGGTCATCATGGCGGTGCCGTTGACCAGGGCGAGACCGTCGCGTAAGTGCAATTTTAGTGGACTGATACCCAGTTCTTTGAGCACTTCGGCAGTGGGGCGGCGTTGGCCTTTGTAAAAAACCTCCCCTTCGCCAATCAATGCCAGTGACATGTGCGCTAACTGCACCAGGTCACCGCTGGCGCCTACGCTGCCATGTTGCGGAATGACGGGGTAAATCTCATTGTTGATGAAGGTGCGCAGCATTTCCATCACATCGGGATGGATGCCCGACTTGCCTCTCACAAAGGTGGAGAAACGGGCCATCATGGCGGCTCTTACATAAATGGGCTCAAAAGGCTCGCCCGCACCGGTTGAGTGACTTCGTATGATATTATATTGCAAGGCATTCAATTCCTCATCGCTGATGCGGTATTGTGCCATGGGGCCAAAGCCCGTATTTATACCATAAATGACTTTGTCTTTGGCAAAGTCATTCAGGAAATTATAACTGTTTTGAATTTTTTTCTGTTCTTCGGCCGTCAAGTTTAACATCTGGCCTTGAAACAGGAAATTTTCAATATCCGTTATTGTCATATTGTGTGTTGAACATTAATTCTGATTGATACCTTTCATCCAGTCTTCCACCAGCTGGTTCTGTTTGTCCTTGTCCGACAGTTCCTTGCGTATCAATTTCTCCGCAATGTCAATAGACAGGTTGGCGATTTCGTTCTTCACATCGATGATGGCCTTCATTTTTTCGAAGTTGATGGCTTTCTTGGCGTCCTCGATCAGTGCTGTTGCCTCATTGTTGGCTTTGAGTTTGGCCTCTTCGTACATTTTCTCGCTGATTTTGCGGGCGTCGCCCAGAATTTTGTCGCGTTCGGCTTTGGTTTGAGCCATCATCTCGTCATGTTTTTTCGACAGGTTGGACAGTTCGTTTTTGATTTTTTCTGCCTCTGCCAGCTGTGTTTCAATGTATTCTTCTCGTTGGGCGATGCTCTTTGTGATGACGGGCCAGGCGAATTTGGCAAGAATGAATACCAGAATGCCGAAGCCGATGAGCATCCATACCAATAAGCCGAATGAGGGAGTGAGAAGTGAAGCTAATAATACCATTTTTTTTATATTTTATCGTTACGATTATTTCGTGTTACTAATTAAGAACTAAAAACTAAAAATGTTGATTTATCAATAGTTTTCAACTTTCAGTTTTCCGTTTTCAGTTGAAAAAGGGAAGGGCTGCCAACCGCAGCCAGTTCCCTTTTGTTTTTGCGCCTATATCCTTTAGATGAATAAGCACAAGAAGCAAACAACGACAGCGAACAAGGCGACACCTTCCACGAAGGCGGCGGTCAGAATCATGTTGGTTCTGATGTCACCGCTGGCTTCAGGCTGTCTTGCCACTGATTCAACAGCACCTCTACCGATGTTGCCGATACCAATACCGGCTCCGATAGCTGCCAGACCAGCACCGATGCCAATGCCGATTTTGCCGATAGCTGCCAGATCCATTGCTGCTTGTAATAAAGTTAATCCACTCATAATAAAATTGTTTTAAGGGGTTTGTATTTGTTGTTTATGTGTTTACGGAGGTTAGGAAGGTTATAATTGACATTAGTTTTCTGTTTTCAGTTTTTCCGTTGCCAATTCTTCTTCATGGTGCGGTTCTTCTGTTGCCATACCAATGTAGATGGCAGACAGCAGGGTGAATACATAGGCTTGGATGAAGGCTACCAGCAGTTCAAGCAGACCCATGAAAATGTAGAAGAAGATGGATATCGGTGACACCGCATAGCCAACGGCGGGCGACATGGCACCGAAGATGAAAATCAAACTCAGGAAGCCCAACACGATGATGTGTCCCGCAGTGATGTTGGCGAAAAGTCGAATCATCAGTACGAATGGCTTGGTGAACACACCGATAAATTCAACCAAAGGCATAAGGGGAATGGGGAATTTCAGCCACCAGGGTACACCAGGGGAGTTGAAGATGTCTTTCCAGTAATGCTTGTTGCCCGAAATGTTGGTGATGAAGAAGGTGATGATAGCCAGCACGGCGGTCACGGTGATATTGCCGGTAAAGTTGGCACCACCTGGGAAAAACGGTACCAAGCCCATCAGGTTGTTGACCAAGATGAAAAAGAACAGAGTCAGCAGGTAGGGGAAGTATTTTTGGTACTTGTCCTCGCCAATAGAGGGGACAACCACTTCGTCTCGGACAAACAGAATAAGGGGTTCCAAATAGGATTGCAAGCCTTTTGGGGCTTTCAGCGGGCCTTCTTTGTATTTCTTCGCCACCGACAGGAATATCCAGCAGAGCAGCATGATGGAAATCAGCAGGGCGCAAACGTTCTTGGTGATGGAAACATCGTATTTGCACACATGGTCAATGGGGGGGCAGGCCTCCTCATAATTAATTTCTCCTGTGTAATCGGCGTAGTTGCCGCCCAACTTGACAATTGAACCGTCGGTTTCTTCTGTAAAGCCTAGGGCATATCCTTTGTAGGCCTGATGACCGTGATGGAACTTGCCGGAGGAGAATGCTACAAATTCACCGCCATCAAACAGCATCACTGGCAACGGGATGGAGATATGGTGATCGTTGTAAGTGGTGATATGCCAGCCGTATTCGTCGGTGATGTGGCCCATAATGTATCCACCGATGTCCAATTTCTCCTCTTCCGCTTGTGCATTCAAACTGAAATTGGGAGAAAATAGAAGCGCAAGGAAGAAAAACAGAAAGGGGAAGGTCGCTTTTATTTTGTTGTAAGTCATAATATATCAGTTAATTGTCTTTGTTTACTTTTTTTGATTTACGCTTTCGTACAAACGTACAAATATACACATATTTTTTGAAAAAGCAAAAAAAACAATTAAGTGACAGAACGGTTACTCTGCAAGTTGCTTGATTTTGTCCTGGGTGTTCAGTCCCTTTTGCTGGGCTGTTTTCCAGTTTTTGATGGCTTCCTCTTTGTGTCCCAATTCTTTGTGGCAGTCGCCAAGCACATTGTAAATGTTGGCCAAGAGATTGTTGTCGTATGAATAAACCGCCGCCTGTTGCAAAAGTTCGATGGCTTTGGTGTAGTCTTTGACGTAATAATAGGCGTGTGCGATATTGTACAGCATGACGGCGTTGGTGGGAAACAGCTCGAGCACTTCTTTCCCCTGGCTGACCATGCTGGCATAGTCCTGTTGTTGCGACAGACAGTAGAAATAGTCTTCCCAGAGGGCATAAGAGGATTTGTCAATGCCGATTGCGCTGTCGAAATATTTGCGGGCCTGGTCGTATTTTTTCTCCGTCATGTACAGGCTGGCCATGGTGGCCCAGCCTTCCACACGGTCGGGATGGATCTCACAGATGATTTGCGACAATTTCCTGCATTGGCCGATGGTTTCTTCACTTGGTTTTTTCATCGCTCTGCTGAAATAACTTTTGAGGAAAGGAAGTTTCTCGTCGAGGGAAATTTGGGTGTCAGAAAAGGCCTTTAACAGTGACTGGTAGGCAGCTTCTCTGTCGCTGGTGCTGAGATAATGGTTGGCCATGGCCATGTTGGCCATCGTGTTGTTGGGGTCTAACTTCAGGGCTTCTTGGTAATAGTACAATGCCTTTTCAGTCAGGTTGTTGGACTGGCAAATATTGCCCGCCTGCACATAATAGAGAGGCTCGGAGGGGAATTCTTTGATCAGTTTGTCATACTCCCCGACGGCATTTTTTATATCGTTGAGATAAAGCCAGATAGAGACTTTGGCGTTGGTGATTTCCTCGTTGTAGCCTTCCAGCACTTCCAGTTTGTTATAAACGTCGATGACTTTGGTGTATTCTTCCAGATTGATGTAGTCTTCGGACAGGGTAAAGAGATAGTATTCATTTTCGGGCTTGAGTTTGCAGATGTCCTCCCATAGTTTGGCGGCACCTTTGTAGTCCTCCATTAGGTCGTAGATTTCTGCCAGCTCCACTTTGTACCATATATTGGTTTTGTCCAATTTTATGGCCTCGTTCAGGTAGTAGGCGGCGCCACTGTAATTTTTGCCTTCTTTGCGAATGCGTGCCAACATGAAATAGACGGCGTCGTTTTTGGCATCCTTGGCCAGCACCTTGCGGAAACCGCTTTCCGCACTCTCGTAATTTCCCGCATAGAAGTCTCTTAAGGCATCGGCAAAAATAGCGGACTGCTGGCGGGTCTCGTCGGAGATGACGGTGGTTTTGCCCTTCGTCTTGGCCTTGCTTCTGCTTTTATTTTTCTGCGCCGACGCGTCAGGCATTGTCATCAGCAGAAGCACTGACAATAGTAATGGGAAGAATTTGTTGAGATACATTTTTTGTTGTATTTTGAATTTTGAGTTCTGAATTTTTTTTCGTTTTTTGTTTTCGTCATTATCAGGGCTGACCATGCAACGGCTGCTATGATACTACAGCCCCACTATCACCTGTCACCTGCTATTTCACTCCACTGCTGCCAAATCCGCCAGCTCCTCTTTCGGTGTCGGACAGCACCTCCACTTCTTCCCACTGCACGGTTTCGTGCTTGGCGATGACCATTTGGGCGATGCGCTCCCCATGCTGTATTTCGAAGGGTTCTGTGGAAAGGTTGATGAGGATGACCTTGATTTCGCCGCGGTAGTCGGCGTCGATGGTGCCGGGAGTGTTGAGGACGGTGATGCCGTGTTTGGCGGCGAGTCCGCTTCTGGGGCGTACTTGTGCTTCGTAGCCGATGGGCAACTCAATGAACAGTCCGGTGGGAATCATGGCGCGTTCCATGGGATTCAGGGTGATGGGCGCCTCAAGGTTGGCTCTCAGGTCCATGCCGGCACTCTGTGCGGTGGCGTATGCCGGAGTGGCATTGGTGGATTTGTTGACGATTTTGCAGATCATGTTTTATTTATGTGCTGTTTAGTTAATGTGCTAATATGCTAAGTTCTAGGGGTTAGGGAG
>JAFXSR010000033.1 GCA_017525505.1 Bacteroidales bacterium
ACGGATAGCCGTAAAATAATGAGCCTCAGACAGGTTGAACTCGAACGGCTGATTGGAAATCTGCATATACAGTTTGAGATATGTAACCCCGTCAATGACAGTGTCTCCTGCGGTCATATATTTCTCATCGCTCACCGACCATTGGCAGCCGTCGGTAAAAGGACGGTAAGGGGTCTGGGCGGAAATGCGGTTTGTCAATACCAAACCTACAAGTGCCATACACACGGCATACATTGTTTTGCTGAAATGTAATCTGTTTTTCATAGTTTTATGTTTTTGATGGTTTATTGTTGATAATCAATATTATTCAATTGACATGCAAAAGTATTAAAAACTTTTCACATAATTATTACAACCCTCACTCCTTCACCAGCTTCGCTGAGTAACCTTCTAATCGCGGACACAACGGACGGAATAACAAGCTTGCTCAGGCTGGTTCCAATGAGAACCCAATATAGCACTGTTATAGAAGAGCATACGAATAGACTTGTCTTTATAATGCCCTGCTGTCCAAAATATGGCTATGCCGCCAAAACCTCCAAAACTATGTAAACCAGCATTGCCTGCTGGCAGAGCCGAGAAGCCTGTGGCGTTATTCGAACTTGGATCGTTTCCGGGAGTATTTATATCACATTCTGTTGTGTCATCTACACTGGTCCTCCATCCCCATGTGGCTGCTAATGATTTGGCCACATTGAAAGAGTCGTTACCCGAAATATATTCCGGTTGTGTTCTCAAATAGCTGTAAAGTTCATCCCACTCCGCTCCACTGGGCACATGCCAGCCGTCTGGACAAATACCTTGTATGCCACTGGGATTCTCTTCATTGGATGGGCCTTTCGTCACAGCTCTCCAATTATACAAGTACCCCCAGCGGGCCACATTGCCCATATTCTCCTCATTGCTCTGGTTATTGCCTGGAGCCGAACGGTATGGTAAAGTCTCACTCCAATTAAATTCTGGGCTTAAAGGTATTTCTGTGCCGTCGGCATAACGCGTGGTGCGCAGGTTCTCCGCCATCCACACCTGATCGCCAATCTGAACCGCATCGTAAATATTACCATCTATGTCGGTCACGGCCTTGCGTATCACCTGCGCGGTGGGAGGATACTGCTGGTTGGCATAATAGTCATCGCTTGGATTCTCCGTACTGCTGTTATTGTTGGTTTCTTTGTGGCACGATGTCAGCAGCAGCACCGTCGCTGTTACGGTCAACATAAAACTTAATGTTATTATCTTTTTCATTGTTTTGGTTGTTTAGACATTATGATTGTATCATTATTGTTTTAAGACTTAACAGGTTATCTATTTTATAATGTTCACATCAGTTATTTTTTCAGTAATCCTATCAGCAAAGGAGAAACCGACTTAAAAACCTTTGAGGGGTCCACTTGCTGTATAATCTCTTCTACAGGAAGATAGTAGGTAATTTTTACGTTGCTTCCATCTTTTAGAAAAATGCTAGTATATTCTATCTTATTTAATCCTGAGATAAAACAAGCTGCATGCTTCTCAATATATTGGATATCGGCAATGCTGAAATGAATAGTCGTTCGTTTTGGATTTGATATTTGGAAATTTTGATTTTCAAAACAAAAAATTGTATTCCTATCTAGTTTGTATAATAGTAACATATTGAAATAATAAATAATTGCCAATAATAAGAAAAACAATGGAAGTATTACAGGAATATATTTATTATCAGTCAGTGAGTAAAAATAAAAAAATATAATAGAAATAACCAACCAAGGTGGTACAATAAAGAGGTTTATATAAAAGTGTTTAAGATTAAACTGGTATTTTTTAGAATCCATATATATACAGCCAATATTCGTTATCGTTAAATCGGGAATTAATTTGGTTGATTGTTTCAATGAAAAAATCGCCTGCTCTTTTGTAATTATCTATAATCATTGCTGTTGCTGTGCCTGTATTACCGCCTCTATCTTTTGTATCAATTCGGGAAGAAAGGATAGGTCTGTTTCATAGGCAAATTCTAAAACTGTACTTTCAATTTGATTTTGTATGGCACACGAAGTATTAGGGTAGAGCCCAGTATGCCTCAGCAAAGTTCAAGTAGTATTCGGATACGCCAGATGGTGATCCCGAGGTTAGTACGAAAATTGTGTCCTTGGGCTTCTTAATCCGATTATTCACTATGTCATCATATAGCTGTTTTTGCCCATCAGATCTTACAACAACAATATTTTTCTGTTCAGATGAAAACTGATCATTTACACTCTCTACTAATTTAATACTTTTTGTATTTTCCTCCAAAAGTTCCTCATCGGTTTTCCTTTGATTCCGCTTGTTTATTTCATTTTCAATACAAGCCAATCCTTTTTGCTTTTCACCTCTTAGGTAATATAAAACAGGCAAATTGAATTCACTTTTTTCATTAACCAAAGGATGCCCTTCCTGTAATAATTTGAAAAAGGTGTCTTCGTTTTTCAACATCTCATAGTATTCATAACCATATTGTTTTATTTTGTCAAAAAGCTGCGACAAAGCTGGTCCGCAATCGGTATCAACATAAAAGTTCTCATGCAGAAACACTTTTTGTGGCATAAGGTATCCCAAATTCTCAAATGTATTGGAAGAATAATATTCTTCTTTCATGAGATTTGACAGAAATTCACTTATGTCATTATATTTTATGCCAACCTCAACAGTTGCTTCGCTATACAATTTATGATGTCCAAAAAATCTGAAACTCATAAAAGCGGAAACATTAGGAGTAAGTGACTTAAAATAACCTATAGGCCTGAGTTTGTTCAAAAAGAAGTGTTTTCTTTCTTTGAATCCCAGACTTTCAGCTATGATGCCATATTCCTTTTTTAGACTTCTCTCAAATTTCTCGTTCATATAAAAATTTCATTTTCAATTGTATAATTCAAGATCTTTTCCTATCAATTCTTTGGAATATTTACTGGCCAAATTACTATCAAAATAATCTAATAATGCTTTTTTCAAATTTTGTCCTGCTTTTTCATTTTTCAACATGACCAGCCTATTTAATTCAGCGAGACTAAGCTGATTGTTTTCAGTGAAATAGCTGACTAAAAAGCCAATTCTACTCTCCAAAAAACTTTGCATTTGACTGTTTCCATGAAAAAACTTCGCATAAAAATCAGAAAGCAAAGGCATTCCTTTTTCGGGCTCAATAGTGCAGTACAGAACCAAAATAAAAAATTCTTTGCCAGGATTGGTCTTCATGTAATCAATTATAAAATCGTGATAAAGTGATGAGGAAGCAACATAGTTCAATTTCAACAAAGTTTCAATTATTGAATATTTCCAACTTTCATCTTTTACACCCTTATTTTTGATGAATATCTTTTCAATTTCTGGTGCTAACGAAATGTATTTCAATTCAATAATGGTTTGTAATGCGACAGAGAAAAGCCCATGACTGTTGTTTTCTATTTCCTGTAAGAAAAAATTTAAAACTTGAGTCTTGTCTTCATCAACGGTATTTTGTATCTTTTGTGCCAAATGCTGGATAAAAGTCCTTCCTCCGTCCTTATAGGCATTGTACTCTTTCTTAATGTCTTTTATAATGTTTGCTATGTCCGAATTATTCATTGCTGTGATGTCACTGTAATTTATAATAGGGTCTATATTCAGAAATTCTTTATTACCGCCTCAATCTCTTGTATCAATTCGGGAAGGAATAATTGGTCAGTCAAATATTCGAATTTCAAAGAACCAGTAAACATTGGATTACTCAATTTCGAATAAACTTTTATTTGTCCATTTTCTTGTAATTTGAATTGAATGGTAAATTGTTCGCCGATGGGATTAAAAATGATAGGAGATTTCCATTCGTTATTATAAATTTTTTCAAGGCTTTCTTTCATTCTAATGAAATCAGCCACTTCTGCATCTATACCTATTTGTGCTTTAAAAATTTCAAAATCAATAGACAGGTCAAAAACAATTCTCTTAAAATCATCATCAAACAAGCTCTTGATATTTTCAAACTTAATAATATCAATATTTTGTATGTTTTTTAATAGGATTTTTTTAGACATTCTTATTTTTAGATAGTTATTGAATACGTTTACAAAAATAATAATAATTTCAATATGACTTTTTTAGTACTCCCCAATCATTGGACAGTTTTTCATTGTTTCTAATATAATTACTTTTCGCAGGAGAAGTCGCATATAATAGGGTCTATATTCAGAATTTCTTTATTACCGTCTCTATCTACTCCTGCAATTCGACCGTATCATCTCCAGCATCCTCTCCATGCGTTTGAGGTATTTGTTCTGATGCTTGTTGTGCCAACGGTCATTATGTTCGGTATCCTCCCCCATCCCCCAGCAGCCGCTTACTGGCAAGTAAAAATATTCTCCTTCGTACACTACCTCTATCATGTATTTAGGTTCTTCCGTGCGGCAAAATTCTTTCGGCATTTTCATGATGTCCGTCATGATTTTCCACATTTTCTTTGTTTGAGTTTGGGAAGGATGCCATTCTTGAGTATAATATTCTTTGTTCATGATAGTCTCAAAAAGATCTATGAAGCAAGAATTGCCGTATTTTCTGGTGACTTTTGTATTATCACCCGTACCATATAAGGAAAACATTTCAATTGCCAAGTAATTGTATCCTTTATCTTCAAGATAGTCAGATTCGTTACAAATAATTCTGAACCGATTGCTCAGATTTTCTTTGTCATACCATTTTTTTTCGTTGAAACACTGCATGGAAAGAGCAATCTCGCATGTCCGGAAAGTATCGTACACCGCAGGGAAGATTTCTGGAAAATATACAGGGAAAGTATCACGAAAATATTTGATCCCTTGGTGCTCAAAAATCATAGATTCCAGAGATATTTCATCTTTCCCCGGTATCAGACGGTAATTATAGCTGAATTTACCGTTGTTAAAGCTGTCAATGATTTTATTCCCATTCTGGTCATAATGATAATACTCTATGTGATCATCAGGAAAAATCATAGTGATATGTTTATTGTAGAAGATTGTGTCAACGTCATTTTGAGAGTATGAATTTAATAAATACAGAGTTGTAAAAAATAAAAAAAACAATCTTTTCATGAAAAATAATTTAGTAATTTACAATCCCAAGAATATTGGCAATAAATGGATATGTTGTCCATCCAGATGCTTTATTAAAGTAAAAGGGATAATTCCCTTCCAAAGAAAAATACACATATTGTGTTCCTGATGGAATATTCAATGTCATCCACTCTGAATAGTATGAAGAAGGAAGATACTCAACTATTTGGTCATCAAACTTTATAATTAGAGAATACCCATTTTCAACATATCCTTTATATTGTAATAAACCTCGTCCTTTCATATTTCCAACATAAATTTTGTTAATATCTTTTTCCACGTATAAGTAATTATCAATTTCTTGTTTCAAAGATGCATAGTTGCTCATATTTTTTATTCTATATTTTTCAATATCAGAAATCTTATGATAATTAATCCCCGTATTTTTTTGTGTTTTACAAAAATAATGTGTCGGTTCTAAATCTGTATTACGAAAACTCCATTCTGTTCTTCCCATTGCAATTTCTTTTCCTAACCAAATGTTTTTATGTTCCATATATGCCTGAATACCCCCTCCTATTGCGCCCAAAAATGCGCCAGTGCCTAACCCAATAAGGCATTGCTTGCCAGCGTTTTTCATGGCTTGATCAAAAGAAGCACCTGAAATCAAGGAAAAAGTAAGTCCGTTAGAGAAACCAGAAATAGCTCCTGTAGCAGCACCTGCAATACCACCTCCAACAACACCTCCAATTTCAGCCGAAGCTAATGCTTGCCCTATACCAACTCCTGCCAATCCTGATAATGCCCCAATAGCACCTCCTCCGAGAATATAGCCAACCCATTCACCTGCGGAGTTTGCATTTTGACTTGCCATTATAGCACCTTGTGCCATGCCTATCGCAGCCCCAACGACAATCGGAATCCAGAAAAATTCTCCGCTTGGATCCACGTATGCCAAAGGATTGTTGAGGCAGTAGCTGTAGCGGTTGTAATTCTGGGTGAAATCGGGCAGCTGCACGAAGTTGTCGGGAGAGAAAAAACGTCCGATGACAGGGTCGTACAACCTGCCCTTCATATTAATAATGTTGAATCTCTGCAAGTGCTCGTGTCCCGTAAATCCTCTCGCTGGCAAAATTGTGTTGGCAAGTGCGGTGCTGTCCACAAGGGTCCAATTGTTAAACTTTCTCGGATTGCCCCAGGGATCAAAATGGATTGACCTGGAAAGACGCTTGCTTTGTCCGCTGATTACACACCAACTGCCCAAAATGTCTGGATATACATAGTAATATGCATTGCTTCCATATCCTTGCCGGCAAATCACCTTTGCATTTTCCTCACCACTGACAATGTTATGGTGAACAGTGGAACCGTTGTTTGTAACCTTTTCGTAACTATCACCAACATACCAATGGGTTTCAACCACATTCCCATTTTTCTTCAACACGGTTTTCCAACGGGTGAGATCCGGTCCGTAATACAAAATCAGTTGCCATTGGCCTTCTGTAATGGTGTCGGGCTGGTTGAACAGATTGTAATGCACGTCGCATTGTGCGGCCGATATGGCATGGGCATGGGCACTGTCAAGTGTAATACCGGTCACCGCATGGGGTTTGTCACTGTCATAACTGTAGGTACCTATATGCGAGTTAGCCATAATATTGCCGTTATCGGCAAACGAAGTAGTATGATATTCAAACACAGAGCTGTCAGCATTAGCAATCGTAAAAGCTGTCAGTCTGTCCAAATTGTCATATTCGAAAATTTCACGGAAACGGGTGACAGAATCCTTTCGGGAACTCATTAATCCCGCATTATTGTATGTATAACACAATTCACTGTATTCCGTGTTGATAAATGGCTGCTCCTCAAAAATAAGACTGTCGCGGTCTAATAAATCCCCATTCTCCGGAAGATATGTGTAGCCCTGTCTGATTCTGATAATATTCCCATAGTCATTCCGATAATATTGGCTGCCGGTTTCATTACCATAAACAATTATTTTAGCCCTTTGCAATTGATCCCTATCGCGTACCTTGTATAATTTGCTTTGGGTGGTATTATCCAGTATGGCATTTACCCTGCTTTCATTGTCATAGTTGTACTGTATAGCAAAACTGTTGGGATAAGTGGTGATAATATTGCGGCTTAAGCTGTCGTAGGTATAGCCGAAAGAAAAATCCTCCCCTTCAATACGGGTTATTTTCTCTATAGCTCTTCCCAAATTATCATAATGGTAAGTTACCGCATTCGCAGGATTGATACGAGCCTCCATCATCGCACCTTTCCACACATTGGCCGCATCTAAGGAGTCGTAAGTGAAAGTATGCGTCAGCGTATCTCCATCACCGGCAAACTGTTTGCGAACAATGCGGTTCAGCAGGTCATACGTAAACGTTGTAGTCACCTCTCTTGCGTCCGTCTGGGAAACAAGTCTGCCGAAATTGTCATATACAGAGCTGACCTCACCCGCATCGGGTTCCGTGATGGATAGACGGTTGCCCCGCAAATCTGATATGACAGTAGTGGTGGCACCAACAGCGTTGATGGTGTTTTCTGTTCTCACCTGATTGTTGTCAGACACATATCTGTAGCCGTAATTGATGGTTCCGCCCGGATCGGTTGACTGAACCAGTCTGCCTGCGGCGTCTTTCAGTTTGACATGGTCGTTGTTCCGGATATTGTCATGCACGGTCTCTTGTCTTGCGCTGTAGGAGTAGCTCAGGTTTGTGTATGGAGCGGTTTCTGCGGAAATCCGCCCATAGAGATCATACTGGTAATTATGCCATATCTTCTCGCTTTCTGTTGATGACACATTATAGGGAAACGACTTTTTTTCAATCTGCCCCAAGACATTATAGCGAATATCGGAACGGATACTGCCCGACTGATTGCATATTTCCCTGCCCAAAACATCATAATACACGTATGCGGTTGGTGCACCGGGACTTGTGGTCTTTTGCCGGTATTTGGAATTGGGAATGTCAGACGAACACCATTCGAAAGAAGTTTCGGTTGTTATTCCATCCGGTGACAACTCGGATACAAGCCTTCCAAAAGCGTCATACTGATAGCTTGTGGTCAGTCCATTGGCATCAGTTTCTGTCATTAAATTCCCCGTGGCAGGATTGTATGTCCTTGTGAATTCCGTGAAATAATCATTGGACTTGCTCGTCACAAACCGATTGGTAACGTCATACGTATAATGGACTGTTTCGGTGGCGCAATTAGCCGCCTTGTGTTGCTTGGTAATCAACAAACCTTTATTGTTATAGGTATAAGTCAAAGTGTCGGAAAAACCACTGTTGTCACTGTTGGTGATACGGCTTAAACGACCATCTGTATAATTATACCGAGTCAAATGGTTTGCCGTGACTCCTGGTGCGGAACCTGCCATTTCCGACACTGTACTTTCACTGTTTTTCCGGTAGCTTTGCACCCCATTGGGCAAGGTGACAACATTATAGGTAAAAGTAGTCCTTGTTCTCGTGATAAAATTCTGGGAACCGGTGATTTGGGAAACTTCTTCCGTTTGAAGCAGTTTACCGGTTTGGGGGTCATAGCCATTGGTCGTTACACGGGTTGTCTGGTTCAGATGGTCTTCTTCGGTCACTTGCGTCGGTTGAAGTACTGTTGCCGCTGAGTGGGGATAATGAATGTAGCTGGTGGTGGTTTTCTGTATGGGAAGGTAATTGCCCTGAACATGAGTTTCTGTTTCTTTTGGCAAAAGCATACACAGGGTGGTATCGTATTCAAGAGTGGTCTCCACAGTGGTTTGTGCTGGAATATTACGGAAAGTATAATCCTTAAAGCCCAGAAAGCACCGTCTTTCGTGTGAATAGTATACATTACTGAAAACAAACGAAGAAGAAGACATGGAGCCTAAACCATTGGAGCAGCGGACCGTGTCAGGCAAATACATCACCACCGGCTGTCTTCTGTATGTGCCATATCTCATGGTTTTGCCTGAAAACAAACGGTAATCCACAGTCTGCTGCTTGCCAATTCCGTCCGTAACAGATGATACCAAAGGTGTTTTACGCATGCCATTGAAGTCATGAACCTGCAAATTACACTGAGAAGAACTGGTAGGTTTGTAAACAAGAAACTCAGGAAGTTGGTCATTGTCAATGTCGCCAATAGAGTACCATCCATGATATAGCAATTCCTGATAAGAGAGTATAGCTGTTGAAAGAACGGGATAACGATATAATACCAACGAGTTGTTCACATATCCACAATTGACGTAATAGAAGCAACGCAAGTTCCCCCTAGTATCGTAACTGAAACCTATCAAATCATCTTTGCCATCACCGTTCAAGTCAAGTACCAAGGGTTGTATATTGATGAAAAGATTTTGATAGTTATAATTATTATTATCGTAACTTGTAGCAACAGAAGTTGGAAATTTGTAATTGGAGCCGAAAGAGACGCTATAGCCGTTATTATCCCATAAAAGATCGCTCACTCCATCCCCGTTGAAATCTCCCACAGTTATAGCGCCATCCACATTACTGTTGAACTCATAATGTCTTAATACCAAATTTTCACTTTCAATATCGTATCCATATATGTAATAGTATCCTGGATTGGATAATGATAATACCATAACATCCACTTTCCCGTCACCATTGAAATCACCAAATTTCGGTTCTCCTGAACTAATGGTGGCTGTAAAATCACAGGTTTCCCCTTTGATTCTTAACTTGTTGCCATCATACCAAACTATGGCTTCCTCCTTTCCGTCTCCCGTGATATCCGCAGTATATATATGATTAAACTGGTCGTTGATATTAAATTCTAAAAAAGTGGTGGTATCAAGATTAGATTGTGACTGAAAATTTGTTTGTTTGACCAAAATTCTATTATTTTTGCTGAAAACTGTCAGCAATTGGCTGTAACCACTTCCATAAAGATCTATACTTACACATTCCTTAATCTGGTACTGTGACATAGGAGGAAGCGTGATATTATTCGTGTTGGACAAATATACAATTTGCGAACCATTTCCCCATTCCACAATGTCACAGGCACCGTCATTGTTGAAATCACCTGTTATATGAGACCTTGGAGACAAGGTGGAATAATTGTAGATGCCGGGGTTGGTGACTATTGATGTATCCATTGTTGTTGGCGGATACCAGTCGATGACAGTGGAGTTCAGTTGTGTCCCGTCATTCCCATATAAAACCACTTCCTTTAACAAAGGAATGCTTTCAGTGTTCGTGTTAAAGTTATATGTATAGTCATAATTGAACACATATCTTCTGACAACTGCATTATTATATTTTACAGTTATCTGCCTTAACAGCTTATGGTGTTTTATCTCATAACCGCCAATAAAAGTAGATTGAAGATGGTCATAATCATCATACTCAAAATGCACTGCACAGGATGGTTTAATTCCAGAATATCCGTAGAATATAGAAGTAATCCATAGTTCACTATTTGCCTGATCATAGTTATATCTGATTTCATTCCCGTCAATGTCTGTCGCCTTTGTTATCAGCCAGTTCACTGTCTTACCATTCACCAATTGGCGGGCATTAATTCCGTTTCCATATTGTATAATTGTCCCTTCTTCAGTTGTAGCAGTAAAGTATCCAGGTTGGCCATTCGTGACCAGAAGTGCTTTCACCCTTGTGTAATTCTCAATTTCTGGTGCATATTGTGCGTTGCTGGCAATATAGGAACCTGTTCCTATCCTCATCAAACGCGTACCGTCCATGGAAAACCTGTCAGAGGTGTCCAAACGCACATTGTTATGTTTCCCGTCATGATAGACAGTTTGGCCAGACCTTCCTATTACCGAAATACCGTTCAATGACCATTTGGCTCCTAATATACCTGTTTCAGCAAGACTGTTGTATGACACAGACAAAACAGGTTGAAAATCGCCAGGGCCGGGAACAACCTCAATAGGAATCGTATAAGAGACACTGCCCAAAGGTGACACTTGCATGTCCCCTTCTATGCTTCCAACTGGCAGTGTCGGGTTTTGACTATGTAATATGCCTGTACAGAACAAAAAAATCAAAATGAAGTATATTTTTCTCATGATTGTTTATCGTTTGATGATTTTCCACTCTTCGTTTTTCTTGTTGATATTCAGTCTGAGGATATACATTCCTGGCGGGAAATCAGAAAGATCAAAAATGTTGTGATACTCTGAAATTCTGAAATTCCGCAATAGGACGCCATTAGAATTATAAAGATCCGCTATACCTTGTAAGGGTTCTGTCATATCCTCAATGTCAAGTTGTATCTGTCCGCTTGTGGGATTGGGATATATTTTGCATGAATAAGAACAAACCTGTTCTTGAAAATAGTTAGCTGAAGTTTCTTCTGTTTGTTGACGGAGATTTTTTAAGGTATTTGCGGATATTACCAAAACTTTTCGACAAATCCGGTTACCACTTGCATCATACGAATATTCTCGCTGAAGTGGCGTTTGGGATAAACATGCGAAGGTTATGCACAACGCTAATGTTGTCAGTACGCCTTTTTTATTCTTATTGTAAGACATGACCGTTATTTTTAAGGGTGATTTTAATTGTTTGTATAATACGCAGAATTGCTGTAAAATAAATTGGTAAACGTGAACTGCCGGGTGGTGCTATCACGAAAAACCAACTGGGCGGGGATGTTCAGCCACACCTCGTTGTTCTTCTCATCGTACTCCACAAACAACGACCTCGACGGCATGTTAAAGAAGTCTTCGTTGGTCAATCCAAAGGTGTCGGTGGTAACGATATAAGCAGAATTGCCGCTACTATACAAGCTTACATTGGAGGAAACCCTGCAAGCATTGCCGTATCCTTGGCAGTCACAGTGAACTAATTTTCCGTTGATAATAATGCAACCATCACAACTTGATGCCTCATGTCCCATATCTGATACAATAATGTAATTCTGGGAGGTCTTTGACTCTTTGTTTACCGCTTTTGCATAATTGGTTTCACGCAATGGACGATTGGTTGATTCTTTCTGACAAGAGATTCCTATACAGGAAACAATCATAATTATTGACATTGACTTAAAAAAAACATGTAAAAATTTCATAGTTATGAGGATTAGTTTGTTACAAAATTACAAGTTTTTTTCTTGAAAAATTTGTTTTTAACAAACACACCTCATTTTATGACGAATCAATTAAAATGAAATAATGAAAATTTAACATATAAAATTTAAGATTGTAATTTTCAATATCTTATATTATTCCAAAATATTCTAATTCTTTTTATTTCTGCCTAGGTAAAAGGACAAAATTTATGATATAATAGAGTTAAACTAATGAAAAAAAGAAAAAAATGCCTATAACAATGTTTTTTTTCTTATCTTTGCATCAAAAAACATGTTATGAAAAGTCGGGTTGAAGCAATCAGGGTTTTTCTGCCTCATTTTTTCGTCTGCTTGTTGATTATATATTTTTTCGGATTCAATTGCCGTTTGCGCCCTGCCGCTTGTTCAGCGCTATACAAAGAGTATATTACAGGAATCATTGTTCTTGCCGCAATTTATTTGAATTATCTCCTTCTGTTTCCAAAACTATATGAGCAACGCCGATTTATCGCTTATTGGCTTTGCACTATTGGAAGTGCTGTTATGTCTGGGATTCTGGAGATGCTTTTAGTTTATCCCCAATTGTACGAACGCTATGTCATGTATTTTGACTCTGCTTCTATTGTAGAAGCTTTGGTGATGGACTTCATATACGTAATCATCCGCAATGGAGGACTTATACTGTTAGCCTATACTTTAAATGACATCGGTTACTTGAAGAAACAGGATCAGGAGAAAATGTCGCTTATAAGCAACCTCTATGGTTTTTTTGATGTGAAAGATTCTTATAACAAAACAACACTTGTCAATATTGAAAATATATATTATTGTTATCAAGAAAAAAACATTACCAACATTTATACTCTTGATGGAAAACGTTATATTCGTTACTGCTCCCTGAACAAAATGGAGGAGATGCTGAAACCATACGAATTTGTCAGGGTCTCACGAGACACAATTGTATCTATACCCCATATTATCAAATACGCCAATAGTCAAGTAGAAATGCAAAAGCTGCCAAACTTCACAAAGACTGTAGTATTTCAAGTGGGAGACAATTATGTTGAACAAGTGGAAAAAACACTGCTACAAGGGTTTGATGCAAAGTCTTTGCCCTGCATAAAAAATAGTAAAAAGTCAACAGAGAAAAAAAGAATATACAGAAAAAGGAATGAAACTCACCAAGATAAAACAATTGGAGAATATTTCGAACAAAACCCGAAATTAATGGCTGTGTATCAATATATTGAAAGCCAACCTGATTGCAAAGTCAATGACATCAGCAACACCTGCCGCTTGCCCCAAGGCACTGTCAGACGCTATATCGGTTTTTTGATGGACAAGCGTCTTATCAAACACACTGGCAGCAGACGGTATGGCGGATACAGCGTCGTCGGTCAGGATTAACCTGTATATCAATCCACCATCCTGTAATCTTGTAATCAACACCTCTCCCCTCGAATGAAGTGAGACTCCCCCTCATGCGAAGCATGACTCCCCTTGAGGGCACAGCCCGAGACTCCCCTTTGGACGAAGTCCACTCCCCTCGAGCACGAAGTGCGAAACTCCCCCTAATTATAATTGGCACATTAGCACATTGAAAATTGGCACATTAACTAATTAACTAATTTGCTAATTCAAAAAGTATTTCACCGCATTGCTGAAGATATCCTGCGTCTTGTTGCCTGGGATGTTCTTGTAGAGGTTGTCGCCTTTGCGCTCGCTGTGGCCCATCTTGCCCAATATGCGTCCGCAGTCGGAAACAATACCCTCAATGGCATAGCTGGAGCCGTTGGGATTGTCGTACTTGTTCATGCTGGCATGTCCTTCAAAATCACAGTATTGGAAGGCCACTTGTCCGTTGGCAAACAAGTCCTGCGCCATCTTTTCCGACACCACAAACTTGCCTTCGCCATGGCTGATGGCCACACGGTGAACCTCGCCTTCCTTGAAGGAGCTGAGCCAGGGCGAATGGTTGGAAGCCACCACTGTTTTGGTGATGTGCGACAGGTGGCGGTTGATGTCGTTACGGTATAGGGTGGGGGATTCAGCTGTCACTTGTCCGATTTTGCCGTAAGGCAGCAATCCCGATTTCACCAATGCCTGGAAACCGTTGCAAATACCCAAAATCAGGCAATCTCTGTCAAGCAGTTTTTCTATGGATGCTTTGATTTTCTCGTTGTTCAACACATTGGCAATGAACTTGCCGCTGCCGTCAGGTTCGTCACCGGAGCTGAAACCACCGCACAGAGCCAAGATATGAGCATTGTCAATCTTTTGGGACAACTCATCGATGGAATCATTGATTTCTTTTTCGTTGAGGTTGCGGAAGACAAAGATTTCAGGCTCCGCACCAGCGTCTTTGAAGGCTTTGGCGGTGTCGTAGTCGCAGTTGCTGCCCGGGAAAACGGGAATGATAACCTTTACCTTGTCGGTTTTGGGCGGGTGCAGCTCGCGGCGCACCACTTTGGCATTCTGGGCTTCCACCTTGGGCATGCTCTCGCTGTTGATTTTCACTTCAGGATAAATAGCGTCATAGGTGCCGCGCCATGCCGCCAAGCATTTCGCCTTGTCAATTTCTGTGCCGTTAATGATGAATTTGTCGCTTACACAGCCCAATTCAACAGCGTATTCGGAATCCAGTTTTTCATTGGTCTCTACCACAAAACTGCCATAGCCATAATCGAATACAGGCAGGTTGGTGTGGATGTCAAAGCCCAAGTCGTTGCCGAAACTCATCTTGCAAAGGGATTCGATGAGGCCGCCAAACTGCAGGGTGTAGCAGGAAATGATCTTGCCGGCATGAATCTGCTCGTGCACATAGTCGAAAATCTGTTTCACTCGTTCGATGTTCGGTCTATGGTTGTCATCTATAACATTGTTAATGAGATAGATATGATTTCCTTTTTGCTTGAATTCTGGAGAGATGACCTTGTTGGCATTTTCGGTGACAATGCCGAAGGAAACTAGGGTTGGGGGTACATTCATTTTTTTGAAAGTACCGCTCATGGAGTCCTTGCCGCCAATTGAGGGCAGATGGAAAGCGTTTTGCATGTAAACCGCACCTAAGAGAGCAGCGAAAGGTTTACCCCATTTGGTCGTGTCCTTGCCTAATTTCTCGAAGTATTCCTGGAAAGTAAAGCGGATTTTTTTGTAATCGCCGCCCACAGCCACAATCTTGGCCATGGATTCCAGGATGGCGTAGATAGCCCCGTGGAAAGGCGAAAATGAGGCAATATAGGGGTTATAACCAAAGGCCAGGATGCTGGCGGTGTTGGTATGTCCATGCAGCACGGGAAGTTTCTGCACGCCGGCCTGGCTTTCCGTCAGCTGGTGCTTGCCACCAAAGGGCATCAACACGGTGGATGCTCCGATGGTGGAGTCGAACATCTCTATCAAACCTTTTTGCGAGGCCACATTGGGGGAAGCCAGGTGTTGGGCCACAGTTTCAGTGGTAATGGCCTGGTTGGCGCTTGCTTCCGGAACTCTCATCGGGAATTCACCCTCAATCTTAGGTATCACCACATCGGTCTTTTGGCGGTAGCCGTTGGTATTGATGAAATCGCGGGACAAATCCACAATGTTTTTGCCTCTCCATTGGATGGTAAGTCTGTTGTTGTCAGTTACTTTGGCAATGATGGTAGCCTCAATGTTCTCTTGGCGGCAGTATTCGAAGAACTGATCCACATCTTTAGGATCCACCACCACGCTCATACGTTCTTGCGATTCGCTGATAGCTAATTCTGTTCCGTTCAGGCCTTTGTATTTGGTCTTCACCGCATCCAGATCGATGAGCAGCCCGTCGGCCAACTCACCGATAGCCACACTTACGCCGCCAGCGCCAAAGTCGTTGGATTTCTTAATCAATCGGGTGACTTCGGGTTTGCGGAAAAGGTGCTGGATTTTGCGTTCTTCGGGTGCGTTGCCTTTTTGCACCTCAGCGGCACAAACTTCTAATGAGGCTTCGGTATGTTCTTTTGATGAGCCTGTGGCGCCACCGATACCGTCGCGGCCGGTACGACCGCCGAACATGATGATGATGTCACCGGGTTGAGGTTGTTCGCGTCTTACGCCATCGGCGGGAACCGCACCTACAACCGCGCCGATTTCCAAACGTTTGGCCTTGTAGCCCTCATGGTAGATCTCGCGTACATGGGTGGTGGCCAAGCCTATCTGATTGCCGTAGGACGAATAGCCGGCAGCGGCGCTCTTGGAGATGACCCGCTGTGGCAGTTTGCCTTCCATGGTCTGGCTGACGGGTTCGTTGATGTTGCCTGCTCCGGTGACACGCATGGCCTGATACACATAGCTTCTGCCGCTCAGCGGGTCGCGGATGGCGCCGCCCACGCAAGTGGCTGCTCCGCCGAAAGGCTCTATCTCGGTGGGATGGTTGTGTGTCTCGTTCTTGAACATCAGCAGCCATTTCTCGATTTTGCCATCTACATCCACATCCACAAATACACTGCAGGCGTTGTTTTCTTCCGACACCTCCATATCGTCGAGGTTGCCGAGTTTGCGCTCGTTCTTGCCGCAAATGGTGGCCATGTCCATCAAGGTGATGGGCTTTCTGCCGCCATGCACATTGTTACGAATCTGAATGTATTGATAGAAAGCCTCTTGCAGCTGGCTATTGAAGGTGCTGGGAGTGAAGGTGATATTGTCCAGCTGGGTCTCGAAAGTGGTATGCCGGCAGTGGTCGCTCCAGTAGGTGTCCAGCATCTTGATTTCCGTCTCCGTGGGATTTCTCTTTTCTTCATTCTTGAAATAATTCTGAATGAGCAGGATATCCTCGAAAGACATGGCCAAGGAAAGTTTCTGTCTGAAAGCGTCCAATTCCTCGGCTTTCATGTCGTTGAAGCTGTCGAAAATCTCCACATCTGCCACCGTGACATTCTCGCTGTCGTCCAAAATGGACATGTCTTTTTCTCTTGCCTCTACTTCGTTGATACAGTGCTTTTTAATCTTGACAATATCTTGTTCCGAAAGCGAACCTTCCATAACGATGAGCTTGCCGCTGCGGATGGTGGCTTTGGTTTTGGGGTCAATCAATTGGAGGCACTGCATGGCACTGTCGGCCCGCTGGTCGAACTGTCCCGGCAGGAATTCCACGGCGAAATAGGTCAAACCGTCCAACGGGAATTCCGTGTAAACCTCATCGGTAACGGGTTCTGAGAAGACGGCCTTCTTGGCCTTTTCCAGCAATTCCTTTTCGATACCGAAAATGTCATACACTACAATAAGTCTCAACTTATTGATTTTCAGTTCTAAATTATGATTCAGGTCATCTAATAAATCCTGGGCTTCCACTTGGAAACCAGCTTTTTTTTCGACGAACAGTCGAGCGTTAAGTGTTTTATTCATAACGAAATAAAGAAAAATGCAAGTTATTTTACAGTCATTTTCAAGATATTGATTTCAGCCTGGGTCAGGAATCTCCATTTTCCACGGGGCAGGTCCTTTTTGGTCAGGCCGGCGAAAACCACACGGTCGAGTTTCACCACCTCATAACCGAGGAATTCGAATATTCTTCTGACGATTCTGTTTTTGCCGGAATGAATGGTGATGCCGATAACTTTTTTGCTCTCATCCACATATTCCACCTCATCGGGGGTGATGACACCGTCTTCCAGCTCAATGCCTTCACGAAGGGCACACATGTCGATGTTGGCGAATTTCTTGTTCAGCTCTGCGGAATAGGTTTTTTCGATGCCGTGTCTGGGATGGGTCAGCTTTTTGGTCATGTCGCCGTCGTTGGTGAACAGCAGCAGTCCCGTGGTGTTTTTGTCTAATCTGCCGACAGGATAAATGCGTTCTTTGCAGGCGCCGCGAACCAAGTCCATCACATTCTTGCGACCTCTTTCATCGTCGGTGGTGGTGATATAGTCTTTGGGCTTGTTCAGTAGCAAATACACGGGTTTTTCATTCTGAAGGATATGGTCGCCATAGCGAACCACGTCGGTGGGGCGGACTTTGTAGCCTAATTCGGTCACGATTTCGTCATTCACGCTGATGGCGCCGGTAGTGATGAGCACATCGGCCTCGCGGCGAGAACAGATGCCGGCGTTGGCGATATACTTGTTCAGGCGCACCAACCCCTGGCTCTCATTGTCCGTGAGCGACAGCACCTTTTGCTTCTGTGGCGAGGTGCGGCCTTCGCGTTGTCTGCGGGCCACTATTTCGCTGAGAATCTCTGATTCGGCGGTCACATCCCTGCGTTTCTTGCGGGGAGCGGCATCGGTTTCTTTCTTTCTGTAAGAAGGTTTGTCTCCAAAGGACGGTCTCTCAGTCCGCTTGGCACCGAATTTCCGTGTCCCGGTGAACTGGCGTTCTCCGCTCTCTTCTTTGGGCTTGGAGAAGCTCCTCTTGGTACGAGGGGCTTTTTCGGTGGTGCTAGTGTTTTTGCGGAAAGAGCGCTTCTCACTCTTTTCTTCTTCGAAATTTTTTTCGGAAGTTTTCCGACGGGTTCTTGGCGCTGGTTTTTCCGTTTTGGCAGTGCTTCTGGTGCCTCTTTTGGCTCCAAATTGGCGTGTTTTGGGTTTATCACCCTTTTTTTCTTCCATAAATCCTAAATCAGTAGCAGATTATTTTTCTTGAATGTTTTTTCCGCAATCTTCAACGATGATTTTATACCATTTTTCAGGGTATTTGGGTTGTTCGGGAAATTCACATTGAGGCACTTTGGTGTCGGTTTTGGCGAATTTGCCGTTCTTCTCCTTTTTGACGTTGCCATCGTTGTATTTCACTAGCAGATATTCAAAGAGATGGTTCCAGGCGTTGCAAACCTCTTGGGTGCAGCGGTTGGAAATTTCGTTGATACGGTTTTGGGCCTTGGCGGGGTCGTCTTTGAATAGTTTCACCATGTCATTTTCCATCTCACGGATGTTCTTGACAGCGCCAAACTCATACTTTTGCTGTTGTTCATTAACATGTTTGATCATGTCGCTATAACGTGTGTAAACAAATTGGCTCACCTTGGTGAAAATCCAGTAGGCGGCGGTAGGAGAGTAATCTACCATGGAGCCGTTACCTTCGCGGACAGCTTCCGGAATTTTGGTGATACCGCAGAACATGGGAATGTAGCAGCTGCTGGCGGCATCGTCAACGCCGAACCAGAAAATGCCACCGAACTTGTCGGGCAGCCAACTGCGGGCTTGGGCCACAATGGAAAAGCCTGTCTGCTGGGTGGCAGTGGCGCGTTCGTGGATGTAATTCTTGCCGTTGTATTCCCAATTCATCGGACGCCAGCGGTAGGGACAGGCGAAGGGACCGGCACCGATATCCTGGGTCATATCCATGGATGTGCCTTCATAATGGTCGCGCATCAGTTGCATCACATCGGTCACGTCAAGTTTCTGTGAGGGTTTGATCCACAGGGGGAAACGGTGTTTCAAGTTGTCGCCGCGGGCATAGTCCTCATACTGTGCCATCAGCTCAGGGTTGCAACGGTAGAAACCAGCCCATACACGGGCTTCACATCCACGGGCGGTACCAAAATCGAGGGGAGCGTATGCGTCGCAAAAGCTGAACTCGGCATCGGGAGCCTTGGGGTCATAGTAACCTTTCAACTTGGCAAATGAAATAACATCGGCAGCATACACCGTCTCAATTTCAGGATTGAAAATCATCTTGTCGATGTCCTTGTTGGTGATGGAGGTCTTGCCATCTCTCAGCGGGAAAGTGGTGATGCGGGATTGGTTGGCGTGACCGCTGATATAACCGTCGGGAATACGGCGGGCCACCCACACAGCGCCGTTGGACCAGCCTTTGACCAGCTTGCCCTTGGAGTCTCTCATCTCAGAACCTTTTCCGATAATCTCGAAAATCCAGGCTTCGTTGGGGTCGATGATAGAGAAGGATTCACCTTCGCTGCAATAGCCGTAAGATTCAATCAGGAAGTTCAGCACCTTGATGGCCTCGCGGGCATTTTTGGCACGCTGCAAAGTGATGTAAATCAATGAACCATAGTCAATCATACCGGGGGTTTCCCATAATTCCTCACGACCACCAAAAGTGGTTTCACCGATGCACAGCTGGTACTCGTTCATATTGCCAACCACTGAATAAGTGTGGGCAACTTGGGGGATTTGTCCCAGCAGCTTGCCAGTGTCCCATTCAACTACGTCCATCACTGAGCCAAGCGGGTAGTCGGCAGCGGGACGATAATACAGCTCACCGTACAGAGTGTGTGAGTCGGCGGCATAAGAGACCATGACGGAGCCATCCTTGCTGGCACCTTTGGTGATGATGAAATTGGTGCAGGCCATGGCCTGAAAACCGGCCGTGAACAGCAAGGCCGCAATGAGGATGAAAACTTTTTTCATATCGGATGAAACTTATTTGTTGAGTAAAAATTGATTCACGTTAGGCACAATCAGCAAGGGCATGGGTGAGTTGTTGACCACCTGGCGGGTGTTGCTGCCCATCCATACACTCGAAAGGTCATTCTCTTCCTCGCGCATGATCACCATCAGGTTCACATCCATTTTCTTGGCTGTGTTCAATAATGCGGAGATGGAATCCCCGGGAACATCCAGTGTTTGAACCTCATATCTCACATTGGCTTTCTTGCACATGGAGGCGGCGTGGTTCAACTGCACGTTAATGATATGCTTGATGTCGTTTGTGACAGGGTTGATGACACCCAAAAGACATATCTTGGCATTGAAATCTTTGGCGAATTCAATGGCGATTTTCATCTTCTGCAAGGTTTCGAAACTGGTGTCGATGGGAACCAGTATCTCTGTCAGGTCACGGTTGATTTCAATGCCTTCACGCAAAATCAGCACGGGCACTGTGGTCAGGTTGATGGTTCTGAAGGCGTTGCTGCCCACAAAAAATTCCTCGAATCCCGACACACCGTGGGTACCCATCACAATCATGGCTTTGTTGAGGTTGGAGGCGTATTTGCACAGTTCCACTGCCGGTTTGCCTTCCAGTACAATGGAGGTCACCGAACTTTCGGGAGCTTCTGTCTTGCATTCTTCCACCCATTGGTTCAGTTTTTCCCTCACGGTTGCCATGTAATTGTCAGTTGTGGTACTCACCGCCAGGTCGGTTTTCATAGCGGCGGTTTTTACCCACGCCAGGTGCAGTTTGGCCTTGTTTCTCAACGAAATAGCCACAGCATGCTTCATGGCGTTATACGAGTTTTTGGAAAAGTCAATTCCCACTACAATATTTTTCATAATCGTCAGTTTTTGTGAATATCCTAATTAACCGACAAAGATACAAAAAAATTCTTGAATAGCAGGTGACATTTTTAAAAAAGGATTTTGCTGAGGTCAAAAAGTAGAATGATACCGCCCAGAGAAGCTAATCCTAACCAATAGTAGATTTTCTTTTTTTTCTCAAAAAGAAGGTAGAAGAAAATGATACACAGGTAAATCAACAGCATCTGCACCCACGAGATACGGATATTCTCCGTAACCGCTCCCGGCAATTTCTCGATGGATTGTATCAGAAAATTCATCAACCTGATTTCTCGGGTCAACAACCAGGCTAAGCAGTTTGATACCACCGGAATGAACGATACCGCTAGCAGGCACACCCCGCTGACTACCACCACAAACGATAACGTGATGACGGACAAATTGGCCAGAAGAAAATAATTGGGAAACTGCCCGAATGTGTAAACCGATAGTGGGAAAGTGGCCAGTTGCGCTGCCACCGACACCGTGATGAGGTTCCAGAAATAGTTGACAATTTTGTTTTTGGGTTCCCATAGTCCTACGAATTTTTGCTGAAAAATGACGATGCCGAATACTGCTGTATAACTCAGTTGAAAGCCTGTTTCAAAAATCAATAAAGGATTGATAATCAGTAATATAAATAATGATGCGAATAAACTGTGGAAAATGTTGGTGTTGCGTTGCAGCATTCCTCCGATGGTGACAAAAGAGAACATGGTGGCGGCGCGGGTCACCGAAGGTGAAAGTCCAGTGATACAGGCATATACCCAAATGAAGAGCATTAAGAGCACAGCTTTCAGCAGTCGCAGAGCCTTGGAATATTCTAGTGGCTGCAACAGAAAGTTGAGTATCATGAAAATCACACCGACGTGCATGCCCGAAACGCAGAGAATATGGCTCACACCGGCGGAGGCGTAGCTGGCTTTCAGTTCCGCTTCCATGGTTTCGTTGTTGCCCAACAGGATGGCGGTGATGATGCTGTACTCTTCGCCACTCATGCCGGCATCGGCAAAAAGCCGCGAGAAGTAGTGCTGTATCCGGTAGGCTTTGTCCCGGATGAGATTCACTTTGAAACGACCTATTTGTTGCCATCTGTTTTTGGGCACATAGCCAGAGAAGAAAATACCCTTCCGCTGCATGTATTTTCTGTAGTCAAAGGCGTGCGAGTCTTTGTAATTTTCAATTTCCGATATTTTCGAATGGATAATCACCACGTCACCATAGTCGGGCGGGTGCAGGCTGTCCTTGGCAAAATATAATACAGTTTTTTGATTAATAGTTTGTCCATCAGTACTTTGCACTATATTTGCCAGAACTTTGAAACTTTTGGCTTTGGGTACAGGGTGGTCGATGATTTTGGCCACAAAGCTTTGTTTTTCTTCAAAAATTTTCCCGAGGGAAACCAGGTTGTCGTTCCGGAAGCGGATACAAGTAAGGCAAAAGCCTGCAAGAATGAACATAATCTGCAGAAAAATGCCAGACAAAAGTGTGCTGGTAAGGGTCTTTCTATGCTGAAATGTCAGCGCAATAAACCAACAGACGCTCATCAGCGACAAAACAATCGTCTTTGAAATTTCAAGAGGTGTCCAATAAGCCACCCCGATGCCCAAGGCAAAGGGAATCAGCAAGCGCAGTATCGGGTAGTTTCTGAAAAACATAATGTTCTAAAATGATCGTACAAAAATACAAGTGATTGATTTAAATTTCAAGACGTAATATATTGAATTTTAATCAATTGAATTATGCATATTTTACTTCAAAAATCGTAATTTTATCTTTCAAAATCTGTCATTTTTTGAAAATTAACAAAAAGAAGAATAAATAAAAAAAATCAAATTTTTTCGGAGACAAGAGGTGAAAATTCATATCATATTATAGAAAAATGTTGTACCTTTGCAAATTGAAAAAATTCAAAATGGAATATACTGTAGTTTTAGAAAAAATGGACAATGGCTGGTGGTTTTGCCAGTGTGAGCAAATTCCGGAAGCGGTTACTCAAGGAGAAACTATCGAAGAGGCTAAAGAAAATATCAAAGAAGCAATAGATTGGTTTTGGCAACAAAAAAGGAACTCACTCGCAAACAGTTTACAGGACATCGTATTCTACGTCGCAAAATCGCAGTTTTTTAATGAAATGTTCGGCACTTGTGAAGTATTTAGTAGAGAATGGTTGTTCCCTGTTCAAAGAAGGAAGTAATCATACTGTCTTCATCAATGACAGAGGGAATGGCATATCATCGGTACCGAGACATACAGAGATAGGCAATAGACTTGCAGAAGAAATATGCAAGCAGCTTGGAATTCCAAAAATCAAATAAAGAAAGAGAATATTTTAACACAAACAAATAATAATCAGCATGATAAAAGACGAATTTATTAAAAGACACAACGGTCCGAGCGAAGCCGAGACCGCGAAGATGTTGGAAACCATTGGTGTGAAATCCATGGATGAGTTAATCGAGAAAACGGTTCCCGCCGCTATCCGCCTGAAAGAACCCCTGGCGCTGCCCGATGGTTTGACAGAATATGAGTACCTGAAAGAAGTCAATGCCCTGATGGCCAAGAACAAGGTGTACAGATCTTACATCGGTATGGGTTACTACAACACCTGTATTCCTTCCGTGATTTTGCGCAATATCTTCGAGAATCCGGGCTGGTACACCGCTTACACTCCCTATCAGGCTGAGATTTCACAAGGCCGTATCGAGGCACTGCTGAATTTCCAGACCATGATTTCCGATCTCACCGCCATGCCGTTGGCCAACGCTTCTTTGCTGGACGAGGCAACCGCCGCTGGCGAGATGATGCTGATGTTCTACCACAGCCGTACCCGCGAGCAGGTGAAAAATGAGGTGAAGAAATATTTCGTTTCAGAGGATGTCTTTATGCACTCACTGGGCGTGATGAAGACCAACGCCGCTCCTCATGGTATCGAATTGGTCATCGGTAAAGCTGACAAAGTAGAGCTGGACGACACTTATTTCGGTGCGATGGTACAGTATCCGAACCAGCATGGTGCTATTCATGACTATACTGAGTTTGTGAAGAAAGCCAAAGCTCACAACATCTTTGTGGGTGTGGCCACCGACCTGTTGGCACTGACCCTGCTGACTCCTCCGGGAGAATGGGGTGCCGACTGTGTGATGGGTTCCACCCAGCGTTTCGGTCAGCCGATGGGCTTTGGCAGCCCCGCCGCCGGTTTCTTCGCTTGCCAGGAAGTGTTCAAACGCCAGATGCCGGGCCGTATCATCGGTATCACCGTGGATGCCGAGGGCAAACGCGCTGTGCGTATGGCCCTGCAAACCCGTGAGCAGCACATCAAACGTGAGAAAGCTACTTCCAACATCTGTACCGCCAGCGCCCTGACCGCCATCATGGCCGGTTTCTTCGGCATGTGGCACGGTGCAGAGGGTCTGAAGAGCAAAGCCACTAAAATCAACGTGCTGGCTGGCGTGTTGGCCCGTGAAGCCGCTAAATATGGTTACAAACAGTACAACGAGATTTATTTCGACACGCTTTGCTTTGAAGTGCCCGAAGGCATGACCACCGAAGATGTGCAGAAAGTGGCGTTGGAGCATAAAATCAACTTCAACTACTGGTGCGAGACTTGCTTCACCATTGCGCTGGACGAAACCGTCTTGTTAGAGGATGTGAACGAAATTCTGAAAGTGTTGGCCGAGGCCGCTCACAAGGAATTCCACGAATATGTTTGCCAGCAGTGCGCTAATCCGGCTTTGAATATCCCGGAAAGCCTGCAGCGTAAATCCGCTTTCATGCAGCATGAGATCTTCAACAAGTACCATTCTGAAACAGAAATGATGCGTTATATGAAGAAACTGGAAATCATGGATTTGTCACTGAACAGAGCCATGATCCCGCTGGGCTCCTGCACCATGAAGCTGAACGCAGCCGCCGAGATGCTGCCGTTGAGCTGGGCCAATGTTTGCAATATCCATCCTTTCGCTCCCGCCGACCAGGCCGAGGGTTATCTGGAAATGATCGCTGAGGTGAGCCAGTGGCTGGCCGTTATCACCGGCTTTAAGGCTGTTTCATTGCAACCTAACTCTGGTGCCGCTGGCGAATATGCCGGTATGACTGTCATCAGAAATTATCATATCTCCCGTGGAGAAGGCCATCGTAATGTATGCTTGATCCCCGCTTCCGCCCATGGTACCAACCCGGCTTCTTCCGCCAAGGCTGGCAACCAGATTGTGGTGGTGAAATCTACCGAACACGGCGAAATCGATGTGGAAGACCTGCGCGCCAAGGCGGAGGAATACAAAGACAGACTGTCTTGCCTCATGGTGACCTATCCCTCTACTCACGGTGTGTTTGAAGAGGCTATCCTCGATATCATCAAGATTGTTCATGACAATGGCGGTTTGGTGTATATGGACGGTGCCAACATGAATGCCCAGGTGGGTCTGACCTCTCCGGGAACCATGGGTGCCGATGTGTGCCACCTCAACCTGCACAAAACCTTTGCCATGCCTCATGGCGGTGGCGGCCCTGGCGTAGGACCTATCGCGGTGTGCGAAAAGCTGGTGGACTTCCTGCCCAACCATGCCATCATCGAAACCGGTGGTCAGCATGGCAGCCAGGTGGCTTCCGCTCCTTATGGCAGCGCATACCTCTTGCCCATCACCTACGCTTACCTCAAAATGTGCGGCGGCAAGGGCTTGACCGAAGCAACCAAATACGCTATCCTGAATGCCAACTATATTAAAGCCCGTCTGCAGGGTCACTACAAGATTCTTTATACCGGCACCAATGGCATGTGCGCTCATGAGATGATTCTCGACTGCAACGAATTCGACAGAAATGCCGGTGTTCAGGTGGGCGATATCGCCAAACGTCTGATGGACTATGGTTTCCATGCTCCCACCGTGGCCTTCCCGGTACATGGCACTTTGATGGTGGAACCCACCGAAAGCGAGCCGCTGAGCGAGTTGGACCGCTTCTGCGACGCCATGATTGCCATCCGCCAGGAAATCGCCGACATCGAAAGCGGCAAGGCCGACCGTGTGAACAATGTCATCAAGAAAGCGCCGCATACCATGAGCGTGGTTTGCGCTGACACTTGGGACAGACCCTACACCCGTCAGCAGGCTGCCTTCCCGATTCCTCACGATGACAAATACTGGCCCACTGTCAGCAAGATTGATGATGCTTACGGAGACAGAAATTTGGTTTGCCGCCTTGACAAATAATATTGGATGAAAGCTTTTAGGCTGGTTCTTATCTTCCTGTTTTTGACCTTGATAGCTCGGGGTCAGGAACAGGAAGATAGTTTATGGGTATCTCTGCAAGAAGTGGAAGTGAATGCCGGTATCAATCCAGCCGATAAGATTATTGACAGTGTCATCAGATATAGGGAATTGAACAGCCCTTATGCCAATTCCTCGTTCAAAGTTACCCAATACCACAAGTTCTTTGTCACTCGTTATCACCCCGACAGCATGAGGTTGAAACCTTATTATCTGCTCAACGAGAGTGTGAATGAGTTGTATTACAAGAAACCGTTCAGGGAACATACTGAGATTATTGCGTCCAAAACTTCCGTGGCGAATAATCCTATTTTGTCGGTTTTGCTGACCCTAAGTCAGACTTTCAGTCTGTATCGAAGTAATTATGTGGAGATTATGAATACAAAATATGTTAACCCCATCGTTAAGGGTTCTCATAAATTCTATAATTTCCAGATACAAGACACACTTTACAAGAATCAGGACACCATTTATGTGATTGCCTTTGTCCCTAAAAACAATATAGTTTTCAATGCGTTGCAGGGTTTGCTGTATATTGGCAAGGAAAATTATGCTTTGACAGAGGTTTTTGCCAAGTCTGCCAAGGACTTCGAGGCCTTTCCGGTGAAAATTTTTCAGAAATACAAAAGGGAAGAATCCACCAATACTTTGTTTTCTTCAGAATTGGAGGCCCAAATCATTTATGATAAAAAAACCTATGCCGATAACCCATTGATTGTCCAGTCTTTAATGACAATACAAGAAGTTCAGGTGAATATACCGATCGCAAACAAAATCTTCAATCAGGAGGATGTTGTGGCTGTCAAAGAGGGTAGTGAGAAAGGTGAGTATATGCTAGTAAAGTATCGTGGCGAGGAGATTTCGGCGGCGGAAGAGCAAACGTACGAATTAGGGGCGCAGATACAGAAAAAGGTGAAAATTGACAGAAAACTTTTTTTTCTGCAGACTTTGCTTTCAGGTTATTTTGCGGCAGGCCCCATCAATATAGATGTTACCAGTTTGATAAATTTCAATAATCACGAAGGTTTCCGCCTGGGAATGGGAGTGATTACCAACGAGAAATTCGCAAAAGAGGTCCGTTTCGGAGGGCATTTCGCATACGGTTTGAAAGACAGGGCATGGAAGTGGGGAGCCCAAATGGAGATTCTGCTTTCAGAAAAAAGAAACGGTACGATGAACATCATTTATGCTGATGATTTATACGAAAGCGCGCATACCGACCTTTTTAACAGGAAGTACATGCTGTTTGATGGTCAGTTTTACCGCCGCTGGTTGATCAACAAGTTCGACCGGTCAAAAATTGCTGCCGCCAAAATAAAAATCAATGTCATCAAACCATTGTCTGTACAATTGGGTGCACAATATAGCCGGAATAAAACTTGTTTTGACTACAATTTCAGGGCTCCTGTACAACCCGGGTCAGAATCATATCAGTACAACAATTTCGAGTTGCAGCTGAGCGCTCGTCTGGCTTTCAATGAGAAAAAACTGAAATCGGAGGACTTCACTTTTGTGGGTGGATCCCCTTACCCGGTGATTGCCATCACTTATTTCAGAGGTATCAAAAATGTGTTGGGTAGCGAATTCAATTATAACAAGTTGACCCTCAGGGTGACTCACAAACAGGTGTATAAGCGTTTGGGTTATTCTGAAATTTGCTTCGATGCGGGCATAGTTTTCGAGGATGTGCCTTATTCTTTGTTATACGTCCCTCGCGCTGGTGGCAATATTGACTGGGGAAAAACACATGTCAACTTTGGGTTTGACGGGAAAGAACAGTTTGCCACCATGGAAGCCAATGAGTTCCTTTCCAATGCCTTCACTTCATTGTTTTTCAGACATTGCTTTGGAAAATTGAATAAGAACAGCCGCTATAATCCCAAGATTGTCTTGTGCCAGAACATCGGTTTCGGATGGCTGAAACATCCTGAAAACCATTATGGTGTGGCATTCAAGACCATGGAAAAAGGTTATTTTGAATCCGGTATAGTGGTGGAGGATTTGCTGGTATTGATGAAATGCCTTTCTTTCGGCGCAGGTGTTTTTTACCGCTACGGAGCCTACGCCCGGGACAAGCAAATCGATAATTTCGCATTCAAACTGAGATTCTGTATCTCCATGTAAATGAGGTTATATTTCCCCTTCATTCAGAGTGGGGTGCCCGAAGGGCAGGGTAGCAGGGAAGCGGTGTACCACTTCCTTCCAATTGTTAATAATCACATTTGCTAATTTGCCAATTAAAAAAATTTGTATTTTTGCAAGTTATTCAGAATAAAATGAAAAAGATATTTCTTATAGTCAGTTTGATAATTTTCAGTCTTGGGGCCGGATTCGCCCAAAAGTCTGAAATCGGGGCTTTTGTGGGCACCTCCTTCTATATCGGTGACCTGAGCCACTCCACTATTTTCTCGGAATGCGGCATCGCGGGAGGAGTGGTGTATCGTTACAATTTCACCCCTCGTTGGGCGCTGAAAGCCAATATCATGTTCGCCAAAGTCCATGCCAGCGACGCCATAAGCAATGGCTCCTATGAGCGTAACCTGAGTTTCAAGTCCCCGATTACCGAGTTGTCGGTTCAGGCGGAGGTGAATTTTCTGAAATTATATAACCAAAAGGGCTACAACCGTTTTTCGCCTTACGTGTTTGCCGGTATTGCGGTCTTTTCTTTCAATCCGCAAGCGGAACTCAACGGGAAAACGTATGATTTACAGCCTTTTGGCACTGAAGGACAGGGCCTGGTGCCGGGGAAGAAAGAATATGCGTTGTGCAGTTTCGCTATTCCTTTTGGCATTGGCCTCAAAGTGAATATCGGCCGCTATGTCTCCTTGGGTGCTGAATGGGGAGTTCGTTTCACCTGCACAGATTACCTGGATGACGTGAGCGGAACGTATTTTGATAATGATGAGTTGCGACTCCAGCGTGGGGATATCATGGCTGATTTGGCCGACCGTTCTCCTGAAATCGGAAAGGAACTGCACAAAAACGGCTCACAGCGAGGCAATTTCAACACTACTGACTTTTATTCGTTCTGTGGGGGTACCATCACATTCAAAATCGGAAACGAAGATCATATTTGTGATCTCAAACACAAAGTCAGTGTGCGCCACAAATTAGGAAGAAAAAGATAAAAATCACATATTCTGATGAACGACATTATCAGCAAAATAGACAAATCCCGTGTGCCGGAACATGTGGCCATTATCATGGATGGCAACGGACGCTGGGCGAAACAACATGAAAAAGAGAGGTTTTTCGGCCATCAGCAAGGCGTTGAGGCGGTGCGTACGGCCATTAAAGCCGCTGCGGAAGTGGGCGTGAAATATCTGACCCTCTATACTTTTTCAACCGAAAACTGGAACCGCCCGAAAGAAGAGGTGGATGCCCTGATGTCCCTTCTGGTTTCGGCAATCCGTAACGAGATGGAAAGTCTGAAGGAAAACCAGGTGAGAATGAGGGCTATCGGCGATCTGGAATCCTTGCCCATAGAATGTTATAACGAGTTTCAGCGTCTGGTGGAGGAGACTGCCAACGACACGGGTTTGACGGTGGTTCTGGCCCTGAGCTACAGTGGCAGAAGTGAACTGACCCATGCCGCCCGGAAAATGGCCGAAGAGGTGAAAAACGGCCTGCTGAAACCCGAGGATATTACTCCGGAGGTCGTAGGCAAGCACTTATATGACAGCGAAATACCTGACCCCGACATTCTCATCAGAACAGGTGGTGAATACCGTATCAGTAATTTCCTGCTGTGGCAGCTGGCTTATTCGGAGTTCTTCTTCCTTCCTATCATGTGGCCGGAGTTCCGGAAAGAGGATTTGTGGCAGGTAATTCTGGACTTCCAGAGCCGCGAACGCCGCTTCGGAAAAACAGGCGAACAGGTACGGGCAAAGTAAGTGGAATGCTATTCCGCAAAGCCCTTGATAATCCCAAAAATTTTTGCTATCTTTGCAGGCTAATTTTTAAAATGGAATGAAACTGAAAAGTTGGCTTGTTTGTATAGCTATGCTTTTTGTATCTCTTTGTGGATTAAAAAGTTATGCTCAAATCGTGGTCTCCTCGCAAGATGGGGTGCCCCCGATTGAGATTGACTATTTGTCCCCAAAAAAATATGAAATCGGCGGTATTACTTCTTCAGGCAATGCCAACTTCGACCAGCGAATGCTTAACTTCGGAGTGGGTAGCGTCATCGAAATCCCGGGTGACGACATCTCCAAATCCATCAAGCGCTTGTGGAATTCCGGTTATTACGAAAATATCGACATCACCATCACCAATGTGGTTGACAACAAGGTTTTCCTGAATGTCCATCTGGAAGAGCGCGCCCGCCTGGTGGCTTTCGGTTTCAAGGGGACCACCAAAAACGAGGAAAACGAAATCCGTGAGAAAATCAAGCTTTCACAGGGTAATATTGTCAATGACAACATGAAGCAGACCTGCGTGAACATCATCAAAGACTATTACGTTGAAAAAGGCTTTTACAATTGCGAGGTCCAGGTGGACGAACAGCAAGATCCCAAGGTGTCAAGAGGTGTCCGCTTGCTTTTCAATGTCAAAAAGAACAAAAAGGTCAAAATCGCCCGTATCAATATTATCGGCAACCAGGAGGTTTCGAAAGCAAAACTGCTGAAACCCATGAAGGAGACCAAGGAAAAGTTCAAATTCCAGCCGTTTTACAAGCTTGACACCGCTATCGCCTATTGCTTCAAACATAAAGGCTATTACCAGTCCAAGGATATTCTGGAACACATGGAGGAATATTTCTCTGATCGTGTGAAACTCCGTATTTTCAAAGCTTCCAAGTTCATCGAGGAGTCCTATGAGAGTAACAAGGTGGCTATGATTAACAAATACAACGAGTTGGGCTACCGCGACGCATACATTACCAAGGATTCGGTGTATATCAAAGGAAACAATATCTACATTGACATCTATGTGAACGAGGGTCATAAGTACTATTTCAGGAATATTTCTTTTGTGGGCAATACCAAATACTCGTCTTCAGTACTGAGTAAGTTGTTGAATATCAGCAAGGGTGATGTGTACAATCAGACCCAGTTGATGAACAACCTGAACAATCCTATGCAAAATGACCTGGGTAATGATGTCAGCTCGTTGTACATGAATGACGGTTATTTGTTCTTCACTGCTACCCCTGTTGAGGTGATGATTGAAAACGACTCCATCGACATTGAAATCCGTATCCGCGAAGGTAAGCAGGCGCGGTACAATAAGGTGTATGTGACAGGCAATACCAAGACTAACGACAATGTCATCATGCGTGAGATCACCACGATTCCGGGTCAGTTGTTCAATCGTGCCGACATTATCAGAACGCAACAGGTGCTGCTGTCGCTGGGCTACTTCAACCAAGAAAGCATGAATGTGATACCCAAACCCAATGAGGCTGATGGAACTGTCGATATCGAATACGTGGTGGAGGAATCCTCTTCCGACCAGTTGTCCCTGTCAGCAGGTTATGGTGCGGGAACTTTTGTCATCAGCGCTGGTATCGCTTTCAACAATTTCTCATTCAAAAAGTTCTTCAAAAAAGAGGCGTGGACTCCCATTCCCGGTGGTGACGGTCAACGACTGGCTTTCAATGTGTCCACCAATGCCAAATATTACCAAAACTATAGCGTATCGTTCACCGAGCCTTGGTTGGGTGGCAAGAAACCAATATCCCTTACCGCGGGTTTGTATTATCAGGTGCAAACCGACGGTACCAAACGAAATACTGCCAACCATGTTGAAATCAGAACGATAGGTGCTTCTTTGTCCATTGCCAGGAAAGTGAAATGGCCAGACGATTATTTCCAGATTTCACATACCTTGTCGTATCAGCGTTATCAGGTGCAGAATTACAACTATTTCATTTTCAAGACCGGTTATGCCAACAGCTTGAGTTATATTTTCACCATTGCGAGAAATTCAATCAGCGCGCCTATATACCCGCGCGAGGGTTCCGAAATCATGTTCTCTGTGCAGTTGACACCCCCATATTCTTTGTTCAAAAAAGGTGTGGATTATTCCACGCTCTCCGCCCAGGAGAAATACAAATGGCTGGAGTTCCACAAATGGAAGTTGAATGTTTCATGGTACACGCGTATTGTGGAGAATCTGGTGTTCTTTGTGCGTATGAAGATGGGCTTCATGGGTTGCTATAACAAGAGTATCGGTCCTTCTCCGTTCGAGCGTTTCTATTTGGGTGGCGATGGTTTGTCCACTTACACCATGATGGATGCACGCGAGGTGATTGGTATGCGCGGTTATGACGATTACTCACTCTCGCCTTACGTGGATGGAAACGAAATCGGTGGTACCATCTACAACAAATTCACGGCGGAAATCCGTTATCCTATTACCTTGAACCCCAGCGCCACCATCTATTTGCTGGCCTTCGCCGAGGCGGGCAAAGCATGGCTCGACAAGCGCCAGTACAGTCCGTTCAACATGTACAAATCCGCTGGTGTGGGTGTGAGAATTTATCTGCCAATGTTCGGTCTGCTGGGCTTTGACTGGGGTTATGGCTTCGATGAGGTGCCTGGTCTGCCAAACGCCAACAAGGGAAGATTCCACATCTCAATAAACCAATCCATCGATTAACAGTCTAAAACAATATATTTTTCTTCACAGCGTTAATAACCTAAAAAAATAATTATCATGAAAAAGTTCTTTCTAACCATTGTTTTGATGTCTTTGATGGCTCTGCCGTTGTTCAGTCAAAAATACGCTTATATCGATTCTGAATATATTCTGTCCAATATGCCTGATTATGTTGAAGCCCAGGCCGAGTTGGACCGTTTGGCCGTGGAATGGCAGAACGAAATAGAAAAACAGTTCAAGAGCATCGATTCTATGTACAAGAAATATCAGGTGGAGGCTATCACCTTGCCGGAAAAGATGAAGAAAAACCGCGAGGACGCCATTATCGCTGCTGAGCAGGCCGCCAAAAATCTCCAGAAAAAGCGTTTCGGCACCGACGGTGACCTGTTCAAGAAAAGAGAAGAACTGGTGAAACCCATTCAGGACAGAGTGTTTACCGCTATTCAGGAATATGCCAAAGACCGTGGTTTCGCCTTCGTTTTCGATGTGGCCGGCGACATGACCATTGTGTATGCCGATCCAAAATGGGACATCAACGACCAGATTATGCAAAAGTTGGGTATTTCGCCCAATCATGATAACGATGAGGAATAATAGTATTAATCAATAGTTTTATTTTCAAGAAATGAAAAAGGTTTTATTGTCATTGGCCGTTATTATGGCGGTATCAGTGTGCTCACTTCAAGCCCAGTCACAGGGAAAATACGGACATGTCAACTCCAGCGAGATCCTGCAGGCCATGCCAGGCATCGATTCTCTTCAAATCAAGTTGTCCGCTTTCAAAACAGAATTGGAAGGGCTGTATGCAGGCATGGTGGAGGAATTCCAGACCAAGAAAGACAAATTTGACAGAGAAGCCGGTACCATGAGTTCTTCTGTAAGACAAATCAGGGAGAAAGAGCTGGTGGACTTGCAAACCCGTATCCAGGAATTCCAGTATGGTGTGCAGGAAGATTTGGAGGAAAAACAATATGAGCTGGCCAAACCTTTCCAGGACAAGATTCAGGAGGCAATCAGCCAGGTGGCCAAGGAAAATGGGTTTGCCTATATTTTCGACACACAGATACTTTTATTCTACGATAACGGAACCGATGTCACTCCGTTGGTCAAAGCGAAATTGGGAATCAAAAAATAAGAGCGAAAGATGAAAAGAATATTCATTATCATAGTTTTGGCGGCATTGTTATGCCCCTTCGCCTCTTTCGCCCAGCAGAAAGCCAAATTCGGTCATCTTGACTATGGCGAAATTATCAAGGTGATGCCGGGAATCGATACCGTACAGAAGGTGGTGGCCGACATGCAAGCCGATTTGCAGGCCACAGGCGAGGAAATGGCCAAGGAATTCCAGAAGAAAAACGAAGAATACCAGCAGATGGTCAGTAAAGGTACTTCCTCTCCCGCAGTCTTGAAAATCAAGGAGGATGAGCTGACCAATATGTATCAGCGTATCCAGGACTTCTCCCAATCAGCCGAGCAGGAACTGCAGGCCAAGCAGATGGAATTGCTGAAACCCTTCCAGGAAAAGATTTTGGAGGCTATCAAAGAAGTGGCCAAGGAACATAACTTCACCTATATCTTCGACACTTCCATGCTTACTTATTATGAGCAGGGCGAGGATATTGCCGCCAAGGTAAAGCAGAAGTTAGGTATCAAATAATCAGAAATATTCTGAAATTTAATTCTTATGCGTCATCATGTCCAGCACCAGTTCATCGGTGCGGGACATTCCTTTTGTGCCTATGGCGTTCATGTTGAGGATACACTGGTCCACATCATCGGTGATGATGCCCTCAACGGCGCTGACGGTTTTGTTCTCAATAGCCAGCATCGATGACAGAATGGCGGTAGAGGCTCCGGTGGCCACCTTCAGCGAGCAGCTGGGTTTGGCGCCATCGCAGATCATGCCGGTAATGTTGGCAATCATGTTTTTCACTGCATAGGCAATCTGCTCGTAGGTGCCATCCATCAAATAGGTTAGTCCGCAGGCCGAGCCGGTGGCGGCGACCACACAACCGCAAAGAGGTGACAGCCGTCCGAAGCTTTGTTTGATGTAGATGACGGTCAAGTGACTTAAAATCAGTGCTCTGATCAATTCCTCTTTGGTTTTTCTTCTTTCCTTGGCGTAAATCACCACGGGAATGGTGGCGGCAATACCTTGGTTGCCACTGCCGGAATTGCTCATCACAGGTATCATTTCTCCCGCCATACGGGCATCGCAGGCGGCAGAGGTGGCGGACAATATTTTGGCGTAAAGGCTGTGTTTGCCGAAGAATTTCTTTTTGGGCTGGTGCAAAATAGTGTTTCCTAACGAATGGCCGGGGTTTTTCTTTAATCCTACCTCGGCAGCTTTGCTGTTCAATTCCACCGCTTTCATGATAAAACTAAGTTCTATACTCGGTGTGGTGGTGGCAAACTCATATACTTTGCGCAAATTGAGTTTTATTTGGTTATTGTTTTTTTCGGTAGCGACCTTTGCGCTTTGGTCTAGCAATACCTGGCCATTCCTCACAATCAGAGCGAAATGCGTATGTTCGTGGGAAATGACCACTTTGGCATTGTCGTCGCCATTGTGCACACGCACTTCAATGTACAGCTTTTCTTCCGTGTCTTTCTTCTGCTGAATCTGGATGCGTTGCTCCTGGATATACTGTTTGGCTTGCTCAACCGCCTCGGGGGTGGTGTCTTTGAGCACGTTCAGCTCGTATTCCGACTTGCCAATCAAGGCTCCCAGGGCAATGGCAATAGGCAGTCCGAACATACCGGTGCCCGGAATACCCACACCCATGGCGTTTTTCAAAATATTGGCACTCAAAAACAGCTGTATTTGTTTGGGAACGGCTCCCAAGGTTTCTTTGGCTTTGGCCACGGCCAGGGCCACGGCAACGGGTTCTGTACAGCCGGTGGCAGGAATCACTTCCTGCTTGATTAATTCAATAATCTGGTCTTTTTCTTCTTTGGTCATGCTGAAATAAAATGATTTGCAAAAATACGAAAAAATAATGTGCTAATGTGTTAATGAGACAATGTGCTAATTAATCTCGTTTACACGTTAAGACGTCAAGGCGTGAAGTCATTCGCTGCGCTCATTCGTTAAGACGAAAAGAAATTTCGCCTCCACGAACGAACAAAGTGAGTGTCTCCACGTCTCCACGAATCACAAAAATCACTACCTTTGCATTTCCAAAATAACAGTAATGAAAAGATACGATTTTGATGAGATAATTGACAGAAAACGAACTAATTGCGTAAAATACGACGGCTATCAGGATATCTATGGCGCTGATAATCTGATTCCCTTGTGGGTGGCCGATATGGATTTCCGAACCCCGGATTTCGTTTTCGAAGCTATCGAAAAAAGAATGAAACACCCTGTGTTGGGCTATTTTATTCATTCCGAAGGGTTCTATCAATCGATAATTAACTGGATGCAGCGGCGTCATCAGTGGACCATCGAAAAGGATTGGATTTATTTTGCGCCGGGCATCGTGCCGGGCTTGTCTTTTTTGGTACAAGCCTTTGCCGCTCCGGGCGACAAGGTGCTGGTGCAGACACCAGTCTATCATCCTTTTTACTATGTGGTTGAAAATCAGGGTCGTCAGATTGTCCGCAATTCACTGAAATTAGTGGACGATCATTTTGAGATGGATTACACTCATCTGGAAGATTGTCTGAGACAAGGGGTGAAAATGATGATTTTGTGCAATCCGCATAATCCGCTGGGCCGATGTTGGACCAAAGAGGAGTTGAAAAAGGTGGGTGAGCTTTGCCTGAAATATCACTGTTTGCTGATTTCTGACGAGATTCATTCCGATTTGATTATGCCAGGCTACAAACATACGCCCATGGCCAGTATTTCCGAGGAAATATCCCAGAATACCATTACTTGCATGGCACCGAGCAAAACCTTCAATATAGCGGGATTATCGACGTCTGAAATCATCATTTCCAATGCAGAACTTCGTAAGCAATTCGAAAAGTTGATGTACGATGGCATCCACATTTTTGTGGGCAATATTTTCGGAGAAGTGGCGTTGGAAGCCTGCTATACAGAAGGGGATGAATGGCTGTCGCAGTTGTTGCAGTACCTGAAAGGGAATGTGGACTTTATTCAGCAATACATCAAAGACAATATTCCGGAAATCAAAACTTTCCGCCACGAGGCCACTTATCTTCCCTGGCTGGATTTCAGTGCTTTGGGCATGAGCCATCAACAACTGTTCCGCCTGCTGGTGGACAAAGCCCAACTTGCGTTAAACGATGGGGCGATTTTTGGCGAGGAAGGCCTCAATCATTTCAGAATCAATGTGGCTTGTCCAAGAGTGACTTTGGAAAAAGCGATGGAACAACTCAAGCTTACTTTTCGTTCACAATCTTGTATTTCAGCTCGATAAGATCCTGCTCCATGGCAATTTTATCGATTACTTTCTTGATAATGACATCCAGTTCGCTGCCTTCGGAATAGTCGGCGGGGGCGATGTAATCTGCGCGTTTGTGCTGGATGATTTCGAGGCAGATCTCGCGTGGAGAGCGGCGCGGTGAATTGGTGCGCTTGGCATCGGGGTTATATACGGCAATGGTGTTGCCACCCTGCAGTTTCACCATTTTCATGGCCGGCACATCAGTCTCCCCATCGCCTAAATAAATCATGTTGGAGAAGGGAACGGGTTTGTCGTCCTCTGGCACAATTTTGTTAATCAGGGTGTTATCATACGAATTATTGATACCTTTGTTGATTCTGAAGAGGAACTGTGTTTTGTTGGTATAGTTGACCGCCAAGGCAGGCCAGCAGGCCACACCGTTCTTGTCGTACTGGAAACCGGAGGCGAAAATGTTCTTGAAATGCTTGGCGATGGAGGTCCCTTGCACAAATTCGCGCAGACCGGAAGAAATGATATGGTGCTCCAGTACCAGGTTTTTGGTTCTGGCGTAGGCGTTCATGCGCTCGAAATAGCTTTCCACCCCTTTGAAAAAGGTGATGTGTTCGCCGTAGCGGATAAAGGTCTCTTTATGGATGGAGATATTCTTCTCTTTGGCTTTTTTCAGCATGAGGTACAGGTAGGCCAGCACCTCGTCCATGTCGTTCTCCATGGCAAGTTGGTTAGCCTCGCCCCAGAACTCGCCCTTGTTCATGTTGAGGTCCGGAATGAAGTTGTATTCCTGCATATTGCCTGCCGCCAGTGTGCCGTCAAAATCATAGGCAATCGCTACTGTTCTCTTGCTTTTCATAATGTTCCTCGTTTTGCGCTGCAAAGATACAAAATAATGTGCTAATTTTTATGGTTAGAAGGTTAGAAGGTTAGAAGGTGAGAGGTATTGATAAATCCTATTGTGTTTGGATTTGAATTATGAGAAAATGTGCCGGAGGCACAATATCCTATTAACCCCGCACAAGCACGTTAGTGCGCGGTGTGGGGTAGTGAGAATGAATGTGTGATATGCGTGCGGAAGGCACGCTACATGGACACCTATAGTAGCATACCTTCGGCATGCGGACTTATACCATCAGTATCGCCACCCTAAACTGCGGCCTATAGCCTTGTTAGGGGTTAATAGAATGGCATGCTTTCAGCACGCAAACGTAAATCAATCTTATACACTTACATCTGTTTCTATGCCAAATCAATCAAGGCGAGGATGTGAAAATTATGGAAATAGCTCCAAATTCAAAAAAAAACTGTAACTTTGTACTTTCAAAAATTTTGATTATGAAAATCCAGTTCACCCCCGAAGACATCCAATTCATCCAGGCCCGTGGCAGCAATCCCGATGAGGTGCAGCGCCAGTTCTCTTTCTTTGAAAATGGTTTCAAATTTGTGTGTTTGGACCGCCCCGCCACCATTGACGATGGCATCGTCCGCCTCGAGGAAGAGCAGATGGAGGACTTGGTGGCGGATTATGAGCATCTGATTGAAGGCAAAACAGTTACCAAGTTTGTGCCGGCCTCGGGAGCGGCTTCGCGTATGTTCAAGGAATTGTATTCTTATCTTGAAAATGACAGCGAGGAAATAGCTGTGAAGGCGAAAGCTTTTTTGACGAAATTGCCGAAATTCGCCTTTTACGAGGATTTGCGCAAGGCGATGGCCAAGGATGGTTATGCCATAGAGCATGAGTTGGAGTACCAAAATTACAAGCTGATAGTGCGTTATATTCTGGAAAAAGAAGGACTGAATTATGGCAATTTGCCAAAGGGTTTGCTGAAATTCCACCGTTACGAGGATGCTTGCCGCACTGCAGTGGAGGAGCATTTGGTGGAGGCTGCCCAGTATGCCCGTGACGGGCAGGGCAACTGTCGCCTGCATTTCACTGTGTCACCGCAGCATCAGCAGGGCTTCGAGCAGTTGTTGGCCAAGGTGCTGTTTGCTTACGAGGAGCGTTTCGGGGTGAAATACGATATTTCCTTTTCCATCCAGCATCCTTCCACCGATACCTTGGCCGCGGAGTTGGACAATACACCTTTCCGTAACGAAAAGGGTGAGTTGCTGTTCCGTCCGGGTGGTCACGGAGCGCTGATAGGCAATCTGAACAGCATCCATTCGGATATCGTTTTTGTCAAGAATATTGACAACGTGATTACGGAAGACAAGGCCGACACTACCTTCACTTATAAGAAGGCTTTGGCTTCCTATCTGATTGAGTTACAGAATAAAACATTCTATTACCTGCAAAAAATCGAAGCGGGAGAAGTAGATGATATGGACTTGTGCGAGATGCTGGATTTCGCTTCCACCGAGCTGATGATCAATGTGGATGATGACCCGACTCCCGAAGCCTTGTACGAGAAGATGAACCGTCCCATCCGGGTGTGCGGTATGGTGAAAAACGAAGGCGAGCCGGGAGGAGGCCCGTTCTGGGTTATCGATGACGAAATGGAAAGCCTGCAGATTGTGGAGTCGTCGCAGATGGATGCTAAAGACACCGAGCAGATGGAAATTGCCCGCCAGGCCACACATTTCAATCCGGTGGATATGGTGTGCGCTTTCCGCAATTACAAAGGCGAGTTCTTCAATCTGAAGGATTATGTGGATGAAACCAAAGGCTTTATCTCGTCGAAATCGTATGGCGACCGCAACCTCAAGGCCATGGAGCTGCCCGGCTTGTGGAATGGTGCCATGGCCTACTGGATTACCGTGTTTGTTGAGGTTCCCTTGGCCACCTTCAATCCGGTGAAGACGGTGTTTGATTTGTTGAAAAGATAGGACGTTAAGGCGTGGAGACGAGGAGACACTCGCTTCGCTCGTTCGTGGAGACGTTAAAGATGAATAACAAAATGTCGTCTTAACGAATGCACACAGTGCATGTCTTCACGTCCCCACGCCTTAACGCATCTACGCCTCTACGATTAAATTCCTGATAGCCTCTTCGCACTCCTCCTTGCTAACCCAATGATTCGGACTGGCTTTACCGATGGTTTCCAACATAGTGATATTGATACGGCCATCAATGTTCTTTTTGTCGAAGAGACAGAGTTTTACAATTTCTGAGATATCATCGTCAGATAGTGGCGTAAGTATCTTATTATAATTTTGTAAAATAACAGTGCGAATTTCCTCGTAAGCGGATTGTGACAATAGTCCATGACAGTATGATAGATAGCTCTCGGCAACCATTCCTAAAGCTACGGCATAACCGTGAGGTATTTTTTCTGCGGAAATGCACGGCCTTGCGTCTCCATATTTATTCAGTGTCCAAGTCTCAATACCATGTCCGATGGTGTGCCCGAAATTCAGGATATGGCGCAAACCAGTGTCGTACAGATCTTTTTGGACTGTTTTCTCTTTAAATTCCATGCAAGAATTTACCCATTCCTTTTTAATATTTTGATAATGAATAGATTTCAATGCTTTCAGTTCATCCCATAAAGTCTTGTTGCCAATCAAGGCGTATTTCAACATTTCCCCGAAACCGTTGAGTAGCTGTTGGTGTGGCAAGGTCATTAGAAATTGTGGGTTGATAATAACCTCTTGGGGCAGATTGATGGTGCCGACAGCGTTTTTCACGTTGTTGAGGTTGATGCCGTTTTTACCACCAATCGCTGCATCAATCATGCTGAGCAGGGTGGTGGGGATGTTGATGAAGGGTATGCCTCGCTGATAGGTACTTGCCACAAAACCTCCCAAATCCATGACCATTCCGCCTCCAAAATTGATAATGAGACTTTTTTTGTCAATGTGCAGTTCCTGCAGGTTTTGCCACAGGTACACCACTTCGTCAATGTTTTTGTTTTGTTCGCCAGGTAGCACCGGAAGCACAAATTTTGGAATATCCGCATATAACTTATCCAGATAGTATGGAAACAGTTGCAGTACGTTCTGGTCTGCGATAATGGCGATTTTGTTGGGAGAGAAGTTGTTTAGGGTGTTCATGATTGTAAAAGTGGTTATATGTTAAGACGTTAAGGCGTTGAGACGTTAAGATATTAAGGAGAAAAAAATCACTATAACTATATATAATAAAAAATAATTTTATTATTTTTGCAAAATAAATTTATATAATATTACACTATGAAACATTATTATAGTTTTGAGAATCTTGATGTATGGAAGGTCAGCAAACAATTGGTGATACAGATTTATACATTGATTGAAAAATTTCCAAAAGTAGAAAGATATGCATTGTGTGATCAATTGAGAAGAGCTTGTGTATCTATTCCATCAAATATTGCAGAAGGAAGTGGCAGGATATCTTTAAAAGAAAAAGTACACTTTATAAGTATAGCATACAGCTCATTAATGGAAGTTTACTGTCAGCTACAGATAGCAGAAGAATTACAGTATATACAAAAAGATAGTTTGCAGGAGATATATGATCTTATTTATAAGAATAGTTTTTTGATGACAAAATATCGTGAATATTTAATGAAACAAAGTGAAGAATAGAAAAGCGTGAAGACATTAATGAACACACTAACGCCTCCACGCCTCCACGTCTTAACGTCTACACGCCTTCACGCCTTCTCGAACGAGCAAAGCGAGTGTCTCCACGCCTTCACGCTACTTCACGAGATTATACGTATCCGTGGCAATCACTAACTCCTCGTTGGTGGTGACGGAAACGAGTTTCACGCGGGAGTCGGGAGTGGAGATGATACCATCCTGACCGGCCAGTCTCTCGTTTTCGGCTTTGTCGAGGGTGCAGCCCAGGAATTCAAGTCCTTGGCAGATGGCTTCGCGCTGGAACCAGGCATTCTCGCCAATACCACCGGTGAAGAGGATGACATCCACACCCCCCATAGCGGCGGCGTAAGCGCCGATATATTTCTTCACTCTATAAGCGAACATGTCGAAAGCGTATTTTGAACGCTCGTCACCGCTGTCCTTGCCGGCGCGGATGTCGCGCATGTCAACGCTCTTGCCAGAGATGCCCAGCAAACCGGATTTCTTGTTGATCAGGGTGTTCATGGCTTTGAAATCCATGTGCTCTTTTTCAGCGATATACAGCAAGGCGCCAAGGTCAAGGTCACCGCAACGGGTACCCATCACCAGACCTTCAACGGGGGTGAAGCCCATGGAAGTATCGACGGACTTGCCGTTCTTGATGGCGCAGATGGAAGCGCCGTTACCCAGGTGGCAGCTGATGATTTTGGAGTTGTTGTAATCAACACCGGCGATTTCGGCGGCTTTCGGGCCTACATATTTGTGGCTGGTGCCGTGGAAACCGTAGCGTCTTACCTTGTTGTTGGCATAGTATTCGTAAGGGATGGCATACAGATAGGCCTCTGCCGGCATGGTCTGGTGGAAAGAGGTGTCGAACACACCCACATGCTTCACGTTCGGCAGCAGTTTCTGCATCACCTTGATGCCGGTTAAGCTGGCGGGGTTGTGCAACGGTGCCAATTCGCACAATTTGGTGATTTCTTCAATCTCTTTTTCTCCCAAAATCATGCTCTTGGTGAAATATTCACCACCATGGGCCACACGATGACCTACCGCGCCAATCTCGTTCAGGTTGCTGATGACTCCATGAACCGGGTCGGTCAGGGCTTTCAGCACCAGGTTGATACCCACCTCATGAGTCGGTATGGGGGTCTGAGTGTAATACTTGTCTTTGCCGACGGGTTTGTGGGTGAACTCACCCATTTCCAAACCGACACGTTCTACCAAACCTTTGGCTTTTAATTCGGCGTTGTTGGCCATGTCAATCAATTGATATTTAATTGACGAGCTTCCGCAATTGAGGACTAATACTTTCATGTTTATTTGTTGAATTGTTTATTTGTTGAATTGTTTATTCGTTTATACGTTAAGGCGTTAAGTCATTCGCTGCGCTCATTCGTTAAGACGTTAAGACGATATTTTGTTTTTCGCCTCCACGTTTTTACGCCTCCACGAACGAGCGAAGCGAGTGTCTCCACGTTTATTTTCCGATAATCTCCTCCAGCTCCTTCGGGGTCTTGGGGATGGCGGGGCCGAGTACCTTGTGGCCGTCAGCGGTAATTAGCAAGTCGTCCTCGATGCGGATGCCGCCAAAGTCGCGATATTGCTCCACCTTGTCGTAGTTGATGAACTGTTCGAACTTGTGCTCGTTCTTCCAGTTGTCGATCAGCTGTGGGATGAAATAAATACCTGGTTCGATGGTGACGATGAAGCCGGGTTTCAGCTCGCGGGCCATGCGCAGGGCACTCCAGCCGAAGATGTCGCTGCGGCTCACGGTGTCGTCGTAGCCGACGAAGTTCTCGCCGAGGTCTTCCATGTCGTGCACGTCCAAGCCTAACTGATGGCCTAAGCCGTGGGGCATGAAAAGGGCGTGGGCACCTTGGCGAACGGCCTCGTCCACGTCGCCTTTCATCAGACCCAATTGTGACAGTCCTTGGGCAATGACTTTGCAAGAGAGGGTATGCAGTTCTTTGTTATATACGCCAGGGTGTGCGGCATTGATGGCATCCACATTGGCTTTCAGCACAATCTCATAGACTTCCTGCTGTTTTTGGGTGAAACGGCCGCCCACAGGCAGGGTGCGGGTATTGTCGGAGCAATAGTTCATCAGGTTTTCGGCGCCGGCGTCCATCAGCAGCATGTTGCCCTCCTGAAGGATGGCCTCATGGCCGTGGTTGTGCAAGGTTTCGCCGTGCTGTGACAGGATGATGGGGAAGGACACGCCATTGCCGTACGACAGGGTGATGCCTTCTGCCAGACCTGCCAGCTCCAGTTCGGGCACGCCGGCCACGCAGCGGCGCATCACGGCAGTATGCATCTTATAGCCAATCTCGCATGCGTTCTCCATCTGCTCTATTTCGCAGTCTTCCTTGGCGGAGCGCAGGTTCACAATGCCCTTGATCAACTCTGCCGAGGCGTGGTTGCGGATGTCGTTCACATTGATACCGGTGAGGTTGGACAGCCAGATTTTGTTGTCGCCACGGTAGGGTGGGGTGAAGTGAACCTTGCGGCCGGCAGTTTGGGCGGCATGGATGTATTCGCTCAGCTTGGCCATGGGCATCACCTCTTTCACACCCACTTTCTCGGCCAGGGATGCCAGCGTGGGCTGGTTGCCCATCCAGATGATGTCGTCAATCTCGAAGTCATTGCCGAAAATGATGTCGCGGTTCTCGTCAAAATCGATGACGGCGGCGATGTCGGCAATAGAGAGACCGAAGAAATACAGGAAATTGCTGTCCTGACGGTATTTATAGGTGTTGGAAGGATAGTTCATGGGGGCTTCGCTGTTGCCTAAAAAGACGGCGATGCCGCTTTTCACGGCTTTCTTCAATTGGGTGCGGCGGTTCTGATATACTTCCGCTTTAAATAATGGATTCATAGTATATATATTTTAGAGGTGCAAAGATACACATTTTTAATGAAATAACAAAACCATTTGGCGATTTGGCGATTTTTCATTTGGAATGTTGTACCACTTTGGCTCATTTCCCGTATAAGCTGGAAATCAACCGCTAACAATTCATGAAGAAAAAAAATAAAAAAATTAGCACCAAGTCAAAAAAATTGTGTATTTTTGCTACGCAATTATTATGGATTATTATGACGTTGCGAAAAAGAGAGAAAAAAAATTCAGGTCTTCGTGAGAAGAATTCTAATATATTGTCAATCAAAAAGTTATTAACAAGATATCAACAATAGAAAAACAAGAAACAAAACAAAAAACAAAAAACAATAGTATTAATCAAAAACAATCAAAATGAAAAAATTTGACACTTTTCAAGCTTTCGCCCGAGGGGCAAAAAGTTTGGTGGCCATTTTGCTAGTGATGCTAATGGCAGTGGGAAATTTGTTTGCACAAACAACCTACACTTTTTCAAATTATACTGCAGGAACGCAGTATGCGATTGATGAACAGCATGTGTTAGATGATGTATTAACCATCTATACCACAGATTGTCATTTCCGAACAGATCAGCTTCGTATATATTCGAATACTTCACATAATGGATTTTTCTATTCGAATGCGCTGCCTAATAATATTGACAGTATTTCTTTCAATATTGGTTACAAAGTTGATAATCTATTAGTATATGGAAGTACTGATGGATTGACATGGACTTTAGTTGGTTCTATTGCTACAACAGAAAATTATACCGACAGAGGTATAGGATTTGGAAATAATGAATTTAATTATTTTAAATGTGATGTGGAAGGAGATCAACAGCTTCGTATCACTTCTTTCACAATGTTTTATAAAACTACTCCCGAACCTCCCACACCTATCGTGGTATCTGTTCCTACTTTCACTCCTGAAGCTGGCACTTATGACGCCGCTCAGAATGTGACGATTGCTTGCGCTACCGATGGTGCCGCTATTTATTATACTCTGGATGGTACTACTCCTACCGCCAATTCCACACTTTACGAAAACGCAATCGAAATTACCGAAACTGCTACAATCAACGCCATCGCTTTTGTGGGTGAAACCGCAAGCGATGTGGCTACTGCAACTTATACAATCAATGTAACTCCCATCGAACCCGATGAACCCGATGAACCCACAGTTCTGGATTACGACTCTATCGCTACCCTTCCTTATGTTTACAACTTCGATGATGGTATTGATCCCTATTTCATGGCCGAGAATGGCGAGGCTGTCAACCAATGGTATGTTGGTCAGGCTCAAACTTTCGATAATAAGAAATTGTATATATCATCTAACTTCGGCGTCACTAACAAATACGACGTTACTAAGGCCAGCACCGTGGTCGCTTACCGCGATGTGATGGTTCCGGCAACAGGTGCTGTATTAAGCTTCGACTACCGTGTGAACGGTCAAGCTGGTTATGACTATCTGCAGGTAAGTTTGGAACATGGCAACGAGGCTGTTCCTGTTGCCCAGTTGTCAGGTGTAAACGAATGGGCTTCTTTCAGCTATGACATCTCTGGTGAATTGGCTGGTGAGGTTCGTGTTAAATTCACTTGGGTGAACAATGCTACCAATGGTAACCAGTTCCCCGCCGCTATCGACAATCTTTCTGTTATTGAGACTCCTTGCTCACAGCCTACCGCTTTGACAGCTACCGTTGACAGCACTACCGCTGTGATTACTTGGACAGCTGTTGAAGGCCAGACCGCTTGGAACTTCCAGTACAGATTGGCTGACTATAGCGAATGGTACACTGTTCCCGCTACCGAAACCACTGTTACCCTGAATGATCTCCAAGGCAACAGCAACTACGAAATGAGAGTTCAGGCTGTTTGCGGCGAGAACGTGAGCGCATGGACTACTGGTACTTTCGCAGTGGCTTGCCAGTCGGAAACAGTAGTGACTACACAAGACGATGTTCTTATTGGTAATGGAACAAGCACTAATTCTTATTTGCCGTTCTATGGAACCTATAATTATACTTATTCACAGCAGATTATTGATGCCGCTGAAATCAACGCTACAAATGGTAGTGTATATTCAGTAAGTTTCAATTGTTCAAGCGCACCGGCTTCTACATCTACTGGTAATATCAAAATCTGGATGGCTAATACTACAAAATCAGTTTTCGATAGCAATACCGATTATATAGATCCAGCAAACTTGACTTTGGTATATGAAGGACCTTCTTCATACGCTTATCAAACGGGTTGGAATACTTTCACCTTTGATACTCCGTTTGAATATACTGGTGATAATTTGGTAGTAGCTTATTATGAAGGTAATGGTTCATGGAACGGAGGTTCTTTCTATGTTCATTCAACTACTACTAACAAGTCTATTATGCATTACAATGATACTCAATCAGCAGTATCATATACAAGTCCTGCAACAGCAACTGGTACAAAATACTTCAATATGTATAGAAACAACATGAAGTTGAACATGGATGTTACTGTGGTTACTTGTGACGATCAAATCGCTTGTGTTGCTCCTACTGGTTTGGAGGTTTCTGATATTACACCCAACAGCGCAGTGTTGACTTGGACTGCCGGTGCTGAAGGTCAGACCAATTTCATCGTGGAATATCAGGCCGAAGGTGCTACCGAATGGACTTCTGTGGATGTAAATGACACCACTTATACTTTAACTGAATTGGCTCAGCTGACCAACTACTTTGTGAAAGTAAAAGCCAACTGTGGTGACAATAACTGGAGCGATGTGATTACCGCTTCATTCAGAACAGTAGGTATTTGTCCTCCTGTTACCAATTTGGAAACCTCAAATGTGTCTAACACTACTACTTTGACTTGGGAACCTGGTGGTGAGGAAAGTGCTTGGTTGGTTCAGTTCAAACCCGCTTCTGAAGGTGGAGACGCTTGGACTTCCATCAATGTGAGCTTGCTTCCTATGACTACCTTCGGTGGTTTGGTTGGTAATGTGGACTATGATGTTCGCGTGAAAGCTTTGTGCGATCCCGAAAACGAAGAAAACCAGAGCGAATGGGTAAATGCTTCTTTCCATTCAGGTTGTGCCGCATTTGACGTTCCTTTCACCGAAAGCTTTGCTGCTTCTACTATGCCCACTTGCTGGGAAAATACAGATTTCCATTTCTCAACAAGCAGTGATGGCTATGCCTATTCAAACACCAATGGTGCAGAATTGATTTCACCGGCTATCAATATTCCCGCTGAAAACCCGACTTATTTGTCATTTGAAGTACGTGGATCAGGTGAATATACTGTTCTGGCTTCTTACAGAGGTACCAGAGCTGACCGTTTCGAGGTAATTTATACAGGTATTGCTCCTAACCAAAATACAAATGTAGTTGTTGTTCTTGCTGACCAGTACAAAGGTAGAGCCGTTAACTTCAAAGTTGTAAATAACAGCACCAACTATCAGTACTTCCATCATCTTACTGTTAACCAGTGTCCGTTCGAAGCCGCTTCTTTGACTACATCCAATGTTACGGGTACTACTGTTGATTTGGCTTGGGAAGCTGATGAGGCCGCTGCTAATTTCCAGGTTCAGTATGGTGAACAAGGTTTCACAGTAGGTGAAGGTACCACAGTTGACGTTACCGATACTACAGCAGTTACTATCAGCGAGTTGAGCTATGAGACCGCATACGATTTCTACGTAAGAGTTGTTTGTGAAGGTGACAATGGCGCATGGTTTGGTCCTGTTATCGCAATTACTGCTCCCTCTTGCTCTGATCCTATGAATTTGAGTTTTGATTTCACTTCAGCCCAATTACATTGGAACAATGGTGAATGGGGAACTCCTGCACAGTATAATGTGAGATACAAAGCAGAGAACGATGCTGAATATAATTATACTTCAGTTATCCCCGTTGATATGCCGGGATACACTCCATTTGCGACCATTTCAGGTTTAGCTTCTAATACCACTTACGAAATGGGTGTTCAGTCAGTTTGCGGCGAGAACATGGAGAGCAATTGGGTTACCATCATGGTTACCACTCCTTGTATGCCAATAGCGGTAACCGCAGAAAATCCGTATATTGAAGGATTTGATGGCGTAGATTTCGTGCCGGAATGCTGGAGCAAAGAGGACAATGGAACATACGCTTGGTCAAGATCCACTTCATATGCTCATACAGGATTGGCAAGTGCAAATAGTGGTTATTATGGTGATATTTACTTGAATATGCCAGCCCTTTCCTTGCCTGCAAATCCCGCACAGTTGTCTTTCTGGTCATTTAATACTTGGCCGGATGACTATGACAAAAACAGTGTGATGATTTCCACAGATGGAATAAATTATACAGAAATATGGTCTCCCACATCAGTATCACAGACATGGGTAAAGACAACTATCAGTTTGAGTGCATACGCCAATCAGACGGTTTATATCGCTTTCAAATACGAAGGCGACAATGCACATGGCTGGTTTGTTGATGATGTGACTGTAGAGGCTCCTTCTTGTTCTGCTCCAGATCTTAGTATAGCAGGACTAACAGCCACCATCACCCCTGGTAATTTTGGAACTCCTGTTTCATACGATTTGATGATTGGCGAGCAAACTGCTACCGTTACTGAAACCACTGTTGATTTGTCAACTGTTTTCACTTTGGAAGGCAGCACAACTTATCAAGTAAGCGTACGTGCAAACTGCGGTAATGAAGACTACTCTGATTGGTCAGACGCTGCAAGCTTTACTACTCCTTGTATGGCAATAAGTAGCTTACCATGGAACGAAAACTTTGAGGGTTTTGATGCTAGTACAGTACCCAATTGCTGGGACAATAGTGCTTCTACTTCTTCAACATTAAGCAATTATCCTGAACGTATTTGGGGTGTATATAGCTATAGCGGTAATAAAATGATGCGTATGTACAATTATTATGTACAAAGTGGTACTGCACTTATCAATTCGCCAGTAATCACTTTGCCAAATACAGGTGTATATGTATTGAAGTTTGACTATTCCCACAGAGCAAGTTGCGGTGCATTCAAGGTAAATGTAATAGAACAAGGCACAACACAAGCTGTTGAGTTGGGATCATACACAAGTACTGGTTCTAATGATTATACAAATCCAGGTACATTCACCGAGGCTGATCCTATTTCATTGGCAGCATACGCTGGTAAATCTATCATATTGCAGTTCTTCTCTAATGCCAACTATGGTAGTGGTGCAATCTTTGTGGATAATGTTGCAATTGAGGAAGCTCCCTCTTGCATGAAACCATCTTCCATTACCGTTGGTACTGTTACTGAAACCACAGCTCAAGTTTCTTGGACTGCAGGTAGTAGCGAAACCGAATGGGAAGTTTCTTATACCATTGGTGATCAAACCATCACAGAAACTACTACCGAAAATCCATACACTATTACGGGTTTGTCAGCTTCTACCCACTATGTACTGCCATTCAGCGTAAAAGCTATTTGCTCAGCCACTGACGAGTCAGAAGTAGCAAGCACAGAATTAATTATCAACACTGTTTGTGGTTTGGTCGCAGTTCCTTTCGCAGAGAATTTCGACACTTATACTTCTACAACTACTCAGTCATCCATGGTGATGCCGCTTTGCTGGAATAGAAAATTCACGGGTACTTCAACCTCATACGGAGCAGGTATTTACAATAGCTCATCATACGCCGTGAGCGGTACCAACTCATTGAGATTATATAGCTATTGCACTACTTCAACTTCAACTTCATATGGTGAAGTGTATGCTGTGTTGCCTCAGATGGACGCCGCAATTAATACCTTGATGATTTCTTTTGATGCAAAAGCATATAATTCAACTTCTGCATACTATGGTTCAAGATTGGATGTGGGTGTTGTTACTGACGCTGCTAATCCTGAAACAAGTTTCACCCTTATTCAAACTATTTCTGCTCCTGTTGCAGGTGAAAGATTTACAATTCCATTGAGTGATTATAGTGGAAATGGTTATATCGCATTCCGTGAAACTAAAGAAAAACCAGAAGGTTATACCAATAGCTATTGGTACAATTATACATATGTTGATAATATTTTGGTGGAAGCTATTCCCACTTGCTTCGTTCCTTCATCATTAACTGTTTCAGAAGTTACTGACCATACAGCTGCTGTTAATTGGGCTGATAGTTATGACCAGGCTGCTTATGCAGTTGAATACATGGCAGAGGGTGATGCTACCTGGACCAGTGTTTCTGTTGACACTACATACACTCTCCTGAACAACCTCCAGGCTTCAACCAACTACGCTGTTCGTGTAAAGGCCGTTTGTGGTACTGAAGATGAAAGTGAATATACTGATGAAGTGGAATTCACAACTAATTGTGAGCATGGTGTTCAAGTTGAATTTACAGGTACTTCAACTTCAACTTATATTCCAACCTATGGAAATTATAACTATAGTTTCTCACAACAAATTTTCAAGAGTTCTGAAATTAATGCTGCTACCACAATTTCTGGTTTTGAAATTGAGGTTAGCAACACCGGTTCAAAAGCAAGAAATATTGACATTTACATGATGCATACATCTGCAAACGAAATTACTTCTTGGTTGCCTATGGACAATGCCCAGTTGGTTTATTCAGGTGTTGTTGCTTTCACAGAAGGATGGCAGCAAATTAATTTCGATACTCCATTTAACTATAATGGAACAGACAACTTGGTGTTGATTGTGGATGATAATACTGGTTCATGGGGTAGCTATCCTACCTTCCGTACTCATGCCGGTGGATCAAATATAGCAAGATATTATTATACTGACAGTTATAATGTTGATCCATTCAATCCGGGTGCAACAGCAGCAGGTTCCGCTTATACATACAGAAACAACATCAGAATAACCAACTGTCCTGAAGCTACAGATTTGGCTATCACAGACATCAACACTTTCGCAGACGCTTGCGATGTGGAAGGTGCTGTCACTGTTGGTGTGAAGAATATGGGTTATGAAGGTACCGTTAGCACATTCGAAGCTTACTATCAGGTGAATGAGGAGACTCCGGTTCATGAAACCGTTACCTTGGCCACCCCGATTGCATTCAATGAAGCTGCCACCTATACTTTCAACCAGCTTCCTGCTTTCACCACTGGTGAAAACACTTTGACCGCTTGGGTTGAATTAACAGGCGATGCTGTTGATGCCAACAACACCATTACTTCAGCTCCTATCACTGTTCTGGCTCCTATCGCTGTTCCTTACGAAGAAGCATTCACAGGTCTGACTATCAACCATGGTTGGAATCCGATCGATGCCAACAACGACGGTGTCACCATGAACCTGAACAACAACATCAACTATACTTTCAACGATTTGGCCGCTGCTGACGACTGGATGATGTCACCTTGTATTGAAATGGCTGCTGGTACTTATACCATTATCTATGACTATAAGGCTAACAGCTCACTGACCGAATCCTTCGAAGTATTCTATGGCAATGGCGCACATATCGCCGATATGACCAACGCCGTGGCTACTCATAGCTTCAACAATACTATCAATGAGACAGCTACCACTACTATCACTATCGACGCTGACGGTATCTACAACTTCGGCTTCCACGCCACTTCATTGCCTGGCAACTTAGGTTTCAGCATCGATAACTTCAAAGTATATCCTGTTAACGATGTTATCGTAACTTACAATGAGTTGGGTGGTACAGTTACTCCTAATGACACTATCGCTGTCAACTATGGTGAAGACCTCACCCTGAACCTCGTTCCGAATCCTATGTACCACGTGGCTGGTGTTTGGGTTGATAATGTACAGGTAGTTCCTGAAGACGGTACAGGCGCTAACTTCATGCTCTATACCTTGGAGAATGTTACAGAGCCTCATACCGTATTCGTAGATTTCAAACTTGAATTCCATATCTTTAAAACTGTTGAAAACTACAGATCTGACCTCTATAGCGATCTCGGTGGTAAGTTTGTGAATACAGAATTGCCAGTTGACACTACCATCAATCCTGATCCTTTCACTGTGAACATGGAGGCTGATCCTCACTATTTCTTGACAGGTTTGACCCTCAGCCCGATGGATCCTGATATGCAGATTGATGTGTTTGCAGACGTTGTTGACAATGGTGATGGTACTTACAGCTATACTATCGATACTTTGGTCGTGGCCAACTACTATCTGAACGCTACATTCAGAAGAGACACTGTGGCTATCAACTACAATGTTTTGACTGGTAAGGGCTATGCTAATGACAGTGAGCTGATGACCGCTGGTGACACCTATACTACTTGGGTTGACTACTCAGTAAACAATGATGTTGATACTACCATTGCTTTCTATGCTGATGAAATCGATGGCTATCATATTGTGGATGTTATCGTTAATGGTGAGTCTCAAGGCCGTGTTGACAGCTACACCTTTGAAAATGTTACTGAAACTCAAAATGTTGATCTTAAATTCGGTTACAGAATCGACGCATTCGTAAGCAATTACAATACGTATGACAGTATTACTGACATCATGGGCACTATTATTCCTGATACCCAGTATGTGGCTGAGTATGATCCTATGATGGTTATTGGTACTGTTGAAGAGCACTTCCACTTGTATCAGTTCTTCGTGAACGGCGTGAACAGAATCGACGAAGTGGTATTCGGTAGTGATCCTCATTACTACTACTTCACTATGGATTCTATCGCTGAAAACTACACTATCGAAGCAGTTGTTAAGGTTGACACCTTCGCTATCACTTATAACGTAATGGCTGGCCAGGGTTATGCCGACGCTAGCGACCTCTTGGTTGAGGGTGAAAGCTTCAGTACTGTTGTGAACTATGCTGACAACTGGTATAGCAATATCATTCCTGCCACCGGTTATTCTATCGACAATGTTACTTTGGACGGTCAGAACTTATATACCGCCAATAACTATCAGTTCAACTATGTCGAAGAATCTCATGAATTCTATATCTATTTCGAACCCAATACCTATACTGTTACTACCAATGCATACGGTAACGGTCTTGTAAGTGATGGTATTACTTTCACATACGATCCCGACAGCACTGTCAACTATGAATTCAACGCTATGGCAGCCGAGGGTTACCACATTGCTTCTGTGGTGATTAACAATGCTGAAGTTGAAGTTACTGATCCTCAGACCTTCGCTTATACTATCGAAAATGTGGCTGACAACTATTTGATCAACGTTTATTTTGCAATCAACACTTACACTATGACTGCTGAAGCTTCACAGGGTGGTGTGATTACTCCTAACGGTGTTCAGGTGGTGAATTATGGTGACGATGTAGATTACGAAATCGTTGCTAACCAAGGCTGGTACATTGCTCAGACTGTTATTGATGGTGTGGCCACCAACTACACTCAGGCCGACGATGTTGTTACCTTGACTGTTTCTTTCACAGCTATTGATACCAACCATGAAGTTAGTGTTCTCTTCGACCAGTTCATGTACAACATTACTGGTACTGTTGGCGCTAACGGTACTGTTAACGGTGAGACGACTATCAATGCTACATTGCCTTATGGCAGCAACTATGGCTTGACTATTACTCCTGCCGATAACTATCAGGTTGCTGATGTGGTTGTTGACGGTGCTAGCGTTGGTGCTGTTAATTTCTACGAATTTATCAATATCACTGCTGACCACATTGTGGATGTAACCTTCGAGGCTACCATGTACACCTTGACCGCTACTTCTAACACTGAGGGTTGTACCATCACTCCTGCCACTACTACTGTTCAGGCTGGTAGCGATGTGAACTATACTTTGACTGTAGCTAACGGTTATCATTTGGAGAATGTTATCGCCAATGACCAGGAAGTTGCTGTGACCAACAATGCTTTCACTATCAGCAATGTTCAGAGCGACTACACCATCTTCGCTAACTTCGCACCTAACTATGTGACTGTTACCGTTGATCAGCCCGATCATGCTACTATCACTCCTGGTACGATGACATATGCTTACGGTGCTACTCCTTCATACATGATTGTTCCTGAAGTGGGTTATGACATTGTTAGCGTAACCGCTGGCAACGCTGTTGTTCCTGTTTCTTACAACAACGGTATCGGTACCTTCATTTTGGATCCTGTACACGGCGATATCACTTTGACTGCCACTACCAGCATTAAGAAGTTCGAAATCACTGTTACCCAGGGTGAAAACGGTACCATTGCTCCTGGTACTCAGACCAATGTTGAATATGGTTCAAACAAGACCTTCACTATTACTCCTAATGACTTCTATGTAATTGCTGACGTTATTGTTGATGGTTCAAGCAGAGGTGCTCTCAGCTCATACACCTTCTACAATGTAACCGGCAACCATACTATTACCGCTGTATTTGAAGCCAACTGCCAGAATCCGACCAACTTGACAGCTATGAATATCGATACTACATCCGCATTGTTGACCTGGATGGGTACCGCTCCGAGCTACGAAGTTCGTTACAGAGCATTTGAATCAGGTATTTATATGAATGAGACTGTTACCACTACTTCACTGCAGCTGACTGACCTGCTTCCTGGCACTATGTATGAATATGGTGTTAGAGCTATCTGCGGCGATAACATGACTTCTGATTGGGTTACCAATGTATTCACCACCAGAGCTCTGCCTGTTGGTCCTGTTGATGGTATCGCAAACGCTGATATGTCAAGCATCAAAGTTTACAGCTTCCAGAACAATGTTTACATTGTGAATGAAGATGGTATCGATATAAGCAATGTTGACATCTATGACATCTATGGCAAACAAGTTTATACCGGCAAGGTGCTGAGCAGCCCCGAAGTGATTTCACTGAACGTGGCTAACGGCAACTATGTGGTGAGACTGGCTACCGAAAATGGTGTTGGTGTTTACAAAGTCGCTATCGTAAGATAATAACCTATTCTTGTAGAGACTCGTTTAATCGCGTCTCTACAAAATATTACACGGGGTATCGGAAGGTACCCCGTTTTTTTATGGATCAAATATATGCAATAGAACAAATTATGAATTCTAAATTCAAAGTTCATAATTCAATTAGCACATTAGCACATTAGCACATTGACTAATTATTTTTTGTATCTTTGCACCCTTAAAAATAATACGTTCTCAGAAGATGCAAAACATTAGAAATATTGCGATTATCGCTCACGTTGACCATGGCAAAACCACCTTGGTTGACCGTATTTTATACCAAGCACACCTGTTTCGCGCCAACCAGCAGGTGCAGGAACTGGTACTGGACAACAATGACTTGGAAAGAGAAAGAGGTATCACTATCCTTTCCAAGAATGTGTCGGTAAGATACAAGGACTGCAAGATTAATGTCATTGACACTCCGGGACACAGTGACTTCGGTGGCGAGGTAGAGCGTGTGCTGAACATGGCCGATGGCGTGTTGTTAGTGGTGGACGCTTTCGAAGGCCCCATGCCCCAGACTCGTTTTGTGACCCAGAAAGCCATAGAATTGGGCCTCAAACCGATTGTGGTCATCAATAAGGTAGATAAGCCAAACTGCAATCCCGAACTCGCCCAGGAGGCCGTTTTTGAGCTTATGTTCAATTTGGGTGCCACCGACGACCAGCTGGATTTCCCCACGGTTTATGGTTCGGCCAAACAAGGCTGGATGGGCCCCGACTGGAAAACTCCGACCAACGATATTTCTTATTTGTTAGACCAGATTATAGAGCATATTCCTGCCCCCAAAGTGGAAGAGGGTAGCTTGCAGATGATGATTTCCTCTTTGGATTATTCCTCTTACGTGGGCCGAATTGCTGTAGGCCGTATCAGAAGAGGTACTCTGGAATGGGGCCAGAATGTGTCGTTGGTGAAACGCGACGGCAACATTGTTCCTTCAAAAGTCAAAGAATTGTATGTGTTTGAGGGCTTGGGCAAAGAGAAAATAAAAACTCCAGTGGAAGCTGGTGAGTTATGCGCCGTTCTGGGTCTTGACAATTTTGAGATCGGTGATACGGTGGCCGATGCTTTGGAACCCGAAGGTTTGCCGCCTATCAAGGTGGATGAGCCCACCATGAGCATGTTGTTCACTATCAATAATTCCCCGTTCTTTGGAAAAGAAGGCAAATATGTGACTTCAAGACATTTGCGTGACCGTTTGTTCCTTGAGTTGGAGAAAAATTTGGCTTTGCGTGTGGAAGAGACCGGCTCACCCGATATGCTGAATGTGTTCGGACGTGGTGTTTTGCATCTGTCTGTGCTCATCGAGACCATGCGTCGCGAGGGATATGAGTTGCAGGTAGGTCAACCTCAGGTTATCATCAAGGAAATAGATGGCCAGAAATGCGAACCAGTGGAGCAGTTGACAGTGTTGGTGCCGGAAGAGTTTTCCAGCCGTGTCATTGACTTTGTGACCCGTCGCAAGGGTGATTTGATCAATATTGAGACAGTGAACGACCGTGTGCATTTGGATTTCCAGATTCCTTCCAGAGGTATTATCGGCTTGCGCAACCAGGTGCTGACTGCCACCGAGGGTGAGGCAATTATGTCACACCGTTTTATTGAGTTCCAGCCATGGAAGGGCGAAATCCAGGGCCGTCATGCGGGTGTGCTCATCGCCATGGAAACAGGCCAGAGTTATCCTTACGCCATCGACAAGCTGCAGGATCGTGGCCGTTTCTTTATCGACCCTAACGACCAGGTGTATGCCGGTCAAGTCATTGGAGAACATATCCGTCCCGACGATTTGGTGGTGAATGTGTGCAAGTCGAAAAAACTGTCTAATATGCGTGCCGCCGGTAGTGACGAGAAAATGCACATTGCTCCTGCCATCAAGATGTCGCTGGAGGAATACATGGAGTACATCGGTCCCGATGAATATTTGGAAATCACTCCGCAATCACTCCGCCTCCGCAAGATTATTCTGGATGAGACTGAGCGCAAACGCCACAATATCAAGACACAACAACAAGCGCAATAATAGGAGATAGGACATAGTGATTAGGTATAGTAGAGACGCACTGCCGTGCGTCTCTAAAAAAATTTTCATCATCTATTGCTAATTCAAAAAAAAGTTGTACTTTTGCAGTCTCAAAAAAGGTCTCTTGGCCGAGTGGCTAGGCGCTGGTCTGCAAAACCATTTACTCCAGTTCGAGTCTGGAAGAGACCTCTCGAAAAAAGGCTGACAATCGACAGCCTTTTTTTGTTTTAAATCCATGCATAATTTAGGAAAAATATGTACTTTTGTATTTATAGATTGAATTATCAAGATATTAATAATCAATAAAATAGAAAAACAACTATGAAACAATTAATCGAATGTGTTCCCAATTTCAGCGAGGGACGTAATTTGGACTTGATCAAACAGATTACCGATGAGATAGAAAAATCGGAGGGTGTGAAACTGCTGGATGTGGATCCCGGCTTTACTACCAACCGTACGGTGGTGACCTTTGTCGGTACTCCCGACGAGGTGGTGGCAACCGCCTACAAGGTGATTGCCAAGGCCAAGGAACTGATTGACATGAGAGGCCATCACGGCGACCACCCGCGTTTCGGTGCCACCGATGTGTGCCCCTTGGTGCCTGTTTCCAACATCACCATGGAAGAGACCGCTGAATATGCCCGCAAGTTGGCCAAGAAGGTGGGTGAGGAACTCAACATTCCAGTGTTCTGTTACGAGAACGCCGCTTTCGAACCCAAACGCCGTAACCTGGCCAATTGTCGTCAGGGTGAGTATGAGGCACTGAAGGAGCGTATTGCCAGTGCCGAATGGAAACCCGATTTCGGTCCATGCGAGTTCACAGAGGAAGTGGCCAAAAGCGGTGCTTCCGCTATCGGTGCCCGTGACTTCCTCATCGCGGTGAACTACAACCTGAATACCACTTCCACCCGCCGCGCCAACGCCATCGCTTTCGACGTGCGTGAGAAAGGCCGCCCGAAACGCGAGGGCAATCCGATTACCGGCAAAATCATGAAAGACGAAAACGGCAATCCGATTAATATTCCCGGCACATTGAAGGGGACAAAGGCCATTGGCTGGTTTATCAAGGAATACGGTGTGGCTCAGGTATCTATGAACATTACTGACACCAACGCCACCCCGCTGCATGTGGCTTTCGAGGAGGTGCGCAAAAAAGCTGATGCCCGTGGCATCCGCGTGACCGGTACGGAAATCGTGGGCTTGGTGCCTAAGAAAACCCTGATAGACGCTGGTAAATACTTCCTGAGAAAACAGCAGCGCTCGTTGGGTATCGACGAGGCCGAAATTATCAAGATCGCCATCAAATCCATGGGCTTGGACGACCTGAAACCCTTCATTCCGGAAGAAAAAGTTATTGAATATCTGATTGAGAAAGACAACAAGAGCGAGAAGCTGATGGACATGACCTGCACGGGTTTTGCCAATGAGACCGCTTCCGAGAGTCCCGCTCCCGGCGGTGGTTCCATCTCCGCATATATGGGCAGCCTGGGTGCCGCTCTGGGTACGATGGTGGCCAATCTGTCCTCACACAAACCAGGTTGGGACGAGCGTTGGGAAGAATTCTCACAATGGGCTGAAAAGGGTCAGAAAATCAAAGACGACCTTTTGTGGCTGGTGGACGAGGACACCCATTCTTTCAATCTGATCATGGAGGCTTTTGGTATGCCCAAGGGCAACGATGCCGAGAAAGCCGCCCGCAAACAGGCTATCCAGGATGCCACAAAATATGCTATCGAGGTGCCGTACAAAACCATCCAGCGCAGCTTCGATGTGTTTGAGCTTTGCGCCGCCATGATTGAGAAGGGCAATCCGAATTCTGTGACTGATGCCGGTGTTGGTGTGTTGTGTGCCCGCGCCGCTGTCATGGGGGCCTACCTGAACGTGAAAATCAACGCTTCCAGCTTGGAAGACAAAGCTTTTGCGGAAGAAATGGTAAGCAAAGCCCAGGCCTATGTGGTGAAAGCCAAAGAGCTTGAGACCGCATTGATGGCGAAGGTAGAGGAAGTGATCGGTTAAACGTGGAGATGTTAAGACGTGAAGACACTCACTCTGTTCGTTCGTCAAGACACTCGCTTCGCTCGTTCGTGGAGGTGTGAAGGCGGAAAAAACAGAATGTCGTCTTAACGAATGCACGAAGTGCATGTCTTCACGCCTTCACGTATAAACGAATAAACAATTAAACATATCAACAATCCAACAAAAAATAGTATATTTGCAGCGCTAAAAGAAAAACATGGTAAGCAGACGTTATTTGAGAATCAAGGTAATGCAGGCCATCTTCGCCCATCAGATGAATGACAGGGAAGATGTGGTGGAAGGTGAGAAGAAACTGAACGACGCCATCCAGTCCTGCTATACCCTGTTCATCTATTTTTTCTCCTTGTTCTCGGCTATTTACCGCTATAGGGTAAATAAACTCGAGGATTTGAAAAACAAGATCAATCCCACCGAGGCGGATCTGAATCCCAATACCAAGTTCGTGGATAATAAGGTAATCTTGCAAATTGATGAGAATGTTACGCTGAACAAAAAGTTCAAGGAACTGAAAATCAACTGGGCCAACGATGTGGATTTCATTGTGCAGGTGAATCATGAAATAGTTGAATTACCCGAATATCAGCGCTACATGGCAAATCCTCAGCGAAGCTATAACGAGGATAAGGAATTGGTGCTGGCCATTGTGGAGAAAGTTTTTGTGGAGAGCAAGCTGATCCATTGGTTTTTCGAGGAAAAGAATATCCACTGGTTCGACGATTACAACGAGGCTTTGCTGATGTTGTACAAAAATATCCAGCAGTTCAAGGAATCGAAGAAGGATAATTGCACTATCTCGACTTTGTTCAAGCCGGTGGCAGAAGGGGAAGAGAGTGACATGCAGTTCTATAAATGTCTCTACACCCTGACTTTGGCGCATAATAACGAGTACGAGGAAAGAATAGAGCAGAAGTTGCAGAACTGGGAGTTGGAGCGTATCATGGAGCTGGATATCATTCTGATGAAAATGGCGCTATGCGAATTCACGGAGTTCCCCAGCATCCCGGTGAAAGTGACGATTAATGAGTACATTGAGTTGGCGAAGACCTACAGCTCACAAAAGAGCAAGGTTTTCATCAACGGTATGTTGGACAAGATGGCGGTGGACTTGAAGGAAGAAGGGAAGCTGAATAAGATGGGGAGAGGGTTGGTGTGAGTGTAAAGTACATAGTGTAAAGTACATAGTGTAAAGTACATAGTATAAAGTATATAGTATAAAGTTTAGGAGGTTTAAAATGAAAAGAACACTGATAATTTGTACTATTTGCCTAATAAGCATTTTCTTGGTAGCTTGCGGAGAGAAGAACAACTCTGAGGGCTTTACCACTGCGGATGTGCATAACCCCATGACAGCAGAGGGCCTGTCCAAAAAGGATGCCGAGAAGATGCCGGTGCTGACTTTCGAGAACTTGGAATACGATTTCGGCAGGGTTATCAAAGGAGAGAAGCTGAGTTATTCTTTCAAATTCAAAAATACCGGTAAATCCAACCTGATTATCTCCAGCGCGCGCTCTTCCTGCGGCTGCACCACTTCAACCCCTCCGCAGGCACCCATCAGACCAGGTGAATCCGGGGAAATCGGGGTGACTTTCGACTCGAAGAACCAGCATGGAGAGGTGAATAAAATGGTAGTGGTGTCCGCTAACACCTATCCGGTACAAACTACCCTCAGATTAAAAGCCACTGTAGTTGAACCTTAATTAATTATCAATATAAAAAACTGAAAATGAACAATTTATTATTCTTATTAATGGCTCCGGCTGAAGGACAGGGAGCAGGTGGTGGATCAATGACTTTGATTTTTATCCTTTTGTTGCTTTTGATTTTCTACTTTTTCATGATTAGACCGCAGCAGAAAAAGCAGAAACAGATTGAGGAATACAGAAGCAAGTTGTCTAAGGGTGACAAAATCATCACAATTGGTGGTTTGCACGGCAAGATTACGGATGTTCAGGAGAAGGTTTTCGTTATCGAAATCGCTGACGGTGTGAAGATTACCATCGAAAAAGCGGCTGTGGCTATTGATGAAAACGAAGCCAAAAACGCTCAAAAATAATTAGTATATGCAAATAGAGAGGCAGCCCAAGCAAGAGCATAAAAACAGGATAAAATTGCCGCCATTGGCTTTCTTGGTATGTTTGATACTGTCGGCCATCGCATGGTTTTTCATCAATTTCTCCATAGACCAAGAACATACTTTGGAGTATAAGGTGATATGCTCGGAGTTGCCTGACGGGAAGAAAAGTTGCACTTTTTCGGACACCACGCTGCTGTTGACATTCAAAACCAGAGGATTGGATTATTTGACTCCGGAATATGCCGAGGAAAACAGAATAGTGAATCTTTCTGTCAAGGAGTTAGTCAAAAACAAGAACAAACGCAGTGCGTATTCCTTCTCCAACAAGGAGCTTTGCAATTTTCTTGTGGACAATGGCTATCCTGAGTTGATTTCAGTGGAAAAACCCGAGGTGCTAACCTTGTATGTGAAATAACAGATGAAAAAAATAGCTATTACGGGAGGTATAGGAACAGGTAAAACCTATATCTCCAAGAAGTTTGTGCAGATGGGTATTCCGGTGTTCTATGCGGACGAGGAAGCTAAAAAATGCTACGAGGACAAGGAAATTGTCGATACGATCCGTTCTTATTTTGGCACAGAGGTTTTTACAGAGGGAAGACTGGATTTCAGAAAGATGGCACGCTGTGTGTTCCAGAATCCCCAAAAGAGGGAAATTATCAACAAGATGATTCATCCCAGGGTGATGGGAATGTTCGATGAGTGGGCCGAGGAGCAACATGCCCCGTCGGTGATGCTGGAATCCGCTATTGTGTACGAGAACGAATTGGAGAAGTTCTTCGATATGGTGATTGTGGTGGATGCCCCGCTGGAGGTGCGTTTGGAGCGTATCAAAAAACGGAACCCCAGCCTTACGGAGAAGGAAATCACCGACCGTATCAACGCACAGATGCCACAGGAGGAGAAATGCAGGCGGGCGGATATGGTAATCAAAAATTAGTTGACAGTTGAAAACTGAAAGTTAATTACTCTTCTATTAGAATCGATGAAGGAGCGAGAGCAGAGACAAAGCACCCTTTGGCTATCCTGAGCGAGGAGGAGAGGGAGACGTAGCCTCCATCGGTAGCCGAAGGGCGGGGTAGTGACGCAAACATTACGGCGAAGCCGTACCTTAGAGAAGAGAATGAGATGCAATTGGCAAGTTACGCACACATAATAAAAAAACCAAATATGAAAAAATTACTGACCCTTATTTTCACTCTGGCCTTTTTTGGGGCTCAGGGCCAGAATTGGTATAGTTCTGGCGAATTTACCGAAGGAATGGAATGCACCAGCGTGACCGTGGGCAAGAAAGCCTCTGCCGATGGCTCGGTGATGACTTCGCATACCGATGACAGTGGACGTTCGCGCACCAATATCACCGTGGAGAAGGCGGCAGACCATCCGGCAGGTGCCACCGAAACCTTGTACAAGCGTGTTGCGGCCAAGTCAGAGCCGGGCAGAATGAATCGCTACGACAACATTCCTGTGGGCGAGATTCCGCAAGTGGCACATACCTATCAGTTCCTCAACACAGCTTACCCCTGTGTCAACGAGAAACAACTGGCCATTGGTGAATCCACTTTTGGTGGACGCAGCGAGCTAAAATCCGATAGCGGACTCATCGATTGTCAGAGACTTTGCCAGCTGATGCTGGAGCGTTGCTCCACAGCGCGCGAGGCCATCAAAATGGCGGGCGAGTTGATGAAAACATACGGCTGGATTGATGGCGGTGAGTGCTTGACCATCGCTGACAAGAACGAGGTGTGGCATTTGGAGATTGTGGGTCCCGGCAAGGGCAAATTAGGAGCTGTCTGGGCTGCCCAAAGGGTACCTGACGACCATGTCGCTGTCAATGCCAACGCATCGACTATCAGAGAGATAGACTTGAAAAACAAGGATTATTTCATGGCTTCCGACAATGTGTATGCTGTGGCTGAGGAGAATGGCTGGTGGAGCAAAAAAAGCGGCGAGCCTTTCAGATTCGCCTACGCTTATGCGCCAGAGTCACGTATGATGCTGGCCTGCCGCCGTCGCGAATGGCGTGTGTTCGACCTGCTGGCCCCCTCACTGAAATTGGATCCCAATGCTGAAAATTATCCTTTCTCGGTGAAACCCGATTCCTTGGTGAAGTTGTCGGATATGGTACGTGTTTTCCAGGATTATTACGAAGGAACCGAATATGATATGCGTAAAAACCTTACAGTGACCGACAAGGAAGGAAAGTCCGTCATGTCGCCGCTGGCCAATCCATTCATGAAGTCGGATGAGCTGAAGCTGCATAAGGTGAACGGTGGATGGCACGCCCATGGAGAACGCAATATTGCGGTGTGGTTCACGGTGTATGCCACCATTATCCAGTGTCGCAGCGACCTGCCCGATGAGGTGGGTGCCCTGTGCTGGTTTGCCCTCGACAATGTGGCTTCTTCGGTGTATGTGCCGATTTATGCCAACGTCACTGACTTGCCTTCAGAATACAAAACCTGCGGCCGCGAGACGGGTTTCAGCCGGAAATCCGCCTGGTGGGCTTTCAATCGTTTGGGCACCTTGGCCTCGCAACGCTGGGGCGATATGCGCAAAGTGATTGACAACACTTGGAAACCGCTGCAGAAGGAGTTTTTTGATAATCAGCAAAATATTGAGGACAAGGCACTTGCATTGCTTAAAAAGGGACAGCGCGAGGAGGCTCTGAAGTTGCTGACGGACTATACCAACCTGTGTGGAACCACCGCCATCAATACTGCCTGGGATACCGGTGACTACATTTGGACAGTGTTCGACGGAGCTTGGTAATTAGTTGAAAGTTGAAAACGGAAAACTGAAAGTTGAAATTTAAATTCCCCTTATGTTAGAAGGGGTGTACGGAGGGCAGGGTAGTGATGCGAATATAATTCAAATTAAATGGAAACCAAGACCTATATACACGAAACTGCAGTGGTGGATGCGCCCTGCCAGATCGGCCGGGGCACCAAGATTTGGCATTTCAGCCATCTGATGGCAAACTGTACCATTGGGGAAGATTGCAATCTGGGCCAGAATGTGTTTGTCGCCGCGGGCGTGACCATCGGCAATAGGGTGAAAATACAAAATAATGTTTCTGTATATGAGGGTGTTACTCTTGAAGATGATGTCTTTGTGGGTCCGTCGGTGGTATTTACCAATGTTGTCAATCCCCGTAGCGGAGTGATTCGGAAAAACGAATATAAACCCACATTGGTTGGCCAGGGTGCCACCATCGGGGCCAATGCTACCATTGTTTGTGGACACCGGATTGGCCGCTATGCCTTTGTAGGTGCCGGTGCGGTGATTACATGCGATGTGCGAGATTATGAGTTGGTAACTGGCAATCCCGCCCGCCATGCGGGTTGGATGAGCGAAAACGGTCAGAAATTGCAGTTCAATGCCGAGGGTTTTGCTACTTGCCCCGCTACAGGAGAAAAATATCAATTGAATGAAAATAAAATAGTTAAAATAAACTAATCATCAATAGTCTATTCAAAAATGAAAAAAATTCTGCTTTCATTGTTGCTGAGTTTCTCATGCATGATACTGTTTTCCCAAATCAATTATATCGATTTGGAAGGCATTTTCAAAGGAAAATACAGTTATGATAATATCAAAAATCTGTCATGGCGACCTGAAACCCAGCAATATGCTCATATTGAAGATAATACGATGGTACTGACCGATGCCAAGAGCGGCAAAGACCATACTTTCATGACCCTTGAGCAACTGGCAAAATCATTGAAAGAGGAAGAGGTGAAACGTTTCCCTTCTTTTTATTGGATTGGCAAGGACAAGCTTTATTTTCCGGCATACGGCAAAGTGTTGGATCTGACCTCCAATGCGGTCAGCGAAATTGATATGGAGGATGTTTTCGATTACCAATTGGAAAATTTCCTTTTTGTGGCCAAAAGAGATGGTAAAGTTTTTGTTCAGAGTATTCTGAATGATTATAAACCGATACTTTTATGTCCTGATACCGGCAAGAACATTGTGTTTGGCGAGAGTGTGCACCGCAGCGAGTGGGGTATCAACGAGGGTCAGTATTTTTCACCCAAGGGCAATTACATCTGCTTTTACCGCATGGATGAGAGCATGGTGGAGGATTATCCCTTGGTGAACACTTCTACCCCGATTGCCACGGTGGAAATGATGAAATATCCCATGGCAGGCCGTACCAGCCATGAGGTAAAAGCTGGCATTTTCGATGTGAAAGCATCGGTGGACAAGGGCAAGGCGGTGTATCATTACATCAAAACCGATAAGGCCGATGGTGAGTTTTTGACCAATATCACGTTCTCTCCTGATGAAAAATTTCTGTATATCACTCATCTGAATCGTGCGCAGAATCATGCAAAATTGATTGAGTATGATTTACTTACTGGTAATAAGACCCGAGTGTTGATTGAGGAAAGCGACAGTCGCTATGTGGAACCTCAGACTCATCCCATCTTTTTGAAAAACAACAGTTTCCTCTGGCAGACCCGCAGAGATGGCTGGAACCATATTTATCTGTATGATCTGAATGCCGGCACCAACACCTTGCTGACCCAGGGCAATTGGGAGGTGAGCGAAGTGCTGGGACTGGATCCGAAAGAGGAGAACATTTTCTTTCTGGCATCGTTAGATAAACCTGTGGATCAGTATGTTTGCAAGGTGAATATCAAAAGTAAAAAGCTGGAAAACCTGACTCCCGAATCGGGAACCCATACTCCCCGCTTCTGTTCGGATATGACATATTTCATCGATTATTTCACCAATTTGGAAACCCCTCGTGAAATTTATCTGAAGAGCACTAACGGCAAGATTTCCAAGCTGTTGAAGGCTTCCAAGAATCCTTTTGCTGACTGCACTATGGGCAAGGTCTCCATTTTCAGCATCAAGAACAAGGCGGGCGATGACTTGTATTGTCGCATGATTCTGCCCCCGAATATGGATCAGACCAAGAAATATCCTTGTCTGATTTATGTGTATGGAGGTCCTCATTCACAGTTGGTTACGAATACTTTCATGTCGGGTGGCACCTTCCTGTACTATATGGCTCAGCAGGGTTATGTGATTTTCACTTTGGACAACCGTGGCACAGCCAACCGTGGTGCGGATTTCGAGAAGTGCATCCATCGTCATCTGGGTGATTTGGAGGTGGAAGACCAGATGTGCGGTGTGGAATACCTGAAATCACTGCCTTATATCGATGCGAAGCGTATCGGTTTGGATGGCTGGAGCTATGGCGGTTTCATGACCTTGTCGCTGGTGACCCGCCATCCTGAGGTGTTCAAGGCCGCTTCTTGCGGTGGTCCGGTGGTGGATTGGAAATGGTACGAGGTAATGTACGGTGAGCGTTACATGGACACTCCCGAAGAGAATCCCGAAGGCTATGCCAAAGCCAGTTTGTTGGACAAAATCAAGAACGTGAAGTGCGATTTGCTGGTGATGCACGGTTGTCAGGACCACACCGTGGTTTGGCAGCAGTCGTTGGAACTGATGAAAGAGGCGGTGAAAGCTGGCGTTGAGGTGGATTATTTCCCTTATACCATCCACGACCACAATGTGACGGGTATAGAACGTGTACATTTGTGGAATAAAATCGCCAAATTCCACGAGGAACATTTGAAATAAAAAAGGGGTCGAAATTTTCGACCCTTTTTTTATTTTTTCTTTTTCGTGAGCAGACTTTTGATATCGTTGAGTTTCATGAGGGCTTCGACGGGGGTGAGGCTATTGATGTCGAGGTCGATGATCTGGTCTTTGATGTCCAACAGCAGCGGGTCATCGAGGGCGATGAAGCTGAGTTGATAACCAGGTTCTTTTTTCTCCACCTTGATGGGGTCGTTGCCACTGCGACTGGCCTCCAGTTGTTTCAGCACCTCTTCGGCGCGTTTCAGCACGGCCTGGGGCATACCTGCCATGCGGGCCACATGGATACCGAAGCTGTGCTCGCTGCCGCCTTTTTCCAACTTTCTCAGGAACAGTATTTTATTGTTGATTTCCTTGACGGATACATGGAAATTTTTGATGCGTGGGAATTGCGAGGCCATGTCGTTAAGCTCGTGGTAGTGGGTGGCGAAGAGCACCTTGGCGCGGTGGCGCGGGTTCTCGTGCAGGTATTCGGCAATGGACCAGGCGATGGACACACCGTCGTAGGTGCTGGTGCCGCGGCCAATCTCGTCCAGCAGAATCAGGCTGCGGTTCGACACGTTGTTCAGGATGCTGGCGGTCTCGTTCATCTCGACCATAAAGGTGGATTCGCCAGTGGAGATGTTGTCGGAGGCGCCCACACGGGTGAAAACCTTATCGACAATGCCGATTTCCGCCTTCTCCGCAGGCACAAAACAGCCCATTTGAGCCATCAGCACGATGAGGGCGGTTTGTCGCAGCAACGCTGACTTACCCGACATGTTCGGTCCTGTGATGATGATAATCTGCTGCCGCTCATTGTCCAGATACACGTCATTGGCGATGTACTTCTCGCCAGGCGGCAGCTGTTTCTCAATGACCGGATGGCGGCCATTCTTGATGTTTATCGAGGTGGAATCGTTGACGACAGGGCAGGTGTAGTTGTTTTCCAGCGATACCGCCGCAAAGCATAGCAGCACATCCAGACGGGCGGTGAGACGGGCATCCAGCTGAATCATAGGGATATAGTCCATCAAACCCAGCACAAAATCATTGAACATACGCGTTTCTATCTCCAGAATCTTGTCTTCCGCACCTAAAATCTTGTCTTCCAGTTCTTTCAGCTCCGGAGTGATATATCTTTCGCCGTTGGTCAGTGTTTGCTTGCGAATCCAGTCTTCCGGCACCTTCGATTTATGGGTGTTGGTCACTTCCAGATAGTAGCCGAACACATTGTTGAAGCCGATTTTCAGGGAAGGAATGCCCGTGCGTTCTGACTCGCGGCGTTGTATGTCGGCCAAAATCTGCTTGCTGTTGGTAGCCAAAGACGAAAGTGTATCCAACTCATCATCAACACCTTTGGCAAACACACGGCCTTTATTGACGGCTACAGGCGGGTCTTCCACAATCTCCTTCTCGATGCGCTCGCATACGCTGAGGCAGGGGTTCAACTGCTCGGCAATTTTTTTCAGGGAAGAGAGGTCGGTTTGTTCGCACGTTTTTTTGATTTTCTCCACAGCGCGAAGGGAGCGGGCCAATTGCACCACCTCTCGGGGGGAAATTTTGCCCGTGGCGATTTTGGACACCAGTCGCTCTACATCGCCCATTTCTCGCAGGCTGCATTTGATATTATCAGCAATAGACTCATTATCAATAAAATACTTCACCACAGATAGGCGCTCCTCAATCATCACCTTCTCTTTCAGCGGTAGCACCATCCATTTTTTCAGCATTCGCGCGCCCATCGGAGTGAGGGTCTTGTCCAGAATCTGCAACAAGGTTACCGCATTTTCGTTGGAGGAGTGTATCAGCTCCAAATTGCGTACTGTAAAGCGGTCGAGCCAAACATACAGTTCTTCTTCAATTCTGTTTAATTTATTGATATGCTGAATCTTATGATTCTGAGTCTCGTAGAGGTAATGCAAGGCGGCCCCGGCAGCGATGATACCGTATTCCAGTCCATCCACACCGAAACCCTTCAGCGAGGTGGTCTGGAAATGCTTGGTCAGCAGGTCCATGGCATAATCGGTGGTGAATACCCAGTCGTCGAAGGCGGTGAGCAGTATCTTTTCACCGAATTGTTCCTTGAAGCTGTTGGTTTTGTTTTTCTGAAGCACAATTTCTGAAGGTTTGAAATTCTGCAGCAGCTTGTCGATATAGGTGGCGTTGCCTTCGGCCACATAAAACTCACCCGTGGAAATATCCACGAAGGAGATGCCGATTTTGCCGTCGGTAAGATGAATACCTGCCAAGAAATTATTTTCTTTTTGTTCCAGCACCTTGTCGTTGGTGGAAACGCCCGGGGTCACCAGTTCTATGATGCCTCTCTTGACAATGGTCTTGGCCAGTTTAGGGTCTTCCAGCTGTTCGCAGATGGCCACGCGCAGGCCGGCGCGTACCAGCTTGGGCAAGTAAGTGTCCAGGGCATGGTGAGGAAACCCTGCCAGGTCGATGGACTGGGCGGAGCCGTTGGCGCGCTTGGTCAGCACGATGCCCAAAATCTGTGAGGTCTTGATGGCATCGTCTCCAAAGGTCTCGTAAAAGTCACCCACCCTGAACAGGAGAATCGCATCGGGGTGCTGCGCCTTGAACTGGTTATATTGCTTGATTAAAGGAGTTTCCGCCATCTTTGCCATGATCAAAAATTTTTGGCAAAGATAAAAAAAATGTGCTAATTACAGGCCTTTGGCATTGAGTTTTCAGCTATGAGCCATGAGCTTTTTGTTTTATGAATTGATTCGCGGCGTCAGCACCAACGTACTTACCCCTCAATGTAGTAGGTGATCAGTCGTGCTGAAAGCACGCAATCCTATTAACCCCGCATAAGCGTAGCGCAATGTGGGGTATGCGGCAAACAGCTCTGCTCCTGCGTGCCGTAGGTACGCCACATTGGAGAGGATGTAGCGTGCTTTCAGCACGCAGACAGGACTTGTCATTGTACGCCCCACACAACAAGTTGTGCGGGGTTAATAGGATATCGTGCCTTTGGCACGCCTCTTTGTCTTTCAAATTGTTTAATGAATTGATTCGCGGCGTCAACACCAACGTACTCATCCCTCACATCTCCATGCTCACATCTCCATGCTCACATCTCCATGCTCACCGCTCACTGCCCACCGCTCATCGCTCATCGCTCACCGCCCACCCCTCATAGCTCATAGCAAAATTTACTAATTAAACGATTTGCTAATCAAAAAAATTGTATTTTTGCTGTATGAATAAAGAGGAAAAAAGATTTTACTTGTACCTGCTGATTTGGGTGTTGGCAGATTTGGTGCAGGCGGTGTTCACCAACATGCACGCTGATGAGGCGTATTATGCGCTTTACGGGCAGTTTCTGGATTGGGGCTATTACGATCATCCGCCGATGGTGGCTTTGCTGACCTTTCTCAGCCATTTTGTCGGTACGGGGGCACTGTCGGTGCGGCTTTGTACCGTGTTGCTCCATGGGGCGACAATCTGGCTGGTGTGGAAAACCCTTTCCCGGGTGAATGCGAGTGTCCGAGATGTCAACGAGTTCTTTCTCATTGCCTTTTCCCTTTTCATGTTTGTGCTCTACGGCTTTATCACCACTCCCGATGCACCTTTGCTTTTCTTCACCGCTCTGTTTTTCTATCTGTATCAGCAATATCTGAAAAAAGGCTCGTTCCTGCTGGCAATGTTGCTGGGACTTACCATGGCGGGAATGTTGTATAGCAAGTACATGGCGGTTCTGGTGATAGGCTTTGTCGTATTGTCGAATTTTAAATTGCTGAAAGACTGGAAATTATGGCTGGCTGTGGTTTTGGCTGCGCTTTTGTTTCTGCCCCATATCCTGTGGCAGTTCAATCACGACTTTCCGAGCCTGAAATATCATTTTCTGCTTCGCAAAGACCTGTTTTCCTGGGCTTATGTGCTGGAATTTCTGCCCAATCAGTTGCTGGTTTTCAATCCGGTATGCTTGTTTCTGGCTTTTTATTTCTGTTGGCAGGAGCGCAAAAACAAAGACCTCTTCACCAGGGCCTGTGTTTTCACCTGTGTGGGTTTTGTCCTGTTTTTCTGGATGATGACGGTCAACGGCCATGCCGAACCGCACTGGACCATTGCCATCTCGGTACCGATGCTGTTTTTGTTGCATAGGAATACTCGTAAAGAATTGTGGCATAAGAGAATAATGAGATATATCCTGCCGATGGCGGTTCTTGTTTTGCTGGTCCGCATAGGGCTTTGCACACCTTTTGTCCCCGACATCACGGGTTTTGGCGATTACCAGCCGGCCATGGAGGCCATTCATCAACAGGCTGGAAACAAGCCGGTTGTGTTTTACACGTCTTTCCAGAAACCCTCGCTGTACCGCTATCACACAGGCGGGAACGGCATGGCGCTGAGTTCTCTGTATAACCGCCAGACGCAATACGATATCTTGCAGTTCGACAAGGACATACAGGGAAAACAGGTGCTGGCGGTGTCCACGATTCCTGATGATGAATATACCCAGGTCGGGAAGTATGGTTTTTATGGTCATGAATTTGCTCATTTCCAGGGAACCAACAGGATAGAGGTGCTGGTGGAGCGTCAACGGATAGAGGCGGACTCTGTGGTGTTAGAGGTGACCATCGACAATCCCTACGCTGTTCCCTTTGATTTTGCGCATCCGGAATTGCCTGTGAGGATTTTCGCTGCTTATCTTCAAGGGGATCAGTATCATTTTGAAGAATGTGAAGGTATTGATATACAAGTAATTCCAGCTAATGACAAGGTCAAGACACAGTTGAGGTTCAAGTATATCCCTGAACAGGTATGTGTCATTTGTCTGGCCAATTCCAGTAACATTTCTGTCAATAGTCAAGCGGTAAGCTTTGAGTAAGGTAGCGTGATGTGCATCTCCGCCTTGCGTATTTTTTGCAGAAATTTTCAGAAATCTGTATATTTTCTGATATTTTTTGTAACTTTGCCCAAAAATATGGAAAATGAGAAAAATAGTTCTTTCTTTATCCTATATGTTTCTTTTTATTGCAGTTTTAAATGCGTCTGTTTTAGAAAGTTATGATGATTATTTTTGGAACAGTCTCAGCAAAAAAGAAAAGGTTCATAAAGAGAAACAACCCAAAGACAGCATCCGCAGGGGCTGGACTTTTGGCATCTTGCCCAGTGTGGCTTACGATGCCGACAAGGGTTTCCAGGGGGGAGTGCTGTCCAATGTCTATTATTTCGGTGATGGCAGCACCTATCCGGAGTATCTTCATTCTTTTTATGTCGAGTTGGCATACACTACCAAGCATTGTGGCATTTTCCGTTTCAATTATGATTCCAAGTATTTGATTCCCAAGCATCGACTTACGGTTGACATTTCTTATCTGCCCGATGCTATTTGCGATTTTTATGGTTACAATGGCTACCAAACGGTGCTGAACAAGGAGTGGATTAATAATAAAAAGTATCCGGACACTTACATTAGCAGGGCTTTTTACCGCAGCCGACGCGATATGTTGCGTATTGCGGCGGATATTTCCGGAAAAATCTCCGGAAACTGGTACTGGAATGCCGGTTTGGGTGTCTATTGGTTTAAAATCGGCAGTGTGAACCTCGATATGATCAACAAAGGCAAAAAAGAAGAAAACAAATTGCCGACAGGTGTGGAGGGTATGTACGAAAAGTATGTGAAATGGGGCATTATAAGTGCAGAAGAGGCCAATGGAGGCTGGCATCCTTATTTGCGTGGCGGTGTCACTTACGACAGCCGTGACCGCCAGCAGAATCCCAACAAGGGTATTTATGCCGATGCATTCTTGACTTATACCGCCGCTTTTGGTGCATTAAAGTCTTATAATAACTTGAAATTTAATTTTGATTTCAGACATTATGTGCCTGTATATAAGGATTATGTACTTTTTGCCTATCGTTTGTCTTTGCAGCTGAACACTGCGGGGAAAAGTCCTTTCTACCAGAATAATATCTGGAATACTTTGCATATCCAGCGTGTGTCTTACGAGGTGCTGGGAGGCGGCAACACCACCCGTGGCATTGCCCGTCACCGCGGCACGGCCAATGGCTTTGCCTTTGCCAATGTGGAATTCCGTTTCAAACTGTGCAAGTTCGCCATCAAAAAAGAACAGTTTTATATTGGTCTGAACCCCTTCTTCGACGGAGCTATCATATTGCAGCCCTATAAGTTAGACAAAGATGAAATTATCAGAAATATCGAACAGAATGATCCAGAATTCGATTTTGCAACCTTGGATCAGTACCTGAATTTTGACAATCCCCAGATTTATCGTCCGCATTTGTCGGCTGGTTTGGGTTTGAAAATCGCCATGAACGACAATTTTGTGCTGTCGGTGGACTGGGCCGTTCCTTTCGATAAAAGAGACAATGCCAATCAATTCTCGAATTTCTATGTGAAGATGAATTACATGTTCTGACAAATCTAAATACAACTATCATGAAAAAAGGCGAACTATACGAAAAAGACGACCGTATCTTGGCAGATGCCATGCATACCATGAAAAACAGGATCTCCCCGATCATAGCTTATTCGGAGATGATTCAGTATGGGCATGTGGAGCCGGAGAAAATACCGGAAGTGGCGAGAAAAATCGGCATGTGTGCCAGCAGTGTAAACCAAGTGTGTTCAGAGTTGACGGATATTTACAGTATTCGTGGAAATTTGGTGAACAAGACTGTGGAAAAGGTTTTCCCGTATGAAGTCTTGCAGGAATGTTTTTGTACGATTGAAAGTAATATGAACCCGAAAAAAATCAAATTGGTCAATCGTCTTGACAAGTCTGCGTCGGTATTGTTCAATGTCAGAATGCAGAGTTCTATTTTCATGAAGTTGATCAACAATTCCATGAAATTCTCACCTGCGGGAAGTACCATTGAGGTTTCGGGCAAAATTGTGGATGGGAATACGTATGAGATTAGTGTGAAAGACGAAGGTGTGGGGATTGATGAGGCCAAGGTTGAGGATAAGTTGAAAAACAACACGGATTACTCTACCTTGAGTTTAGAAAATGAAGTGGGTACGGGACTGGGTTTGTTATTGGTGAAGATTATTCTGGACAAACATCAGGGAACTATCAGGGCCTACAACAATAAAAACAAAGGTTCCACGTTTGTATTTACCCTCCCTTTGTATAAGGAAAATTGATTTATGAAGTTGTTGGTTGTCCTGTCCCGTTTTCCCTATCCCCTCGAAAAAGGGGACAAGTTGCGTGCGTATCACCAGATCAGGGTGTTGTCGCGTCAGCACGACATTTATTTGTTCGCCTTGTCCGACAATGAAGTGCCGCTCGCTTCGATGGAGGCCATGAAGCCTTTCTGCCAAGAAATAAGGGTGGGGCGTTTCTGTTGGTGGACCAAGTTGACCAACAGTTTGCGGGCTTTCTTCAAGGGCTGGCCCATACAGTGCGGTTATTTTTACAGTCGCGAGGCGAAAAAGGCTTTGCGGCAGTTTGCCGATGAGGTGAAGCCTGATATGGTTTATGCCCAGTTGGTGAGGACGGTGCCTTACGTTCAGGAGTTGGAGGGAGAGAAAACAATTGATTATCAGGATGTTTTCTCACAAGGCATGTTACGGCGCGCTCAGCGGGCCCCGTTCTGGAAGAGGCCATTCTTCAAGATGGAGTCCCGACGCCTGCGTCGTTATGAGGCGGAGGTTTTCCCTTTGTTCCAGCACCATACCATTATCACGGAGGTGGATCGCGACCTGATGCCTGTGAAAGAAAAAGACAAGATACGCATCGTGGGCAACGGGGTTGATTTTGAGCAATACAGATATGAGGGGCAGGAGAAAAACTACGATTTGATATTCGCTGGAAACATGAGTTATGCACCCAATGTGGATGCAGCTGAATTTATTGTGAAACAGATACTTCCGAGATTATTGCCGCAGTTCCCGAACTTGCGTTTGGTTTTGTGTGGCACCGACCCGGCCCCGAGGGTGCGGGCCTTGCAGGGACCACATGTCACCGTCACCGGCTGGGTGGAGTCTATCGCTGAGTATTACGCCCAGTCGCGAATTTTTTTGGCTCCGATGCGCTTGGGCACAGGTCTGCAAAACAAGCTCTTGGAGGCCATGGCCACACAGTTGCCCTGCGTTACCTCGCCCTTAGCCGGCAAACCCCTCAAAGGCATTACCGATCAGCACGACATCTTGATTTGTGACAAGGTGGAGGAATATGTGGAGGCGATTACCCAATTACTTACGGATAATGTTTATTATCAACAAATTTCGCAGCAAGGCTACCAGTATGTGCAACAGCGCTATTCGTGGGAGGCGGCGACGGAGCCATTGTTGCAGTTGACAATTGATAGTTGACAGTTATTCTTTTCAGGTGAGAAGGTGAGAGGGTTTTATCCAGTTGACAGTTGACAACTGTATGCAGGCCGTAGGTCTGCATGGCTTGGTAGCCCAGGGCAACGCCCTGGGGAAATGGTGGATACGAGTGTGTGTTCGCGGCATGGGATGCGTCTGCCCTGATGATGGAACCACGCTGCCGCGAAAGGGTATCGTTACAGCCAATGAAAAATTTCATGTAGTAGCCGTGAGTTACACGGTTACGTGGTTACACGGTGAGAAGGTTAAGGGATTTAGAAGGTTTACAAGGTTTAGGAGGTTGAAGGAGATAAACTTCCTAAACCTCATAAACTACTAACCGTGTAACCGCGTAACCGAGTAAACTTCCAAAGTTCCCCATTGCTTGTGCCCTTATAATTTGTTTTTTATAAAAAACACTTTTACATTGTTTTTGTTCTTTAAAAAAAACGTATCTTTGCAAGCATGGAAAAACAACGAGAGACTTTCAACGACCGTCCGGTATATAGCTTGTCGGAACTCACTGGCAGCATCAAGGCTGTGATCAACAAGACCTATACCCGTGCTTACTATGTCAAGGCGGAGATTATACGGCTGAACAAGTACCCCCATTCAGGGCACTGTTACCCTGAATTGGTGGAGAAAGAGGGCGACCGGATTGTGACCCAGATGCGGGCGGTCATTTGGAAAACGCAGGTGGAAGAGATTAACGCGAAGTTCCTGAAAATCACCGGTGAACCCCTCAAAGACAACATCAGCATCCTGTGTCTGGCCACCATCGAGTTCAGTCCGCAGTATGGCTTGGCTCTTTATATCCAGGACATTGAGCCGAGCTATACCTTGGGAGAGCTGATGAGGAACAAGATGGCCGTCATCGCCCGCCTGAAGAAAGAAGGCGTTTTCGGGGCCAACAAGCGTTTGGAGCTGCCTTTGCTGCCCAAACGCATTGCGGTTATTTCGGTGGAGACCAGCAAAGGTTACAGCGATTTCATGGTGACCCTGCAAGAGAACAGCTGGAACTATTGCTTTGAGTGTGAGCTGTTTCCGTCCATCCTGCAGGGCGACAAAGCCATAACAACAATCACGGCGCAGCTGGAGGCCATCGCCAAACGGCAGAAAGATTTCGACTGTGTGGTCATCATCCGTGGCGGAGGCGGTGATGTGGGTTTGAGCTGCTACGATGACTACAGTTTGTCGCACAAAGTGGCCACTTTTCCGCTGCCAATTATCTCTGGCATAGGACACTCCACTAACGAAAGTGTCACCGACATGGTGTCGTATGCCAACAAAATCACCCCAACCGAGGTGGCCTATTTTCTGATTCAGCAGTTCCACAATTTCGCCATCCAGCTGGAAGAGGCTCAGGACAAGATCATCCGCTATGTGGAAATGCTGTTCACCCGCGAAAAATACCAGATTGAACAGATAGAGCACAATTATCTGCTGTTAGCCACCCAGTTGCTGACCAAGGAAAAACAACGGATAGCGCAAATCGAGCAGGATTATCTCCTCACCGCCACCCGCTCGCTTACCCGCGAGAAGCATCAGATTGAGCAGCTGGAACAGCGTTGCAAGCTCAATGCCACGCATCGTCTTTCACAGGAGAAAAATGTGATGGAGAACCTCTACAAGATGATGCAACTTTCTTCAAAACAGTTGTTTGTCATCAAAAACAAGGAGTTGGAGAATTTGGAGGAGAAAATCCGTCTGCTTCATCCGCATAACGTGCTGAAGCGCGGCTATTCCATCACAAGGTTGAATGGCAAAGCCCTCACCAGGCCTGCTGATGTGAAGGAAGGAGATGTGCTGGTGACGGAGTTGAGTGAGGGAGAAGTGGTGAGTGAGGTGAGGAGATTGTAGTGGCTAGTCATACCCCTATACTCCGCTATCGCTCCGTATGGAGTTACAGAGAGGCGGCCTCTCCGAGGCCGGGGCCAAAACAGGTGTCTTGCAGTAAAGAGTGTCAGACTACCTTACCGGGTAATGTCTCGAAGAGACATCCTCTCTGTAACCCCACATAAGGCCGTAGGCCGCAGTGTGGGGTTCATAACCTGCAGCACCTTCTCAACGGCAATTTCCGCATGTCTCCGTTCCGCCTCAAGGGTTTGGCCACCGACGTGGGGCGTGAGGAGCACGCTGTCGTTCTCGGCCAACTCGCGCAGCACCGCGTCCCACTCTTCTTTGGAAGGAATCTGCAAACGTGAGGTCTCATATTCCAGCACATCAAAACAGGCATATATGATTTTCCCTTCTTTGATAGCGGTGAGCACATCGGCCGTATTCACCGCCCAACCCCTGGAAGTGTTGAGGAAGATGAAGGGATGTTTGATTTTCTGAATCACATCTTTATTGATAAAGTAATGGTTTTCAGGAAGGTAATTGATATGCAAAGATATCACATTGCACTGCTCAAACAACTCTTCCAAAGTCACGGCTGTGGCATTTTCATCCTCATAATTTTGGCGATAGCGATCGTAGCACAAGACCTTGCAGCCCAAGGCTTTCAGCAGTTTGGCAAAAGCTGGACCCGTGTGTCCGTAGCCAATAATACCCACGGTATGGGAGGCCAACTCTGTGCCTTTGTTTTTCTCGCGCAACCACTGGCCCTTACGGACCTCATCATTGGCAGTAGTCACATGCCGCAAAGCGGCTAGCAGGAGGGTGAGGCACAGTTCCGCCACCGCATTGGCGTTGCCTTCGGGCGTACTCAAACAGTGAACCCCCTTGCTTTCAGTGTACTGAGTGTCAATATTTTCCATACCAGATCCAATACGCACCACAAAACGCAAATGAGGCTTGGAATCGATAGCAGATGCATCCACCGCAAAACGGCTTCGGATAATCAGCCCGTCGTATTCATCGGGTAATGCCACAAAGCCATCGTGGGTTAGTTCTCTATTCGTCTCGCAGTGGTAGCCGTGGGTTTCCAGTTGTTCCGCAAGGAGCGGGTGAACTCTGTCAACAATCAATATCTTATGCATACAGACTATTTTTTGCAAAAATACGATTTTTTTCCGTGATATGATTCTGTAACCTCACGCCATCCTTTCGTGGCAGGGTAATGTCATCATCGGGGCAAACGTCACCCGTGCCGCGAGGGTGTATATGTGCGGTCCTGTCCCAGGGGCTTTGCCCCTGTCTGTAGTCTGGTCGGCCCTACGGGCCTTGTCTCGTCACAGTAGTACATGCGTGATGATGGACGAGTAACGGGAAATGATCCCATCAAAAAGTATGGGAAAAATTATACCGCGACATCAGCTTTAATATGTGGGTCGGGATTGTAATTTTCCAAAGTAAAATCCTCATACTTGAAATCAAAAATCGACTTCACCTCGGGATTGATCCGCATCGTTGGTAACGCCTTCGGGGTGCGGGTGAGCTGTAATTTCGCTTGTTCCACATGGTTGGAGTAGATGTGGGCATCACCGAAGGTATGCACAAACTCCTTGGCCTTGAGGCCGCACACTTGGGCTACCATCATCAGCAGGAGCGAGTAAGAGGCGATGTTGAAGGGCACGCCCAGGAACACATCCGCGCTGCGCTGGTACAGCTGGCAGGAGATTTCCCCGTTGTTCACGTAAAACTGGAACAGCACATGGCAGGGTGGCAGGGCCATTTGGGGCACCTCGCCCACATTCCAGGAGCACACCATCAGCCGGCGCGAGTCGGGGTTGGTCTTGATCTGTTCGATGAGGTCCGAAATCTGGTCCACACTGCGGCCGTCGGCAGTTGCCCACGAACGCCACTGCTTGCCATAGACGGGTCCCAGGTCGCCGTTTTCGTCGGCCCACTCGTCCCAAATGGATACTCCGTTGTCTTTCAGGTACTTGATATTGGTGTCGCCCTTCAGAAACCAGAGCAGTTCGTAGATGATGGAGCGCAGGTGCAGTTTTTTGGTGGTGAGCACAGGGAAGCCGTCGGCCAAGTTGAAACGCATCTGGTGGCCGAAAACACTGTAGGTGCCGGTCCCGGTGCGGTCGCTCTTGAAGCTGTTTTCGTCTAAAATCCGCTGTAAAAGGTCAAGATATTGTCGCATGGTGATTGCCGTTAAAAGTTGCAAAGATACAATTTATTCCGATACAAAAAATCAAATTTTTGGAAAATGTTCGGGAAGAGGGAAGAAAAAAATGAAATTTTCAAAAAGTGGAAAAATTTGTAAAATTTGTTGACTTTTTTCTTGCTTTTCTCAAAATAAAAGTTTAATTTTGCCTTGCGAAAAATTTGTTTTTCCGAAAGGAGGGCGGTCACCTTTGCTTGGGTTCAGGCAAAGTCCGTATGGGGCTGAAAGAAAAGAAGTTCAACCCCCATAAATCACCTCCGGTTCCCTGCTGGTTTCCTACTGGCAGGAAAGAATGGTTTTAAATAAATTTTCGCAATAATTTATTGACAATATGACAGATGTGGGAAAGGCATGGTTTGCAATGAAAGTGTTTCAAAACAAGGTTTTTGAAATCGAAAGCTATTTGCAAGCCAAGGACACCGAGACTTATTTTCCGGTACGCTATGAGGAGAAAACGATAGGTGGGGTGAAGAAAACGGTGCGCAAGCCGGTCATCACATCTCTGATTTTCTTCCGAACTTATTCCGAAAATCTGGCAGAAATTGAGAAGGACTTGAGTTCCAAGGTGGCCTTGTATCGCTATAGGAAATCACATCAGGTGGCTGTCATCCCCGATCGGGAGATGGATATCTTCAAGATGGTGACCTCGGTGAGCAACAACAACTGGGATTATGTGGATGTGGCGGCCATGAGCTTCCGTCCCGAGGACCGTGTGCGGGTGATCGATGGGGAATTCAAGGGTGCCGAGGGCTATATCAAGCGCATCAAGGGCAACCGCCGACTCGTAGTTGCCATTGAGGGCGTCGTTGCCGTCGCCACTGCGTACATCCCGTCGTGCTACTTGGAGAAGTTGTGATAGGTTTGGGTTGCTCTCACCCCACACTTACGTGCGGGGTTACTGAGATATCGCCTCTTCGAGGCTCAAGCGGAACGGCTTCGCCGTAATGTATATATCACAGTGTCACCCTTTCGCGGCAGGCACAATACAACATCAGGGCAAGAGTACCCCGTGCCGCGAGGATATATGTGGCATCCCGTACCAGGGGTTTCACCCCTGTCTGTAGTCTGGTTGGCCCTACGGGCCTCGACTCGCCCGGCAATGCATGTGTGCGGGAAGATAGGCACACGGAGGCAAAAAGCTATGGCGCTGCGTGCGGTGGCCATGCCGATTGGCGAGGAGCCTGTGCGGTGGCACAACAGTTGACAGTTAACAGTTGACAGTTAACAGTTGACAATTGACAGTTGACAATTGACAGTTGAAAACTGAAAACTGAAAGTTGACAGGATTCAAGTTTCAGGTTACAGTTCAAAATCCATAATCCATAATCCAAAATCTCTTCTAACCTTCTCACCCTCTCACCTTCCTAACCCTCCTCACCTTCCTAACCCTCCTCACCTTCCTAACCCTCCTCACCTTCCTCACCTTCCTAACCCTCCTAACCCTCCTAACCTTTACCCCCTCCTAACCCTCCTAACTTTAACCCCCCCCTACCCCCACCCCCTCCCGAAATAAAAAAAACACCATATCATGAAAAAACACCTATTCTTTATCATTGCCGCAGTGATGCTGCTGGCATCGTGCAACACCACGAAGAAGATCACTTATTTTCAGGATATCCAGAATTATACGGACACGACCAAGTCAGTGGCGCCTCCGGCTCCGGAAATCCGCTTGCGTCCTGATGACAAGATTTCAGTCATCGTCAACAGCAGAGACCCCGAGTTGACGAATATGTTCAATTTGGCCTATGTGACGCGTACATTGGGAAGTACAAGTGAAAACATTTCAACGGGAACACAGCATGGAACCTCCGGCTATGTTGTCAAAAGAGACGGTACCATCGATTTTCCTGTATTGGGTTCGATAATAGCCGCGGGCAAAACCCGCGAAGAGCTCTCGGCTTATATCAAAAACGAGTTGATTAGCCAGGGTTTGGTCAGCGATCCTATTGTGACGGTGGAGTTTATCAACCTGCAGTTTTCCGTAATGGGTGAGGTGAAAAAGCCAGGTTCTTACAATATTAACCGAGATTACATTACCCTTCTGGATGCTTTGTCCATGGCTGGAGATATGACCATCAGCGGTAAGCGTGAGAATGTGCTGGTATTACGCCCGGACTCTATAGGCAAGCTCACTGCTTATACGGTGGATATGCGTTCTTTTGCCGAGGTCCAGAATTCACCGGTTTATTATATCCATCAGAACGATTACATCTATGTGGAGCCTAACAGGAAGAAAGCCAACGAGTCAACAGTCAATGCCAACACGGTTCAGTCCGCCGCGTTCTGGATTTCCGTCGCTTCTTTCCTCGCCTCTATCGCCTCCACGATTTCCGTCATCGTGACGAGAGCAAAATAATTAATGTGCTAATGTGCCAATGGAATTAGTTAATTAGCAAATGAATTTTAATCTGTCAATTGTCAACTGTCAATTATCAATTAAATAAAAATGCAAGAAAATCAAAACGCAACAGCGAACAACATTGAACAGCAAGGAGAGCAGGCCATAGACTTGAAGGCGATATTTTACCTTTGCCTTTCCAATTGGTACTGGTTTCTGATTTCAGTCATCTTGTGTCTGGCCATAGCCACTTTTTATCTGAAGAAAACCATCCCGGTCTATACCCGTTCAGCCAAAGTGCTGGTGAAATCCGACAACAAGGGTCACTCAGCCATGAATGTCAGCGATTTCTCGGACCTGGGGCTTTTCAGCAGTGGGGTCAGCATCAACAATGAGCTGCTCACCATCCAATCCCTCGACAATGTGGAGGAGGTGGTGCTCCGTTTGCAATTGGATAAAAACTACACTTCCGACGGTCTGCTTCATCCTGTTTTGTTGTACGGAGAAAATTTGCCCGTCAAGGTGGAGATGCCCGGCATTGACGATCAGGCGGTTCTTTCCTTTGATATTAAACTCCAGGGAACCAAGTTCACCCTTTCCGAATTCATGTTGGGTAAGGAAGAGAAAACGGGCTCCGTTACCGCCAAGCTGGGCGATACTGTTGCCACACCGGTGGGTGTTCTTTGTGTGGTTCCCACAGAGTTTTTCAATCCCAAAAGTCAGTACAAAACCATTCACGTACAGCGTTCCTCTATTGGAAGTACGGCACGAACCTACGTTGGCAAGCTTACGGTGGCGTTGGCGGCCAAACAGACCGATGTGATGAGCTTGACGGTGAATGACATTTCCAAACAAAGGGCCGACGATTTTATCAATATGCTCATTGCCGTGTATAATGGCAATTGGCTGAAAGACAAGAACCAGGTAATGGTGAGTACTTCCATGTTTATCAATGACCGTTTGCAGATCATTGAAAAGGAATTGGGCTCGGTGGACGATGACATTTCCTCATACAAAAGTGCCAATCTCATGCCCGATGTGGGAGCGGTATCCAGCATCTGGTTGAATCAGAACACGGTTACGACCAACCGAATTCAGGATTTGAACAACCAGATTGCCATGACCCGCTATGTGCGCAACTATCTGATCAATATGAAGAAGAAAGACCAGCTTCTGCCGGTAAACTCGGGTATTGGCAGTGGACAGATCGAAGGTCAGTTAGCGGAATATAACGCCATGATGCTGAAAAGAAACAACCTGGTGGCCCATAGTAGCGAGCAAAGTCCTTTGGTGCTCGAAATGGATGACAAGCTGGCCACTATGCGCCAGGCCATCGTTGCCACACTCGACAGCCAGTTGGAAAGCCTCAACACCCTCTTGCAGAGTTTCCAAGGCACTGGACGACAAATCAACTCCCGCCTGGCTGCCAGCCCGGGACAGGCCAAGTACTTGTTGTCGGTGGAACGTCAGCAGAAGGTGAAGGAGTCGCTGTATTTGTTCCTCTTGCAGAAACGTGAGGAAAACGAGTTGTCGCAGGCTTTTACCGCTTACAATACCCGTGTGATTGAGAAACCCAATGGCTCTCCCAATCCTACCAAGCCCAAAAAGTCTCTCATCCGTTTGGTTGCTGTCATCCTGGGTTTGGCTATTCCGGGCTTTATCCTCTTTATGATCGATTACCTGAACACCACCGTGCGTAGCCGCAAGGATTTGGAGAAACTGAGTGTGCCGCTCGTTGGCGAGATTCCGTTGGTCTATAATCCGGAGGATGCCAAGAAAAACAGAAAGAAGAAAAAAGAGATACGGCATAATGGACAGAGCAATCCTGAGGGTTTCGCCAAGACCGTGGTGGTGAAACATGGCAGCCGTAATGTCATTAACGAGGCTTTCCGTGTGTTCCGTACCAATCTGGAGTTCATGACCAAGAACAAGGAGAACAATGTCTTTATGTTCACCTCCTTCAATCCGGGTTCCGGTAAGTCTTTTATCGCCATCAACTCGGCCATCAGCTTGGCCATCAAAAAGCGCAAAGTGCTGGTTATCGACGGTGACTTGCGCCATGCCTCCCTGTCCGCCTACATTTTCTCCCCAAAGAAGGGTATCGCCAATTATTTGGGTCGCCAGGAGGAGGATGTTCATAAATTGATTATCCAGAGTGATGATTATCCTTGTCTGAGCTACCTGCCCGTGGGTACCATTCCGCCTAACCCCACTGAGTTGCTAGAGGATGAGCGTTTCGGTGAGTTAATCAAAATATTGAAGCAGGAGTATGACTATGTGATGATTGACTGTCCGCCTATCGACATTGTGGCCGACCCGCAGATTATCAACAAGTATGTAGATCGTACCGTCTTCGTGGTGCGTGCCGGTTTGATGGAGCGCAGCCTTATTCCCGAACTGGAGAAATTATACACGCAGCACAAATATGTCAACTTGTGCATGTTGCTCAACGGCACTACCAGCTCCGATGGCCGCTATGGCTACCGTTACGGTTACCGCTATGGCTATCGTTATGGTTACCGCTATGGCTACAAGTACGGCTATGGCTATCACAATGCCTACGGCAAGCACAGCGCCTACGGTGGGTATTATCATGAGGATGATGAGACGGAGGAGGGGGGAAGTGGAAAGTAGATAGTAGAAAGTATAAAGTATAAAGTAGATAGTAGAAAGTAGAAAGTAGATGGGTTAGGGGGTGGATAGTTGATTGTTCAATTTTTTGCGAAGGCCTGAGAGCATTTTTGCTATTTCAGTTATCTGTGGACGCAATTCGTTGAGTTGCGCTTCAGTTATGTAAGCCAGGTCCGCTGCTGTTTGTAGTTCGCTAAAGACTTCCATTAACGAGCCAAATGATATCTCAAGAAAGTGTATTTTTTCTTTGACAGATTGGCGTCCGCTTCCTTCCGCAAGATTAGCTGTAATGGAAATAGCTGCTCTACGCACCTGATTTCCAAGTCCATAACGCTCTTCAATAGGGAATATACGCTGCAAGCGATAAACATCTGCAACCAAAGATCTACATTTCTTATAAACTTCTAACCTTTCAAAAGCAAAACTTCTCATAGAATTCATCATATACCAAAATGTAATAAACCAAACTATAAACGAAATAAAACAAAAAAAATTATAAACCATAAACAAAAAAATCTATAAACCATAAACTATAAACTATATACTATATACTATATACTTTACAACATGTTATTCTCCAAACCAATCAACACCTACCTCAAAGGCTTCACCGACCATCACTCCCATATATTGCCCGGAGTGGATGATGGAGTGAAGAAGATGGAGGTATCCCTGCAGGTGCTGGAAAAGTACGAGCAGTTGGGTATCGCTGAGGTGTGGTGTACCCCGCATACCATGGAAGATATTCCCAATACTACGGAAGGTCTCAAAAGCCGTTTTGCGGAGCTGTGCGAGGCCTACAAGGGTCCCATCAAGCTGCATCTGGCTTCTGAATATATGATGGACGGCCTTTTCGAGGAACGTCTGGAAGAGGGTAATCTGCTGACTTTGGGCGAGGAGGGCAACCAGCTTTTGGTGGAGACCTCTTATTTCACTCCGCCCATCGATATGGACACTATCTTGCGCCGCATCCGTCAGAAGGGTTATTTCCCAGTGCTGGCTCATCCCGAGCGTTATATATACATGGATAAAGAACAGTATCATGAACTCAAGGACGAGGGTATCCGTTTTCAGCTCAACCTATCTTCCATTGCCGGTGCTTACGGTCCCGATGTCAAAGCCAAGGCCCTCTGGCTCCTCAAGAAACAATACTACGACCTTGCCGGCTCCGATCTCCACTCGCTGAGAAACGTTTCCTTCTGGGAGGCACGAGCTCCGCGGGCCCTGAGGAAGTTTTTGGGATAGAAGGATAGAAGGTTAGAAAGGTTAGAAAGGTTAGGAGGGTTAGGAGGGTTAGGAGGGTTAGGAGGGTAAAGTGTTTAGCTTTTTTTTGAAAGATGCTCTTAATCCTATTAGCATTTTAGATACATATTCGAATTCAGGCTTCATTTTGTTTACATTACTGATCGAGATATAATTCAAATCAACAGCTATTAGTAATTGACAATAGCATTCCATTAAAGAACCATAAGCAATTTCTATAAAGTGGATTTTTTCTTTAACTGATGTTCTACCACTTCCTTCTGCAATATTTGATGGAACAGAAACTATTGACCTTCTGATTTGATCGCATAACGCATACCGTTCTATAGACGGAAATTCTTTTAAGGTATCATACACTGAAACAACAAGCTTTTTGGATACTTGCCAAACTTCTAAACTTTCAAACGAGAACATACTTTCTAAATTTTCAAATGAATAATAAATAATTGCAAAAATACAAAAAAATAAAAATAACCCTCCTAACCCTCCTAACCTTTCTAACCTTCCTAACCTTCCTAACCCTCCTAACCCTCCTAACCCTCCTAACCTTCCTAACCTTCCTAACCTTCCTAACCCTCCTAACCCTCCTAACCCTCCTAACCTTCCTAACCCTCCTAACCCATAAACACTAAACTATAAACATCAAACAATATGAAAATCTCCGTCGCAGGTACCGGCTATGTGGGTATGAGCATCGCCACTCTACTCGCTCAACATAATGAAGTAACCGCTGTGGACGTGGTTCCAGAGCGTGTTGACATGGTGAACCATAAAAAGTCTCCTATCCAGGATGACTATATTGAAGACTTTTTGGCCCACAAACCCTTGACTATCAGTGCTACCCTTGACCAGGAGGCGGGCTACCGCGAGGCCGACTTTGTGGTCATTGCGGCCCCTACCAATTACGACCCCCAGAAGAATTTCTTCGACACCTCGGCAGTAGAGGCGGTCATTGATGCCGTGCTGAAGGTGAACCCCGATGCGGTTATGGTCATCAAGAGCACCATTCCGGTGGGATATACCCGTTCGCTGTATGTCAAATATTACAGGCAAGGGGCTAAGAAATTCAACCTGTTGTTCAGCCCCGAGTTCCTGCGCGAGAGCAAGGCCCTGTACGATAACCTTTATCCCTCTCGTATCATTGTGGGTACCCCGAAAATGATGAAGGGCAAGGACTATGAGGAGGAAAACGAAGCTATCAAGGCACTCACCGATATCGACTGGATCAGCCAGAAAGCCCATCAGTTTGCCGGTCTTCTTGTGGAAGGCGCCATCGGCCCCTCTCCAGACACCTGCTCACCCTCTAACCCTCTCACGCCCTCTCAACCCAACAAAGGCATTTCCGTCCTCTTCATGGGCATGAAGGAAGCCGAGGCGGTGAAGCTTTTCGCCAACACTTACCTGGCTCTCCGTGTAAGCTATTTTAATGAGTTAGATACCTATGCCGAGGTAAAAGGTCTTGACCCTCAGTCTATTATAGAAGGGGTTGGGCTCGATCCCCGTATTGGTTCGCATTACAACAACCCCAGTTTCGGTTATGGCGGCTACTGTTTGCCCAAGGATACCAAGCAGCTGCTGGCCAACTATGCCGATGTGCCTCAGAACATGATGAGCGCCATCGTGGAAAGCAACAGAACCCGCAAGGACTTTATTGCCGACCAAGTGCTCAAGATGGCAGGTTATTACGCTTATAGCGAGAATAATCAATTCAAAAATCAGGGTTCAGAATTCAAAGTTCCCACCATTGGTGTCTTTAGATTGACGATGAAATCTAACAGCGACAATTTCCGTCAGTCGGCCATCCAGGGCATCATGAAGCGCATCAAGGCCAAGGGGGCCAACGTTATCATCTACGAGCCCACTTTGGAGAACGGTACCATGTTTTTTGGCAGCCTTATTATCAACGACCTTGTCCAGTTCAAAACCCAGAGCCAGGCTATCATCGCCAACCGTTACGATGCCTGCCTGGATGATGTGAAAGAGAAGGTTTATACGAGGGATATTTTCAAAAGGGATTAGGTTAGAGAGGTTAGGAAGGTTAGGAAGGTTAGAGGGTGAGAAGGTGAGAAGGTTAGAAAGGTTAGGAAGGTTAGAAAGGTTAGGAAGGTTAGGAAGGTTAGGAAGGTTAGAAGAGATTATGGTTTATATTTGCGTCACTACCCCGGCCTTCGGCCACCCGTTGGAGGCTACGCCTCCTTTCTCCTCCTCGCTCGGGAAAGCTCAATCAAGCTTGGCTTTCCTCTCGCTCCTTCGTCGAATCTAAAAGAAGGGGAATTAACTTTCAGTTTTCAGTTTTCAACTGTCAACTGTCAATTATCAACTATCAACTAATATGAAAGGCATCGTTCTCGCCGGAGGTTCCGGCACCAGGTTATATCCTATTACCAAGGGTGTGAGCAAACAGTTGCTGCCCATTTACGATAAACCTATGGTATATTATCCTATCAGTGCGTTGATGCTGGCGGGGATTAGGGATATTCTGATTATCAGCACCCCTTATGATTTGCCCGGTTTCAAACGGCTTTTGGGTGATGGCAGCGACTACGGTGTGCATTTCGAGTATGCCGAGCAGCCCAGTCCCGACGGTTTGGCTCAGGCTTTCATCATTGGCGAGAAGTTCATCGGTGACGATTGTGCCTGCCTGGTGTTGGGTGACAATATATTCTATGGTAACGGCTTTACGACATTGTTGCTCAATGCCGTAAAAGACGCGGAGCACAACAAAAAGGCTACCGTTTTTGGCTACTGGGTGGCCGATCCCGAACGCTACGGTGTGGCGGAGTTTGACAAGCAGGGCAATTGCCTGAGTATCGAGGAGAAACCGAAAGAACCTAAGAGCAACTATGCCGTGGTGGGGCTCTACTTCTATCCCAACAAGGTGGTGAATGTGGCCAAGACCATCAAACCTTCCGCGCGTGGCGAGTTGGAGATTACCACCGTCAACCAGCGTTTTCTGGAAGATGGAGAGTTGAAGGTGCAGGTCTTTGGTCGTGGTTTTGCCTGGCTGGACACGGGTACGCATGATTCATTGGCCGAGGCTTCCATTTTTGTGGAGACCATCGAGAAACGTACAGGATTGAAAATCGCCTGCCTTGAGGGCATCGCCTACCGCAACGGCTGGATCAGCGAGGAAAAGATGCGTCAGCTGGCCCAGCCGATGCTGAAGAACCAATACGGCCAGTACCTGCTGAAGGTGATTGACGAGATGAGCAGTGAGCGGTGAGCGGTGAGGCCTGAGGTTAGGAGGGTTAGGAGGGTTAGGAGGGTTAGGAAGGTTAGGAAGGTTAGGAAGGTTAGGAAGGTTAGGAAGGTTAGGAGGTTACACGGTTAGAAGGTTAGAAGGTGAAAGGGGTTTAGGAGGTTTAGATGGCAAGTGCTTCCTCAAGGATGTGAATGCTACTAATATATAATATTAGAATGAAAGGTATACAAAATACTATTACAGGAAATTTTAGCTCAATTATCAGCAATAGCCGGCGTTTTGTTGTCCCGAAATTCCAAAGAGACTATTCGTGGAGTAGTGAGCAGTGGGATGATCTGTGGCAAGATATTGAGACGATGATAGAGGAGCATGATGAACATTACATGGGTTATCTTGTTCTTCAGACTCAAGACGATAAGCTTTTTTACATAATAGATGGACAGCAGCGCTTTACTACGGTATTGATTCTTATTTATGCTGCAATAAAGTGCGTGCAGAGACAGATTGCCCAGGGTGTGGATGTTGAGGACAATAGGCGTCGATGCGAATCTTTGAAGAATTTGTACATAGGGAAAGAGGATCCTGTAACATTAGACTATGACAACCTCTTAACTTTGAACAGGAATAATAACGCTTATTTCTGTGACTATATCTTGAAATTGGGTGATTTGAAGGCACGAAATCTTACAGCAACAGAAAAACTGATGCGTAGCTGCTTTGAGTATTATGAGCAAAGGCTTATTGGCAAGTTCAATAGTGGAAAAGAGTATGCTTCTTTCATCCAGACAGTTGCAGATGGTTTGCATTTTACGCAAATCGTGGTCAATGATGAGATGAATGCATTCCGTGTATTTGAGACTCTGAATGCACGTGGCGTTCAATTGTCATCTGCAGACTTGTTAAAGAATTATTTGTTCTCTAAAGTTGATAGCGAAACCACTCATAGTAGCCGTATAGATACGTTAGAGCGCAAATGGAGCAAGCTCACCGATAATATTAAGGCCGAGAAGCTTCCAGAGTTTCTTCGCTATTATTGGAATATGCAGCACAAAACAATTCGTGCCAATGCCGTATATAAAACTATTCGTCAGGAGATTAAGGAAGATAAGCAAGTGTTCCTTTTGTTGGATGACCTCATCTCTTATAGTGATATTTATATGGCATTGACTGATGAGAATGATGAAATGTGGACAGATTCGGAGGTTAAGGATAATGTGGCTCTGCTTAATCTTTTCCGCCTGAAACAGCCTTTCTCATTGCTTATGGCTGCCAAGAAGAGTTTGACGGACAATGAGTTCAAACGGGTGCTGAAGACTGTTATCATGGTGTGTTTTCGCTATAATGTAATCTGCGATAGAAATCCCAATGACCAAGAAACTCCATTTAATGCGCTTGCTCAATCTATAAGCCATAATAATCTTGTTGATTTGAAGGAGCTTTCATCGATCATGGTGGATGATGCTGAGTTCAAGAGTGCATTTAAAGAAAAGACTTTCCCTTATAACTCGCGTAATGCCAAAGTTATGAGGTACATATTGGGAAAGATAGAGCATTTCAAAGGCTCTGCCCAGGCAGTTCGTTTTGATGATGAGAACGCATCTATAGAACATGTTTATCCCCAGAATCCTTCTGAAGAGTGGGATTTGGACGAATCTAAGATGCAACGTTTTGTTTTTCGACTTGGAAACATCTGCCTTTTGGAAAAAGGATTGAATAGGGATTTGCAAAATGCAAGTTTCGCAGAAAAGGTTTCAGTTTATAAAAAGTCATCATTTTATTATGCTCAAAAAATATCATCAGAATATAATGAATGGAATGATAGCGCTATAATAAAGCTTCAGACCGAGATGGCAAACGCTGCTGTATCTATTTGGCGAGTATAATTGAATAAAGATAATTATGATCAACGTCGGAATCATCGGCTGCGGCTTCGTGGGTGGAGCCCTCAAGGAGTGGTTGGAACACAACAATCCTGAATGCAAGCTTTTCATCAGCGACCCCGCCAAGGGCTACACACACCCATGTTCCGGGTCCCGACGGCAAGTACGGTTATGGTGGCAAATGCTTCCCTAAGGATGTGAACGCTTTCGCCAAGATGACGGAAGGCACATCCCTTGGAACTCTTCTGGAACACCTCCACGAGCTTAATGTCCATTTCCGTGGGGAGGAAGAGCATATCTGAAACCTATAAAAAGCGTACTAGAACACAAATATAGCAAAACATTATGGGTGTTTACGAAGAACAAATAGTGCCAATCAAGATTTCGCGCTTGGCAGAATATGTGTCCAGGAGGAAGCATATTGCTCTGGAGGATGCCCTTGTGTACATATATTCCAATCCTATGTACGACCGGTTATATGACGAAGGGGCCAAGTGGTGGTATCTTAGTACTGAAGCGCTTTATGATGAGTTTGAGACGGCACGCAATACCGAAAGTAAGAGCGTAACGCATGAGGAATTTGAGTTCTACACTTATTGTTTGGAAAAATATGCTTTGTCAAAAGGTCTTACAGGTCTTCAAACTCTTGCACTACTGAAGCGTTACGGTGCAGATGATTATCTGATTGACCATTATGGTCTTCTTCATACACAAGGCACCGATTATGTAATTGATGAGTTAGATCGCTATATTCAGAGGAGGAAAAGAGGATGATAGTGTATCACGGTTCAAATGTTAGGGTTCGCAAGCCCAGTTTGCGTATGAGCAGGAAGAAGACCGATTTTGGACGCGGCTTTTATACAACAACCCAGAAGGAGCAGGCCGAGCACTGGACCTCCATCAAGATAGATAGGGCAAAAACAGGCCGCAGAGTCGTGTCGGTTTTTGAGATTGACGACGAACTTCTAACTAATCCTGAACTGAAAATTCGCGAGTTTCATGGCCCTGATGAGGACTGGTTGAATTTCGTGGTTGACAGTCGTAAAGGTGTGGAGCACGACTACGATCTTGTGTTTGGACCCGTAGCCAATGACAAAGTGTTCACCGTGGTGAACCTTTATGAAAGCGGTGTTCTAGTATTTTGTAACATCTAAAACTTTAATAATTGAAATATTTTTTGTATCTTTGCCGCCGGATATTCAAAGACAGGCATTATGGCAGAGTACAGAAAATTAAGAATCAAGCTGTCCGAAGAACAGCGCAAATCGTTTGAACAAATTGTCCGCAAAGGCGTTTCAGGGGCAATGGAGATACGCCGTGCCAACGTGCTGTTGCTCGCCGACGAGGCCGGTGACAGGAAACGCCAGAAGGACGTTGTAATAGCAGGCATGCTCCAAATCACGCCGCAGGCGGTCCACGACATCAAGCTCAAGTTTCTGGAGAGGAAGGACACCGTCCCCGACGAGCCGAGCTGCGGTATACGCAGGAAGAAGAGGGAGACCCCTCCTGTCCAGCCGAAATGCACGGGTGATGTGGAAGCGAAAATAACAGCCATCGCCTGCAGCTCCCCTCCCGAAGGTCGTAGCCGCTGGAACCTGCGGCTCATCGCCGACAAGGCTGTCGAATTGGAGATTGTGGACTCAATTTCACACACACAGGTCGGCCGTATTCTAAAAAAAACCAATATAAGCCTCACTTGAAGAAGACATGGTGCATACCTCCCCAGCAGAATGCCGCTTTCGTGGCAAACATGGAAGATGTGCTGGAAGTCTATGCAAGGCCGTATGACCCTCTCGCCCCTGTGGTTTGCATGGACGAACAACCCATCGAGCTGCATTATGACAGCAGGGAGACCATTCACTTGTCGGAGAGCAACCATACTGAAAAGGTTGACCACGAATACACAAGGAACGGGACATGCTGCGGCTTCATGTTCACCGAGCCTCTTGGAGGCTGGAGAAGAGTGACCATTCTGGAACATCGCTGCAAGACAGACTGGGCGCAGCAGATAAAACGCCTTGTCGACGAAGACTTCCCTGACGCTGAAAAAATAGTTCTGGTGTGTGACAACCTGAACACGCACAACATATCGTCGCTGTATGAAACCTTTGAACCGGCAGAGGCGAGACGCATCTGGGAGCGTCTCGAAATGCATCACACCCCGAAACATGGCTCGTGGCTTGACATGGCAGAGACTGAACTTTCCGTGTTTACACGGGAATGCTTGCGCAGAAGAATCGGAGACATGGAGGTCCTGAAAGCCGAGGCAGAAGCATGGTGCGTTGACCGTAATGCACGGCAGAAAGGCATTGACTGGCATTTTACCACGGGAGATGCGAGAATCAAACTCAAACATTTGTATCCTGTTATAAAACTAAAAGATTAGATGTTACAGTGTACTAGTATGGTTTTGAAAAGTGAACAGTGTCTACAAAAAATAGAAAAATAATGTTCGTGGAATGAAAATTATTATTACTTTTGCAGTGTTGTTATGCCATACAGCGCAGGCATGTAAAATTACCAGCGACAACGATTTTGGTAATTTCAATCGCTTTAACCCACATCTTTTTTTTGATGTGGGTTTTTGGATAAATCAAAAGCAGTTAATATCCATTGTTTGTCCAGTCCAAATGCTTTGCGTTCAATAATTACTCTAAAATAATTTGATTCCAGTAAATATTCTTCACCAGTTTTAGTTATCGATAATTCACCAAATTGCACAACTATCGGGATAAAATCCTCAATTTCAAATCCTAAAGCTTTAATGCTGTTCCCATGCTTCTCATAAATGTGTTTTAACCCAAATCCCTTGTTGGTTTCGGGTTCATTTTCTCCCCACACGATGTCAATATAGCCAATATCCTCCTTGCGATGACCTGCTATAACTGACGCAACAAGTCAAGAAAGGCGAGCCAATTGGCTCGCCTTTCTCTTATTCTTTCACTAGTTTTACCGCCGGATGAGGATAACGCCTTTGCGCATCTCGTTGATATTGTTGATGCTGTAGCTGAACTGGTAATAATAACTGCCGTTGGGCAGGTTGGCACCATCCCAGTTGTTGTCGTAGCGATTACTCTGGAATACAGTCTGGCCTTTCTGGTCTTTCACGATTAGCATGCGCTTTTCACAATTCTCCAAGCCCTTGATAACAAAGAGGTCGTTTACTCCGTCGCCATTGGGTGTGAAAATGTTCGGGATCTCTATGACAACAGGGCGCGAGTAGGCGAAATCATCAGGATTAATGCTGGTCTCCGAAGTGTTTTCTGTTACGTTGTCCGTGCTTTCCTCCGTCTTGCTGTTGCGCTGGTTTGTTTGAGGAGTAGCATTGACTGTATTATTTTGTGTTAGAGTGTTTTGCGTATTGTTGGCGGAGCTTGGCGATGAGCTTGGAGTTGGGCTGACGGCAGTGTTTGAGGAAGTTGTGGGAGTCGTGGGAACAGAATGGGATGGGGTAGAAGCCAGGTCAGCTGTATTGCTTGAATTAGAGGCGTTTACGACAGGTTGTTCGTCCTCCTTATGGGATTTGTCGCTGAGAGGTGCGTTCTGGATTGGAGTTTGGTTTTCGGTCTCGTTTTCTACTACATAGATGTCAGTATTATCTGCTGATATACTTGAAATACTGTCGCTTACGCTTATTTCTGTTTGATTGCTGCTGGTAGGTTGGCTTTCGGTAGCGGGTTCATGGGTGAGAATGGCGATGGTTGTGCCGGTGACAATAGCCACTACGGCGCTGGCCGAACCGATAATGGCGGCCAACTTACCTGCCGACATGGCGCCTTTGGCGGCGGTGGCAGCGGCGCTTCCTCCTGAGCCGGCCCCTGCGGCAGGCAGCTGGGAGGCAATGCTTTCCCAACACCGCGGAGAGGGGGTCTCCTGAATCTGTTCCATGATATCCTTGATGTTCATCTTCATATCTTATGCTATTTTATTTCTTCCGTAATCCAGTTTTTGGCTCTCATAAAGTAAACCCGCGCCGTGTTCTCCGTGATGTTCAGTGCTTGCCCGATTTCCTTGAAAGAGTATTCCTCAAGCACTCGCAAACTGAAGACCATTCTTTGTATTTCAGGCATCTTTTGCATGAGCTTCAATATCTCTTTTGCGGTCAGGTGGGTTTCGATATTGGCAGTTTCGTCAGCGATTTCCACCTGTTCGTCGATAATATCGTAACCGTAGCGTTTATGGTTGTTGCGGAAATTCGAGATGGCTTTGTTGACCATAATCTGCCTGATCCAATGTTCCAAAGAGCCTTGGCCAAGATATTTGTCAAGATGGGTAAAAACTTGCATAAACCCTTCTATCATAACATCTTCTGCCTCATGCTTGGTGGCCGCATAATACATGCATACCGCCAGCATTTTTGGTGCGAAAAGATTGTACAATGCCTGTTGGCTTTTTCTGTCATTACGCAGACAGCCATCAATCAGGTCACTATGATTATACAATTCTTCCACACCTACATGACGCTTTAAACTGCGAAAACGTTACAAAGAAAAGGAATTTTTTTTTAGCGGAGGGATTTCACGATGGCTTCCACTTCCCGGAGATAGTTTCTCTTGTCTTCTTGCGGGGCATAGACAAAGCCATCCACAGTGATACAATGTTGTCCGTCAGGGCTTTTGAAAGTGAAGCTGTAAAAGGGACCTCCCATGTAGTCTCCGATGCTTTCCCATAAACCTCTCATTTCCATACCTTTTTTATTGCCAATCTGGTATGTGTTCACGATGGGGAAACCTGCTTTCCGGGCGATGACAGGGTAGGCGTTTTTCACAGCTCCGGGAATGTATTTCTTGGTGATGCTGTCACGCATGGCCATGACATTCTCTTCGGTAAGTTCGTAAGCGGGCAGCTTATAAACCATGATGAAACGGTCGTTTTTGGTGGTTCTGAAGCGTAACCACAGGAAATCATCGGTCTTGTTGGCAATGAAATAATGCATGGGCACGCTGAGTGTGATGCCGAACATTTCTTTCAGGTTTTTTTGGATGGTGGGTTCCAACTCGCGGTTATAAGCGTATTGAACACGCTTCAAGTCATTGTCATACAGCAGGTCGATGATGGTATCCGCATGAGTTCTGAACAGATTCATGCAAGAATCCGCATCATAGCCTTTGATTTTGATATATACTTGAGGGTTGGACCAGGCATTACGGTCGAAAACAATGCTGTTGCTGTTGTATTTCGGACTGAAATCAAAGTGGACGATGTTGCGATGCCTTACAAATTTGGAGGTGAAGTCTTTGCTTTGCAGGTGCAGAATGTCAAACATTGGTTCATTCTGGTTGATAGCGGGCTGTGGCTGCTGCAAACTGTCAGTCACTTCCTGCAACTGACTTTCAGTGAAGAAGTTATCATCCATTACCAGCAACATTTCCCCGGCTTTGCCATTAGAGAAGTTATCGACTTTGAAGGAGCCCACACTTTTGTGGCCGCATGATGCCAGCACAAAGGCCACTGCCAAGATGGCGAAGAATATTTTTTTCATGATTATATGTTTTGATGGGTTATTCTCCAAAAACACGTTTGTAAATCAGATCCACGTTCTTGAGGTAGTATTCCAGGGTAAAGCAGCTGTCCAACTCGCTTTTGCTAAGGTATTTACAAACTTCTTCATTTTGTTCGAGCAGTTCCTTGTAGTCTTTGCCGTCGAACCAGGCGGTCATGGCGATGGGTTGTACGAGGTCGTAAGCGTTTTCGCGTGACAGGCCTTTGCCGATGAGGGTAGTCATGACACGCTGGGCGAAGATGACTTTATGGGTCAAGTATATGTTTTTCAGCATATTTTCCGGAAAGACGACGAGGTTTTCGAGGATGCCGCTGAAGCGGTTGAGCATGTAGTCGAGCAGGATGGTGGCGTCGGGCAGGATGATACGTTCGGCGGAGGAGTGGGAGATGTCGCGTTCGTGCCACAGGGCGATATCCTCGTAAGAAGTGATCATATAGCCTCGGAGCACGCGGGCGCAGCCGCACATGTTTTCGCTGCTGATGGGATTACGCTTGTGGGGCATGGCGGAGGAACCTTTCTGTCCTTTGCCGAATTTTTCCTCGGCCTCACGCAGCTCAGTACGTTGCCAGTGACGTACTTCTGTGGCCATTTTCTCGATGCAGGCGCCAATCAGGGCCAACGTGGCGATGTAGTGGGCATGGCGGTCGCGTTGCAGGGTTTGGGTGGAGATTTTGGCGGAATTGATACCCAATTGTTCACATACATAGTCCTGCACAAAAGCAGGGGCATTGGCGAAATTGCCTACGGCACCGCTTACTTTGCCGCATTCCACATCGGCGGCGGCATCCTCAAAGCGGGCGATATTGCGCTGCATGTCCTCGAACCACAGGGCCCATTTGAGACCCAGCGAGGTGATGTCGGCATGCACGCCATGGGTACGGCCGATGCAGGGGGTGTCTTTGAATTCGTAAGCCCGCTTTTTCAGGATGGCGGACATGCGTTGCAGGTCTTCCCGCAAGATTTTGTTGGCCTGCTTGAGCAGATAGCCGTTGGCGGTGTCCACCACGTCGGTGGAAGTCATGCCGTAGTGCACCCATTTTTTCTCTTCTCCCAGGCTTTCGCTTACGGTACGGGTGAAGGCCACAATGTCGTGCTTGGTCTCTTTTTCTATTTCGTAGATGCGCTGGATGTCGAAGCGGGCGTTCTGGCGCAACAGTTCCACGTCGTGTTCGGGAATCACGCCTAACTTACTCCATGCGGCGGCGGCTTCAATCTCAACTTTCAGATAGCTGTTGAATTTGTTCTCTTCAGTCCAAACGGCGCTCATCTCGGGGCGCGAATATCTTGGTATCATAGTGCTTTATTTTATTTTGAAATCTAAAAATTTTTCTTCTCCGATAAAACCTTGCAGGCGGTCGTTGATGGCCACTTTGCCAACGCCTTCAGGGGTTCCTGTGAAAATGATGTCCCCGATTTTCAGGGTCATGAATTTCGACACGTGGCAGATGATCTCGTCAATGGTGAACAGCATGTCCTTGCTGTTGCCATGTTGGACGCAGTGGTCATTCAGCATCAGCTTGAAATCCAGATTTTTGAGATCTCCGAAGTGCTCTTTTTCCACAAATTTGCTGATGACGGCGGAGCCGTCGAAGGCTTTGGCAATCTCCCAAGGGTTGCCTTCCGCCACACATTTCCGTTGCAAGTCCCTGGCTGTAAAGTCGATACCCAAGCCGATAGCGTCATAATAAGTATGGGCGAATTTGGGCTGGATGCACTTTCCCACTTTGCAAATGCGGAAAAGGAGTTCCACCTCATGATGAATCTCCTCCGAAAAATCCGGCAGAAAGAAGGGCCGATTGCGGATAATGATGGACGAGTCGGGTTTCAGGAAAAACACCGGCTCGGTGGGCCGTTGTCTGTCCAGTTCCTGAATATGTTTCAGATAATTCTTGCCGACACAAATGATTTTCATGCCTGAACATTAAAAATATAAGCCAAAAAGAATCTCAACAGTTCCAATGGCGGCTTTCTCTTGTACCCCGGTTCTGCTGTTTTTGGCGTTTTTGGAGAAATAATTGTTGAGAGACTGGGCGTAGTTGATGTAAAGTTTGCCTCTGAGGTGTCTTTTGATGACATATTCAACGCCCAAGCCGGCGAAAATAGACTCTTTGAACAAGGCTGTCTCATTGTCTTTGGCCCAATCGGTAGTGACGTAGTTGATGGTTTCCTTGTCGGTTTCTCTTGCGCTTGGGTCGATCTGGAATCGGGATTGGTATCGGGAATACAGATTGAAGCTATGGTAAAAACCGATATTGCCACCAATGATAAAATGGTTGAAACTGGGAGTTCTCAATGTGATGGCTGTGGGGATAGTAAAGTAAATACTCTTGTATTTGCGGTCAATATTGGTGTTTTCCAGGGTTTTGTCAACCAGATAGATATTATCATTAAAGTTGAGGCTGCCGCCTGTATGCTCGATAAGAACACCAGTGGAGACATAGAAGTTTTTGGACTTGGTGAGGTCAATATCCAGGTTGACACCATAGCGGAGTCCCAGCTTCACGCTTTCGTGGGCAGAACGCTCATAGCCTGCAGGGGCTACTTTGTGGTTTTTCCAGTTCATCCAGTTGAAGGAAGGACCGAAGGTAATACCGACAACTACCCTGCGGGCCTCCAATTCATTGTAACGGTCCACTTTGTAGTCACTATCTTTTTTTTCTTTTGCGTCTTTTTTGTTGGTATTGTCAGTGGAAGAAGAGCTGTTGGTATAGTAATTTTGTGAGAAGGCGCAGGCCATCATGGCTATCATACTGATAAAACAAATAAATTTTTTCATGGGATGGTATTTTTGATGTGATAATTTTAAAACAACATAGGTTGTTGGTCGTTTAGTCTCAATTTGCCAAGATGGGCGAAGCCTAAGTCGGTAACTTCCCTTCCCCTTGGGGTTCTCATCAGGTAGCCTTCCTGTATCAGGAAGGGTTCGTACACTTCCTCAAGGGTGCCACGGTCTTCACCCACAGCGGTGGCGATGGTGGAGATGCCAACGGGACCGCCTTTGAATTTATCAACGATAGTGGAGAGTATTTTATTGTCCATTTCGTCTAAACCGTGTTTATCGACATTCAGGGCGGCCAGGGCCACCTGGGTGATGTCGTAGGTGATGGTGCCGTCGCCCTTGATTTGTGCAAAGTCGCGCACACGGCGCAGCAACAGGTTGGCGATACGGGGTGTGCCACGGCTACGGCGGGCAATTTCGAAGGCGGCGTCATCTTTGATGGGAATGTTGAGGATGGAGGCCGAGCGTTTCAGAATTTGCGACAATGTCTCTGCATCATAATATTGCAGTCGCAGGTTGATGCCAAATCGCGAGCGCAAAGGAGCGGTCAACAAGCCTGAACGGGTGGTGGCTCCCACCAAAGTGAAGGGGTTGAGGGAGATCTGCACACTACGGGCGTTGGGACCGCTATCTATCATGATGTCAATACGATAGTCCTCCATGGCGGAATACAGATACTCTTCCACGATGGGAGACAGACGGTGGATTTCATCGATGAACAGCACATCGTTAGGCTCCAGGTTGGTGAGCAGGCCAGCCAGTTCACCAGGCTTGTCGATGACTGGGCCGGAGGTGATTTTCATGTTCACTCCCATTTCGTTGGCGATGATGTGGGAGAGTGTGGTTTTTCCCAGTCCTGGAGGGCCGTGCAGCAGCACATGGTCCAGGGCCTCCCCACGGGCTTTGGCCGCGCGCACAAAGACAATGATGTTGTCAATAACCTGCTCTTGCCCATGGAAATTGGCAAAGTCCGTTGGCCGTATGGCTTTTTCGAATTCCTTTTCGGCAGCGGAAAGTCTCGCGGAATTGGGATCCAGATTATTATTCATGTTTGCGCTTATTTCATTTTGTCCAGTCTGTTCAGGCCTACAACAGCGGGTTCGTAATTTGGCAGTATTTTCAGGGCAGTGTTGTAGGCTTCCCGGGCTTCTTCCAAACGGCCGGTGCATTCGAAGCAGACTCCGCGGTTGCAATGGGCTTCCACGCAGTTCGGCTCCACGGCAATGGCCCGGTCGAACATGGTCATTGCTTCGTCGTATTTGTCCTGATCTACCATATAGACGTAGCCCAGGTTGTTGAGGGCAGGCAGGTGGGTGTCCTTGAGTTGCAGCACGATTTTGTATTGTTCCACCGCCTGTTCTATCTGATCATCATCTTGATTTTTTTCTCCCAAATCCTGCAGAAGTTTCGCCAGGTTGAAATTGATTTCAATATTGTTGGGGTCGGCTTGCAGGGCGTTCTGATAGTAGCTGATGGCGATGGGGTCGAGTTTTTGCTGGTAGTAATAACCCAGTTCCAGAAATGCCCTTATTTCAGTCGGATTCTGGTCGATGCACAGCTGGAACATACGCATGGCGCCCACCGTATCCTGCATTTCCTTCAGGCAGAAGCCTCTGATCAAATGGGCTTTGGGGTTGAATTTCTCTTGTTCCAGAGCGGCGTCTAAGGTACTGTTGCATTCCGGGAACATTCTGAGGTGGAAATACAATTCGGCCAGTTTCAGCCGCGCCTCGTTATTGGCAGGATCCAAGGCGATGGCGCGTTCCAGCATCTCCTCAGTTTCATCGGTTTCTTTCTCCGCAAAGTAGATGTCCGACATCAGCACGTAGTATTTGGAGGTCTTGTCGTCCAGCTTCAGGCACTCGAACATATCCAGTTTCGCTTCGTCGATAAAGCCGCGGTTGTAGTAATAGACGGCTCTGGCATAGCGTGCCTCCGCATCTTTCGGATGCTTGTCGATGGCTTTGCTCAGTTTTGCCAGATCCGGTGGCATGTTGGCATACTGCTTGCTGTTATGGCCGCAGGCCATCAGCATCGCCACCAGGGAGAAGAGAATCAGTCTGACGAAATAGTGTTTCATAATAGAGGTGGATTATTGTTTTTTCTCGGCGACAGCCTCACGGATTTTCGTTTCCAGTTCCTCCATCAGTTCGGGATTGTCGTTCAGCAGCTGTTTCACGGCGTCGCGGCCCTGAGCCAGCTTGCTGTCGTTGTAAGAGAACCAGGAGCCTGATTTCTTGATGATGTTGTAATCCACGCCCAGGTCGATGATTTCACCGGTTTTGGAGATCCCTTCGCCGAAGAGAATGTCGAACTCGGCGGTGCGGAAAGGAGGCGCCACCTTGTTTTTCACCACTTTCACTTTGACACGGTTACCGGCGGCCAGGTCGCCGTCTTTCAACTGTGAGGTACGGCGGATGTCGAGACGCACGGAAGCATAGAATTTCAGGGCGTTACCGCCAGTGGTGGTTTCGGGATTGCCGAAGAGGACACCGATTTTCTCACGCAGCTGGTTGATGAAGATGCAGCAGCAGCCGGTTTTGCTGATGGTTGCAGTCAGTTTTCGGAGGGCCTGTGACATCAGTCGGGCCTGCAGACCCATCTTGGAGTCGCCCATGTCGCCTTCAATCTCGCTCTTGGGGGTCAAAGCCGCCACAGAGTCGATGACGATGATGTCGATGGCGCCGGAACGGATCAGGTTGTCGGCGATTTCGAGGGCCTGCTCGCCGTTGTCGGGCTGCGAAACCAGCAGGTCGGCAGTGTTCACGCCCAATTTCTCGGCGTAGGAGCGGTCGAAAGCGTGCTCGGCGTCGATGAAAGCCGCAATGCCACCGGCTTTCTGGGCCTCGGCGATGGCATGGATGGCCAAGGTGGTTTTACCGGAAGACTCGGGACCGTAGATTTCGATGATTCTTCCTTTCGGGAGACCGCCAACACCCAAAGCCAAGTCAAGGGTCAATGAGCCGGTAGAGATTACGTCGATATCTTCAACAGGAGTGTCACTCAAGCGCATGATGGCTCCCTTGCCAAAGGTCTTTTCCAATTTTTCCAGGGTGGAATTCAGCACTTTAAGTTTTTCCTCATTCATTTTTTCTTTTTCCATAGGACAGTTTTTTTCAAGATTAAACAAACTACAAAAATACAAATATTTTTTCATTTCTCGTCCAACAGACACGGAATATTTTTCTGCGCAACCGCATCTGTTGCAGAGAAGGAAATTTTATCGTTGCAAAGATATAAAATTATCCAATATAAAAGTAAAAATTACAAAAATATTTTTACATTATTTTAATCAGGAATTGATAAGATGTCTGGAAAGAGATTTTACATTAGACTAAAAGGAACATTTTCCTTCTATTTTTTCACCACTTTATGATAAGAGTTTTTTCCGTCAGTTATCAGTTTCAATATATATACTGAAGGACTTAAAGAATTGATATTGAGCTGGTATAAGCGACCTATAAACTTGGTTTCCAATATTTTGCGACCGGTAAGGTCAAAAACCTGCACTTGGGTAATGTCATCGTTCGTCGTTTCGATGTGGAGGATGTCGGTGGCGGGATTGGGGTAACATTTGGCAGTTGTGCTTTCCGTTTCGTTAATGCTGACGGGAATGCCGGTTCTGCCTTCAAAGTAGGCGAATCCGCCGGCATAGTTGCCCACGATGAGGTCGGGATAATTGTCGTTGTTCAGTTCTCCTACGGCAACTCCCACCCGGATGCCTTCTTGTATGGGCAGATGTTGAGTTCCAGTTTGTTCAGGCAGCCATGTGGTTTGCAGGGAGAAACTTCCGCTGAGGTTGTTGTCTATATTGTTGTAAAGGAACAGTTTGCCCTGCTCGTTGCCGCAAAGCAGCAGGGTTTCGTTGTTTTGTCTGAAAAAGCAGGGAGTGGCAAAGCCGAAATAGGAGAGGGTATAATCACGTACATCAACGTTGCCCAGGTTGCTGGTCTCCAATTGAAAACTACTGTTTTCATTGGTGGAAATGTTTCTGTAATAGGATATTTGCCCACGGCGGTTGCCGATAAGCAGATCTATTTTGCCGTCCCGGTCGAGGTCGAACAGTTGGGGAGTGGCAAAATCGCCGGCCTCAATATTCAGGAAATTCTCCGTTATCTGTCCGTTTTTTGCCTTTATGAGAGAGCCATCACTGCATCCGCATATCATTTCTGTTTGTCCGTCACCGTCCAGGTCCCCGAAAGTGGGGAAGAGGGCTTGTTTGTTGAGTTGGCGCAGGTTGCCGAAATCGGGATTCATCAGTCGAAAGGCGGGTTGAGAAGCTGTGCCGATATTCTCGAAGTAGGCAATGGAGGAGGAGTAATACGAGGTGAGGAAGCCGTTGTAATAGGCGGAACTGTCGTAGTAGCCGTAGTTTCCGGCGAACAAATCCAGCAGTCCGTCACCGTTCCAGTCGTAGAGCACGGGGTAACAGCCGGAGCCTAAGTTCACCATTTGCTCTTGCAAAAATTTCTGTGTAACCAGACTGTAATTTTGCAACAGACTGTCGTATTCGTACAGCCATACACTGTTGACATTCTGTGATTTATTCAAAGAAGGGTCGGCGGGGGAAACCAGTAGTTCCGGGATGTTGTCTCCATTTAAATCCGTTGAAGAGACCAGCGGCATGGAGTATAAGGAGATGGGGTTGACGGCATTGGGGACGGCGGAAGTTTGCGCCACCATCAGGGCTTCGGACAAGAAGCCCCCGTTGGTCAGAAGCACGACCTGTGCATAGTCAATATCGCCCAAAATAAGATCTTCCAAGCCGTCGTGGTTGAAGTCGGTCATGGTCATGGTGGAGCCGACATGGCGGTTAGGTTCTTCATTCTTGCTTTGGCAATAGCTCAGCAAGGTAATCTCGTTGTTGTCGGCCCCTTCGGAAAACTTTCCCCAGCACTCGTCCTCCAGTCGGAAGTCCAGCCAGCCGTTGGCAAGGTTGTTTTCTAGGGCATAATTTCGTTGATAATGAACGTATTTTCCTAATACCCAAAAGTTTAGTATATCCATATCGCCATCATGGTCCACATCGGCAACCACCAGGTTGTCATCGGGCGAGGCGTAGATATTGCTGTAACTGGTATAGTAAAAGGAGGTAAGTTGGTCGGTTACCAAGCTGAATGAAAGCTGTTCCTGCGAGCTGTTTCTGAAGACTCTGATTCCCGCGAGACCGTATGTAAAAATGTCTTTTTTACCGTCGTTGTCATAGTCTTTCAGGATAAGCCAGTCGTGCAGTCCGGGGAAGCAATGCCGGTATTCGGGGGCATATAGCCATTGCTGGCCATGCCGCAAAAAGGGAAGCAGACGGTTGCCGTGCTTTTCAAAGGCCAGCAGGTCATCGGTGCCGTCGAGGTCAAGGTCGATGTTGAAAAACGCAAGGTTGCTCATGCCTCCCGCCCAAGCCAGGGACAGGGTGTCATTGCCCGTTAGCACGAGGATGCTCTGGTTTCGTTGAAAAGCAGGAATGTATGTGGTTTGGGCTGAAAGTTGAAAACTGAAAGTTGAAAACTGAAAGTTGAAAATTACAAGCAGGAGTATTCTTAGTGATAACTTCCGAAAAAACATTCTTTTTTTCAATTCTATATCCTTAAAAACAACTACTACCTATTCGTGACCCCTGCAACCTGTAACCTGACCCCTGTAAACCTACCTGACTCTCAGTCTCTGACCTTCCCGGATAAAGTCGCTTCTCAGGCCATTCAGTTTCTTGAGGGTGGACACGTAGGTATGGTATTTTTTGGCGATGGAGCCCAAGGTTTCGCCGCGTCGCACTTTATGGTAAACGGTACTGGAGGACGAAGCTGTGGCTTTGGCATCGTTGGCGGTTTTTTCCGCCATCAGGCTTTTGGAAGTTACCTCGAAACCGCTGGTGTAGAGGGTATCGACTTTCAATTTAAAATTCTCGAAGTCAATGATTTTGGTAGGATTGAAATCATAGCCGAGGTATCGGGTTTCGAAATGAAGGTGAGGACCGGTGGAACGACCGGTGCTGCCGCCCAGGGCGATGGTGTCACCGGCATGGACTGTCTGTCCCGGGTTGACCAATCGCTGGGAGAGGTGTCCGTAATAGGTTTCCAATTTATTGTTGTGGCGGATAACGATGAGTTGTCCGTAGCCGCCGGCGTTAGCCTTGGAGACGCGCACCATTCCGTCGAAGGCGGCCACCACGGGTGTGCCTGTGGGATAGGCCAAATCCACGCCGCGGTGCATTCTGCGGCGGCGCATACCGTATTTGGAATAAATCTTATAGGGTGCGGGATGGCAATATTTTCCCAAAACCAGGGTGTCGGGGCGTGCGCTGGTGTGGTGCCTGTAATGGACTGCCGCAATATTGAAATCCTCGTAAATGCCGTAGCCGGGCATCCATTTAAGGTACATGAACAAAACAGGTTCCACATTTTTGTCAATCTTGTCATAGTAGCTCATTTCCACACTGTCCATCATAATGCCGATGGTGTCAAACACCATTTCCTCATCCATGTAGGGTATGCCGTTGTAGGTGTTGAAATTCAATGAATTATCATTCTGTGCGTGAACCAGAGAGACAAGGCACAGCAGAAAAGAGCAAAGTATAAGTCGATGAAATTTTATTTTCATATAAGTAACAGATAATTAATAAGATAAAAGATTACGGATTGTATCTTTTACGAGGTTTTTGTTTTTTGATGTAGTAGGTGGTAGAGGTGGAAGTGGTGGTATTCCAGCGAGGTTGTTTCACTTTCACACGCCGGTAAGAGGAACGTTTGTGTTCTGTTTGTCCGTAATGTTTTGAAGAGGAGCAGGAGGAGAATCCCGCCGCCAACATTACCACAGCCAGCAGGAGGGTAATCAGACGAAAGAACTTATGCTGAAATAATCCGTTGTTTTTCATACCAAAGCCATTTTAAACCGCAAAGATACAAAAAAATATCCGAACCAAGAATGCTTTTCGGATATTTTTTGCGTAAAAAGAGAGCGGTTTGTCTTATAATCTATTGACTATTAGTTGGATTACACACATCTGTCCGATAAGTGCCATTTTCATCATAAATGAAGATGCAAGTGAGTTCGGGATGCGATTTTAGGAATGTTTTGGTCTTGTCAATGCCCATCACCATAAAGGCGGTGGCGTAGGCGTCGGCTTCCACACAACGGTCAGCTATCACGGTGACACTCAGCAATTTGCTTTTTTCGGGTCTGCCGGTTTTCGGGTTGATGATGTGTGCATAGCGTTGACCGTTTTCCTCAAAATAGTTGCGATAGTTGCCGGAGGTGGCCACGGCGCGGTCGCACAGGTGAAAGGTCTCTTCGGCGCGCATTTCCCCGTCGGGGGTGCGGGTGGGTGTCTGCAGACCGATGTTCCACTCCTGGTCGTGGTATTTCTTGCCTTTTGCCACAATCTCGCCGCCGATATCGACCACACAGTCCTTGTATCCGTTTCTCACTAAATAATCTGCCACTTTATCCACGGCATAACCTTTCGCTATCGCATTGAAATTCAGCTGGATATTAGGATTATCTTTGATGATGCTGTTATTTTCGAGATGGATTTTCCAATAGCCGGTGAGGGACTGTACCGAGTCAATTTCCGCTTGGGAAAGGTCCAGTTTCCGCTCGTCTTTGCCAAAGCCCCATAGGTTGACCAGCGGACCGATGGTCATTTCCAGGGCTCCGTCTGTTTCACGGCCTATCCGTTGCGCGACATTGAAAACCTCAATAAAATCTTCATTCAACACGACTTCTTGATTATCATTGATTTTTGAAATGACAGAAGCAGAGTTGAAAATGGAGAAAGTCTCGTTGATGGAGTTCAGGATGGAGTCCACCCCTTTCTGCAAAGAGGAATTTTCCACTCCTTTGTAGGTGACGGCGTAATAAGTACCCAAAGCCCCACCTTCAAATTTGTGGAATTGCATATTACCGCATGAGATGAGGAGGAGTATGCAAAGTACTAAGCCGCAAATTTTCTGAAAAAAACAGGAATATTTCATTTTTTGAGAGTTTGAAATGCAAACATACAAAAAAATTATTTTTTCAGGATGAATATTCCGTAAAAATATGTATCTTTGCATGATATATGGAAATAAAAACATCAAAATAAATATGTATATGAAGAATAAGAATTTAGCGTTAGTGCTGACCCTCGCGGCATTGATTTTAGCGGGTTGCGGTCTGCAAAAAATGGTTAAGCGTTATCCGGAAGTGTCCATCACATTGGACAATCCTGATTTGGAAAACAAAGGCGGCAAAGTGGATTACACCATCAAGGGTGAAGTTCCGCCGAAGTACATGAAAAAGAAAGCCGTGGTGACAGTGGTGCCAACTGTTAAGTCCGCCACTGGCGAGGTGTTGACGACACTGCCTCCCATTACGCTGGCCGGAGAAAAGGCCAATGTGAGTGGCGCAACCGTAATTCCTTACAAGACTGGTGGCAAGTTCACCAAGAGCGGCACCATCGATTTCAATGATGAAATGACAGATAGCGAAATCTATGCGGTGACCAATGCCGCATTGAAAAAGAAAAGCCAGAAATTGGATCCCGACCGTCTGCTGGGCGATGGCGTTTCCAACTCTTCCGCACTGATGGACATCACTCCGACTTTGTCAGATGATACCGAAAACGGCAAAGGTACTTTTTTCCTCTTCGGTCCTCATGGTTATAAGGCTGAATATGAGAGCGAAACCGCTGACATCTTTTTCGAGGTGAACAGCTCTTCCATGAACTGGAACCTGCCGCTGAACAAGAGCAAGGAAGCCAAACAGGCCGTGAAAGACTTGGTAGATTTCCTGTATCAGGGCGGCAATATCGAGAAAGTGGTGATTTCAGGCTGGGCTTCCCCCGAAGGTGAGGAATCTCACAACCAGGGCTTGTCAGAGCGCCGTTTCGAACAGGGCAAGAAATGGTTCAACGAGCAGTATGACAAGTACATCAAGCAGTATTGCAAGGACAACAAAATCAATCCCAAGAATTTCCAGAAACCCGAGCTGAAATTTGAGAACAACGCCAAGGGCGAGGACTGGGACGGCTTTGAAGCTGCTGTGGAAAAATCAAGCATTCCCGAGAGAAACAAGATCTTGAATGTGGTAAGATCACAGCCCAACAATGAACTTCGTGAGCAGAGAATCCGTGAGATGACGGACATCTATAACGAAATTGCCGATCAGATTCTGCCTCCGTTGCGTCGTGCCGAAATCTCTCTGGTTTACAATAAAAACCAATACAATGACCAGGAAATCATGAAGCTGGTTACCTCAGACCCCGACAAGTTAAGTCTGAACGAGAGATTGTATGCCGCCTCCATGGCCCAGAGCAATGCCACCAAGGCTGACATCTATAACGCCATTATAAGTGACAGCAAATATGAGAATGACTGGAGAGCTTATAATAATCTGGCTGCTTTGAAGTTGAATGATTATTATACTACAGGAAATCAGGAATATCTGGATGAAGCCAACAACATGCTGAACAAAGCTGCAGCCATTTCTCCTGACAATGGTATCATTTTGAATAACAAGGCTATCGCCGCATTCTTCACTGGCAATCTGAATGAAGCCAAGCAGTTGTTCATGGATTCACAGAAAGCCGCTGTCAATCCGGTAAACCAGAGCTATAACAATGGTATGTTCAAGATTCTGGAAGGTGATTTCAACGGTGCATCACAAGTATTGAGCAATACCACTTGCGACTATAACACCGCTTTGTCACAGATTCTGATGAAAAATTATACTGCCGCCAAGGCCACTTTGGAATGTGTCACCAGCAACGATGCCAAGGTGTATTACCTGAAAGCTATTCTGGCTGCCCGCACCGCCGATGAATACAATTTGTACAAGAATCTGGGTGCCGCTATCGACAAAGACTCCAAGTACAAGAGAAAAGCCAAACGTGATGCAGAATTCAAGAAATACAGAAAAACAGCAGAATTTCAGAATTTGGTGAAATAAAAACAAAAGCCCCCGCAAGTGCGGGGGCTTTTTGTTATGCCTTCTGTTCAGCAATTAATTTCTCTATCTCGAGGATTTCGTCGCGGAGTTTGGCTGCCAGCATGAAATCCAGCTCTTTGGTGGCGTTTTCCAGCTGTTTGCGTAGTTTCTTGGAGTTGGCCTGCAACTGTTCGATGTTGTACATTTTGTAGTCGATGCTTTTCTCGGCGGCGACAGGTACTTCCTCGCTGGCAGGTTTGTACAGTATCGGGTCGGGGAGGTCGAAGCGCAGATTCTGCAGCTCTTTTGGGATGGTATCTGACTTGATGGCCGTTTTGGGGATGATATGATGCTTCTCGTTGTAAGCCATCTGTTTTGCTCTTCTGCGCAGGGTTTCGTCTATGGTGGCTTGCATGGATTTGGTGACTTTGTCGGCATAGAAGATGACGCGGCCGTTCACATGACGGGCGGCGCGGCCTGCCGTCTGGGTGAGAGAGCGCTCGTTGCGCAAGAAGCCCTCCTTGTCGGCATCCATGATGGCTACCAGGGCCACTTCGGGCAGGTCAAGGCCCTCGCGCAGCAGGTTCACACCGACCAGCACATCGATGGCTCCGGCGCGCAGGTCCTTGAGAATCTCCACTCGCTCCAGTGTTTCCACATCCGAATGGATGTACTTGGAGCTGATGCCGATGCGCAGGAGATAGCTGTTCAGCTCTTCCGCCATCTTTTTGGTCAGTGTGGTCACCAAAACCCTTTGTTTTCGGCCAACGGTCAGCTCGATTTCATCCAGCAGGTCATCCACCTGGTGCAGGGCAGGGCGCACCTCGATGGGCGGGTCGAGCAAACCGGTGGGACGAACAATCTGCTCTATGATAACGCCTTCTGATTTGTCCAATTCGTACTGGGCGGGGGTGGCACTCACGAAAATGGTCTGCCCGATGAGTGACTCAAATTCGTTGAATTTCAGGGGACGATTGTCCAGGGCGGCGGGCAAGCGGAAACCATAGTCCACCAGGTTGATCTTGCGGGAGCGGTCGCCGCCGTACATGGCTCCGATTTGGGGTACGGTGACATGGCTTTCGTCAATCACCAGGACAAAGTCGTCGGGAAAGAAGTCCAGGATGCAGAAAGGCCGCTCTCCGGGCTTGCGACGGTCGAAGTAGCGGGAGTAATTCTCGATGCCTGAGCAGTAGCCCAGCTCCTTCATCATTTCAATATCATAGTTTACACGGTCATCCAATCGTTTGGCTTCCAAGTGTTTGTCGATGGAATGAAGGTATTGAACCTGTGTTTCGAGATCCAGTTTGATTTCCGCTAGGGCGTTGTTCATCGAGTCTTGCGAGGTGACAAAAATGCTGGCGGGATAGATGGTCAGCACACTCAGTTTGTTGAGTTTGTCGCCCGTAACAGGGTCTATTTCAAAAATATCCTCAATTTCATCGTCAAAAAAAATGATTCTGAAAGCTGTGTCGTTGTATGGCGGAAAGATATCGACAGTATCTCCTTTGACCCTGAATTTGCCAGGCTCCAACGCTAATTCGGTACGGGAATACAGTCCTGCGACAAAGGCGTACAGCAGTTGGTCGCGATCGACCACCATTCCTTTGTGGATATTGATGACGTTTTGGGCGAAATCGTCGGGATTGCCAATACCGTAAATACATGATACTGAAGCTACTACAACAATATCCCGACGGCCCGACAGCAAAGAGGAGGTGGTGTGCATACGCAGTTTGTCAATCTCCTGATTGATGGCTAAATCCTTTTCTATATAGGTATTGGTAGTGGGAATGTAGGCTTCTGGCTGGTAGTAATCGTAGTAGGAAACATAATACTCCACCGCGTTTTCCGGGAAAAACTGTTTGAATTCGCTGTACAGTTGGGCGGCGAGGGTCTTGTTGTGGCTGAGGATCAGGGCGGGGCGATTCACCTCATTGAGCACATTGGCGATGGTGAAGGTTTTGCCCGAACCTGTCACACCCAACAAGGTTTGGGCCTTGTCGCCACGGTTCAGGCCTTCCACCAGTTGTCTGATGGCGTCAGGTTGGTCGCCGGAGGGTGCGAAGGGAGCGTTAAGTTTGAAGTTCATAAAAGTATATTTTGCGAGGGCGGACACAATGGTCCGCCCTTACGATTAGGTTTCATTAGGGGCAAATGGTTATCCGCCCTATACGTTATAATGTCCATTTTCACCCCTGTATTTGGAATTTCACCCCTAATTAGCGGATTTCGTCCCGCAGGTGGTGAATTTCACCCCTGCTATTTTTCGATGGGCAGGGGTTGGTCAATTTGTTCGTTCCAGGGCAGACCGTAGCCGCCGATTTCCTTCATGAACGGATCGGGGTCGAATTGTTCCACATTGAACACACCCTGGCCTTTCCATTGGCCGGTGAGGATCATCTTGGCGCAGAGCATGGCGGGTACGCCGGTGGTGTAGGAAACAGCCTGTGCGCCGATTTCCTTGTAGCAAGCGGCGTGGTCGCAGTTGTTCCATACATAGTAGGTACGTTCCTTACCATCTTTGATACCTCTGATTTGGCAGCCGATGGAAGTCTGTCCCTTGTAACCTTCGCCCAATGAGGAAGGTTCGGGCAGCACTGCTTTCAGAAATTGCAGGGGCACAATCTCTTTGCCTTCGTAGTTTATGGGCTTGATGCTGGTAAGACCCACTTCCTGAAGCACATTCAGCACGGTGAGGTATTTTTGGCCGAAAGTCATCCAGAAACGTGCGCGCTTGATGCTTGGATAGCTGCGCACCAAGGATTCCAATTCCTCGTGGTAAAGCAGGTAAGAGTCACGGGGACCGATGTTGGGATATTCCACGGATTTGTGGATGGACATCGGGTCGATTTCAATCCACTGGCCGTTTTCCCAATATTTGCCGCGCTGGGTGATTTCACGGATGTTGATTTCGGGGTTGAAGTTGGTGGCGAAAGCCTTGCCATGGTCGCCGGCGTTGCAATCTACGATGTCCAGATAATGGATTTCGTCGAAATGATGTTTGGCGGCATAGGCGGTATAGATGCTGGTCACACCGGGGTCGAAGCCGCAGCCGAGAAGGGCCATGATGCCGGCTTCTTTGTAGCGGTCCTGGTAAGCCCACTGCCAGCTATATTCGAATTTGGCTTTGTCGCGGGGCTCGTAATTGGCGGTGTCCATGTAGTTGGTCTTGGTGGCCAGGCATGCGTCCATCAGGGGAAGATCCTGGTAGGGCAGAGCCACGTTGATGAGCAGGTCGGGCTTGTAACTGTTGAGCAGCTCGATGGTTTCCTGCACGTTGTCGGCATCCACCTGGGCGGTCTGGATGCGGTTGCCACCGATTTCAGCGGCAATTTTGTCGCATTTGGCTTTGGTACGGCTGGCCAACATGATTTCGGTAAAAACTTCAGGAACGGAAGCACATTTGTGTGCTACTACTGCGCCAACACCTCCGGCGCCAATGATTAATACTCTTGCCATTTTTCTATGTGGTTTTATGTTTACTTTTCAACTTCGTTCAATATCCTTATTGTCGTTGCAAAAATACTAAAATTTTTGTTGAATTGTTGAAATGTTTATTTGTTGAATTGTTTTTATAGATTTTAGATTCATTTGTTAACTAACGAATTAACTAATGAGATAACTAATCCTTAGCACATTAAAAACTTTCAGTTTTTCAACTTTTCACTTTCAGTTTAATTTGTACCTTATCACATTGATAATTAGCAAATAAAAAAATTTCAGTTTTCAGTTTTCAACTTTCCGTTTATAATCACTTCCGCGGCATTGTCGGACGCTTTGCTGTCAGCCAGAATCTGGTGTAACTGTGCATAGTTCTCCTTCATGCGGCTGATATTGGCCTCGTCGAAGGTTATCTTCTCAAACTCCTCCGCCAGGCGCTGGGCATTCATGTCGTATTGTATGAGCTCCGTCACTACGGGTTTATCCAGGATGAGGTTCACCAGGCTGATGTAATTGATGCCTTTGATGAGGTGCTTGGCAATCACGTAAGAGATGGCGCTGCCACGGTAACAAACTACCTGTGGGGTGTCCAGGAGCGCCGTTTCCAAGGTGGCGGTACCCGAGGTTACCAATGCCGATTTGGCATTCAGCAACAACGGATAGGTCTGGTCAATGACAAGAGGAAAATCTGTGCCTTTCAAGTATTTGTCATACAATGACTTATCCTGCCATTTTACCCCTGACACCACAAATTGGAACTGGGGGTACTGTTTGGCGACTTCTATCATCACCGGCAGCATTTTGACAATTTCCTGCTTGCGGCTACCGGGAAGAATAGCTACTATTTCTCTGTCATCAAGCTTGTTGAGCGAGCGGAACTGCCGAACTTCCTCGCTGTCTCGGATGTCACTGTTGATGGCATCCAGCAGCGGGTGTCCCACAAAATGGACGGGAACGTTGTGTTTTTCGTAGAATTCTTTTTCAAAAGGAAGAATCACAATCATCTCATCCACAAATTGTTGGATTTTTTTGATGCGGTTTTTCTTCCAGGCCCACACTTGTGGCGAGATATAATACACCACCTTGATGCCATTGTTATGGGCAAATTCGGCCACCCGCAAGTTGAAACCGGGATAGTCGATGAGGATGAGCACGTCGGGCTCGTACATCAGCAGGTCGATTTCACAAATTTTAATATTGTTGAGAATCTGCCTCAAATGCATAGCCACCTCGATAAAGCCCATAAAAGCCATGTCGCGATAGTGTTTCACCAATTCTCCTCCGGCAGCTTCCATCAGGTCGCCGCCCCAGCAGCGGAAGTCTGCTTCAGGGTCGCGTTGTTTGAGTGCTTTTATCAGATTGGAGCCGTGCAAATCGCCCGATGCCTCACCGGCAACGATATAGTATTTCATCTGTCTGTGTTAGGTGAAATTATGAAAGCAGGGATTTTACAATCTCTGAAACGGTTTTGTTGTCGGCTTTGCCAGCCAACTGCTTGGTGGCCAATCCCATTAGCTTGCCCATTTCCTTGATGCTGGAAATGTTGTTGTCAGCAATCAGTTTTTGCACCACCTCCTTGATCTCGTCGGCGGAGAGCTGTTGGGGCAGATATTGGGCAATTACCTCATACTGAGCCATTTCCTCGTCATACAAATCCTGACGGTTCTGCGCTTTGTAGAGTTCTGCGGATTCCTTGCGTTGTTTCACCAGTTTCTGCAGCAGGGCCATTTCCGCTTCGGGGGCAATTTCATCGCTACCTCCTTTTTCGGTTTTCAGCAGCAGGATAGCGGATTTGATGGCGCGCAGGGCGTTGAGTTTTTCTTTTTCCTTGGCCAGCATTGCGGCTTTGATGTCGTCGTTGATTTTTTGTTCTAAACTCATGATGCTATTTTTTTTGTTTGTTTTTTTTCCGTTGCAAAATTAATTATTTTTGTCGTAAGGTTGTTCCTTGTTTATTTTTCTTTTCTACGGAGAAACCGAATTTTCCGAGGATTTTGCCCAAAGTATAATATTGTCCGTGGGAATAGGCCACCAGGTTGGCGCGTTTGAGGTCCAGTGCGCCCGTTTTCTTGTCCATATAGTGTGGGTCGGCGTGAACGGCCACTACCTTGGCAATGAACATGTCGTGCGTGCCTAAAGGCACAATTTCTGTCACCTCGCATTCCAGATTCACCGGCGACTCGTAAATCATGGGGGCTTTAACCACACTGCCTCGCACCGGTGTGAGGTTGGTTTCTAAGAATTTGTTGTATTTCTTGCCCGAACGCACGCCACACCAGTCGGTTACCGCTGCCAGTTGCTCGTTCACCAGGTTGATGACAAATTGCTTCCGCTCTTTCAGAATCGGGTACGAATGTCTTTCAGGGCGCACAGAGATATAGCACATGGGCGGGTCGGAGCAAAGGGTGCCGGTCCAGGCCACCGTGATGATGTTGTACTCGTCGGGGGTTTCGCCGCAACTGACCATCACCACCGGGGTGGGGTTGAGCATGTTGCCGGGCTTTAGGCTTATTTTTTGTGGAGTGTTCATGTTTATAAAAACTGAAAGTTGAAAACTGAAAACTGAAAGTTGAGTTTTATTAATTGTCAACTGTCAACTATGAAATAATTCCCGTCAGCAGAATAATGAACAGGGCTAATGGCGCTATATATTTGACGATAAAGTAGTAGATCTTGAAATAGCGGGCTTTGAGCTGGCCGCTGTTGGAGAGTTCATCATAGACGTCCACTTTAGGCAGGTACCAGCCGATAAAAAGTGTGAATAGCAAGGCACCTATCGGCATCATGTAGGTAGCGGTCAGTTTGTCGCATAAGTCAAAAATGGTGAGTCCGAATATTGTCACATGACTTAATGGTCCGAAAGAGAGGGTGCAGAAAACACCAATGGTGAATACGGCAAGCGAGAGTATGATAGCGGATTTGCGGCGGCTCCAATGCAATTCTTCAACGGCCCACAATACCAGGACTTCCAGTAGGGAGATGGTGGAGGTGAGGGCGGCAATACTGAGGAGCATAAAAAATCCGACAGCGAAGGCCATGCCTCCAGGCATGCTGTTGAATACGTTGGGCAATACCTCATATACAAGGCTCGGACCAGCAGCGGGACTGAGTCCGAAAGCGAAAACGGCAGGGAAAATGGCCACTCCGGCCAGGATGGCGATAAAGGTGTCTGCACCGGCAATCCATAAACTGGTGGTGAACAGGTTATCTTGTTTGCGGATATAGGAACCGTAGGTGCAAACAGCACCCATGCCTATACTGAGGGAAAATAGTGCTTGTCCCAAAGCATCAAGAACGGAATTACCGTTGATTTTGCTGAAGTCTGGCTTGAAAAGGAAGTCAATACCTTGGCGGGCACCGTCAAGTGTAAGCGAGCGGATGCACATCAGTATCATCAGGAGTAGCAGAATGGGCATCAGTATTTTGGTGTATTTCTCAATTCCTTTTTGTACTCCTAAGATAACAATTCCTGCGGTGAGTCCTAAGAAAAGAAATTGACAAACCAGCGGCCAGAGAGAGCCGTGGGTGAAGTCGGCGAACAGTTGGCTGATTTCGGCAGGGCTTTTGCCGCTGAGTTGTCCGCTGCCAGACAGGACGATATAATTGAGTGTCCATCCGGCTACTACGCTGTAAAAGGCATAGATGACAAGTGCGGCAACAATGCTGAGGATCCCTGCCCCAAGCCAGGCTTTGTGCTTGGGCGCTAGCACCTTGAAAGCTCCCATCACATTCTGCTGTGACCGCCGCCCGATGACAATCTCACTCATCAAAATGGGCACACCCAGCAAAAAAACGAAAATAGTGTACATGATGATAAAGGCTCCCCCTCCATTTACCCCTACAGTATAAGGGAAACGCCAGATGTTGCCTAAGCCGATAGCCCCTCCCGTGGCAGCCAAGATGGCGCCCAAATTGGAGGAGAATCCGCGGTTGTTGTTGAGAGGTTCCATATTTTTTGTTTATGCGTTTATACGTTAAGGCGTGTAGTCACTCGCTTCGCTCGCTCGTGGAGAAGCTCACTACGTTCGTTCGTTAAGTCGTTCACTTCGTTCACTCGTGGAGACGATACCGCCTCCATGTCTTCATGTCTTCATGTCTCCACGTCTCCACGCCTTCACGCCTTCACGTCTCCACGTTATTTTACTTTGCGATGACCATATCCATCAATTTTCCGAGCTCCGCTTTACGTTTGTTCAGAACGTCACATTTTCTGAGAAGGTTGTCAAGAATTTTTTCAGGTGGATCTTTCTTGATTTCACTCATCAGAAAGTCCAGAAACTGCTCGATAAAGCGGTATTTGAACATCAGCACGCTCTTGTAAACTTCCTCGTTCAGCTTGTAGCTACTGTTGTTCACATGGTCGGTGCTGACCTCAAAGCGTCTTTGCCATTCGGGACTGATTTCAATCTCCTCTTTCATCAGATGCTCCAAAGCAAACTGTTGTATTTCAGCATCTTCATGGTTGACAAAGGCTTTTTTGATATCATCTTGATCAGAAGATTTTTCCGCAATCACGGAGTATTTTTCAAAAATTTTCTGGAACAAAGGCTGTTGGAAAGAAAGTCCTTCTTCTGTGAAGTCATCGAAAATATACTGATCCAACCTAATGCTTTGACAGATAATATTTCCATTCTCATCGGGAATCTCAGCGTCAATCTCGTAAGCACCATAATTGAGCAGAAGCAGGATGATTTTCTCCTCGATACTCGCCAGCGAATCAGTGTCAGTTATGGTAGTATCGTTGGATGATACGTTCTCTTCGGGCTTGGTGTGGATGTTGATATCCTGGTCGCTTTCCTTTTTGGCGATGTCCTTGATATTCTTGACGATATTCTTCCGCAGTTCGGCGGTCAGAAACTTCTCTTCAAGATTGAAAACTTTTGACAACTCCTTGATGTAGAGCTGTTTGGTGATGTCATCCTGAATCAGGGCGATAGACTGGATGATGTCTTTCACCATGGCAGCACGCTTGGCGGGGTCGTTGCCGGCCTCCGCAGCCATCACCCTGGCCTTGAACAGGATAAAGCTGTCGGCATTGTCTTTCAGATAATCGGTAATCTCCGAGTCTCTGTGACCCTGGGCGAAAGAGTCGGGGTCTTCGCCATCGGGCAGCATCACCACGCTCACATTGAAGCCGTTGCCCAACAGGATGTTGATGTCCTTGAGGGCGGCGTTGATGCCGGCCTTGTCGCCGTCACGCAACACGGTGACATTGTTGGTCTTGGACTTCAGCAGTCTGATTTGGCCGTCGGGGAAGGCGGTACCCGAGGTGGCCACCACATTCTCGATGCCAGCCTGCACCATCGAAAGCACATCGGTGTAGCCTTCCACCAGATAGACATTGTCCTGCGATTTGATAGCCCGCTGAGCCTGGTAAAAGCCGTACAATACATTACTTTTATGATAGATAGGACTTTCCGGCGAATTGAAATACTTGGCGGTTTTTTCGTCTTTTTTCAGAATACGGCCTCCAAACCCCACGGGCTTGCCTAACTTGTCGTAGATGGGGAAGATAACACGGCCGCGGTAAAAGTCGAAAATTTTGCCGCTTTCCGATTTTTTGGTCAACCCCGTCATGATCAGGTGCTCCAGCTGATAGCCGTTTTTCAGGGCTTCCTGGGTGAACTTGTCCCAGCCATCGGGGCAATAACCCAACTTGAATTTCTCGATGGTTTGCTGCGTGAAGCCTCTTTCCTTGAAATACGACAATCCTATGGTTTGACCTTCTTCGGTATTAAGTAGCTGATCGATAAAGTATTGCTCCGCAAACTTGTTTACCGCCAGCAAACTCTCTTTCAGTTTTTCCTCGTCCGTCAGGTCTTCCGAACGGGCATCCTCCACGATGTTGATGCCGTATTTTTTGGCCAGGTAGCGCAATGCCTCGGGATAGGAAATCTGCTCGTGTTTCATCACGAAGTTGACGGCGTTGCCGCCTGTGTGGCAAACAAAGCAGTTGAAGATGCCCAAGCGGGGGCTGACATACATCGAAGGGTTTTTGTCATTGTGAAACGGACACACGCCCACCCAGTTCTGTCCGCGGCGTTTCAGCGGCACAAAATCGGCGACCACCTCTTCAATCTGGGCGGCGGCGTATATTTCATCAATGGTTTCCTTCGAGATCATCAGTCGTTGACTTTGAATTTCTTGAAGATTTTGTTGTCTTTCATGATGTCAACCGCTTGCAGGAAGGTGTCATCGCTGGTCAGAAACACTTGGTATGCTTCGCCGTAGCTGTAAAGGGTACGGGCGATTTCAAATTTCAGGTATTCCTTGATGTATTCGGGCGCTTTGTTGAGGTTTTTCAGGCGCATCGCTTCTTTCTGCTGCTTCTGGATGTATTCGCTCAGCATCTGGTCGAACTCGGCTTTGTTGTCGAAACTTTTGCTGTATAGGGAGTCGAGTTTGCCCTTGTTTTCCTTGACAAAGCCTTGCAGATAGGAGGAGAACACAAATTTCAGGCTGTCGGTAACTCCTTCTTTTTTAGCATATTGAATAAAATCGTTATACAATTTGTCATCGATGTTGAAATTCTGCTTATAGTCTTCGAAAGTGGGATATTTGGCTTTCATTTCCTCACGATGGGTTTCCATGTAATCCATGGTGAAGCCGCCGAAAATGCCTTTACGGGCCAGTTCGTTGTAGAAGGTGGAGTATTTGGAGGTGTCGAGAGGGATGAATATGTCGGGCATGATGCCGCCGCCACCGTAAACCACACGGCCTCTTGGGGTGGTATATTTCAGAGAGTCAGGGAATTTGATGCTGTCGGCGGTCAGGTATTCACCGTGTTTGCTGCGGTTGTTGAGGTCGTTCAGATAGCTTTCCACACCGTCGGAGTATGGTTTTTGAATGCAACGGCCGGTGGGGGTGTAGTAATGCGAGATGGTCAAACGCACCATAGACTGGTCGTTGAGGTATAAAGGTTTCTGGACCAAGCCTTTGCCGAAGGTACGGCGACCTACTACCAGACCGCGGTCCCAGTCCTGGATGCAGCCGGAAACGATTTCGGAAGCGGAGGCGGAACCCTCGTCCACCAGCACAATCAGCTTGCCTTTCTGGAATTCGCCTTTGCCGTCAGACTTGAACTGCTGGCCGGTTTTTCTGAAGTTGTCGGTATAGACAATCATCTGGTCGGCGCCGAGGAAGATGTTGGAAATCTTGAAAGCCACGTCCAGGTAGCCGCCGCCGTTGCCGCGCAAGTCAAGGATGAGGTTCTTCATTCCGCGGGCATTGAGCTTGGTCAGGGCGGTATGCACCTCGTTAGGCGAGGTCATGGCGAAGCGGTCGAGTTTGATATAGCCGGTTTTGTCGTCCACCATGAAAGAAACGTTCACGCTGTTCATGGGGATTTTGTCACGGGTGATGGTGAATTCGAGTATTTCGGGGTTGCGGCCACGTTTTACGCCGACCACAACCTTGGTGCCTTTCACACCGCGCAAGTGGCTCTGCACCCATTTGTTGTTGACGTGCTTGCCGCAGGCAATCGCAGTGTCCACCTTCACGATTTTGTCACCGGCACGCAGTCCAACTTTATCCGACGGACCGTCAGGAATCACTTCCATCACGTTGATGGTATCTTTGATCAGCTGGAAAGTCACACCGATGCCGTCGAACTTGCCTTCCAGCGGCTCGTTGGTCTGTTGCACTTCCTTTTTGGGGATATAGACGGAGTGGGGATCCAGTTCTTTCAGCATCTCCACGATGCTCTTTTCCACCAGCGGTTCGAAGTTGACAGTATCGACATACATGTTGTTGATGGCCTGCAGCATCTGCATCATCTTGCTGCTATTCTGCTGGTAGCTCGGGTTCTGGGCGAAAGCCGATAAATTGCAAAATACTGATAAAGAAGCAATTAGTAAGCAAACAAATATTTTTTTCATATTAATATTTTTGAGTTCCAAAATTTTAAATGCAAACTGCAAAGATACGAAAAAATAATTAGCAAATGAGAAAATTAGTTAATGTGCTAATTATCAATGAAGAAATGGGGGAGTTTCGCTTCGTTCAAGGGGAGTGGACTTCGTCCAAAGGGGAGTCTCGGGCTGCGCCCTCGAGGGGAGAAATGTTGATTACAAGATTACAGGATGATGGATTGATATACGGGTTAATCCTGACCGACGACGCTGTAGCCGCCGTACTTCTTGCTGCCATTGTGCTTGATAAGTCCCTGTTTTTTGAGTTCAGACAGACAACGGTCCATTGTGGTTTGCGAATAGGAGGTGTGGGAGATGAGTTCCATGGAACGGCAACCGGGATGCTCCCTGATGTAGTCAAGTACGGTGTCGAGTTTATCTTTCGGCGGGACAGACAGGTTTTTCTTTTCCTTTTCCTCGTCGCCGTCTGTCCGTATGACATTCACGAGCTCTTGTTTAGCAAGCAGATATTCCTCAATGGCGGTGCGGGACTGAGGGTATTTTCGGCTGTCCAGCTCAAATTTAAGGGGTACATCTGTCCACGGCATGGTCTTCATGACCAACGTTTTTCCGTCGCAGGAGTCGATGTGATGGAAAGGGACAACAATGGAGGATGATATACGGACAAACTCATTGTCACCTAAGAGCT
>JAFXSR010000002.1 GCA_017525505.1 Bacteroidales bacterium
AGGTGGATACCCTGCACCTGACCATCAATCATGCTGTCAACAATGCTTTCACGGTGGATACCTGTGACTGGTATACTTGGAACGGAACCACTTACGACACGAGTGGTACCTATACTTTCAGCTTTGCCGATGTCAATGGCTGTACCCAGGTGGACACCTTGCATTTGACCTTGCATTATTCGGCTGATACGGTGCTGTATGTGTCTGTTTTAGAGAATAACTTGCCGTATCATCTCAACGATAGTGTTTATCAGGTGGATGGTACCTACATGCAATACCTGCAGACAAGGGCGGGTTGCGACAGTACGATTACCCTGCATCTGACAGTGCTGAACAATGTGGGAACCCACCTGGATAGCACAGTATGTGCGGATGCGTTGCCGTTGACCTGGAATGACAGCGTGTTCACAGCGGCCGGTACGAAGTTGATATACTTGGTGGCAGCCAATGGTGCGGACAGCATTGTGGCGATGACCTTGACCGTTAATGCCCTGAGCTATACCAACCTATATGCGACCGTGGTGGAGAATGATCTCCCATATCATTATCTTGATAGCTCTTACTATGCGAGCGGTGAGTACACATACATCCTGACCAATGCGGTGGGTTGTGACAGTGTGGTGACCCTCGACCTGACGGTATATGGCAATGTGGCAAATGAAGTGGACAGCGTTATCTGCGAAAGTGAATTGCCGTTCACTTGGAACGATAGCGTGTTCACGGCATCGGGCTCACAAGTAGCGGTGTTGACAGCCGCAACCGGAGCTGACAGTGTGCTGACGATGAATGTGACAGTGATACCGACCACCTATGGCACATTGGACACAACGGTGGTGGAGAACGATTTGCCGGTAACCATCAACGACAGCCTCTATCGTGGGGAAGGAAGCTATACACAGTACCTCACGAATGTGGCTGGTTGCGACAGCGTTCTGACGGTGGTCGTGGACGTTCACTACAATGTGACGACTGATGATAACGATACCATCTGCGAAAGCCAGTTGCCGATTATGTGGAACGGTGTTGAGTTTGATACTGCAGGCGTGCAAAATGCTGTGCTGCCTGCACATACGGGCGCAGATAGCACGGTGGTGATGCACCTGATGGTAATCCCAACCACCTATGCTACTGTGGATACCGCCATTGTACAGAATGCCCTGCCGCTGGTCTATAACGACAGCCTCTATAGTGGCGAAGGCACTTTCGTTCAGAGCCTCACCAATGCGGCGGGTTGCGACAGCATACTGACCCTCCACCTGACCGTTTATCCCAATGTGACCGCAGAAGTGGATTCCGCCGTTTGCGAAGGCGACTTCCCGTTCACCTGGAATGACAGCGTGTTTGCCTGGGCGGGAACGAAGACGACCCTATTGCTGGCACATACTGGCGCGGACAGCAGCTTGACGATGAATGTGAGCGTGATTCCGACGACATACGGCACGTTGGATACGATGGTGGTGGTAGATGACCTGCCAGTGATCCTCAACGACAGCAGCTACCAGAGAGCAGGCATCTATGTGCAACATCTCACGAACGTGGCGGGTTGCGACAGCATTCTGACAGTGAACCTGGCGGTGCTGTACGAGGTGGACAGCACCATCTGTGAAACGGATTTGCCCTTCACTTGGAATGGAGTGGTCTTCGGCACGGCGGATTTTGATCCGGAAAGCAGGGTGGCTCGTGATACGGTCAGCTATATGTCCTCCACCGGTTTGGACAGCATTGTGGCGATGAACGTTCACGTGAATGTGACCACCTATGGTTCGGTGGACACCGCTGTGCTTCAGAATGACCTGCCATGGGAATATTATGGAGCATCCTATTCAATTCCCGGAATCTACACGCAGACCATCACGAATGCGGCCGGTTGCGACAGTGTGGTGACCATCAATCTGACAGAGATTTATAATGTGGTGGCCATTGTCGATAGCGTGGTGTGTGCATTCAACACTCCTTTCGATTGGAACGGAATCACCTTCACACAAACCTCTACTCGGGTGGCTAATCTGACCGCATCAACTGGAGCCGACAGCACCCTGGTGATGAGGGTAACCGTGATTTATACAACGTACGGAACCCTTGATACCACGGTGCTGGAGAATGACTTGCCGTTTGTATGGAATGGAGAGTCATTTAATACCCCGGGATACCATAACCAGTATCTGCAGAACTATGCCGGCTGCGACAGTATTCTCACGATACATCTCCATATATTATATAATGTAACAATATCTGTTGACAGTACAGCTTGTGAAAATGAATTGCCATTGGTATGGAATGGGGAAATCTTCGATCTGGAAGACCTGTCTTCCATCAATCAGACCATTACTCATTCGGTTACCATGCCGGCCTCCACAGGAGTGGACAGCACAGTGGTGATGACCTTGTACGTGAATCCTATAACCTACGGAACCATGGATACTACCGTGCTGGAGAATGAGCTTCCGTTGTCGCTAAATGGCTCCTCCTACATGACAGACAGTGTTTTCACTCAGACGTTTTCCACTGCCAATGCCAATGGTTGCGATAGCGTGCTGACAGTGAATATGACGGTGCTGTACAATGTGACGACAAGCCTTTGCGATACCGTTTGCGAGAATCAATTGCCGTTCGTATGGAACGGTGTCCGGTTTGAAGCTGAGGGTACACAGGATACGGTGTTGACCGCTTCCACAGGTGTGGACAGCACGGTGGTGATGACCCTGCATGTGAATCCTACAACATACGGAGCCTTGGATACAGTTGTGCTGGAGAATGCCTTGCCGTTGTCGCTGAATGGCTTCTCTTACATGACCGACAGTGTTTTCACACAGACACTTTCCTCCGCCAATGCCAATGGTTGCGACAGCGTGCTGACAGTGAATATGACGGTTCTCTATAATGTGTCGACCACCCTTCGCGATACCATTTGCGAGAACCAGTTGCCGTTCGTATGGAACGGTGTCCGCTTTGATGCCTCAGGTACGCAAGACACTGTATTGACCGCTTCCACAGGTGTGGACAGCATCGTGGTGATGACGGTGACGGTTAATCCTACCACCTATGGCACGATTGACACCACGGTTTTCGAAAACGACCTTCCTTTGGTGTTGAATGGGGAGGAATATGATACAGAAGGTTCTTTCGAACAGATTCTCCAGAGTGTCAATGTCCATTCTTGCGACAGCGTGCTGACAGTGAATGTGACAGTGCTGTATAATGTGACTGTTCATGAGGATTCTGTGTTATGTCAGACTGAACTGCCGCTTACTTGGAACGGAATCGTTTTTGAACTGGATGATGAAACCGTTCTCAACGCTCCTGTCACTTTGGTGGATTCAACCATCTTGACGGCTTCCATAGGGGTGGACAGTACGGTGGTGATGAGTGTGACCATCCATCCGGTGACCTACGAAACCATGAATGTCACCATCATTGAAAACGAACTGCCATTTGTTCTGAATGGGGTGGAATATGATACGACAGCCGTTTATGAGCAGACACTTCACAATGCGAATGCCTATGGTTGTGACAGTGTGATAACGCTTGATCTGACCATTCTGTACAATGTTTCGGCATCAGTTGATAGCACCGTTTGCGAAAGCGAGCTTCCGTTGACATGGAACGATGTTGTCTTTGAACTCCATGAATTGCCGGTCACCGCCACAGTGGTAACACTGATGAATACGGCCACCTTGACCGCTTCAACAGGGGTGGACAGCACGGTGATGATGACCCTGCGGGTGATACCGACCTCTTATGGAACTTTGGACACAGTTGTGCTGGAAAACAACCTTCCGCTGGTGCTGAACGGCTCAAGTTATTTGACCCCTGATACCTACGTACAGACTCTGTATAATGCCAATGCTAACGGCTGCGACAGTGTGCTGACGGTGAATATGACGGTGCTGTACAATGTGAGTGTGGAAGAGGACAGCACGGTTTGCGAGACCGAGCTGCCGTTGACCTGGAATGGCGTGACCTTCACTATGCATGATATTGATGGCGAAACTCATCTGGCTGTTGATTCGGCCATCATGCGGGCTTCAACCGGTGTGGACAGCACCGTGGTGATGACGGTTTATGTGATTCCGACCACCTACACCAACGTGGATACCATTGTCCTTGAGAACAACCTTCCGCTTCACTATAATGACTCTGTGTATCGTGAAAGCGGTGTATATACCCAGCATCTTGTCAACAATGCGGGCTGCGACAGTGTGTTGACGCTGAACATGACCGTGTTGTACAATGTCACGGTGGAGGTTGACAGTGTTATATGCGACGGTGAATTGCCTTTCACTTGGAACGGTGTGACATTTGCTGCGGAAGATATCTACAGCGTTACTTCCTCTGCTATGGATTCTGTGGTGCTGACCGCTTCCACAGGAGTGGACAGCACGGTGGTGATGACGGTGCATGTTCATTATGCCAACACAGGTGTTGATGTGCAGACCGCATGCGACAGCTACACCTGGATTGACGGGGTGACCTATACCGCCAGCACGGATAGCGCATTTTATACGCTGACCAATGCGGCGGGTTGCGACTCTGTGGTGACGCTGCACTTGACTGTCAACTACAGCGTGGTAGCCCAAGACACCCTTGTTTTGGTGGAGAATCAGCTGCCTTATTATATCACCGCTGCGGATACCACCATCAACAACGGGGCTCCTGCGGAATTCCAGTTCAACTACCACCTGTCCACCGTACAGGGTTGCGACTCGACCATTATGCAGACGGTGTTTATCCGATACAATACCAGTGCGATGGTGGATACCACGGTTTGTGCCTCTTCGTTGCCTTATAGTTGGCATGGACATCAGTTTACACAAGCAGGCTCGTATAATGACACAGTCTTGAATGCGGATGGTAGCGATCATGTGATTACGTACCAGTTGAATGTGAGTGATCCCGTTGTTACGATACAGAGTATTATACATATCACCTGCTATGGTGATTCCACTGGTGGGGTAGGCGTTTTGGTGTCGGGAGGCATCCAGCCCTACTACTGTCACTGGGAGGACAATGCGGGTGTCACGGTGTCATCTATGGCTCAGCTGGGCAACCAGCCAGCAGGTAAGTATCGTTTGTATGCCCTTGACGTCATAGGTTGTATGGTGGTGGATTCGGTGACCTTGCAGCACCAGAACGACAGCATGGTGGCGGGCGTGATTTCCAGCGATCGTCTGGTTTGCCACGGGAGTGGGGTAGAGGGCTTCACCGGAACGACGGCAACGGGTGGAGCTGGCAGTGTTTACCAGTGGCAGATCTCGAACAATGGCACCGACTGGACGGCGGCACCAACACCCAACAATGCACAGAACTATACCTATCCCAATTTGGTGACCTCTTCCTTCTCGCTGCGCAGGGCATGGGTGAGCCAGGCTTGCGGCACAGTATATAGCAATGTGGTGACAGTGAATGTGGCACCGGTTTATAACGACACCCTTCGCGAAAATGTATGCCAAGGCTATCCGTATCAAGAATATGGCTTTGATGTCACAGCGGAAGAAACCGCTCAACCCGCAGTAATCACGCGAGTGCGTAATCTGCAGAGCGTGAACAGTTGTGACAGTACGGTGACCTTGGTGCTGACGGTCATCCCGTCCACCCACACCATGCTTACGGATGAAAGCTGTCAACGGCTTCCGTATCAGGCCAATGGCTTTGACCTTGCCGCTGATGAGCTGGGCACGGTGGGGGTACATACCTTCGAACGGGTTTATACCACCAGCGGCTGCGACAGCATTGTGACCTTGCAGCTGACAATACATCCTGTTTATGAGATTGATTTTGAGGATGTTGTATGCGAGGGCTCAACATATAACAACCACGGATTCGATGTGACAGCGGTCCAGACCCTCGGGGTTTCGGATGTGAATATGACGCAGCACCTGCAGAGCCAGAATGGCTGTGACAGTATTGTGAACCTCTATTTGAGGGTAGTGGACACCTCCGTAGCCATTGTGTCATTGACTGCTGATTTTTGTGAGGAATATACGGCTGAACTGAGTGTGGAAACCAATATGACGGACTACTTGTGGAACACGGGCGAGACCAGCCAGACCATCACGGTGAACCGTCCCGGCACCTATATGGTGACAGCCACCCAGGACAACTGCTCGGTGACCTCATGGTACACCATCGATAATTGCGAGCTCAACATCTACCTGCCCAATGCCATCACACCTGGCAATGGCGACGGACTGAACGACTACTTCAGCATCCACGACAAGTACAAACCGATGATTGAGGACTTTGAGATTAATATTTACACCCGTTGGGGTGAGCTGATCTATCATTCCAATGACAAGGACTTTAAGTGGTATGGTGTCCGCAATCCGCATACGGGAGAGATTCTCATCAACAATATCTATACTTACCTGATCAAATTCACCGACAGCCGTGGCATCCCGTATCAAATAACAGGTAGCATCACGGTGTTGTAAATATTTTTCTTCACACATATTGAAAAGGAGCTGAAAATGTTGTTTGAGAGGCTGGGTTATAATTTATGAAAACAAACAAATTCTTGCAAATTTTGCAAAAACTTGCAAGAATTAGCAGGAGTATAAAATCTTTTTGTATCTTTGCACCCAGAATTAAAATGGTGAATTTATGATGGAAAAACCGCCAGCAATTGACAAAAAGGCACTCTTAAATGCTGTCGTGATGGGTGTTGACGCAAAAATTGTCCCTTTAGTTGACAAAATCAATTCAAAATATGAATACTGGGATAAGGTAAAGTACGCTTCTTTGCCCGAAGGCTATACTCCCCAAAAACTGTGGATGTTTGTCAAAGCTTCGCGGATAAGGGGTATGATTTCGGTTTGGGATAAATATGGAATCAATTTGTGTATTACAAATCAGATGCAGCGTATATGTCATGATTTTGACATGAAGTTCGGCAGTTTCTGGGAAGCTGACAATGATTCGCAAAGTTCTGAAAAGAAATACTATTTGTCGAGTTCCCTGATGGAAGAGGCCATCTATTCCAGCAAAATGGAGGGTGCTTCCACCACCCGCATTGTGGCTAAAGAGATGCTGAGGAAGAAAAAATCTCCTCAAAACAAGGCGCAACAGATGATTGTCAACAACTATACGACGATTCAGTATATAGTAGAGCACAAAGATGAACCATTGACGGTGGAAGGATTGCTGTATATACACAAACTGATGACTGATAAAACATTGGACAATCCTGAGGACGCTGGTTGTTTCAGGACAAACGATAATGTGGTTGTGGCCAATATGGTTGAAGGGGATATCATCCACACTCCGCCTGCCTTCGAGGAAATTCCCGAATTTGTATCCACTTTATGTGACTTTTTCAACAATGACAATCCACATACCTTTATCCACCCCATCATCAAAGGCATCATCATCCATTTTATGGTGGCTTATATGCATCCCTTTGTGGATGGCAATGGTCGTACTGCACGTGCTTTGTTCTATTGGTATATGCTGAAAGAGAACTATAAGCTTACAGAATACATGTCCATTTCGAGGGTAATTGCTAAATCTAAGATCGGTTATGAGAAATCGTTTTGTTATACTGAAAATGACGATAACGACATGGGGTATTTTGTAGCATACAATCTGAGAGCGTTGGAAATCTCTTTCCAGCAGCTTCGCGACTATATCCAACGGAAGCAACGGAAGAAAAAGGCGGCCTCCGCCTTTATGAAAGTGGGGAACATCAACCAGCGGCAGGCTTTGGTTTTGCAGCGGCTTTCGGAAGAACCAGACATCATCTTTACAGTAAAAGATCTGCAGAATCAATTCTCTATCTCTTCGATGACGGCCAGAAAAGACCTTTCCGACTTGGTGCTGCAGGGTTATATGGAAGAGATCGCCATCAACAAAGTGACACGCGGGTATATTAAAAAACAGGAGGAGGAATACCATCTTGAACCTGCTTTGAAAGAGGAATTTCCCAGACACCTCCAAAGACGAAAAGAAATTCAAATGCCATAAATGCGTTTTATCTTGGCACCAGTTTGATGAACGGAATCATCATCTCTTCCATGGAGATGCCGCCGTGCTGGAAGGTGTTGCGGTAGTAGTTCACGTAATAGTTGTAGTTGTTGGGGTAGGCGAAGAAGTCATTCTTGGTGGCGAAGATGTATCTCGATGTCAGCGATTCCTTGGGCAGGAAGGCGTCCTCGGGGTTCTTGATTTCATACACGTCCTTGCTGGGATAGTCCATCGTGCTCTTGCCCACCTTGTATCGCAGGTTGCTGTTGACGGTTTTGTCAGCCACCACCTTCACGGGATTGTCAATGCGGATGGTGCCGTGGTCGGTGGTGAGGAACACCAGGGCTTTCTTCTCCGACAGGTACTTGATCATCTCGAAGAGGATGGAGTTTTGGAACCAGGTGGCGGTGACATTGCGATAGGATTTCTCGTCTTCGGCCAGTTCGCGAATAATATCCACATCGGTGCGGGCGTGCGAGAGCATGTCCACGAAGTTGAAGACCACCACATTGAGCGGGTTGTGCATCAGCTGATGGAAGTTGTCGAAGATTTTCTTGCCGAAATCAAGGTTCAATATCTTTGAGAATGAATATTTTACATTCTTTCCATACCTTTTCAGATATTCGCCGAGCAACTGCTGTTCGTATTGGTTCTTGCTGCCTTCGTCGCTCTCGTTCAGCCATAGTTGTGGATATTTCTGGGCGATGACCGAGGGCATGAGCCCTGAGAACAAGGCGTTGCGGGCATAGTGCGTGGCAGTGGGCAGGATACTGTAGCAAATGCTCTCATCTTCCACATGGTAGAAGTCGTGAATCATCGGTTGGATGGTCTTCCATTGGTCGAAACGCAGGTTGTCAATCACAAAGAGAAAGATGGGCTGCTTCTCGGAGAGTAAAGGAAAGAGTTTGTCTTTCAGCACTGTATGTGACAAAGATGGCTTTTCGTCGCACTTGCCGGTAAGCCAGTTCAGGTAGTTCTTGGAAACAAACTTGGCAAACTGGATGTTGGCCTCTTCTTTCTGGTTGGCCAGAATCTCTGCGACACCGCTATCTTCAATTTTCTCTAACTCCAACTCCCAATATACCAATTCCTTATAAAGGGCATCCCATTCGCTGAGCGATAATCTGTCAGAGATGCGCATGGACAGCTCACGGAAAGCCTGTTGATAGGCTATCGTGCTTTTTTCAGTGATAATTTTCTTGTTATCAATGTTTTTCTTCAGACAAAGCAGAATCTGATTCGGATTCACCGGCTTGATCAAATAGTCGGCAATGTTGGAGCCGATGGCATCTTCCATGATGTTTTCCTCTTCGCTCTTGGTAATCATCACGATAGGAATGTGCTGGTTGATGGTCTTGATGCGCTTCATGGTCTCGATGCCGTTCATGCCGGGCATCTGCTCATCCAAAAATATAATGTCGATGATTTCCTTTTGCAGGACTTCCAGAGCCTCGTTGCCGCTCACTACGGGAATTACATCATAACCTTTGGCTTTCAGAAACAGGATGTGTGGCTTCAGGAGGTCAATCTCATCATCCGCCCAGAGAATTTTAGTATTCATATATTATATTGTATTTTTTAAGTTCGATATTTTTATTAACGATAATATTTGTGTGTTTATTTTATGGAAGGTGATTTTTTTGACAAGGGGAAAGGGTATAGGTTTTGCAAAGTTAGTTTTTTTTGTTGAATTGTTGAATTATTTATACCCATGGCTACCGCATGTTTTTTTTTGCATCGGCTGTAAGGTCTCACTTCCGCGGTGGGTTAGTTCAGTGCTTTGGGGCAAGAGATAGATCCACCGCGGAGGGAGATGCGATATGTTCTTTGTCCCCAGATTACGCTGCGCTCATCTGGGGTTATTGAGATGTGGCATCTTCGATGCCATGAAGCAGCAGGTTACTAGCATCTGCATTTTGGGAAGTCACGTTGTAGCAGTAGCAGGCTTCAAGCCTGCAAGGAGCATAGCTCGGGGGAAGGCGCGAGAAACAAGCGATGCCACTAGGGGAGGGATAGAAATGGCATTACCTCTGCATGATCGCAGTACGAGTTTTGCAGTCGTCGCAGCACAGCATCGAAGATGCGACATTTCAATAACCCCGCACGTAAGTGTGGGGTAGAAATGGATACGTACTCTCACCTCGCGGCGCGGGTGTCGTGTGCACCGAAGTACAAAACAAGACCGCCGCGAAATGGAAAAATTATGTTACAGCAATGATTTAATCAAAATACGACCATTCCCAATCATATACAAAATTACGCATAATACATTAAACCACAATGTATTATGCTTGATTTTAAGGTGTTTTCACCTCACGAGAATCGAATATTTGAAATTTCCTTATACCTGGTAGGGGAATATGCGATTCTCCTGCCTCGCACCTTACCCCGGTCTGTGATCTGTGCAGGCCTATAGCCCGCATTGACAAAAAGACAAAGCTAACCGTCGTCGCTAGCAGGGTGAAGTAGGAGACACCTCGCACCAGCGCAGGGTGCCAGATTGGGGTTGCAGACAGGTGCACCATGTGTCACCACGTAAGTGTAGACGGTTATATCATTACCCTTTGGGACAGGTACAATCGGCATATAGAATATATGTTCCAAGTGTTATCACGGGTATGTAGATGGTGATATTATCCTCCTTGTGCTTAGGTACAATTGACGATGAAGGAATGTCACGCCATGGCTGTAGCAGGCTGTAGGCCTGCACAGATTACAGACAGGGGTGAGGTGCGAGGCACGAGCACCGTAACCCCTGGGAAAGAGAATGCCACGCATGTTTGGTTGCGGCACGGGGAGCGTATGCACAGATGTCAACACCAACCTGCCGCGAAAGTATGGAATTTTACAAAAGAAAATCAATCAAATTTACAAAAATACACAGCAAGAAACCAAGAATACACAAATGTAATCACCATACAAAACGCACCAAATTACAAAATCCAACACCTCAAAACACCATCCATCCGTATATTACATTTGCCAAACCCACTCCAAAAAGTTTCCAAATCACCCTTTATTTTTGTAACAGAGTATGGGATATGCCCTTCACAAAGAGAAATCCTGCAGTATCAGCAGATTACACACTTTTTATTTATATAAATTACTGATACCCATAATTTTAATACTATTACTTAATGTATTAGTTTATATTAAAGTAGTATAGTTATCAACATATATTCGAAAATCTCAATAATATTATAAATAACTATAATTCAGTAATTTAAATCATATATTATCACATATTACTTCATGTGCTTATCAACAATTTTAAAGACTATTGTTTTTATTGAAAATATTATGTATTTTTGCAACCAGTTGTAAACGATAACTTGCGGATTACAAATTCAATATTTGCCCCGTATATTTGTGTTTACAAAAATAACAACATATTTTACAATTGTAATTACAAATGTAAAATACAGGAGTAAACAAGTTGATACAGAAGTAAAGTTGTAAATACAAATGTAAATTACAAAAATAAACACAAAAATACAAAAGTAAACAAATCAACACAAGTGTAAATCATAAAATAAACAAAGATGGTTGACAGAATTAAACAAGTAATGGAGCATTACGAAGAGACTCCAGCGGGATTTGCCGAGAAGATTGGTGTAAACAGATCTAATTTGACACATTTGTTTTCAGGGAGAAACCAGCCAAGCTTGGATTTTGCCAAGAAGGTTTTGGTAGCTTATCCGGAGGTCAGTACGGAATGGCTGATCATGGGTGTCGGTAAAATGATCAAAGATCCCGACGAAGCTCCGGTCATTAAGAGGGAATTTATCCAGACGGATCTTTTCGACGCTCTGGATGAAGAAGAAACTCCGCAAGCTGAACCTGAGCCCGAACCGGAGGTGGAAATGGTCGAAGAGTCCATTACAAATGGCACGGAAAATGACATTCAGGAGGCGTCTGAGGAGATTTCCACAGATGAAGTAAAAACAGAGGAAGAGGAAATCATCCCGTCAGAGGAGGTTGAAGAAGTTGAAACAGAAGTTGTTAACCCCGTTGAACAGCCTGTGGTAACCTCTCCAGAATCGAATATTCCGAAGCGCACTGTACATCCGTCAGGAAAATCCAATTCTCGGACGGTTGAAAAAGCGACCGCAAAACCGGCCCCCTCTCATTCTGCCACCCAGCCGACGGAAAAGCTGGTGACATCACCGGTGGAGAAACCCCAGCCCCGTCCTGTGACCACTCCCGTGGAGAGACCAAGGACAGTCTCGGTGGAGAGACCTGTGGCTACTCCCGTCGAGAGACCAAGGCCAGTTTCAGCGGAGAGACCTGTGAC
>JAFXSR010000034.1 GCA_017525505.1 Bacteroidales bacterium
AACAGCGGATGCCTCAGAAGGATTATCGTTCTTCTAGCTGTAGCTTTCGTAGCCTACTATCTATTGAAATCTTGTGGCGGCGGTTTGCTGAATTACGGCAATGGCACTTCGTATGAACAACGCAACTCGCCCTCATCGAACGACAATACGATCACCATGCCTGACATGACCCCCAACTCCACCACAAATTCCACAAACACCACAAACACCACAACCAATTCCGGTGATTATTCTTGGATTGTCGGCACCTGGGACTGCGACATGGGCGCTTATGGTAAGGTGGTGATGAACTTTGAAGGCGACGGCACCTCAGGAAGATGCTCCGAACTTAAACCCGACGGTACCTATAGATATGGGACCTACCAAGTCAATGGCAACGTATTGTCCTACAAATTGACGGGAGAGAGCTTCTCATCAACCATCAACATCGAGTCTGGCAACAGATTGTCGGATGGCAATGGGACTTACTATCGGAAGAGAAACTGAGATTTAGGGAAAGCTTCAGATCCCTTTTGCTCATAATTTGAACAATGGGCCCATTCGTTTTTTGCGAATGAGCCCTATTTCTTTTACAATCCATCCACTTCATCCATTTTCATCCAAAATTATCCAATTTGGATACAGTTTTTGTATCCGCTTTGGATAATTAAATTATTGATAATCAAATAAATAATTTGATTGTTTTGGATTTGTTGTAATTTTGCAATGAAAACCATTAATAACATCATTATTATGAAAAGGATTCTCATTATTGCGGCCTTAGTGTTAGCCGTTTTTCTGATTATCAGATCATGTGGAGGAGATGAATCCACATCGGAACAAGGTAGAGGGAAAGTGTCCTCTTTATATGGAACTTATGTTGGCACAGATGATTATGGGAACACCATAAGCATCACTCTTAAACCTGACAGCGATAATGAATGGAGAAAGTTTGGAGAAGACAACAGCAGCAATTTGGTTTACAAAGATTATAAAGGAAGAACTAGATCCACTGAGGGCCAATCCATCAAGTGGACTTGGGACTTTGACCAAGGTTATGTACAAACTTATTATTTAGGTAACGAGCGTACCATCATTGATTTCAAACATAAGAAGTTCTATAAAAAATACGGGGAGTTCATTGATGGGAGAAATGGTATTCCTTATAACAAAAAATAATCGACAATTATGGAAAACGAAATGAATTTCTGTCCAGGATGCGGACAACCTTTACAACAAGGTTCAAGCTTTTGCCCAAAATGCGGAAGAAAACTTGACCCCAACGCTTCGTCCAAACAAAATGGCCTCAGTTTTTCTAAGATCAAGGACTCAGTTTCCGAATTAGGAAAACAGGCAAAGGAATCTAAAGTGGGAGCCGCTGTTTCTTCGGCGGCAAGCGATGCCTTTTCAAAAATTAATGAAGAGTTGAATCCCAAAGATGGGAAAAAACCGAATACGCCTTTGATTCTTATTCTGTTGGGGTTATATTTGGTGTTTTTCTTTGACTTATATCTCGGGCTTCTCCTTCTAATCCCCTCTATCATCTACCTCGTTTTAAGGAAAGCGAAACCTGAAAAAGCGGAACGATTGGTGACCAATATAAAGGACAAATTGCAACCGATAACCTCAAAACCATTGCTCTATCATGGTCTGATTGCTTTGTTAATAGGCATTGTTGTACTAAGGACTTTGGGCATGATTCCTGGTTGCATTATCATTGGGTTGTCACTTGTGTTTTTGGCTTTGACAAAATTTGCGCCAGCCTTTGCAGAAAAGATCGACAATGGGTGTGCAGGGATAAGTGACAAGTTGAAATTGGGTAAAATTTGGCAAAACAATTGGGTAAAGGTTGCCGTGTTTGCCCTGCTTCTTCTTGTTCCAATCCTTGGTGTCCGTCCTGGTCAAAGTGTGTATAGTATTGCCCAATCAGAAAACACGTCAAATACTTTCATACAGAAAGGAAGAAACAGCAAGAGTTCGAATCAAGCGCACTCAAACGGTATAAAGACCACAACGTTTAGCTATCAATCGGACATTATGGCCTATCTGAGAAGCCACAAATTCGTAGCTTCAAATGGTAATTATCTCACATTCTCTAACTCATGGATTACAAATGAGAAAGCAAAAAGAATAGGCGTAACACAGTATGAGATATTAAAATGGGATTCAAAGACAGCACTAGTTAACGCGCATACACCCTATGGCACGCCACCTATAACCATATACGTATATGCGGCTGAAGGCCACATCATCATTGACGGTACCATGTATTTTGCAAAGTAATCTTACAACCATTAAATAAAAACAACAACAGAAATTATATGAGAACATTCAACAACATCATCATGGTGACGGTCTTGCTTCTAGGACTGTCTGGACTCTCAATGGGACAACAAAAAACCATCAAACACGAATATGTTGACCTTGGCTTGCCAAGTGGAACTTTGTGGGCAACATGTAATGTGGGGGCCAACACCCCTGAAGAATACGGCAGATTATACGCTTGGGGAGAGACCACCATAAAGAGCACCTACAACTGGGGATCCTACAAGTACGCCAACGGCCCCCATGACAAGCTGACCAAGTACTGCAACAAGAATGATGACGGCAGCGACGGCGTCGCCGATAACCTGACCAAGTACTGTAACAAAAGCGACGACGGCAACAACGGCTTCACCGACAACCTGACGGAACTGCAAGCGGGCGATGATCCTGCCACGTACAACTGGGGCAGTGACTGGCGTACCCCGAGCAAGGCGCAGTGGGACGATCTGCTACAGAACACCACCAACCAGTGGACAATAAGGAACGGCGTGGCCGGCAGGCAGTTTACCTCGAAGAGGAACGGACAGACGCTCTTCCTGCCCGCTGCAGGCTGCCGTAACAACGACGGGCTCGAACACGTTGGCGAACGTGGCATCTACTGGTCGAGTTCGCTCGAAACGGGCAGCCCGCACAGCGCGTGGGACTTCTACTTCGGTTCGGGCAGCACCTACGTGGTCGACGGCGACAATCGCTTCTACGGTCAATCTGTCCGAGCGGTGTGTTGCGCATCCGGTAGGTTAGGAAACGGCAGCCATAATGGCCACGAATACGTTGACCTCGGCTTACCGAGCGGGACGTTGTGGGCCACCTGCAACGTGGGAGCCAAAACGCCAGAAGGCTACGGCAACTACTACGCTTGGGGCGAGACTACCACGAAGAGCACCTACAATTGGGGATCCTACAAGTATGCCAACGGCAACTATGACAACATGACGGAACTGCAAGCGGGCGATGATCCTGCCGCGTACAACTGGGGCAGTGACTGGCGCACCCCGAGCAAGGCGCAATGGGACGAGCTGCTACAGAACACCACCAACCAGTGGACAACAAGGAACGGCGTGGCCGGCAGGCAGTTTACCTCGAAGAGGAACGGACAGACGCTCTTCCTGCCCGCTGCAGGCTGCCGCTACTACGGCGAGTTCAGCTACTCGGGCAGCACCGGCTACTACTGGGCGAGTTCGCTCCAAACCGACTACCCGCGCCACGCGTGGCGCTTCTTGTTCGATTCGGACAACTACAGCGTGAACAGTGGCGACCGCAGCCTCGGGTTCTCTGTGCGGCCCATCCGGTCCGGATCCCAGAACTGACCTTTGTCCCGTTCGCACACGGGTAAGGGCGAAAAAGTTGTCGGGCGGGGAGCTGTCGCGCCAAACGGAAGCCGAAAGGGCGATACTGGCACCTATACCGTCAGCGAAGGACAAGTGAAATGCGGATTTCAGGATGATGTAAGCGCAGTTACGGTTTATGACATTGTTAGGCATTCCCTGGATGGGTTCATGAAAATATAAAGGCATTATTTGGGAAAACAATTATTCATCAATCTAATAATCAAAACAATGAAAAAGACACTTTATGTAGTAATGCTCCTACTTGGTTTGAGCACGTTTTTCGGGGCGTGTGGACAAAAACAAGGGAAAAACAACGATTGTCAAAACACATATGGGTTTTCCAACGAGGAAATCGTATACCATCAGGATGACTATATGAATGGTGAAGACTACGATTACGAAGATAATTATAGTTCGACAGAATATGTTTGCCACGAATATGTTGACCTCGGCTTGCCAAGCGGCACGTTATGGGCAACATGTAATGTAGGTGCCGACACCCCAGAAAGCTATGGCGACTACTTTGCCTGGGGGGAAACAGAACCCAAAAATACTTACAATTGGGAAAACTACAAACACTGTAATGGTCGCTACAACACTTTGACAAAATATAACGATCTGGAAGAACTAGGTTATAGTGGCTATTTTGACAATCAAACATGCCTTTTGCCCATCGATGATCCAGCCACTGCCAATTGGGGTTCAGATTGGTGTACACCGACAGTTGAACAAATCAAAGAACTATGTGAGTACACGAGGATTGTAGAGACAAAGCAAAATGGCATAGCCGGAAGGCTCTTTTGTGCAGAAAACGGGAAAAGTATCTTTATGCCCGCCAGCGGGTGGTGTTTTAACGAAGGGCACCACGACGATGCTCGAGGCCACTATTGGTTGAATTCGCTACGATCCGACAACCCGAAAGTCGCACATAGTTATATCTTTGGCCCAAGATTCGGCCAATATGGCCAAAGTGTTCGATATGGCGAAGATGATCGTTATGTGGGACTTTCCGTGCGGCCTGTCCGTTCTAAAGAACAAATATATAAAAGTGAAGAAACCCATGACTTTGTTGACCTTGACTTACCAAGCGGAACACTATGGGCAACTTGCAATGTTGGTGCTACAACGCCAGAAGGCCGAGGGTTCCACTTCGCTTGGGGTGAAACAACTCCCAAATCTTCTTATGATTGGAGCAACTACAATTATTGCAAAGGAAACTTTAACCAATTGACAAAATACTGCGTTCATTCTAAAATCGGCTATAACGGTTTCAAAGATAATCTAACCGTATTACTTGCAGAAGATGATGCCGCCACTACTAACTGGGGAATCGATTGGTGTACACCAGGTATCGCCGAGTGGGACGAGTTGATTGATAACACCGATAGCAAATGGACAACACTGAATGGTGTAAACGGCAGATTATTCACTGCAAACAACGGGAAGAGCCTTTTCCTTCCTGCCTCTGGCCAGCGTAGTAATTACGACCAAAGCATTGGCAGCCCTTATGGCAAGGACCAATATGGCGGCTATTGGTCGTGTACACTCAATACCAACGCTCCATATGAGCCATGTTTTTTTGACTTTTACAATCCAGACTACTATGGATCGAGTCTCCCCAATCGTTGCACAGGCCTTAGTGTACGACCGATACGTTCCAACAAAAAAACGCCTACAATCCACCAAGAGGAATTCTTGACCGTGGAGGGCCACGAGTGCGTCGACCTCGGTCTTCCAAGCGGTACATTGTGGGCAACCTTCAATGTTGGGGCAGAAACTCCAACGGATTTCGGTTATTATTACGCTTGGGGGGAAACCCAGCCGAAGAATTCTTATAGCTGGAGTAATTACAAACATTGCAAGGCCAAGGGTAGCATTTTCCAATTTACAAAATACTGTAACAACGGTGACAGGGGTTATGACGGTTTCACAGACAATCTTTCGACTTTACACTCCGTTGATGATGCTGCCACGGTTAATTGGGGCGGCGGTTGGCGCACACCTACCATTACAGAATGGCAAGAGTTGCTTGAGAACACGAGAAGCGCTACGACCACCCAAAACGGTGTAAGCGGCATCTTGTTTCAAGCCAAAAACGGAAACAAGGTTTTTCTTCCCGCCGCTGGTGCAAAAGACAACGAAATATCTAGCGTTGGCTGTTATGGTGACTATTGGTCGAATTCGCTTTCGACAATTGATAGAGCGTATGACTACCATTTCCGTTTGGACGAGCATCCCACGCCACTCAGTTATCGCAACCGGGGCCTTTCAGTGCGACCTGTCCATTCGCGGTAACGTCTTACAATCAAGTTTTTATTGTACACTTTAAATATTGAATAGTATTTAAAATCCAGATATTATGAAAACATTCAACAAAATTATCATCGCCACAGTGCTGTTTTTGGGACTTGTCGGCTGTTCGGGAAATGAGTCTAAGATTGTCAAGACGGAAGAGTTTGAAGATCATGGTTTTACTGTGATACGAGCCACTATGAAAAATGAGAGCAGGCTCTTGTTTGTGGTTCAAAAGAACAATCCACAAGAGGTAGAAGTGTATTCGGATTATGATCAAACACTAAAGGGGGATCTCGTTATTCCTGAAAAAGTAACTTGTAATAAAACCACGTATAAGGTCACTAGTATTGGCGAAGAAGCATTTGAATTCAGCGATCTTACATCAGTCAACCTTCCAAATAGCATTACAAGAATTGGGGAAGAGGCATTTTATGGTTGTAGAAATCTAACTTCGATTGTAATTCCAAATTGCGTGTCAATTATTGGTCCATATGCTTTTGATGAATGCGAGGCTCTTGCTTCTATTACTATTCCAAGTGGCTTGACAATTATTGAATCTGGGGTTTTTGGAGGATGCAAAGCTTTATCTTCAATAACCATTCCTGAGAACGTGAATAGTATTGGAGGCGAGGCGTTTATGGAATGTGAGGCATTGTCTTCTATTGCCATTCCAAACAGTGTGACTATGATTGGCAATAACGCTTTTAACAATTGCTGTAATTTAACTTCCATTACGATTCCCAATAGTGTGTCAAGAATTGAACCTGGAGTTTTTGGAGGATGCAAGGCCTTGTCGTCAATTATCATTCCAGAGAGCGTGAACTATATAGGAAAAGGGGCCTTCGGAGGATGTGAATCATTGTCATCAGTTACAATCCCGAATAATGTAGCCTCTATCGATCCATATGCTTTCTCTGGTTGCACAAATCTTAATTCCATAAGTGTTTCCGAAGGTAATACTCGCTATGATAGTCGTAATAATTGTAATGCGATAATAGAAACCTCTTCCGCTACAATAATACAAGGTTGTATAAACACCAAAATTCCAGAAAGTATTATAAGTATTGGCGAAGGCGCTTTTAGTGAATGTGACAAACTAACCTCTATTATTATTCCTAATAGCGTGACTAACATTGGCGAAAATGCATTTGCAAACTGCAAAGGTCTTTCGTCTATCAATATCCCAAACAGCATTTGTGAAATTGGTAATTTAGCATTTATGGAATGCGAGAACTTGAATTCCGTCACCATTTCAAATGGTGTTAATAGTATAGGCGAACAGGCTTTCGTTGGCTGTAAAAAACTTTCTTCAATTATTATCCCACAAAGTGTATTAAGTATCGGGGAAGGAGCTTTTAATTACTGTACGGGATTAACCTCTGTAATTATTCAAAATCCATATTTGTCGTTTGATTACGAAAACGTGTTTATAGGTTGCGATAATCTTCAGCCACAGAATATTGTCTTTAATGACACAAATGCGCAATACTATGAAAGTGATTATGGTAATGTTGCCGATAGGCTGCCGAAAGAGTATGAATGGATACTTGGAGAATGGAAAGGCGTTGACTTTAAAGGCGACCTGGCCATCATCTCGAGAGATGGCATTGTTTTTAATAATGCTGTCCGTTCTGCTTTGTTGGATGAAATGGAACCAAACAAAGCGGAGCTTACCAAGCAAACCTATGAGATCAAGAAAACAAACTACGATTTTGACAATAAAGAATACATGAGCATAGTGGTAAACGGTGACTCAAAACACTTTCGTGACGGCGAGGCAGCATACTATCTTGATTTAAAGTCAAAAGTCATTTTCTATTTCTATGACTTCGATCAAAAAATCACTTTGAAAAAGGTCAAATAATTATATCTCGAACGAAATTAATCTATTTTTAGTAGATTTCGCCCGAAAAATCTGTCAAAAACCAGCGAAATGTCGAAAAAAAGATAGATTTCGCTGGTTTCTGTATTATTCCTTATCTATTCCTTATCCCTCACCAACCTCACACTACGACCGCTACATTTGTCGGTGGTGATGGAATGATAGAAAAAGCTGTTGCTGAAGTAGATGCCCAAGGCTTCTTTGGGGTCCAGGCATGAAGATGACCAATAGAGACCGTATTTGCCCACCAACCCCACATAACCGAAGTCGCGGATGCCTGCCGCCGGCAGAAACACCGCACCCTGGGCCTCTGCCTTCTTTGTCCAGAAAGGCTCGGTGAGATTGTTGGGGGTGTAGTCGACATCATCGTCGTTATATTTCCGTAGTGAACAATAGGTGCTGTCCCAGTCGTCAGGCAACAACAACAATCCCCAAACGCCATCAACAGCTGCCTTCGCAAAACGGATACCCGTGGCGGTAGTCCGCTTCTCAAGGATGTAATCCCATTCCTCAATGGTCAAAGTGCGCCATACGTTTTCTTCATTGCCGCCATTGCTGATGGCATTGTAGCCCCAATCGGCCTGGCCATCGCCATCAAATAGGTTCAGCGTGTCAACGCCATAGGCGCTGTATTGCCAAGCCTCGTCTTCATAAACGTTGCGACTGCACCATGGCTGATAACATATCGCTCCATGGTCACGCCCACTGGCACCCCAAGCGAACAAATCCAGCCAATTGACGCATTTCTCAGCAGAACCGTGGTTGGCATTGTCGCCGCCAATATAGTCAAACTGGTTTTCGGCAAAACGCCATGTGTTGATCGAGGGCTTGTATTGCAGGTTGCCCTTCGAGAAATACACTTGGTCGCCTGCCTCGTTGATGGTAAACAACCCGTTGATGGCTCCTTCAGGCGCTGGCGGTCGGGGCGGCAAGGGCTTTTCCCTGAAGCCTACCAACCAAACGACGGCTCCTATCAGCATTGCCGCAACCAACCCCAAACCCACTCTCGAGGAAATTCTGATCGTTTCGCTACGTTGCATGGCTTTTCGCAAAGCGTCTACGCTTTGGTAACGCGCTCTTGGATCTTCCTTCAGACAGCATTGCGTTATAGAATTCTTGGCCAAACCGAAACGCTGCAAAATCTTGCCCAATGCATAGATGTCGGTGGCGGGACCAAACGACTCGGTCTTGGCGAACTGCTGTTCTGGCGCACAATACTCACGAGTGAAACCTACATCATGAAGGTAACTCTCGCTCCAACCGAAACCTAAATCAATAAGCTTTACATGATGGCCTTTGTTGGTGATGAGTATGTTACTGGGCTTAAGGTCGAGATGTAGCATCTTCTTGTCGTGAAGATAGGACAAAGCCGAAAACAACTCGTCGCAGAATTGTTTCCTGTGCCCTTTCTCTTTGAAATAGTCAGGATGCTGGGCCACAAAAGCCTCAAGGCTGTCGCCATCGATGTAGTCCATGCGGATGTATGGGCCGTTTTCGTCCTCATCATAGGCAAAGTAACGCACAATGTTGGGATGCTCCAACTCTATGCCGAGTTCAAACTCCTTGCGGAACAAACTCATATAAACTTCCGACGAACGCATGTCCTTCTTGGGCCGTTTGACGCAATAGACGCGGTTGTCCTTGACGAGACGGTAGCAATCACAGGTGCCACCACTATCAAACAACACTTCATCTTGATTGTGCTGTACAGGATTGATGAAATCGGAATCGCTCATTAGGCTGCCTCCTTGATGAATAGTTCAGTCAATCCGTTTTGGCGTCCAGCCACATAACCCAACTCGTTACCGGCGGCATCGCGCACAATCTCGCCATTGCGGATGACTTGGTACACTTGCAAAGGATACTCCAAACGAAAACTAAGGATGGTCACTTCATCGTTGACAAGCAATTTGCCGTTCAAGCTCTCTGTCACGCGGAATTTGTTTTCACCGATACACAGCAAAGCGATATGCCGGTTGGGTAGCCATGATGCCTCCACCGTTGTGCCTTCGCGAATCTCGTCGGCAAAGAAAGCCTTCTCCATCCAGTCACTCTCAACAGGTTGCATGCCCGTCAGGGTCTCCCACGAAGATGAGCCCAGATAATGCGCCAAAGCGTCAAGCGTGGCTTTGCGTGGCGCGATGGGCGACTTGGCATAGCCCATCAGCCGTTTCAGTGTATTGACTCCCAAACGGTCGCTGGCTGGAAACGACTCCGACAGCACCTCGAAGTCCTTGGCGTTATTGAAGTCGAGCCCCGACTTCTTCTTGATCATTTCGATGATGGGAAGGGATAACATGATTCCAATGATATGATGCAAAGATAGGAATTTATTGCTTATTCAT
>JAFXSR010000035.1 GCA_017525505.1 Bacteroidales bacterium
CAAGTTCGAGAGAAGATTCAAGAACATGCCAGGAAACATCACTCTGTATAATTGGCTTGACCTGTTCTGTCAGGTATATAAGTCCAATGCCATAGTAGGTTTTTCCTATTATGTAGCAACATTGTTCAGGGATATAATTGTGGGGTATTTCAGGTTTTTCCCCATCCTCAATATCTTCGGTGTTAAAGGTAGCGGTAAGAGTGAGATGGCGGTGAGCCTCACCAAACTGTTCGGTGACTTGCCAGTGGGACTGAACATGACCAACACGACCATTGCGGCCATGGCGGATCATGTTGCACAAACAAGAAATGCATTATGCCACATCGATGAGTACAAGAATAGCATAGAATATGATAAAGTGGAGTTTTTGAAAGGATTATGGGATGGTACTGGGCGCAACCGTATGAACATGGACAAGGACAAAAAGAAGGAAATGACCGCTGTGGATTCCGGTATTATACTTACGGGACAGGAAATGCCGAAAGCGGATATTGCATTGTTCAGTAGGGTTATTTTCACTGCATTCTCCAAAACCAGCTTCACCGAGGACGAGATGAATCTGTTCAACCAGTTGAAGACAGTGGAGAAAACAGGACTCACACATATCACCAATGAAATTCTTTCGTTCAGAGGTGATTTCACGGAAAAATACTTGAAAAATTACAGTGATGCAGGCGAAGATCTTGAGCAGCGAATAGGGAAAAACAGCATAGAGGATCGAATATGGCGAAATTGGTGTGTGATAGCCGGGGCTCTCCGAACCATTAAGGATATGGTGAAGCTACCATTTTCATACGAAAAGGCAATAGATGAAATGGCCGCTATGATCAAAAAGCAGAACGAGGAAACACTGAAAGACAACGAGGTGAACACTTTTTGGGACATATTTTCCTTCCTCGCCCAGGATGGACAGATTGAGGAGGGATATGACTTCAAGATTCTCTATGAGAACCGTCTTAAGACAAACAAGGTTGATATACAACAGCCTATACACATACTTGCTATCAACAAGACAAGGATACTGCAGCTGTACCAAAAACACTGTAATGTCACCAAACAAAAACCGCTGCCACTAAGCACTCTGAAGTTTTACCTCCAAAACTCTCAGCAGTATCTTGGTGAAAAAGTCATGAAAATCCGAAAGCGTACAGACCATCTTATTGACAAGGCAACCACATCAGATGGATATGGGAATGTGTCAGTCATGACTATTTCAACCAGGTTAGATTGTTTCGCATACGATGAGCTTGGAATTGATGTGGAGGTGTTCACTGATGATATTAATACATTATGATATGGAAACTATAAGATTCAACAAGAACTGGAACCAGAAGCTCTGCTGTGACAATTATACCACTATCAGACTACACAGTAACAAATTCTATGTCGGTAATATACTTGAGACCGTTTGCAAGACCGACAACTCTGAAATAAAAGAGATGGCGAAGGTAGTTTATGTAAGATCGTACCGTTTGAATGATATCCCGGAGGAAGTGTTCTGGACCGATTGTGGCATGAGCAAGGAACATGCCATACAGATGATTGAGAAAATGTACCTGAAATACAATATACACATACACTCAGCCAAATGGGACGTGATGGTACTACAACATTATTATCCCAAAGATTGAACCTTTAAGCCAAAATTCCTACATATCAGCAAGATAGCCATGCAAGTTTGTTTGAAAGCCTCTGAAAAGAGGCTTTTTTTTATTTCTTTAATATACAGTAGATTATGTGTGAAACATCATATTTTTTTCTGATTCAAACATGAAGAAAAATCGTTGTAACTTTTGTAACTTTTGTAACCAACAATATAACAATAAGTTACACATCAAAAAAACATGTAACAATTTGTAACTTTTTGTAACCGTGTTAATTTAAAGTAAAGAAAAACGGGCTTTGTAACCTTTTGTAACCATTGTAACCGGTTTGTAACCGATTTTTAAAACGTAACATATTGAATATCAGATAGGATACGTTCGGTTACAAAAGTTACAAAAAATCAAGGCGAAAATGTATCCCTTTTGAATACTTTGATTTATTTTGTTCAAAAAAATCACCTAAACCATTACTTTAACAAAGAATATTTTATTATCTTTGTATCAATATTTTGCTATGGGTAAAGTAAAGAAATACAGGGTGTCGCTGAAGGTGGATCCGATGGTGAAGCGGTATATCGACAGCAACTTTCCGCAGTGGAAAGGCGCTTACGATCTTACCGGCTCCGTCATGTACAATTTCGTCACCGCCATGCTTTCCCACAGCACGATGAAGGTGCCGTCGAGGGTGAGTGTGAAGTACCAGTACTACCTCCCCATCACGCTGCTGGTGTCTGAATACGACTTCTACCACTTCGGATTCGAGTGCAGCGAGCTTCAGCAAGTGAAGTTCAGCAACTCCGTCAGGAGCATGATCCTTGACGACCTGTGCCGGAAGGCCGCATTGGCCAAGGTGCTGTACGACATGCCCATCACCAGGTTCATATTCCATTACCTGATGGATCTCGGATTCGAGGATGGCGAGGTCAACGAGGAATCAATCCGGTCCATTTACAACCGCAAATACAAGGAGTATGAGAAACGGATACAGGAATTCTACAGTGATCTGGTGACGGATTACGGCACGCTTGACACCCAGTTCGAGAAAAAAATCTTTGGTCAATTTGCCACAACCCCCATTTAACCCTATCGATTATGGAAGATTTGAAGAAAAATTCCGCCGAGTGCGGAAATATGACCGGCTGGACAGGTATATGGTTCGTACCTGTAACGGATGTGCTTGGTGTGTATATCCGCGATGAACGCAGCAGATCCGTGTCTCTTTATTCCGGTGGTCGCTTTGCCAGAATAGAATGTACAAACATTTATCTGTCTGATACCGCGAAAGATGGAGCGAGACAGCTGAATATCACCTGCTCATACAGGGCCACACCTGCGCAGGCCGATTACCGGCTGAACGACATGATGGCCAACCGCTACCTGCTGAAGCTGAGGGACCGGAACGGGAAACTGTGGCTGGCCGGCACGCAACGCGAGCCGCTGCGCTTCGGCTACGAGCATGTGGGCGAAAGCGACGGTTCCGGACTGCATGAGTACCGTCTGAGCTTCTTCCGCAACCTCACTACCCCGCTTTACGCTCTGGTTTGACCGTGATTTGTCACATGCCGTAAGTGCCCGAATCCTTATCTTTGTGGCCTAAATGTTTCACAAAAACAAGGATTTATGGCAATCAATCATACTTTTTTCAATGTGAAGGAAAACACCGGCGAGCGTGCCGTTATCGACATTGACGGCACCATCGGCGGCTGGGACTGGGACAGCTGGGAGCGTATCAACACCGGCAAACTCATCCGCAAAGCTCTGCGCGACCTGAAGGGCGTGAAGGAAATTGAGGTGCGCATTACCAGCTTGGGTGGTGACGTTGACCAGGCTCTTCAGATTCATGACGCGCTGCAGGATCATCCGGCCAAGGTCATCACCATCATCAACGGGTTCTGCGCATCAGCGGCCACCATTATCGCATTGGCCGGTGATGTGCGCCGCATCAGCCGCAACGCAGTGTATCTGACTCACAAGTGTTCCTCTTACGTGGGTGGCAACCAGCATGACCTTGAGATGGAGCTGGAGAGACAGAAGACTGTGAACGAGGTGCTGCTTGACATGTACCGGGCTGTGAACAAAAAGACCGAGCAGGAACTGCTTGACCTGTTCGAGTACGACAATGGCCATGGCAAATGGATCACCGCCCAGGAGGTGGTGGATTTCGGTTTCTGCACCGAGATATATAATAATGATACAGGCAATCCTGCCTCTTTGGCAAACAAGCCCATGGTGAACATGGCCGACTTCAAGCGTCTGGAGTACCCCGCTTTCCCCTCGGACTTTGCCCATGTGGAGTACCGTGAGAACAATCTGCCGGTGGAAGTGCCGGGAGACACTGAACCCAACAATGAAGAGACCTTGATGAACAAAATAATAACACGGGCGCGTGAGCTGTTCGCTCCCCGGATGGACGTGACGCCCGACAATAGTATTAACCAAAACAAAGAAGAGATGAAAAAATTCAACATTCTGTTTCCGCTCCTTGCTTTGTGCTTGGTTGGTTTCGCCAATCAGGACTACGATCCCGAGAAAGGCGTTTCACTCACCGACCAGGATATGAAGGACGTGGAAGCCAAGATGAAAGAACTGTCCGACGCCAAGACCGCCCTGGAGCAAGCCAAGGCTACTTTGGAACAGGAAAAGGCTGCTTTGGAGCAAGACAAAGCCAACCTGCAGCAGTCTGTGACCACCCTCACCGCCGAGCGCGACAACTACAAAGCCAAGTACGAGAACAAGCCCGCCGATGTGCCGGCTGTGAACGGAAAGGATGCGAAGCTTGACGAACAATCCTTCGAGGATTACGTCAAAAACAATCCTGTCTATCAGCAAACCTTTGAAGAAAACCTGTAAGCCATGCCAGAAACCAACATCAACACCGATTTTATCGTAGAAGAATACGGTAGAATCTACCAACAAAGAGGTCAGGGGCTCAACCGCATCAAAAGAGCCTTAATCCAGAAAGCAGAAACTCTGGAGAAATACGCTACCCACAAGCCGCTCACCGATGACATCTATGAGATGGCCAACGATGAGTTCCAGCCTGTGCTCCAGCCTTTCCGTGTCGCTTTCGAACCGACTGGAGGTGTGAAGTTTCACCCCAACAAAATTGTGCTGCAGCACATCAAAGTGGATTTGAATTTCTCGCCAGACCAGATCATCGACAGTTGGCTCGGTTTTTTGGAAGGTCCCGGAGTCGACCGTTCCCAGTGGCCAATCACCCGTTACATGATCGAAGTCTATCTGAAACAGCAGATTGACTATGACCGTGAAGTCAATGCCGTTTATTATGGTGTGCGTGACGACAACGGAACGACCCCATCCTCCTGTATGGACGGCATCCGCAAAAAGCTCATCGATGGTGCGAATGCTGAATATCCCATCAACGTCATCAGAGATATCGGTGCGCTCAATCCGACTACTTGCTTCGACCAAATTGAAGCCTTCTCCAAGAAGATCAAATCCATCTACAGAAAGGTTCAGATGATCATCTGCGTGTCTCAGGATTTAGAACGTGCCTTCCTCGAGAACAAACGTGCCAACGGATTCTACTGGATTCACGGTCCGGAAGATCTCAAACCCTCCGTGGATTTCACCAAACAGGTGGTCATGGGACTACCGAGCATGGGCGAAGAATGCGGCGACATGTTCGCATTTGTCCGTGGCAACCTCCTGTGGTGTACCCGCAAGGACAAGTTCAATTTCGATATCCAGAAAGAGAACCGCTTCGTGAAGATTCTCAGTGACTGGCGCGAAGGCATCGGTTTCGGAGTGAACAAGATGGTTTGGGCTACCGAGGAAACTGTTACGCAAAACAGCAATACTGGCGGCGATACCACTGGCGGTGACACCACTGGCGGTGACACACCAGGCGGCGATACCACTGGCGGTGACACACCAGGCGGCGATACCACTGGCGGTGACACACCAGGCGGCGATAACCAAGGTGATGTCCAAGGCGAATAAACTTTAAGGTAGAGACGTGCCACGGCACGCCTCTATCTTTTCAATTTTCAATTTATAATTATCATTTAAAACGTAAATATCATGTCAGAAAATAACAATTGCCCCTCCTGTCTCGAAGATTTGATGAGACCGGGCGCATGTGAGAAAACCTTGGGCGGCATGGTTACCGAGTTCCTGTTCGGTTACAAGGATGACGTGCAGAACTGGCCCGCCAAACAAGCCGCCAATCTGCGTGAGCATCTCGCTGACCACATTGAAACCGTAGCCGGTTCCAACCTGGTGATGAAGAACGGCAAGCGCATGTTCCGCATCCAAGTGAAGAAAGGCTCCGCCGAACTGAAGTATGAGCTTCAGGGCGAAAGCGGTGCCAAGTCGTTCAAAACCACGCTGGAAACCAACATTCCGGGCTTCCGTTCCGCCATTTTGGGCTTCATGACCGCCACTGCCAATCAGGAATTGGTGTTACTGGCCAAGACCCGCAGTGGCGAATGGCACCTGCTTGGTAACGAGGACGAAGGTGTTGAGTACGACTCCGGTACTGCCAACAGCGGCAAGACTGGTACCGATGCCAACGGCGCCGATGTCACCTTCGCCACCGAATGCGCTGCACCCACCGTCTATAAGGGCGACATTGAGTCGCTGAAGACAGTGAGCGGCACCGCCGCCTCCATCGAGATCGGTAACGAGGTTGTCAGCGGCACAGGCGTAACCCTCAAGGCCACGGTTACCGCTAACGACAGCGTTATCACCAAGGTGGGCTTCCGCTACAAAGTGGAAGGATCGGCAGACTGGACCACCGCCAATGTCAGCTCCTTCACCTCCGGAACGGAGTTCTCCAAGTCCGTTACCGGACTCACCGCTTCCACCGATTACCTCTACTACGCCTACATGGTTGTGGACGGACACGAGGTATATACCGAAACTTACGCCTTCACCACCGGGGCGTAAGCCTTTGTATTTTGTATTTAATTGTTGAAAAAGGACTCCTGGCGGAGTCCTTTTTTTATTTCTTAATTCTTGGATTGCATAGACACCCTATCCATATTCACTAAAAAAAATGAATATGAATGTTGCCACAAACGGTTCCGGCGGCTTGCCGTACATTTGTTATGAAATACTACACAAAAACGGAAAGAAAGTACACAAAGTGAACTTTGTAACAGCAGGCAGAGTGACTGATCCGAAGGAATTCACATTGAAGAAATATATAAAAATCTATTAGAAAAAAGGACGGGCGGCAGATTCGAACTGCTACACATATCGAATGACATGCCGCCTTTACCTGTATCACGGATCTACCCGTCCTGATTTGACACTGCAAAAATACAAAAAATACAAATATGACTAAACAGCAAACAATAACTAAGAAATTTTTAGCTGAAATCGACAAAGAAAAACAAATTCTGAAAAACCAGAAAGGGTTATATTCTATTTTTTCCGATTATCAATATGGAGGAAACAGGACAGATCGTATGGTGAAATTTGTAACTGGTATGATTGATGGTTCAGGTGTTTCCTCTGTGACAGAATATTTAACCGCTTTAAAAATGTCTATCAGAATTACAGAAAGGGAAATTGGGAAATTGATGGTAAGATACGCCATGGCAAAATATGTCGGAAAATATTAACACTTGAAATTTTATGAACGAACTGCAAAATTGGATTAACAATCCAGACCGCGACTACGCTGCCGGTGTGGCCCTCTTCGCCCAACACTGCAAAAACAAGGCCCTTGTACGATACTTCCAGACCGGTACCGCCCGCTTCCGGATGGCCAAGCTGGTGTATGAGATGGGCAAGCTAGCGAAAACGGCGGATAAAAGGGCGAATGAACAACCTTCCGCCGCTCGTCAAACGCCACTAACATCCTGTATTACAGGTGACAAGAAAGAGCGTATAAAAGTCTCCGTCCCCGACTTCATCCTTGCCGCTAAGAAAGAGATCTCAGCCCTCTACGCCCTCATCGACAAACAGCACCGGGAGTTGTACGACCTCGGGACCTCCAACGCCGATGATGTGGTGCGCAAGCGGAAGAAGATTCTCGACGACCGTAAGCCCGCTATCGAGCGTGCCGACCGTTTCTATCAGCTGAAGGAAGAGTGGTTTGCCCTGGAAGATGGCCCAGCCCGGAACCGTGTGGCCAAGGATATCCGGGAAATGCTGGCGGCACCGCCGGAGAAACAACCCACGATGGTCGCACCTGTAGAGACACACGGCAGTGTGTCTCTGCAAACGGCCGTGTCCGGATTGTCCGACCTTGACCTATCCAAACGCCGCTCCGCCCTCCGATCCTCCATCACCAAAACACAGAATATGCTGCAGTACCAGACCATCCGCAAGGGAGAATCACCCACCCCGATGCCACCCGGGCCGAAGCGTGACGAATACCAAAAGAAACTGAAGACGCTGCAGAAGGAATACAATGCTGTAGTTGCCGAGCTTGAAAGGAGGTCAAAATGAGCGGGAACCTTCCATCCGTCCGGAAACCATACGGCAGTTCCATGGAGAGCGACTTCGAGACCATTGCCCTTGCCGTGATGCAAGGGCGCAGCGGCGACCTGAATGACGACCAGCGGCACAAACTCGACCTTACCCGCGATGCTTACCGCATTGTGTGCGGCTATCCCAACAAGAGCGTGGCCGTGAAGGAGATGTGTGCCCTGCACCCGGAGCTGAGCGAACGCACCGCTCTCACATACGTCAACCAGAGCATCCGCATCTGGAACCCCGGCGACCGCCTCGAGCGCGACTTCCTCAACACCGTGTTCCTCCAAGCCCTCATCAAGGAGATCTACAGCGAAGACAGCGACGCGGCCACCCGCGCCAAGAACCTGGCCACCCTGCAACGCTACTTGTCAGATATGCCGCAGGATCCTATGGACCCCACCATTATGGAGAAGCACACCATCAACATCCAGCTCAACATCAACGGCAGCACCATCACCGTGCCCGCCGACCAGTGGGCAAAGATCAAAGAGAACAAACTCATCGCCGCCGCTTTGGATCAGGAAATCACCGAAGCGCAGGCGGTGGAGATAATGGAGGGATAATTATGGAACTGGCAAAAGACATACTGTTTCCCTCCGACAACCTCTACGACATCCCCTGCCTGCGCCTCGACAGGCAAGCCGGGCATCTTGAGCTGCCGTTCGTGCCGTATGGCACCGGGCGACGGAACAAGCGCGTGGCCACGCTCCATTTCTACGTCGATGACTACCGCTTCAACGCGCTGTGGAAAAATCCTGCAAAAATATTCGACAACAATCCGGCTGCGGCGGTGGAGTGCAACTACTCGCTGTTCGATACCACGCCGCTGGCTTTCGGATTGCAGTTCATCTACCAGAAACGGTGGATGGCTCGCTATTGGCAGGAGAACGGCATCCGCATCTATGTGGATCTGAACGTAAGCAGCAAATTTTTCGAGTACAACCGTATGGGTGTGCCTGACGGCTGGAACGCCTTCGCCACTCGTGGCGCATTAGGCGGTCTGGAACTGCTGAAGGCCAAATTCAACCAGGCACGCCAAATCTCCGGATTTGACTCTCCTAACCTCATTGTCTATGGCGGCGGCAAAGAAGTCCACGAGTTCTGCTGTCGGCACTCACTACTGTATGTTCACGACTATATGACAGAGAAGTTATGAGCGGAACCCCGGATAAGAAAACAGGCGGCACTCGTAATTATGCTAAGTATCCTAAAACCTTGCAGAAGAGACGAGATGAATATGACGCAGAGATTGCTACTGGAAATTACAACGCCGAATTATCTTATTTTGATAAAAGCGGAGGATATGTGTTAGTTCATAAGGATCATAATAAAATCAAGGAAGGTAGTTTGGAGATGGAGACGACGCACGACTTGGCAAAGAAAGGATATAAAATTCGACTTGAAAGTGAGAAAAGTAAAAGATTCAAAGATAAAAAGTGCGATGGCACTATATATGATTCACCAATGGACATCAAGACAGTTTCAACAGCCGGAAAATACACCATAAAAGGTGCCCTTGAGAAAGCCTCAAGTCAAAAGGCAAATGTTGTAATTATACGTCAGGGGGCACCTGATATTACACGCAAATACATTGACGACCAAATTGATCTTTTTAAAAGTAAATCACCAAGAAGAGCCGTTAGAAAAATAAAACGAGTTATCGTGGTTGGAGAAAACGGGCACGTACATGTGCATGATCTGCAATAAAAAAGGCGCCGGGGAATGCGCCCGCGCCCATGGAAACCTACGCTTTTCAGCCGAATACGAATAGCGGCATTCCGCCCAATCGTTGATCGTTTCTGCCCGCAAAAATACAAAAAAATATACCACTATGATTGAATTGAACAAAATTTACAACGAAGACTGCCTGGAAGGCATGAAGCGAATCCATGATGGGAGCGTGGATATGGTGCTGTGCGACCTTCCATACGGCACAACACAGCTCAAATGGGATGTATGCTTGCCGTTAGACCAGCTATGGGAACATTGGCTGCGAGTGTGCAAGACCAATGCGGCCATCGTCCTGTTCAGTTCGCAACCCTTCACCACCGACCTTATCAACTCGAACCGCAAAATGTTCAAATATGAGATTGTTTGGGATAAAGTGACTAAAACCAACTTCTATGATGCGCACAGGCGACCTATGAAAAGCCACGAAAACATTCTTGTATTTTATAGAAAGCAGCCCACCTACAACCCTCAAAAACAGCGGGTGGGTGCCGGAACCGGGCGAGTCCGGAAAAACAGCGATTTTGCAGTCACCAGTGGACATTTTGTCGGAACTTGCAATAAGGTATCAGCAGAAAACTACAGATACGTTGATGATGGCACTCGATTTCCGGGAACGATTATTCAAATTTGCAACTGGAACGGTGCGCTATTTGGCGACACCAAAAGAGCTGTAAAACACCCCACGCAAAAGCCTGTCGAACTATGCGAATATCTTATAAAAACCTACACCAACGAGGGCGACACGGTTCTGGATAACTGCATGGGCAGCGGCACCACCGCCGTGGCGTGCCTCAACACAGGCAGGAACTTCATCGGCTTCGAGCTGGATGAGAACTACTCGAACCTTGCATCTGAACGTGTGGCTTCGGCACAACGTCAACTCTTAACTCTCAACTCTCAACTATGAACTTGCATGTCACCGCCACCAAATCCCAAATCCTCGGGCTGATGCTCTGTCCGAAGTACCACGTCTCCGTCGAGGGGCGCGGTACCGGCAAGAGCTTCGACATCGGCTTCACCATGGACAAGATCGTGCGGGCGATGCCGCGCTCCATCACCGCCATTACCGGGAAGACCTACGGCCAGCTGCTCACCAACACGCTGCCGTCGTCGCTCAAGCTGCTCGGCAAGATGGGCTACGTGAAGGACGGCAATTTCGTGGTGTGCAAACGTCCTCCCTCCTGGTTCAAGAGCCCCTACGAGCAGATCAACCGCTACGACAACATCATCAGCTTCAGCAATGGTGCCTGCTTCGCTCTGGTGAGCCAGAGCGAGAAAGGCAGCGGCCGTGGTAAGAACATCGACTTCGAGATCATGGACGAAGCCCTTACCATCAACAAGGATCAGTACGACTACGAGGTGTCTCCGGCCAACCGTGGCAACAACGAGTATTTTGGTCCTCGCAGCGCCAACCCGGTGAGCTTCCACCACGGCTTCAAGTACTCCACCTCCATGCCACCCACCAAGGCGGGCCGCTGGATCCTGGACTACGCCAAATACTACGAGAATGAAAAGGGCATCAACCTGTTCAGCGTGTGGAACCGCATCGTGAAGATGCAGATCGAGCTGCTGAAGCTGACGGATCCGCGCCAGTTCGCCGATGCCTGGAACGAGATCACCCGTCTCAAACACAAGATACAGCCGTTCCTCAGCCGGGAAGGCCTCCTGTTCACCTGCAGCAACGCTTTCGACAATCTGGAGAACCTCGGTCTCTCCTACATCCGGCGGGAGTACCAGAAGCAACCCTACCTCACCTTCCTCATCGAGGTGATGAACTACCTGTTCGACAAAGTGGAAGACTGCTTCTACAGCATCAACGAGGAAAAACAAATCTACTATGCCTCAGACCAGGACAAGATGATCATGGATTTGGCCAAGGAGACCAACTTCGACTACAAGCCGGAAGATATCCTTGGTTCCTCGATATACGACCGCGACTGCAACCCTTCCGTTCCCTTGGAGATTGTGCCGGACTGGGGTTCCGCCATCTGCCTCTTCAGCGTGAGCCAGACCAGGAACTATGACTTCGTGTCTGGAATGATCACCCAGCAGGAAGTCCACAATATCATCAACGAGTTCTTTGTGAAACCCGACGGTAACAGCAATGTGCTCATCAAGGAGCTGTGCGCCAAATTTAGCGACCACTACCGCAAGCACACCAACCGGGAACTGCATTTTTACAAGGACAAGTACGGTGATAGCCGCAACCCCAATATCGTGAAATCCAAGACCTACAACCAGTTGGCCGTGGAGTACCTGACCGCTGCCGGCTGGACGGTGATCGAGCACGAGCATCCTGGTATGGAGCCGCCGCAATCAGACAAGTACGTGCTCATCAACAGCATCCTGAAGGAGGACAATCCGGAGCTGCCCTTGTTCCGCATCAACGGCACCCGCTGCCGTTACACCCTCATCAGCATGAACAATGCCATGGTGAAGGAGTACGACGGCCAGCTGAAGAAGGACAAGAGCAGCGAGCGTCGCGGCAGCGGGGTACTTCCGGAGGAGGCCACCCACTTCTCTGATGCAGTCGATAAGATTCTGTGGACCAAGTACGGCACCGCCATCAAGCGCGACGGCGGCGACTTCATCCCGGTGCGGATGGGCGGCAAGACGCTGTAAAAAGAATCCCCGCCGGATATGGCGGGGATGGTGTTTAATATGTCATTTACTTTTTGAGTGCTTTGATTTGTTCCTTACTTCCAAGCTCTGTTTGCTTTTTCATTTCAACAAGCCTATTATCTGCGGCATTCGCAATGCCTGCAAAAGGGGTTTCTATCTCGGCATATACCCGAACATCCGGAGTTCCTTCACTGCATTCGTGACGGCCACTCATCATGGTTACTTTGAAGCAGTTTAGCTTTCTGGGGGTCTGCGCTATAAAATAGGCTTTCTCACACTTCAATCGGTCTCCATCCTCTATATGGACGGATGACTTCTTTTCCAGCGCATTCTTTGCTTCTTCTTGTGACAAAACATTTGTTATCTCTGTTGTACCGTCTCGGGAACACTTGTATTTTGTCCCCTTAAATCCTGTTGGGGACACAATGTATGTATTTGGCTGCATCTGTATCTTCTTGAATCTAATAAGGATACGTGCGCCGTCAATACAGTCTCCGCTATTGTAGTACTCTGCCATCTGAAAAAATCTATTTGCCCTGCAGCACTCCCATTGCCTTGTCCATCTCCAATGAAAACATTTCTGACACTTCGTCAACGGACATGCTATTTTCCCTACCCAAACGCTTTAATATGTCAGTTATCTGGATGATTTGCTGTTGAGAAGGAGTACCAGATGGAGCGGGTATGAGGTATTTATCTTCATGAGTTTCCAATTCCTTGTCAAACTCGTCTTCCGATATGTCGCTCATCTCAAGAGACTGATTGAGCTCCATGAAATCGAGTTTACGGTATAGATTGCGCAATGCTCGAAGATAAAGCTCCTCTTTTTCCTCCGACAGATAATCTTTCACCCACGAGTGTATGTTTGCTCTACCTCTGGATGCGGCAACAAACTTGATAAACTTGTAACGCCCCCCGGAATGAGTACGAGTATATTGGGTTAGCTGTATCAATTGCTCTCCTTCTATTGGGCCGTCCTGTATGGATGGACTCATTGTTGTATTATCTAAAGTTAAACTCATATCCTAAAAAATCTTTCAATTCTGATGCTATCTGTTCAAAGCCTGTTCCAATCGCAGGCAAATGTTTCGGATCTGTATAATGGAAGTTTATACGAATATCACCTCCTTCGTTATTCTGGCTTATAGAGAAGCTGCGAATAGCTCCTTCTTTTTCTGCCTTAAAAATCAAAGTGTCACCAATATAGTCGCCTATAGACTGCGGTTTAACCTCTTTTCCGACCTTCGTGTTCTGGAATTCTTCTTGAGTTAAGTGTAAATTCAGATTGAATCCCACGGCACTCACAGGTGTGTGTGGCAGCAATTCAGCAAGTCGGAGATAGCATTGCTCCATCTGACCAAGAGTATCCGTGGTGCATTGATTTGTTTTGAACTCAATACGACTATCACTTGTCAGCAACTGAATTTTATTCCAAATATACGTTAAAGTCAACTGTGGCTGTTCGTTCAGTCCCATATCCATCGTTTCTCCATCTGACATTACGAATATATTTTCAGAAACCCAGTTGGGAGTAAAAATACGTGCATTCCAATTACCTATACTAACTATTGATGCTTCCGTTTTCATTATCTCTATTTGTTTGATACAAAAATACAACTTTTCTTTCAAATTTTCAATAAATTTATTCTCTCATTATCAGCAACTTGCATTTTATTTTTATTTTTTTTGTATCTTTTTTGTGTGCTTTTTGTGTATGGATTGAATTTTTTTGTATTTTTGCGGCACCAAACCAACACAATATCAATGACTGATCAATCCAGTAAACACTATTTTAAAGAAGCCGATAAGGTATGCCTTGGGGAAACCTCTGGTGGCGTCGTGTTGGACGCGGTACTCCTTCATCGGCTTTTTATATTTACCAAACCAACACAACCATGTTATCTAACATCAGAATCAGCCCAGCTCAGGCGGTAAAGGAGCAATCAGACCGTAAACTTCGCGCCATAGAGCGCGTGTTGGCCGGCGAGGCCTTCACCATCACCACCGACCGCCTCCAGCGGGTCTATCACTTTGTCTTGCGCGACGACCTGTATTACCTGCTGTGCGGCGGTCTGGTGCTGGGCCGTTGCGACACCGGCGCCTTCTTCCCCAGCGGCTTCGTCGTCATGCTGCACATCCTTGGCGGCAGCACCAACCATTCGGTCCTCACCGAGCACATCCGCTTTGTGTCAGAACTCAACCAGAAAGGAGGTGCGGTATGTTAGAAATGGATGCTAACGAGAACAAGCTGGTGGAGCAGGAAAATATGTTCTACAACCTTCCTTTGGGCAAACTCAGCACTCTGAAAGAACTGGTTGAGGACGTGGGTTCCGACACCGACAAATTGGCCTTCCGCATACGCCATGCCGAGCTGGCAATGATAGAGGCTCTCAGCTTCGACATGGACACTGAGAGTCGCTATGTATGGAAATTCATCGTCTCCACCATGAAGCTGTACAACAGTTTGCGCAATGAGGCCTTGGCCGCCTGTGGTGTTGTGGATGATAATTCTATTGAAGAGGAAGGAGGTGAGTTATGAGTGGTCTGGAATTTATCAAGTTGGGACGGCTCCCGGAGCTGTTGAACTACATTACCCCGGACGACAAAGGCCAAAGTTGTTTGACCCACGCCATTAACAGCCTCCGCAGGCAACTGCCCAAAATAGTGGCTGATAACGATATAGGCGGCGAACTTGACGCTGCCATATACGTCATCGGTTCCACTATCGTCGAGCTCGAAAGGATACATAACGAGCTCGTTGACAACATCAGTGGCTATCCAGAGCCGGACTACTGGTAGCAATTCGCTGCATCTCCTCAGCATTGGCGGCCGCATCGATGCGACCGCCATTTTTTTTGCTTGGCTGCAGTGCCCGGTTACATATCCCCCTGTCATATTTCCTTGCCAATCCGGAGTGGAAATTTCCATGCAAAGTAGGGCGAGCGGCGGCTCGATTGTCTCTCGACGGTGAAGGTTTTAATTTTTTTTCAACCTAAAGCAATGATTTATAACAAATTGTAGTTTTCTTCATTTCGTAATTATTTTAAGTCTGAAAAAAATCACTAAAACAGTGAATAATTGAAAAATTATTTGTATTTTTGCCGCAGAATTAGTTGGAGAAATGACGATACAATTTGATAAGGAATATCTGTCTGAATTATACTACACTGGAAAATGTTCCGACAAGAAGCATCGTTTCCAGCCTGGTGTTGTGCGCAACTACGTGAAGAGAATCATCACGTTGGCTGATGCTCCTAATGTGGAAGCTTTGTATGTCTTGAACTCATTGAACTATGAGGTGCTGTCTGGGGATAAGGATGGAGTGTCTTCCGTAAGGATTGACAAAAAGTACAGGCTGGAATTTCTTGTGGTGGAGCAAAACGAGCCGGTTATCACGATATGTAACATTTTGGATATAACAAACCATTATAAATAAGAGTATTATGAGCAATATAGGGTTTTCATATATAGCGATACATCCAGGAGAAATCCTGAAAGAAGAATTGGAAGCAAGGGATATCTCCCAGAAAGATTTTGCCAAGGCTATTTCCGTGTCATACACTATGCTGAATGAGATATTGAACGGGAAGCGTTCCATAACTGCCGATTTTGCCATTCTTGTGGAAGCCGCGTTGGGGACACCTGCGGAACATTGGCTGAACATGCAGGCCAGATATAATCTCCAGACTGCGAAAACAAAGGAAACCATCAAAAGCAGGTTTGAATCCATACGGAATATAAGTCCGTGGATTACACAACGATCAAGTTTAATTCCTACCGTATAAGACGACCGCCGAAAGGCGGTTTTTTTGTCACAAACCGTTCCATCCGCCTGTCGTATCTTTGCTGAAAAAGATCAAGGATATGGAACCGACGATACAACGCGCCGATGTGCTGGCGGAAATGGAAATCAAGGAGACGGCTGATGGCCGTCGCCGCTACTTCGCCATACAGTTCTACAAAAAGAATGGCGAGCTGGTGACGCTTAGCCGCGCCCGCAGCTGCGGCCTGCGCATGAACATGAGCGAAAACCGTACCCGTGGAGTGCAGCAGGTGGACGACCGTGGCAATGCTGTTGGCCATATCTACCCGGTATGTATCGACAATATCCGTACCTTCAACAACATACGTGTAAAAATCTAATTTTCAATTGATATGGAAATCCTGTTCGACAATAATGGCACCCCGAAAATGTTCAAGGGAAAAACCGTGTTCGGCAGCACACTCAGCAAGCCGCTGAAGGAGAAACTGTATGACACCTTCTCCTACAAGAAAGTGGAATACGCTTCGTGGGGCGACAACAACTGTTATCCTGATGATGCGGAGCGCACTATTGAGTGTACCAGCGTGCTGAAGACAGGTTTGAACTACAAGGTGCGTTGCTGTTATGGCCAGGGTGTTGTGCCAGTGCAGGTGGTGGGCTTCGATGAGCAGAACAATGAGGTGTTCAAGCCGGTGGCGGATGCCGACCTGCTGACCTACCTGCGTGGCATGGTATTCAGGAACTACCATGGGGCGGCGTTCCGCGACCTGATCAAGTTCGGCAACTGTTTCCCCGTGTTTGTGTTCAACAATGCCGGTGACAAAATCGTGAGGGTGCAGCTGAAGAACGCCCGTCATTGCCGCATGGGTGTGGAAAAAAGCAAACTGTTGGTTTACGGTGATTTCAAGTACTCTATGCCATCCGAAGATGACCGTACCTTGGTAATTGATATGCTGGATGAGGACGATCCCGTGTATGATCTGAACTGGCGGCGTGATACCGGCAGGCTCAATGGCGGTGTCATCGCATTCCCACGTATCAAGAATTACTTCAGCAATAATGATTACTACGCCACTCCGGATTGGAAATCGGCACAAGAGAGCGGCTGGATAGATATAGCTCACAAGATTCCGAAATTTTTGAACAAAGCTTACGAGAATGCCATGAGCCTGATGTGGCACATCCAGATACCGGCAACCTACTGGGAAAAACAGTTTCCTAAGACGGAATACAAGAATGTGGAAGAGCGCAAGAGCATGATTCAGGATTACATGGATAAGTTTGAGAAAGAGCTTACCGACACCAAGAATGCCAACAAATCACTGGTTACTCAGTATTACATTGATGAGAGCGGCAAGAAAAACGGCGAATGGATAATAAGCAGGCTTGACAGTACCATTAAAGCAGAGGAAAGACTGAGCACGTCGGCAGCGGCCAACAGTGAAATCCTGTTCTCGCTGATGGTGAACCCGTCGGTGTTGGGCGCTGGTATGCCTGGTGGTCCGTATTCGGGCAATGCCGGCAGCGGCTCCGATATCCGCGAGGGGCTGCTGGTGTCGATGATCCTGAGCAACATTGAGAAGCAGGCAGTGTTGGATCCTGTGGAGCTGATGCTGCAGTTCAACGGGTACAAGAATATTGACCTCAAGTACCGGAATATCACGCTGGCCACGCTGGACAGCGGGAGAAACACGCAGGAATCGCTGTCCTAGTAGAGACGCGCCATGGCACGTCTCTACATATATAATATATGTATAGTAAAAACAGAAAATATGGAACCTAAATTATTCAAAGCGTCGTTCAATGAGCGGGCAGAAGAGTTCAAGCGGTACTTGCCTGTGAACATCAACCTGAGGTTTGAGACCGTGGCATCGCACATCGCCCTGTGCGAGGAGACCTATATACGTCCGTTGCTGGGCAATGAACTGTTTGGGCGGATGGTGAGCTACTATAATGACCACCCATCGCTGGATGTTGTGTGTGATGACGAAAAACTTATAGAAAAAGTCCGCTTTGCCCTTGTCCGTCTGGCCATCTGGAAGGGCTATGATGTCATTTCTGCCAACATCAGCGATGTGGGGGTGTCGGCGGAGGTGGACAAGGAAAACCGCCTGTACCGCTATCAGGAGGAAAATATAAAGAAATCGCTGAAGAATGAAGGTTTTGACTATCTGGACAATGTGTTGGAGTATTTAGAGGAAAAGAGCGGGGATTTTCCCGAATTTGCCTCTTCGGGATACATGCTGGACAGCAAGCAGACGCTGATCCGCAACACCAGGCTGTTCCACGACTGCTACAATATTGGTGGCAGCCGCCTGGTGTTCCTGAAGATGAGGCAGTATATACGCGATGTGGAGCTGATAGAGCTACAGCATCGTGTTGGTGTGTCTTTTTACCAGAATTTGCTGACAGCCGATGAGACAGAGGCGAAATGGAAATCCATTTTGCCTTACATCCGCCTGTATGTGGTCTATTCGGCTGTGGCAGCTGGTATCGGTGAACTGCACAAGATACCCACCGATAAAGGCCTGCTTTTTGAGACCACCACCATGGAGGGTGTGCAGGAAACGCCGGTTTATCGTGCCCAGGTGCAGGAAACCCGCATGAACCTGCTCCAAAAAGCGGACCAGTATCTGTCCGCCGCCATTCATACCATCAAACTTCATCCTGACGATTACCAAGACTACATCGGTTTTGCCGGTGACAGCCCCGAAGACGGCATCATCCGACGTGATAACACCAACAAGAAAACATTTCTCGCTTAATTTTCAGTTAACATGATGGACATCACTACTTTAATAGGTTATCTCATTACCCCGGTGTCGGGTGTGGTCGGCTGGATTGCCGGCACACGGATGCGCAAGAACACTGCCATCAAATCCCTGCAGGAGACCATTCAACTACTTTCGAACACCATTCAGGAAGACAACGCCAAGATTGTGGAGCTTCTTGAGGGCGTGCGCCAGCTGAAGGATGAGAATATGAACTTGCGAACGGAAATAAAGGAGGTGCGCCGTGAGAATGCCGATCTGAAAGCCGGACAGAAGGAACTGCTGGAAGAAATAGAGGCTCTGAAGAATGAGAACCGTGATCTGAACGAGCTGATCAGGGCAGCAGGGATACCGAAACCAAAATCATCTGGCCGAAAACCGAAAACAACAGCATAGTCATGAATATCATACAACATAATTTTCCGCGCACACAGTTTGTTGGCGAAGAGACAACGAAGCGTCAGATAGTACTCCATCACACCGCCAGCGGTCCCGGTGTGGATGGCGATATCAACTGGTGGATGAGTACCCCTGAACGGGTGGCCACCCATTTCATCATTGACAGGGAAGGGGTGGTTCACCAGCTCTTCGACGAGAAATACTGGGGCTATCATCTTGGTCTTGGCCAGAAGCATTTCAATGTGGCCAAGTTGCCTTGGACGAATCTCGACAGGCACGCCATCGGCATTGAGTTGGACTCGTGGGGTCCTGTGCTTCCCCACACCGATGGCCAGTTTTATCCCGTGAAATGGGATGGCCGCCGCTATGTGCCCAATGCGACCTGCAAGCCGGTGAAGTATTTCTATGAGTATTGCGAGAAAAACCGATGGAAAGGTCATCTCTATTACGAGAAATACTCCACCGCACAGCTGAACGCCCTGCGGGAGCTGCTGAAAGAACTGTGCCGGCGGCACAGCATACCATCTGCCTACTCCAACGATATGTGGGTGGTATCGACCAAGGCACTGAGAGGTGAACCAGGCATCTATGGCCATTGCTCTTATCGTTTCGACAAAAGCGATGTGCATCCGCAACCGGAACTGATTAACATGCTGAAACAATTATAACTATGACAGTTGGACAATATTACCAGTATATTGAAAGCTTGGCGGCCAATCATGTGATGATGCGCCACAGCGATACGGAGAAGCATTACTTCAGGGGCGAACTGGAGGAGTTCTATATGGATCTGCGCAACCGGGTGAAGTTCCCGGCACTAATAGCGGAGAGCTTCGAGATTTCTTTCAATGGGGATGTGAAGACCCGCGAGACCTCGTTCATTGTGGCCTGCAACTATCCTGAAAGCAAGAATTGGCAGAGTATATACGTGGTAATGAATCTCTGTGAGCATATCGGTGACGACGTGCTTCGCCGAATGATGACCGACGCCAGCAGTGGTGAGATCTGCGCAGATCTGGAGGTGCTGTCGGCTGTGCCGGTACTGGATGAGCAACATCTGTATGCTGGCATGAGATATACCATCCGTATCGGTTGTGAGTTTGACTGGGATGTGGATGAACAGGCATGGATTGATTTGCAATAATAGAGTATCATGAACAAGTTGGAGTATGAGATTGATGGCGAGCGGCACGAGCTGCAGCTGCCTACATCGCTGGCTGAGATGACCGGTGAACAGCTAGTGGCGGCGGTGCGACTGATGGATGGCAACGACGGTGACCCGCTGCGCATAGTGTGCGGTATGCCGGAAGACGCTTTCGCCGCACTGTCGGACTTCCAGCGTTTCATGATTATGGATTCTTTCGGCTGGCTCGACCATCTTGATATGTCGTCGCTGAGCTTCAAGGGGTGGAAGATACCGTCCATCGATGTGGATGGGGAAGTGTGGTACGGTCCCACTTCCAATTTCGGCAACATTACATGGGGAGAGTTTGTGTATGCCGACCAGTGCATGATACAGGGTTTCCACCGGGCAGCGATAGCCTCATTATTCCGCCCCCAACGCAAGGATTACGACGGTGAAACGGACCGTCGCATTCCATTCACCACCTATGGAACCACGGCCAGGTTCGCCAAACTGCCAAACCTCGATGAGGCTGTACAGACTGCCATACTGCTAAATTACAGGGCTACGCGTGCCGCAGCTCTTGAATCATTCTATACAGAAATATTCCCTTATCACGACTTGAACACTTCTGATGATGACGGACCCAACGACAATCCTCCGGAACCGGAAGAACAACCCTCACAGTTCTCATGGACCAACATCCACCGGAACCTGCTGGGCGATCACATACAGGACGAGGATAAGTTTCTGCAGCTTCCGGTGCATACAGTTCTTTACCGACTGAACACATTAATCAAGGAATCAAAGAAGAAAAAGAGCAATGGATGAGCATCTGATGACCGATGAAGAGTTTCTGCGCCAGGCGAAAGCCTGGGCGGATGCGGTGCGCCGTCAGGCCAAAGCCAATGCCGCTACCTTCCCCAAGGGGAAGAAGGAAGCCACACATACCTATATCAAAGGGCGTTATGCCGGCAAAACCGAGGGAAAATTGAAGGACAAGGTGGGCTATGTGCTGCGCAAGCGTTATGGTGATCTGGAGGCGGTGAGTTTCAAAATACCTGTGCATGGCATCTTCAGGGAGTATGGAGTGGGCAATGGCCAGCCCCGGCATGGGGTAGCCACCAAGAGCGGCAAGGAGGCTTCGAGGAACGTGTATATCAAGCGGAGCATGAGTGACTGGATCCACAATCCCATCGACAGGAGCATGGAGAACTTCGCCGACCTCGTTGCCGATTACTATGGCGACAAAGTGCTGCTGAATTTCCAAAAACTGGATGCCAACACAGTGTCGCATCAAGGGGTGATGTAAAATAAAATTACTTTTTGCACACAAAAAGTGCACAATTTAAAAATATTGTTGTATCTTTGCAACAATAATTCAGCGATATAAACCGTTGACAGATAAAAACACAATGGAAAGGAAAGATATGTCCGCTACGGAAATCAGCAAAAAACAAATTACTTTTAAATACAAATTTGAGAGTAATTATAATCCTGTATATATAAATGGAGCGTTTGGCGGGATTAATCCGCAGGGTGAGATTGTGGCAAATTTCTACTTGGAAAGAATCGCTCTTCCGAACGCCACCACGCATATCGTCGGGGCGAATGGCAGTATTGGCGAGGCAATAAAAAAAGATCCAAAGGATCTGGACGAATCTTGTGTCAGGTTCGTCCAGTCTGGCATTGTGATGAATCTTGAGACCGCCAAACAACTAAACGTATGGCTTGAAAGGAATATCAAGAATTTGGAAGAACTAAAAAACAAATAAATATGGCTCCGTTTCTAACTATCGGATTAGGGGTTTTATCTGGAGTCACCGCATCGGGTAATCGGTTTTCATCTTCAGCATATAGTGTTATGCCCCAAAAACAAACTTCGACTGGAGCGGCGGTTGTGGATTTTTTGGTTGTGAACAAATTGGGGGATAACTTTCACAAACTTCATAGTTTCCTGAATCTTAAAAATGGTTGGAACGGTTATGACGGCAAATCCTTTTCCAAATTAACCATCAACAGAACTCTTTCTATCCTGAAAAAACTGAATGTTCAACCAAAAATGTTTCCCACCGGTAGAGGCACTATACAGCTGGAGTATCATATTGACGATGATAATCTGGTTGAAATGGAAGTCTCCTCGACGGAAATAAGTGTATTATGGGTAATTGACGGTAATGAAAGCGAAGAGGAAATTTCCGATATTCGTGTCGCAAGTAAGAAATTAAACGATTTTATCAGCTAAAGTATGTTAGACGAGATAATTGCCGAGGATGAATACCTGTATAGAGGGGTTGTGGATGCTTGTTGGGATGAGAAAGAGGGACGTCCAAGTTCTGCGGCATTCAAGGACTCAAAAGGTATTTCAGTTGATAGGGATGGTGGTAGGGACAAAGAAAATTGTGTGAAACGACTGTTGAGCGTGAAAGATTTCCATGCCGTTTGTCGTTTGACAGCCAGGGATGCCAGGAGTTGTGATACTTTTGTCAAATATCTTCCTGTTGATGGAAATGAATATCATTCAGAGATTCATGATTCTGAAAATCAAGTTGAAATAAAATCCAAGGCCAAATCGAGGAGGCTGAACAACAAAGCGGAAGTTGTATTCTGTAAAGATGATATATAGCCTCTTTAACATTCGATACCTTATTAATAACATCTGATAACACACTAACGACCTCGATTGAGGCCGTTTTTTTAACTTTTTCTACACAAACCGCACACAATTCGAAAATTTGTTGTATCTTTGCAGCACCAAACTACCATAATATGATACAGATAATCCAGAACGATATTTATAAAAGCCGGTATGGTACGCCACTGGGAAACCATTGGCGGGGATGTGGTAGTCCCGGTATCCCTAAGCCGGTTTTTTTGTTACCAAATTACCACAATTATGTTTTCATTACAAACAACCAGCTCAGAGGGCCGCACGCCCAAGTCAAGGATCCGCGACTATTTCACCGCGGCTTTCCCGGAATCAAAGACAATCAAGGTTGAGAAGTTCCACTGGGGCTTCAGGGTGCGCCTGCGCTTCCGCATCGATGGCCACAGCGTCTCGGTGTTCAACTTCATCCCCAACGACAGCCCGCTGTCCTGCCTGAGAATATGGATGACCTTCGTTGAGAAGATGGAACGGTACTGCTGAAAAAAAAAGTACAAAAAACACACAAAAAGCACACAATTTAAAAATATTTCGTATATTTGCACTCGAAAGGAGGTGACTGAAAATGATAACAGGAATCATCATACCGGCAATAGTGGTGTACATAATCGTGAAAATGAGCGAGAATGGCTCTTCATGGGGCGGAAGTTCAATAACGAATCACTAAGAATTCTTGTCACAAATCAATTCCGATATAATCTGTATGTTTGCCATAAATATTGAAATTTATGGCAAAGGAAACCCACAAAAGGATTATTGTATGGCTCAACCAGCAGGGATTTGAGAACAGCCTGAAATTTATAAATTTCCATATTAAAGAAAGCAGCCGATCTTTTTCAAGACCGGCTGCTGCGATATCCTTAATGCGCTATACCTTGCGCGAGGTTTTAAACAAAAGGAAGAATTAAAAGATGTTACCATCCCACGACTCGTTCTTAATCTTTCTATAGAAGATTACAGCGGCTATTACTATTAAAATAGTTGTTATCATCTCTTTGTGATTTTGACACTGCAAATATAAGAAAAAAATTAATACAGAATCCCTATAAAAATATATTATGGCAAAGGAAGTAAATAAGAGGGTCAATGTGTGGATTAACGGGAAAGAAGTCGAGAATAATGTTAAATCCATACGCGCAGCAATGGTTCAGTTGACAAATCAGTTGAATAAAATGGACATTGGCTCTGCGGAATATATAGAAACATCCAAGAAACTGCGTGATTTGAAAGCGATTTATGATGAGCATTGTAAATCGTTGAAAATGACCAATCAAGAAATTGAGAACAACACAACCTCTTGGAAAAAGAATATTATTCATTGGGGTGCCTTTGCAGCTGCGGCCCAGGGTGCTTCCGCTGCCATCCAACGTTTCGTCGCCGCTACCCAGGAGTATGTGGATGCTTACGCCAAGCTGGATGATGCGATGACCAATGTAAGCAAATACACCGGACTTACCCGTGAGGAAGTGAAGCAGATGAACGAGGAGTTCCGGCAGATGGACACCCGGACACCCACCGAGAAGCTCAATGCCTTGGCTGCCGATGCGGGCCGTTTGGGTATTACCTCCAAAGAAGCCATCAAGGATTTCGTGGAGGCCGCCGACATCATCAACGTGGCCTTGGGCGAAGACCTTGGTGAGGATGCTGTGAAGGAAATCGGCAAGTTGGCCGACATGTTCGGCACCACCGACACCATGGGCTTGCGAGGTGCCATGCTGGCCACCGGCAGCGCCATCAATACCTTGGCGCAGTCATCATCGGCCAGCGAACGGTATCTGATGGACTTCACCTCACGCCTGTCAGGGGCGGCAAATCAGGCGAAGATGACGCAGGCCGAAGTGCTCGGTTTCGCCTCGGTACTCGACCAGAACAAGCAGCAGGTTGAAATGAGTGCCACGGCCATGCAGAAGCTACTGATGAACATGTTCACCGCCCCAGAAAAATACGCCCGGCTGGCGGGTGTGTCGGTTCAGGAGTTTGCCGATGCACTCAAGAACGACGCAAACGAGGCTCTGCTGTCATTTTTGGAGACATTGCACAATAAAGGCGGTTTGTCTGAACTTGCGCCCATATTCAAGGACCTTGGTCTGGATGGTGCGCGCGCCAGTGGTGTAATCAGCGTGCTTGCCCAGAAAATAGACGATGTGAGGGAAGCTCAGAACATGGCCAACACCGCATTCGCAGAAGGAACATCTGTCATCAAAGAGGCCGCTGCCGTCAACGGCAACGCCGCTGCCCAGTTGGATAAAGCCAAGAAAGCGGTTGAGGATGCCAAAGCAGAACTGGGCGAAAAACTTGTCCCTGTTTTAACGGCTGTAACTAATGGGACTTCTGGCTTTATTAGAGCACTTACTAAACTTCCGAAAACAGTTGGAGATAACAAGGCTCTGTTGGTTGTTTTTGCCACATTATTATCGAAACAGATTTTGCTTCTGGTAAATAATACGGTGGCTTTGACAAAGAAAACTTTGGCAATTGTTAAAGACACTGTGGTACAGCGGACCAATATGGCAGTTACTAATCTTTCAACTTTAAGACTTTACGCACACGGATTAGCCCATGATATTGCAACTGGAAAAATCAGATTACATATCGCAGCACAAGAAGCCCTGTCCATGGTAATGAAAAAGACGCCATGGGGTTTTGTTATTGGCATGATAGCCACTGCTGTAGCTGCTGTGAAAATGTTTACAGCCAAGCAACGGGAAGCAAAAAAGGTTACTGAAGAGTTCAATAAAGCTTGTGCTCAGGAACAGGCCGAAGCGGAATATCTCTTCGGAAAACTCAAGAAAGCAGAAAAGGGTACCAAGGACTATGAAGAAGCTCTTCAGAAGCTCAAAGAAAAATATCCGGAGATTATCCAAAAGCACATCGACGAAGAAGGAAGGCTCCGCAATATCGAGCAGGCTTATAAAGATGTGATTACTCAGATTCAGGCAAAGATAGCCTTGGATATGAGAGAAAAACAAAATACGGACACTATCGCCAAACACACGTCTGAACAACTTGATCTGTTTAACAAGTTGAGAAAAAGACTGTCGAAAGACTATACCGAGTCTCAAGTCAAGGATATGATGGATGCCGTGCAAACAATGACCAAGGCAGGTAAAGATTCTAATGCTATATTCAAATCCTTGCAAGATAACTATGGTTATACCCACTCTAGTGGGTTGTTTGGTATAGTAGGTATTTTAACTGCTCTTACCGAAGAACAACGTAAGATGACGGAGGAAGTGGAAGCTACCAACAATCAGTATGATCCATTTATTGACAATCTTACAAAATCGGAGGGCGAGCTGGACGAAATTGCCAGGATAGATGCTCAAATCGCAGATCTTCAAAAACAAATCTATGGTGCCGAGAACCGAAAGGATATTCGCCAGCAGATTGAAGATTTGAAAAAGCTGAAACAGCAAAAATTGGAGAATAAAAAAGCTGATTCCGGCAATTCTCCTGGTTCCTCTGAAGAAACTGACCCAGAAGAAGCTGAGCGCAAACGAAAAAAAATACTTCAAGACCGTGATGCCTTTGAAAAGAAGCTTGCGCAGATGCGCACCAAGGAGCAAACCGACCTGCTAACCGGCTGGGAGAAAACCAGACAGCAAATCATCGATAAATACAAGGAGATGGAAGCCGAGGCCGTGAAACTCTACGGCGAGAATTCCCAAATGCTGAAAGATGTCCAGGCGCAACGTGACCAGGCCATCGCCGAAGCTGGACAGAAATATATCCAGGATATGGCCAAGGCACTTGATAAGTCGGCATCGGAAATTTCAAAATGGCAAAATGAACTGGGGAAAGACGGGAACAGTGAGGTGATGAACGCTGTTTTGGGCGTAAAGGAGAAATGGACCGAGCGTGCCAACGAGATAGTGAATACCCTGAAAGGTCTCCTGGATACCCGTAAACTGATGGCCACCGATGGCTTGGATACCACCGCCATCGATGAGCAGATTGCCAAGCTGGAGCAACACCTTGAAAATATTTCAAACCTGACGGTCCAGGAAATTGGCAAGACCTACCAGAAATACGAAAAACAAACTGCCGACTTCATTACAGCAGAAGCCAAGGCAGCCAAAGAAGCCACCATGACCGAGGTGGAGAAACAGAAGGCCGCCATTCAGGAACGCTACCAGTTAGAGATTGACAAAATCAACAAACTCATTGCTGCCAAGCTTCAGAACGAGGTGTTGGATGAGGCGGAAATCAAGAGCCTTCGCGATAAGATTGAGCTGCTGAAGAGAATGCAGGCTGAAGCCGAGGCTGCTGTTGTCAAACAGGCGTCAGGAGGTCTTAGAGGCAAGTCGATATGGCAGCAATTGGCTGAGTTTGACTGGAGCAATCTCGCCAACAACTGGCAGAAAGGACTTGACCTGATGGCCAACGCCCTTGATGATTTTGCTTATTCGGCCATGAGCATCTTCAATACCATCAACCAGATGCAAAGCAACCGTGAACAGGCGGAATTTGACAGTTATTGCAAGATGCAGGACGACAAGGCGAAGAACTTGCAGGAGCGGCTGAATAAAGGCCTTATCTCGCAGGAAAAATACGACGCTGAAATCGCCAAAATGGAGGAGGAGAAAGAAGCCAAGGAGAAACAGATGAAGCATGAGCAGTTTGAGCGTGAGCGTCAGTCCTCGTTTGCCGAAGTGCTGATACAGGGAGTTATCGCCGTAGCCAGAGCTTTCGCCGACTACGGCTGGCCAGGGGGATTGATTCCTGCGGCACTATCTACAGCGCAGACAGCTGTGCAGACTGCTATGATTTCGTCGCAGGTCAACCCGTATGCACGTGGCGGTTATATCGATAGGGAGCAGCTGGCTCTGATGGGCGAGGAAGGTCAGGAATGGGTAGCCTCCAACAGACTGCTCACCGATAAGAAAACCGCTCCTGTAATCTCGGCGTTGGAAAGCTACCAGAGGGGGGACATCAGGGCTCTTGATATGCTGAGGGTACCTGAGCCGAGCTGGGAAAAGTTGTCACAAAGCAGTCGAAAACTTTCACGTACCTTTGCTCCGTCAGCCCCGGTAAACAATTACTACTATACCAACTCAAACAACACTACCACATCCGACAACAGCGAGCTGCTGGCTGTGATGAAACGCATGGACGCGTACCTGAGAGACCCGAAGAATCGTCAGGCTGTAATCAGCCGCAAAATGCAACTGGAGTTTGACCGTATGGAAACCGAAATCAAACAACTGGCCCGATTATGATACAAGTAAGAAAAACACCATTCGCTATCGACTTCGTGGAAAATCACCCTGTGTTTGAGCTACAGCGGTGGCCCTCTGCAAATGGAGAGCAGCTGCGGGTGAAATTCAAGGTTACCTATCCCGATGGTTCAGTTGTTTACACTCCGGATATGATATACGACTATGTGGGCAACACCGTCACTGTGGGTACTGAGATTCTAAAGCATTATTTCAAGCCTGCCGAGATACCGCATTATCAGGACGGATTCAGGGCAAGGGTCATGGAAAACAATGAGTTGAGCTTTTCAATGCTGTATTCCGACTTCAATAACCCAGGACGAATGCCACAGACCCAGAGTTTTACACTTGTTAACGGCTATGTTGAGCCCTATCGATGGGTGAATAATTATCCGGACTGGACGCCACTTTCTATGTCCAGGTTCTATAACCGTTCGGGGATTGACATATTCGGACAGGATAATAATGCAACGGTTTATACCTACAGAGGCTGCGAGCAATACTTATACATACGCAATTACGGCTCGTCGGCAATACAGTTAAGCACAACCCTAAGCGTGACCAACCGAAACGGGATTGTCTCGACTTCAACGCCGGCTGCATATCCAGAGTTCAACAATCCGACCATACCTGCCAAAAGTGTAGTCCGCCTGAGAGTGGATGCGGATGCCTTCGGCAATGCTCTGGTATATAATATCAACGATGTTTTGCAATACACTTTGAGTATGAGTGTTGGCGGGAACACTATAGCGCGCACCTTTGTCTTCAAGGAAACACCATACGGCGCCAAATTCATGCTGTTGAAGAACAAGCTGAACCTTTACGAGTCGTATGTTGTTTTCGATGAGAAAAAAGAACTGACAGTGAGCGGCGAACGCACCATTCAGGATGCGTTGGAGATGTATCAAGTCAGCGACACAGAGCAGATATACACTGCCCGTACTGGTTTGTTGCCATCAGGGGAAATCTCCTTGCTGGACATTGCCTTGCGCAAAAGGGGCAATTTGCTGCTTGACGGACAGTGGGCGGATCACATAGCCATTGTCCCGGGCACTTGGACGGTTATAGACCAGCGTGAAGACCTTATAGAAGTGGAATTCCAATACAAGATTGTGAAACGTGAGGCGCGTTGCGAAGGTTCTTTTGAAATCGACAGCAGTGGCAATGACGACCTTGAAGAAGGTTTTGTTATTGGCGCTCACACGAATATAGGTTCAGATACTATTATTGATGTAAGAATTTAAGATTATGAGCATATTGATAGAAAACCTTCAGATAGGCTGCACAGGTGCACAGCTGGTGGCCAAAATCAACGAGATTATTTCAGCCCTTAACGGAGTGGAACAAACCACTGACTACGAGGCGTTGACCAATAAACCAAGTATTAACGGTGTCACTTTGTTGGGCAACAAGACAACCGGAAATCTGATGTTTGAACTGGCAGATGCAGGCGATTATTCCACTTTGATTGCTACCTTGGCCACGAAGGCAGAACTGACCGCAGCAGGAACAAATATCATTGATTTGGCATCAGAGGCTGTCAAGTCGGAACTGGCGTCAAGAATCCCAATGGATTATTCAGAAGTCAATGAATCTACTATGATTAATGACGCTGCATATATTTACGTGTTGTCCAAGGAGGGTCTGCGAAAGGTGTCTATCGCAAATCTGTGCAATAATGTGGCTTTAAAAACCGTGTCTTCCAGCACTTTGGAAAAAGCGGTTCAGTCGCAACTTGTGATGTTGGAGGTAAGTGGCGAACAGAATGGTGAGAATGTCAATTTTAAGGTTGACAGGGCATACATCTATGGCACATCTCACCTGTTCCTGAATGGCCAGCGGCTGGTTTCAGGATCGGATTATATCGAGGATAAGGTGGGATTTGCAATGCTAACTCATGCACCTGAGCAGAGTGATAGCCTTGTATTTATCACAGCAACTAAATAGTAAAATATGGCAACACTGATAAAAGGCAAACAGATTAAGACCACCGACTTCATCAGGGGTGAATCATCGGTGGATTGGAACGACGACACCACCACGGCGTCGCAAAAAGCCATTGCGCAGCTGGTGTCCGACAGTTCCGACAAGCACTTCTCATTCGAGTGGCGCACTTACGAGACCTCTATTGTCATCTCTCACAACTTGGGCAAGAAACCCGCTGTGACGGTTGTGGACACAGCCCATACGGAGATAATCTGCGATGTTACTTATCTTGACAATGACCGTGTGGAGCTGGGATTTTCGGCTCCTGTACGCGGCACCGCATATTTCAACTGATCACATTAATTAAAATCGAAAACAATGGCAAAGAAATTTTTAACAGACATAGATTTGTCTAAAAATGAGCTGCTGAACGCGGTCATGCAGAAACTCATTAACGCCCCACAGGATCCTAAGCAGGCCCAACTCTATTACGATACCGGCGACCTCATTATGTACCAGTATAACGGCACGGAATGGCGTCCAGTGGGCAAAGTGTACGTGCAAGGCAATGGTATCTTGATTTCGGCATCGGACCAGGTGTCCGCCGATTTTGCCACCTCAAGCGAGGCTACAGCGGGAACCTCTACCACCAAGGTGATGAGTCCATCGCTGGTTAAGGCGGTTATACAGACACTTGACGCTACCGGTTTCGCCGAGGGAGCCATCACGGAAAACGGTGCATCCATAACCATTTATGGACTGAAGGAGACGGACGGCAAGCTGCAGAAAGACGCCAACAATAATCTGGTGATAAAAATTGACAGTAACCAGCCCTATGATGCCAATGACAATCCGATTGCCACTAAAAAGACGGTGACCTCCATGGGGACATCCAAGACCGTCACGTTGGAGGAGGGTAATGAAAGTGCGACAACGCTGACATCTTACACGCTCAAGCAGGGAGGAACCACCGTTGGTACCATCAATATCCCGAAGTTTCTCGTCGTAAAAAGTGGTGTAATAGTTACAGGTACATGGAACGGCACAAGCTTTACCGAGGACTCCACCCAGCCAGGCAGCGGCAGTGGCAAGGCGCTCAAGTTGGTGCTCAACGACAGTGGCGACTCTGGCACAGATGATGATGTGCTGTACATCAATGTCGCCGACCTGTGCGATGTATATACAGCGGGAGTGGGTGTCACCATTACTGCCGGTAATGTTGTCAAGGTAAAACTTAAAAGCGAGACAGCGCACACTGCCTCGTCGGCCGAGCCATCCAACACCGCAGGCCGTCAATATGCTGTGGGCGTTGATGCCGATGGAAATCTCTCTGTTAACGTGCCATGGACAGACACCACATACACCAATGCAAAACTCGGACAAGGCTATGGCACATGCACAACTGCAGAGGCAACCACCGCCAAATCGGTAACACTGTCATCCTATGCACTGGTGACAGGCGGTGTCGTCGCCGTAAAGTTTACTAACGCCGTGCCCGCCAATGCGACCATGAATATCAACTCGAAGGGTGCGAAGAGCATTTTCTACAAAGGATCCGCCATCACAGCCGGCATCATCAAGGCCGGTGATGTGGCGTTCTTCATGTTCGACGGCACACAATACCACCTTCTCGGCACTGACCGATCAGCGAAGAATGCTGTTGTGGGAGCCTCCGTATCCGGGAAAGTTATCACCTTCACCTATGCCGACGGCTCCACCAGTACTGTCACCACGCAAGACACCGTTTACACGCATCCTGCCGGCAGTGCGGCCAGCAAGACCGGGGTTCCCACTGCCAACCAGGCTCCCGGCTTCGGTGGCACATTCAAGGTTAATCAGGTTAGCACTGACTCCACTTCCCACGTCTCTGCTGTGACGGAGCGTACCATCACCATACCAGACACGGAGGCCACGCGGTCGGCCAAGGGCCTTATGAGCGCCGCCGACAAGGCCAAACTTGACAGTGTCAACAAAATACCCGCCAGCTATCAGATCGCCAACCCCTCTCTCACGCCATCGAATGGTGTGGCCACGTGGCAAATTACAGCTACGCAAATCGGGGGTGATGATCCCACCTCCGCGATATTGATCTTACGTGACAGTAATGGCAACGAGGTGATTGCCGACGTGGCATATAGCTCTGCAGGCATAACGGTATCCATCAACGCTTCGACAACAATTGCCGCTGGCGCATATACGGCATTAATCCAGTGTCAACATACGGTATGAGATATCTTACAAACCAACATTACAGTTACAACCAGCTCAAAGAGGTAGCCGCCCCTACCGAGGCCACGGATGCAGCCAACAAGGCATACGTTGACCAGGCGGTGGCCAATGCCGGCGGTGGTGGTGGAGGCAGCCCCGCAACCTTGGCTGTGACCGATCTTGGCCAAGGGCGGGTGATGCTCTCAGCTGTTAACACCCCTTCGGTATTGACCGTAACTGACAACAACAACGGATATGTATCATTATCACTGACATAGACATGGCAAACATAAATACTAGCAAAATTAACATAGGCGAGGATGACCTGATATTGCAGGATGCTGATTTGCGGAGCAGGATGGTTGCATCCTTTCAGGCATCGCCGGACAATGACCATTATCCGACGGAGAAGCTGGTAAAAGACGCTATTGACGCTATTGACGCAAAAATGCCGGCGATACCGTATAACGTTATTGACAGCAGCAGTACATCAACCGTAAAAACAGCCACGGTTGCGGGTGTGACAGCTTTGTATGATGGACTGATGGTATATCTGAAAAACAACAATGTCGCCTCCGCATCGGGTTGCACTCTCAACATCAACAATCTTGGTGCCAAACCTATTTATCTTTCGACCACAGGTGCCGCCATCACATCACATATCAGCAAAAATTACACATTCCTATTTGTGTATAACGCATCACGTATATCAGGCGGTTGCTGGGACCTGCTGGTTGGATATGACAGCAACACCACGTATGCCAACTATTCGCTCGGGCATGGTTATGGTACCTGTGCAACTGCGGAGGCGACAGTCGCAAAAGTTGTGACATTGGCCAGCTACTCACTAGCCACAGGAGGCACTGTGGCAGTACGCTTTGATTATGCGGTGCCGGCAGCTGCAACAATGAATATCAACTCCAAGGGGGCAAAGGCTATATATTACCGAGAAGCGGCCATTACAGCCGGCATCATCAAAGCCGGTGACATAGCTACCTTTATCTATAACGGCACAAACTACATATTGCTGGCAATAGATCGATGTGCCGCGGAGGGTGGTGCTTCGGACCATAATTTCACGCACACTACCAATCAGGCTGTCAGCGGGTCTGTAACTGTCACATACGCCGCCAACACCAGAGGCTCAAGGATGGTGTCTGCATCTGCTGACCTGAGTGTATCATTTGCTGTCAACAATGGATCGGACAACTATTTGTGGGTGAAGAATACAGGTTCGGTAGATATTGAAATACTTATCAATTCGGTAACCTGGAACGGCAACACTGTCTCTAATGTGTACATACCCGACACAGATATCGTTGTAAAAGCCGGGCATGTTTGCGAAATCGGCATTGTTTGCAACGCTGACGGGGCTTTCATTACTTCAAGGAGTGATTTATCATTATAAAATAAAACTATCGTAATATGGCAATTTTAGATATAGACAAGTACTATTATTTCAAACTAAGGAATGGGGAACCTTATCAGATTAAGGTAGAGTTGTTTCCAATCAACACAATTATAATGCGTAACTTTGTGGAGATGACTGCCGAGCAGAGGGAGTTTTATCTTGCTAATCCCACAGCAACAGTCATGGAAGTGTGGAATTGTGAGATTACACCACCTTATGTGCCTCCAACTCCTGATGTGCAGGACTATGCTGCACAGAAAGTCAAGGAGCTCAAGGATGCCTGCTATGCTTCTGTGAGTGTGTCAGACCTTGAATTTTCGATGGCTATTGACAAGACCGAGAATATCACTGCTGACAGTTACTATTCACTTGTTGATGCAAGACAGGTTGTCAGTGATTTCCGTGCACAAAGCAAAAAGGCAATGACTGTATATGACACTTACAAACCTCAGATTGAGGCAGCAAGTACCATTGAGGCTATTGACACTTTGTATAACACAGCAATAGAACAGTTATGAGAAGAGAACATGAATTAGAACAATCA
>JAFXSR010000036.1 GCA_017525505.1 Bacteroidales bacterium
CTCTAACCTTTTAACCTTCTAACCTTCTAACCCTAAATTCATTGGCACATTAGCACATTGATAATTGGCACATTTTTCCTGTCTCCTGTCACCTCTTTTCCAGCAGTACCACATTCTCTACATGATGCGTATGCGGGAACATGTCCACAGGCTGGACTCTCGTTACCTTGTAGTTTGCACAGAGCAGGGTGAGGTCGCGGGCCTGTGTGGAGGGATTGCAGCTCACATACACAATACGCTTGGGTGCGATGCTCAGCAGCTGTTCTACCACCTTCTCGTGCATGCCGGCGCGCGGTGGGTCGGTGATGACGATGTCGGGGGTGCCGTTCTGGCGAATAAAGTCGGCAGTGAACACCTTGGCCATGTCGCCGGCAAAGAAACGGGTATTGGTGATGCCATTGATTTGCGAGTTCTCCTTGGCGTTGACAATGGCCTCATCTACATACTCGATGCCCACCACTAATTTGGCTTGGCGGGCCACAAAGTTGGCGATGGTGCCGCTGCCCGTGTAGAGGTCATACACAATGTCGTCAGGCCCGATTTGGGCAAACTCGCGGGCGGTCTTGTAAAGATTGTACGCCTGCGGATTGTTGGTCTGATAAAAAGATACCGGTCCCACCTTGAATTGCAGCCCTTCCATCTCTTCCATCATGAATGGCTTGCCTTTGTATGGGATAATTTCCAAATCAGTGATGCTGTCGTTGAATTTGGTGTTGATGCAGTATTGCATCGATGTGATTTCCGGGAATTTGTCGGCGATAAATTGCATCAGCGCCATGGTTTGTTCGTTTTTGATGGTCATGATAACAATGACCATCAGCTCGCAGGTGGAGCTGTTGCGGATGATGAGGTTGCGCAACACGCCTTCGTGCAGACGCACATTGTAGAAGGGTATCTGATGCTGCAAGGCGTACTCCTTGATAGCCAATCGGATAGCATTGGCAGGGTCGGCTTGCAGATGGCATTTCTGAATATCCAATACCTTGTCGAACTTGCCCGGAATGTGAAAGCCAAGTCCCTCTGGCACAATCTTTTCTCCCGCCTCTTGCTTCCGACGGTCATCATCGTCCAGCCATCGTAGATTTGAGAAGGTGAATTCTAGTTTGTTGCGATAGAAATATTGCTTTTCTGAACCGATAATGGGCTGTATGTCAGGAAATTCAAACTTTCCGAGATGTTTGAAGTTGTCATAGACCTGCTTCTGCTTGTAGTACAGCTGTTTTTCGTAAGGCATAATCTGCCATTTGCAGCCTCCGCAAAGTCCAAAATGCTGACACACAGGCTCTATGCGGTCGGGAGAGGCTTTCTTGATGGCGGTCAGGTAGGCTTCGGCGTAGCCTTTTTTCTTTTTATATACTTGAACGTCAACAATATCGCCAGGAACGGCATAGGGGACAAAAACGGTCAGCCCTTCGTGTTTGCCAATGGCTTTTCCTTCCGCTCCCGCATCAGTAATCTCTAAGTTTTCTATTGTGTAGTATTTCATTTTTTTTAATATGCTAATTGTCAATGTGTCTGTAAAATTAAGAACTAAGAGCTAAGCGTGTCGAGTTGGCATGTCTAGTATTCGTGCTGAAAGCACGTTATACTATTAACCCCTAACAAGCGGTAGCGCAGTTTGGGGTAGAGAAGTATAAATTGTAACTCAGCGTGCCGAAGGTACGCAACCATTGGTATCATTGTGGCGTGCCTTTGGCACGCATACCATTCCTTCGTCTGCATCACCCCACACTGCGTGCTATTGCACTTGTGCGGGGTTAATAGAATGTCATGCCTTTGGCATGTTTTCTTATATTTCAAATCAAAAAATTGTCGAACACTCATTAATACTAACTTTAAATTCTACCCCCTAATTTCTATAAACTATATACTATATACTATTACCTATACAGCCCCATCTCATCCACATACTGCGCAACTTTCTCCGGCATCAGGTATTTCACCGATTTTTTCTCTTGTAAGCCCTGTCGTATCATGGTGGCGGAGATTCCTATTTTTGGGGCGTTGACATAATGTATATTGGGAAGATTCCGCTTGTTTTCGGTCTTGTAATCGTCTCTTGGATAAACGTAAATCTGATAATTATCCAGAATATACTGATAATTGTACCATTTTTCGATGCAATCCAGGTTGTCTTCGCCCATAATCAGGCAAAATTCCTTGTCAGGATATTTCTCTGCCAGATGAAGTAAGGTGTTGACTGTGTATGAGGGCTGTGGCAGCTTGAATTCGATGTCGCAGGAGCGGAAACGCGGGTCGTCCTCAATGGCAATGTTCACCATGTATAAGCGCTGGAGGTCGTTGAGCAGGCTTTGTTTCTTCTTTAGCGGATTGCAGGGCGAGACCACAAACCACAATTCTTTCAGGTCGCTGTGTTCGACGATATATTCGGCGATAATCAGATGTCCAATATGAATGGGATTGAAGGAACCGAAGAAAAGTCCGATTTTTTTATCCATAACTTTCTAATTATCATTTAGTTTAATAAAAATAAAGAGCATGGCGGTGAAAGCCCATAGCGAGGAGCCTCCATAGCTGATGAAGGGTAAGGGGATGCCGATGATGGGCACCAGTCCGATGGTCATGCCGATGTTGATGAAGAAGTGGAAAGCGATAATGCCCGCAATGCCGTAGCCGTAATAGCGGGTGTAAGGGTTTCGTTGCTTTTCCGACAGTCGCAGGATGCGGATGACAAGGGACAGGAACAGCGCTCCCAAGACGCAGCTGCCCAGGAATCCCCATTCCTCACCGATGGCACAAAAAATGAAGTCGGTGCTCTGTTCGGGCACGAAGTTGAGCTTGGTCTGGGTGCCGTTGAGGTAGCCCTTGCCGAAAAAGCCACCGGAGCCGATGGCGATTTTCGACTGTATCAGGTTGAAATCGGCGCCTTTGGGGTCGGAGGTCTTGCCCAACAGGGTGTCGATACGCTGCTTCTGGTGAGGTTGCAGCACTTTGTTGTAGCCGATGTTCACCGCGGCGATAAAGGCGATAGCCACCACATAAATGATGATGTTGCGTATGACTTTCTTCTTGTCTTTGCGGTCAATAATCCAGGCGATAACCAAGATGAAAGTCAGCAGAGCCAAGGAATAGATTTCGTTGGTAAGCAGTGTGAAGACGAAGAGAAAGACGGCAACGGCTCCGAAAATGAAAATGACGCCGGTCATGCCTTCGCGATAAAAGAGAACAATGAAGGATAGGAAAACCAGAGCAGATCCCGTGTCTTTTTGCAACAGAATGATGAAAGCGGGTGTGAGAATTATGCCGAAGGCGATGAGCCACATGCTCCGTTTCTCCACCATTGTTTTACCTTCATTGAAGAATTTGGCCAAAGTCATGGCAGTGGCCAGTTTCATGAATTCTGTGGGCTGTATGCTGAAACTGCCGATTCTGATCCAGGAGGTGGCGCCATTGATTTTGGAGCCTAGAAAGAAGGTGGAAATAACTAGTAGTATGCAAAATAGGTATAGATGATAGGAGTAATGCTGAATGATACGGGCATCCAGCAGCAGGATAAATGTGGCCAAAACCACAGAAGTGCCAATCCAGATGAGCTGTCGCACATATGGCAGGGAGAAACTGAAACCCATGTTGGCGCTGGGGTTGTAGGAGGTGGAGAATATGGTGAGCCAGCCGATGGTGACCAGCAGACTGTAGTACAGAATGAGTCGTCCGTCGAATCCTTTTGTAGCACTATGTTGTTTATAGGACAGAGGCATCGTTATTTGGTTGAAAGGTTAAGCATGTTTTCTTCGACTCCTTTGCGTTTTACCTCGCCAGTCAGGTATAGTTCGGCGATGAGGCTGGCGATAGGGCAAGCCACTGACGCTCCCCAGCCGCCGTTTTCCACCAGACAGAACACAACGATTTGCGGGTCGTCGATGGGGGCAATCAGCGCGAAGACAGAGTGGTCGCGGCCATGCGGGTTCTGGGCGGTACCGGTCTTGCCGGCCACCCGTATGCCTGGAATCTGGGCGCCACGGGCGGTGCCGGCCAAAGCGGCCATCTCCATGCCCTGGATGATGGGCTCGAAATATTCGGGCTTGATGCCGGCGTCAATTTTGTCCATGTATTGCACGTTGAGGTTGTCCTTGCTGCCAATGGCCTTGATGACATGCGGACGGACGTAATACCCCCTGTTGGCGATGATGGCCAGCATGTTGGCCATCTGGATGGGCGTTACACACACCTCGCCCTGGCCGATACCCATGGAGACCACCGTGTTGCCGTTCCAGGAGCGGTTATAGCGTTTGTCGAAATATTCGGCGGTGGGCAGAATGCCCTTCTTCTCGTAAGGCAAGTCGGTGTCGAAAGTGGTGCCGAAGCCTAGTTTGACAATATGGTTGCGCCATGCTGTGTAGCCCTCCTGTATGGTGGGGTATTTTCTTTTATTGCTGATGATGTTGTAAAAAGCTCTGCAGAAGTAGGTGTTGCAGGAATGCTGTACCGCCGCCACCAGGTTGGTGCCTCCGCGGTGGTGGCAGCCGATGATGTGGCTTCCCACCTGGTACCCTCCAGGGCAGTTGTATATGGTGTTGGCATCCAGAATGCCTTCTTCCTCGGCAATGAGCCCATTGGCCAGCTTGAAGGTGGATCCGGGAGGATACATGGCCTGCAAAGCTCTGTTAAACAGGGGCTTCTTGATAGAGTCACGCCAAAGCATGGTGTAGTTTTTGCTGCGGGCTTTGCCCACCAGCAGGTTGGGGTCGTAGCTGGGACTGGATACGATGCACAAAATCTCGCCGGTTTTGGGCTCGATGGCCACAATACTGCCTCGCTTGTTCTGCATTAATTGCTCGCCATAGCGTTGCAGCGATATGTCCAGGGTGCTCCATAATGAGGTGCCGGGAATGGCTCTGATGTCTTCTTCACCATTATGGTAGCTGCCGATTTCCCGGTTGTTGACATCCACCAGCACCACACGCTGTCCCTTCACCCCTCTCAGCTCGGTCTCGTAGGCCTTCTCGATGCCACTGATGCCGATATAGTCTCCCATTTTGTAGTATGGGTCGTCTTCAATGGTCTTGTCGTTCACCTCGCCGACATAGCCCAGAATATGGGCTGCAATTGGTTCGGGGTAGGAGCGTAGGGTTCGTGACTGGACGAAGAACCCCGGGAATTTGTATAGTTTCTCTTGTAAATAGCCATAATCTTCTTTCGACATCTGCTGGGCAAAGAGCGAAGGAATGATCTTCGAGTATTTGGAGGCTTTCTCGATTCGTTTGATCAAGTCCTCCTTGGTAATGTCCAGAATTCGGCAAAGGTCGGCGGTGTCGAAAGTCCTGAGTTCCTTGGGCACCACCATCAGGTCGTAGGCCGCATCGTTGAAGACCAGCAGAGAGTCGTTGCGGTCGTATATCAGGCCTCGGTCTGGATGTTCGGTAATCTGGCGGAGCGCATTGTTCTTGGCCGCTTCTTTGTAGTCTTCGCTGATGACCTGCAGGCTGAACAGCTTGACCGCATAGACCGCGGCCAATATCAGCATCACAGCAACGATGATGGCATATTTTCTGGAAGCGTTTTGGCTGTTCATTATTTGTTTCTGCTCACCAAGGTGTTGGCTAATTCGTATAGTTTCTTTTTCCTGTCTTCCGCAACCGATACCGCTTGCAGACATGCCAAAGCTTTCGCCGCATACTGGTTAATGGCCTGTTCGGTTTTCTCTTTCACTTTCAGGGATTCGTAGATTTCCTTGACGGCTTGGATTTTCTGCTCTTGGTCGAAGTCAGTGGAGGAGAAATAGTGCAGCAGGGTCTGTCGCTGCTGTGCGTTGGCCTCTTGCAAAGCGGTGAGGTAAAGATAGGTCTTTTTGTTTTCTTTGATGTCCCCTCCGGTCATTTTCCCGAACACCTGGGTGTCGGAATACAAGTCCAGAATGTCGTCTTTCAGCTGGAAAGCGATGCCGATATGGATGCCGTAGTCATACATGGACTGTTGGTCGGTTTCCGAGGCCTTGGCGAATATGGCTCCCGATTTGAGGCAACCGGCCAGCATAACCGCCGTTTTCAGACGTATCATCTTGATGTAGTCGTCAATGCTGACATGCTCCATGGTCTCGAAATCCAGATCGTATTGCTGTCCTTCGCAAATTTCCAGGGAAGTGCGGGCAAAAAGGTCACTGATGGTAATCTTAGTGGCATCGTCGCAAGGGGCTTTCAGCAGCTCCTGCAAGGCCATGATAGCCAAGGCGTCACCGGCAAGAATAGCGATGTTGCTGTTCCACTGGCGGTAAACGGTAGGCATGCCCCTTCTGATGGGCGCCTCGTCCATGATGTCGTCGTGAATCAAGGTGAAGTTGTGCAGCATCTCGAAGGCTGAGGCCACGTGTTTCACCTCGTCGGGATTAACACCGAACAGTTCCGCTGCCAGGCCTACCAGTCTCGGACGGATGCGTTTCCCGTCTTGTGATAGGATATAATTGATGGGGTCATAGAGGTTGGCTGGTTCACAACCTTTTGCAATGCTCTGAAAATAAGTGTCTAATGAGTCCAAGGCTATAATTTTTTTTAATCTACAAAGATACAAAATTTCTCAATGTGCTAATTAGCAAATGTGTTAATGTGCCAATTTTTATTAGCAAATAAAATGTGCCAAAGGCACAATATCCTATTAACCCCGCACAATCGCGATAGCGAGCAATGTGGGGTAATGAGAATGAAAATGAGGTATGCGTGCGGAATGCAAGCTAGATTGACTCTCATGGTAGCGTACCTTTGGCACGCAGACTTCTGCCATCGGTACAGCACCCCAAACTGCGGCCATAGGCCTTGTTAGGGGTTAATAGAATGACGTACTTTCAGCACGCAAATTTTGAACTTTGAATTTGAAAATTATCACTATCTTTGCACTTTAATTTTCACACCATGGCTACGGAAAATATCATTTACGGCTTGCGTCCGGTAATGGAGGCGATTGAATCCGATAAAACTATAGATAAAGTCCTGTTACAGAGAGGATTGCAGGGAGAATTGTTCAAGGAGTTGTTCTATCAGGTACGCCAGCACAAGATTCCCTTCCAGTATGTACCTGCCGAAAAGCTGAACAAGTTCACCCGTGGCAATCACCAGGGGGTGGTGGCTTTTATATCGGCCATTGAGTATCAGAGTGTTTTTGACATTGTTCCCAAAATCTATGAAGAGGGCAGGGTGCCTTTCTTGCTGATATTGGACAAGATTACCGATGTGCGTAATATCGGAGCCATTGCCCGTTCCGCCGAGTGTGCCGGTGTGGATGCCATTATCCTCCCGTTGAAGGGTGGTGCGCAGCTGAATGAGGATGCGGTGAAGAGCTCTGCCGGAGCCCTTCACAAGGTTCCCATCTGCCGCCATTCCAATTTGGTAGAAGTGATTGATTTTCTGAAAGATTCTGGCATAGAGGTCATTGCGGTTACCGAAAAGGCTTCTCATTTTCATTATCAGAAAGATTTGACAGGCCCGGTATGCCTGATTATGGGCAACGAGTACGAAGGTATTGCCTGGGATTACCAGCGCATCTGCAACGATGCCATCAACATTCCGATGGTGGGTACCATCAAATCGCTGAATGTTTCGGTGGCCACAGGTATTGTCTTGTTTGAAACGGTGAAGCAGAGATTATGAAAAAAATAGGTGTTCTTTCCGATTCCCACGGTTACATTCATCCTGATTTGTTCACTTTTTTTGAAAAGTGTGATGAGATTTGGCATTGCGGCGATATGCTGAGTGATGAGATTGTGTATGCTTTGGAGGCTGTTGCGCCAGTGAGGGCGGTGTATGGTAATTGTGACGGCTGGGATGTGCGTGGACGCAACATCCCGAAAGTACAGATTTTCCAGTGCGAGGAATTGAAGGTGGTGATGAGCCACATTGTGGGCAAGCCAGGCCATTATGAGCCTGAAATTGTCAGGCTCATCCAGACGGAGAAACCGGATCTGTTGGTGGCAGGGCATTCCCATATCCTTCGTCTCATCCGCGACCCACAGTATAATTTGTTGTTCCTCAATCCGGGTGCGGCAGGCAAGCAAGGCATCCACCAGCTGATTACCTTTGTCCGTTTCGATGTGAACGGCAAGGAAATTTCCAATGTTGACATTTATCAGGAAAAGAAATGACGATAACCATTCTTGGACCGACTGCCACAGGCAAAACCCGGCTGGCTGCTGTGCTGGCCAAGCATATCTCAGGTGAGATTGTCAGTGCTGATTCCCGTCAGGTATATCGGGGCATGGATATAGGCACGGGCAAGGATTTGGAGGATTATACTATCAACGGCACTGAGATTCCTTTCCATTTGATAGATGTGGTGGAGCCGGGGATAGAATACAATGTTTTTGAGTATCAAAAGCTGGCCCATCAGGCCATCAAAGATATTGGGCAGCGGGAGAAAATACCCATTATCTGCGGAGGAAGTGGCATGTATATCGAGGCCTTGCTGAAAGGTTATAAGCTGTTTCCAGTTCCTGACAATCCCGCTTTGCGCGCCGAATTGGAGCAACAGACAGATGAACAGTTGACGCAACTACTGGCTTCTTTCAAAGCCTTGCATAATCACACCGACACTTGCGAGCGGCCTCGTTTGTTGCGGGCCATTGAGATTGAAACGTATTATCGCGAGCATCCTGAATTGTTGGAGACCTGCCAGGCGGTGCCTTCGGTGGTCTTTGGTTTGCGGGGCGACCGCGACCTGATCCGCTCAAGAATTACCCGCCGCCTGAAGGAGCGTTTGGAGAACGGCATGGTGGAAGAGGTGCGGGCTTTGATTGACAGAGGGGTGAGCCAGAACCAGCTGATCCGATACGGCCTGGAATATAAATTTCTGACCCTGTATATACAGGGCCAGATGGATTATGACACAATGTTTAAGCGTTTGAATGTGGCCATCCATCAGTTCTCCAAGCGCCAGATGACCTGGTTCAGGAAGATGGAACGTGACGGGTTCCACATCCACTGGATGGATGTGGAGTGGCCGGAGGAGGATAAACTGTCGTTTATTCTTAGAGCTTGCAACCAATAGTGGCCACCACGCGGTGGGTGTTGGTCTTCAGAGAGGCAGGATCCACAAAGTCGGAGTCATACAGCCACAAGTTTTCGGTTTTGGTTTTGAAGACGTAAGCGAAATCGCAGAAGAAGTGTTTGGTTCTGAATCCGAAGCCGGCGGTGGCGGTGTGCATGGCGTTGTTGTTGTTCACCGATTTGTGGTAGGCCGATGATTTGAAGTTATAACCTGCGCGAAGCAGGAAATTGTTGGTGACATATACCTCGCCGCCGATACGGACAGTGTGGCAGGCTCCGTATTTGTCCTGAATAGCTTCGTTTTCCTCGTCGAAGGAGTAGTCGTTGGAACTCATGCGGCTCATGCCCATGCCGGTGAACTCGTATTCAGCGCTCACGAAGGCTCTTTTTTTGATGAGGAAGGCCACGCTGCCGATAGCCCGCAAAGGAGTGGTCAGGGTATAATTGAAAGCGTGATTGTTTCAAAAGTTCCGGAACCGTTGCCGTCGGGATAGAAACTTGTCATGGTTCTGGTGTAGTTGTTTCTCACGCGCCCGAAGTAGGAGGGGGTGTGGAAGGCGGCGCCGATTCTCACAAATTCAACAGGCTGGTAAATGATACCGAGTTTCAGATTGACACCTGTGGTGCGTACACGCAGGTTCTCGGTGATAAGGAAACTGCTGATATAGTTTAAGCCTGATTCGTCTGCCTCGGCATATCTTGTTTTTTCGTTATAGGTGATAACGGGAACACCGATGGTGGCACCGATGAAAAGCTGGTCGTTATAATTCGCACCAAGAGAGATGTTCATCTCGTCGTTGGCACCGGAACTTTCCACCACTAATTTCTGGTGAAGGGATTTGCCTGCAAAAGGTGAGTAGAATCTGTTGTTGACAGAATCATAGTCCAGCATCCATGTTTTCCATGCCAGCATTTCATTATCATTAAGACCGTTGAAGTTTTTGCCCTGTATGTCTGCCAAATAAGCATCCATCATGGAACTGTTGTGGCTCGTCCCTTCAATGCGGTACTGGTTGTTGTAATCGCAGGTGCGGTTATAGCCGAAACCCAGCTGGATGGCTTTCCAGCCGTTTTCTTGGTTGAGGCCAATACGGAACACACCGCCAGCGTTGGCCAGAGAGTATTTCACATTGCTGGTGCGACTATTATGTCCATAATATAGGGCATTGTCGTTGTAGATGGAAATTACCAAAGGTGTGAAGGTGATTTCGCTTTTCTTGTACAAACCGATAGCGGCGGGGTTGACGTTCAGGGCTGAGAATTCTGCGCCTACAGCACTGAAGGCTCCACCGGCACCCATGAAACGTGCGGTTCCTTCATAGTCGCTTTGGGAGAAACGGAAAGCGTCAATGTCGTCTTGTGCCATACCCAGGGCGGTGACACCCAGCAAGAGGATTGCTGCAATGAATAATCTTTTCATGATCTTGATTCTTTTATTGATTTGCAAAGGTACGATTTTTTGTTGAATTGTTGAATCGTTGAATTGTTTATTTGTTGTAGAGACGTTTCATGAAACATGTCCACATTAATATTATAGACAAGGTGGATGCACTAACGTTTAAAACAAAAAAAGGCGACCCGTGAAGGTCGCCTTGGAATTTATGATTAAGAAAGATTATTTCTTGATCAGTTTCTGAGTAGCGATGCCGTCATTGCCGCTCAAGCGGATGAAGTAAACGCCGTCAGCGTAGTTGGCAACATTCAGAGTGAAGTTGTTGTTGGTGGTGTTCTGTGAGAAGATTACCTGACCCAGATAGTTCATGATTTCAACTTTCTGAACATCCATAGAAGTGGAAACGTTTACAGTTTCGTGAGCGGGGTTAGGATAAACCTCGAATGACAGATTGCTTTCCACATTGTTGATAGCATTAGGTGTAGCGCAAGCAGAGTTGGAAGAAATCTGACCATTCTCGCAGATGGTTTGTACTTGGTAGCAAGCAGTGGGATCGTAAGGTGAAACGACATAGGTGGCATCTTCGAGACCGCTGGCAATTTCAATACCATCTTCCAGAACAACATAATGATAATCGGGAGCAACGACATTGGCGCGGATTGCCCAGTTGTAGTTCAATGTGGAGCTGGCTTCGAGCAGTGTGCCCCAGTCACTATTGAAATACATCACATTACCATAGTTGTCGTTGATGTTAGCTTGGTCAACCACACCAGCTGCATAGATGTTTTCAGAAGCACCGCTAACGGTCACAAAGTAACCAATCCACAAGTTCTGGCTACCGTCGATCACGTAAGGAGTATTCAGCACGATGTCGCTCCATGAGCTGAGGGTGATTTCATCGGGAGTAATTTCTTGTTCGTAAGCGGGAGTAGAAGAAACAGGACCATCTTCAACTGTACCGCCAACCCAAATCTGGATTTTGTAGGTAGCGAATTCGAGAGCACCGGAGAAGATTGCGCCAATGCTGTTAATAGTACAACCATTATATGAATTCAGGTGGGTAGGAGTGAACAGGTGGTATGCGCCGAAAGAGTAGCTGGCACCGGCACCAATAGCAGATTCAGCAGAACCTGTGCTGGTTGACTGGCTCATCACACCGTCTTCGATGGCATCCCAAGTAAGAATCATATTGTCAGCTTCTGTAGTGTAGCATACTGTGGTGGGGATAACTGCACAAGCTTCGATGGACAGCTCAAAATCAACAGTGTTTTCGCCTTCTGCCAAAGCATAACCTGTGTTCAGCACTTGGTAACCATTGGCATTCACCTCGATGGTGTAGTAACCCACAACAATGTTGGAAATGGTGTATTGACCATTGGCATCGGTAGTGACAGTTGCCGTGAAGCCCTGGTTGGAAACCATGTTGATGGTGGCGTTAGGAATAGCAGCGCCGGTTTGGTCGTCGGTAACGGTACCGCTCATGTTGGCGAACTGCGGGATGGTGATGTTGATGTTATCGATAGCAAGAGGAGTCTCAGCACCACTCAAAGAGTCGTTGGTCCATAAGAAATACAGACGTTTTACCTGACCGGCAATCTCATCGCTGGGGATGATGTAGGCACCAGTCTGCATTTGGCTCTTGTTGACGTATCTGTCTAATTTGGTTAAACCGGCAGGAGTGTAATGAGCGGTGTTAACATCGATGAATCCGGGAATATTCTCATTTCTGTTGAAGTTGGTTACTTCGGTGGCATTACCGATATAGAGTTCACCAAAGTCATAGTCAACTTCACCGAAGCACTTCCAGTTCAGGGTGAGCATGTAGCCAGGAGCGGTAGTTTCGGGGAACAAGATGTCTCTGTATGCCCATACGGTGCTGTAATGTGAAGTCAAAGCGTCACCAATCTGGGTGAGATAAGTATTGGTTGTACCATCTTGGGTGATGATCAGCGCTTTGCCAGTGGTGGAACCGGGAACATTGCCATATATGAAGTAGTTGGCTTGGTTGCCATTAACCAATACCCAGTTGTCACGGTCAGCTGCACCATCTTCGAATGTTTGTGTGTAAGGAACTGTGGCAGGAGTGGTGGTAGTCCAGAAATCTTTCACTTCAGACCAGTCACTGTGACCATCACCGCAGATAGCGCGAACAGCAACCTGATAGTGAGTGTTGGCGGTCAAACCGTTGAGGGTAGTACCCAAAGTGTTCACTGTGGTAGGAGTAGCAGTGGTTAAATCGAGAGGAGCGATGCTGTAAGCGATTTCCCATGAAGTCTCGTTGGCACCGGCAGTCCACATGATGTCAGCGTGGTCAGCAGCGGTGTTCTCAGCTCTCAGTTCAACGGGGAACATGCAAGCGGGAGCTTCCATAACTTGGAAATTGTCAATGTACAGATAAGCCTTACGCTGTGATTCATATCTAACAGCAACATATTTCACGTTAGCGGGAACGTTGGTGTTGCGGTACAGTTGCCAATCGGTATTGGCGGCATTGGTAATGGGAGCTTCCCAGGTGAAATCGCTGACAGCGTCGCCAGTGGTTGAATAACCTACTGAGAAGGTCTCGTCTTTCAGTGCAGAAGCGTTAGCATAGTTGAACATCACCAGCATGGGGTTGTTAGCGCTTAACTCAGGAGTGATGAGGTACTGGGTGTAAATCTGCTGGGCGTTGTATTTGATAGAAGAGAAGCGGAATGACTGGTTGCCATCGTAAGCGTAATCGTTAGAGTTAACGGGGTCATTCTGAACGTCTCTGGTGTTGCCCTTGAAGGCTTGCCAGCAATATTCGGTGGCATTGGGAGCCAAAACAGTGCTGTCTATGCTTTCGAAGCTCTCTGCGATAGGCAGAACAATGTCAGAGCAGTCGTGAGAAGTACCAATCATAACAAGGGTCTTGCTGAAAGTGGTGTCAGCATAGGCACCGGTAGTATCGGTATAGTTGTTGACAATGGTAATGGTGCCGACTTCGTCAACCAATTCATCTGAAGGGTTGAATCTTGCATACAGGTTGCCACCCAAAGCGGGAAGTGTAGCGGTAGTGGCGAAGGAGGTGCCGTCAGCTGACACTTCGAAAGGAGCGGTGGTGGTTACTGTGACGGTGCTGTTGAGGTTACGACCTTCAACGGGAATAACCATAGCTTCGGGATGTCCAACGTAAGTGAACACGGAAACAGTGTCTTCTGCAACCACATCCATTCTCGGTTCAGTGTAATTGATGAATTTCACATTCTGGATAATCACCTGGTCGGCAGCGTCAACGTCGGCTTCATAGTGGAAGTCGAACTGGATATTGGCGTTGGTGCCAACATACTGGTCCATGTCGAAATAAACGGGCCATACGTCATCCCAGCCAGTCCAATAGCTAGCGAAAGCCTCGCGGATATCGGCAACATTCCAAATGGTAGTGAAAGTGTTACCGCCATCGGTACTCATTTCTACGGTGAATCTCACATTGCCGGTGATCAAAGCTTCGATACCGGGGTTGGTTCTGAATTCGAATTTGAAATCAGCGGCACCTGTTACATTGCTCAAGTCGAACACAGGAGTATAGAGGTGCTCGTTCTGGACGCGGCTGGCGTCACCAACAACAGCTGCATACTGGCTTGATACAGAGTTATACCAGGTATAACGTTTTACACCAGGGTAAATTTGACCGTCTGATTCATAGTCAGCGGTATCGGTGGAGGTCATTGTCCAGCAATTGGTGGGGAAATCAGTGGTAGTGAAGTCTTCATACCAAGGAATGGGCATTGCCTGGTTACAGTCGAGGGCCAAACCCTTAACGGTCACATTGTGAGAGGGAGCACCTTCGGATACAACGTTGATGGTACTTTCATAGTAGCCAACTGTGGTGGGGTTGAAAACAACATAGATGGTAGCGCCGGCACTTCCGTTGTTCGGGGTCAGTGTTATTGAATTGCTATAGTTAACAGTGTCGGTTGAGATACCGAAAGGTGAGTTAGCGGGCAGGGTGATGTTCACATTGTTGGACAACAACACACCATTCACGCTGATGTTTTTTCTGCCGAAGTCGCTGTTAAGTGCGCCAGCGGTGAACTGGAGAGCTTCGGGGGAAACGAACAAAGTGGGGTCGGTAATTACTTCAACGGCCACGTCGTCCAAGTTGATGTAGAACATGTTAGTGCAGTTGAAGTGTCTGAAAGCGATATGAATATTCTGACCAGCGTATGCGGTCAACACGGCGGTTTTTTGCTTCCATGCGCCCTGGGCTCTGGGACCGCCGTTAGCATCCAAAGTTTCCTCGAACAACAAGGTATAGTTGTTGGGGTTCAGGTAGTCGTTGCTGGTGGTCACATAAACACCGTAATGTTCATTTGCCCAGCTGGCATCCTGAGCGCATACCCAGAAAGAAAGCATGGGGTAGCTGCCAGCAGGAATGGTGACAGCAGGGGTAATCAGCCAGTTGTCGGGATGCAATTCAGCGGGAGTGGAGCTGGCATCGTATGACTTAGAAGTCGCGCAGCTGTCGGTTGCTTCACCTGAGTGGCCTGTCATGGCAAAGTTACCCCAGTTGTGACCGTCTCCGTCAGCATCTACTGTGTACCAAGTTGAGGGGAAGCCATTGTTGAAATCCTCGCTCATCAGTACTTGTTGTGCCTTGCCCACAATGACTAATGCGAGCAAAAGCAGCATCGTTGTAAAGAGTTTTTTCATGATAATTGAATTTGGTTAATAATAAAAGTTGTTTATAGTTTTTTCGTTTTTTTTAGTCCGCAAAAATACAAAAAAATTATAGATGGAATTCTATTGTTAATAATTTTTATGAAGTTCCAAGATTGTTTTGGAGTGCCAAGGTTTAATTGAGAAACACAAAAATTTGTCAGTCAAATTGTTATCTTGTTTTTGTGATCATCAGGTCAAATATTCTTTTTTTCTAGGATGAAAACGGGCAGTTTTTTCATAAAAATCCGATTTTTTTCCGAAAACAGCATGTCAAAGGGGCTTTGCTTCATATCTTTTGAATTTGCGAGCTGTATATTTGATAAAAATATTGCACTGATAATGTGATAGATAGAATGTTTTTTGAAAAAAATTGCATTGTTTTGTAATTCGTATCAAAAAAAAGTCTATTTTTGCAAACCGATTTTTCGAAACGGTTGAAGTTATTTGAAAGGGTAAAATCTCAAGCCGATGTAGCTCAGTTGGTAGAGCAGCTGATTTGTAATCAGCCGGTCGGCGGTTCGAGTCCGTCTATCGGCTCAAAATGGGAGGGTACCAGAGCGGTCAAATGGGGCAGACTGTAAATCTGTTGGCTAAGCCTTCGGAGGTTCGAATCCTCCCCCTCCCACATCCCACTGCGGAAGTAGCTCATTTGGCAGAGCGACAGCCTTCCAAGCTGTAGGTAGCGGGTTCGAGACCCGTCTTCCGCTCACTTTCGCAACAACAATAAAAAAGACGACCAATTGTGGTCGTCTTTTTAGTTTCGTGCGTGAGGGTATAGAAGGTGAAAAGGTGAGTAGGTGGTGTGGTAAAAAAAAGAGTCGAATTTTCGACTCTTTTTTTTAGTTTTTGGTTCTTTTAATTCTTAATTTTTCTTAGCTCTCTCTGGATCAAACGGAATAGTCACTACGGTTTTGAAAGGGATGTCTTGGCAGTCCTGTTTTGCGGGAACCCAGTTGGGGAAGCTCTTGACAATACGAACGGCTTCGTCGTCAAATTCTTTGTAGCCAGAGGTTTTGAAAACTTCCACATTGGTGATGGTGCTGTCAGGATTTACCATAAACTGCACTTGAGTCTGACCGCTGATGCCACGGTTTTTCAGGTTCTGGGGATACTGCTGGTTTTTGTAAATGTAACGGTACATGGCCTTGTTGCCGCCTTTGAATTTGGGATAGGACAAAGCGGCTGTGGGAGTGTTGTGGTTGCCATTCTCGTCGTCACGGGTCAGCGCAATGCCGCCTTTTTTGACGTTTCCGTTCTCATCTCTACAGTTGTTCTGTGCAAAACTATTGGACATGCAGAAAACGAATGCTAAAACGCAAGCCAATGATAATAAACATTTTGAACTTTTCATAGATTTATTTTTTTTACTTTTTATCCAATACATTACAATCTGTAAAAGTAATAATTTTTTTGATACAATAGTCGAAAAATAAAGTTTTTTTTCGTGCTTAATTATAATAATGTGTAAAAGTGATAATTTTTCCGTATTTTTGCCGTTAATATGAAATGGTATTTTATATGAGAAAAATTGGGGCTTTGATGTTTTTTTGTCTGCTGTCAGTGGCGCTTTTCGGCCAGACGGCGAAGTACAGCAATGCCTTCCTGTCGCTGGGTGTGGGTGCCCGCGGCTTGTCCCTGTCCAACTCCATGGTTGCCATTTCCGATGATGTGACTGCGGCTTACTGGAATCCTGCCGGCTTGGGTCGTATGCGGCAGAAACTGCAGTTGGCCGCCATGCATGCCGAATATTTTGCGGGGATTTCCAAGTATGACTATGCGGCGGCGGCATACAAGATTGACTCTTCTTTTACCGTGGCTTTCAGCTATATCCGTTTTGGTGTGGATAATATCATGAATACAACAGAGTTGATAGACAATTATGGTAATATCGATTACGATCGCATCAGTTATTTTTCGGCAGCGGACAATGCTTTCCTGCTGAGTTTTGCTTATAACTTCAAGAACGTGAGGGGCTTGTCGGTGGGCGGCAATGCCAAGATCGTCCGTCGCCGCATCGGTGATTTTGCGGGAGCTTGGGGCTTCGGACTGGACTTCGGTGTTCAATACGTGTACAAAGGTTGGCAGGTGGGAGCGATGTTGCAGGATGGAACGGGTACTTTCAATGCGTGGAGCTATACGTTGAGCGACCGTGTGAAAGAAGTGTTCCTGCAAACGGGCAACGAGATTCCTGAGAATAGTCTTGAAGTAACTGTGCCACAGTTGGTTCTGGGCGCAGCCAAATATGTGGAGTTTGGCAAAGGTTTCAATGCCACTTTCGCCTTGAATACGGATTTTACCTTTGATGGAAGAAGAGACAATATCCTAAGTACCAACTATTTTACCTTTAATCCCCATTTCGGAATGGAGTTCGCCTACAAGAAAATTGTGGCCATTCGTGCCGGTATCGGCAATTTTCAGCGTGAGACGGATTTCGACAACAAGACGAAGGTGACCTGCCAGATAAATCTTGGTGTCGGTGTCAATATCAAGGATATTGTTGCTATAGACTATGCCTTTACTGATATCGGGGATGTGTCGATTGCCATGTATTCGCATATTTTTTCCTTGAGAATAGGTATCAATTCATTTTCTAAATTAAAAAAGAAAAAATGAACCAACCCCTTGCCGAGATATTAAGACCTAAGACCTTGGATGCCTACATCGGGCAGGAGCACCTGATGGGGCCGGGAGGGGTATTGCGACAGGCGTTGGAGAACGATACCATCTACTCGATGATTCTGTGGGGGCCCCCAGGGGTGGGGAAAACCACGCTGGCCCTGCTGATTGCCGAGGTGACAGGCGCCGATTTCTATATGCTGAGTGCCATTAGTTCCGGGGTGAAAGATATTCGTGAAATCTTGGACAAGGCGGAGAAATCTGAAAAAAAATCGATATTGTTTATTGACGAAATCCATCGTTTCAGTAAATCGCAGCAAGATTCCCTGCTGGGGGCGGTGGAACGCGGTGTGGTGACACTGATTGGTGCCACAACCGAGAACCCTTCGTTTGAGGTTATCTCTCCGTTGTTGTCCCGTTGTCAGGTTTATACATTGAAATCGCTGGAGAAGTCGCATTTGGAGAGCATTATCCGCTCGGCCAAGGTATATTTGGAGCAGCATTTGTCTTGCACCATCGATTTTCAGGAGACGGAGGCGTTGATGCGCTACTCGGGCGGCGATGCGCGCAAACTCATCAATGCTATCGAGTTGGTAACAATGGCTACACCGCCAATAGATGGCAAGGTAGTGATTAACAATGAGTTGGTAACAAGGGTAATCCAGAAGAATCTGGCGATATACGACAAGAAGGGCGAGCAGCATTATGATATTATTTCGGCCTTCATCAAGTCGTTGCGGGGCAGCGACCCCAATGCGGCGGTGTATTGGATGGCGCGTATGCTGGTGGCTGGAGAAGACCCCTTGTTCATTGCCCGCCGTATGATTATCCTGGCTTCTGAGGATATCGGCAATGCCAATCCCAATGCCTTGCTTTTGGCGAACAATTGCTTTCAGGCGGTACATCATATCGGCATGCCGGAGGCGCGGATTGTTTTGTCGCAAACTGCGGTATATCTGGCGTGCTCGCCCAAGAGCAATGCCTCTTATATGGCTATTGATGAGGCAATTGCGTGGGTGAAGAAGACGGGCGACTTGCCTGTTCCCTTGCATTTGCGCAATGCCCCCACCAAGCTGATGAAAGAGCTTGGCTATCACGATGGTTACAAGTACGCCCATGAGTACGCTGGCAATTTTACGGATTTGGAGTTCCTGCCGGAATCCATCAGCGGAAAGAAGTTTTATGAGCCGGGAAACAATGCCCGTGAGAATGAGTTGCGCCGCTATCTGAAAAATTGCTGGAAGGATAAATACAAGTATATCATTCTGTTACTGATTTCGCTCTTCAGTTTCCGATTCTGCTGGGCGCAGGATTTGCATTATTCGCAGTTCTATCAGGCTCCGATAGAAATCAATCCTGCCCAGACGGGCTGTTACGATGGCTTGTTTCGTGTTGGGGCGAATCAGAAAACCCAATGGCTCTCTGTTACAAAGCCATACGTGCATTTCACTTTTTTTGGTGATGTGCCGGTAGTGCGCGACCAGCAGCGCCGGCAGCAGTTCAGCATCGGGGTGAATGTCAACTGTGACTATACGGGCGATTCTCGCTACAACAGCGTGCAGCCCTATGTGTCGCTGTCCTATTTGAAAGCATTGGGCCGCAAAAGCCGCCACAAACTGGGCTTGGGACTGTATCTGGGTTTCATCCAACGCAGTATCAATTACAGCAGTATGACATTCGACGAGCAGTTTGTCGATAATATTTTTAATGCGGGCAATCCCATTTCCGAGAGTTTCGGCAAAGAGAAGGTGTTTTTTTTTGATTGTGGGGTAGGGGCATTGTGGAATTTCGCACCCAATAAGACTGATCGCTATACGGTAGGTGTCAGTGCGAGGCATTTGACCCAGCCGACCCAGGCTTTTAACGACTATGCCACCCGCCTGCCCGTTAATTTTGACGCATATTTTATTTCTACCATTCGCATTGTGGACGATGTGGCGCTTGAACCAGCGGTGTATGCGGAGTTTCAGCGGCAGTTTTTCGAGGTAGTGTTTGGTACCAATGTGGAGTATTTCCAGATGAAAAACAGCTATACCACCGTTTTTTCTGTGGGCGGCGGTTTGTTTTACCGATGGAATGACGCGATGATTGTGGATTTTTTTTTCGAATGGCAACGACTGCGTTTAGGAGTAAGTTACGACATCACTTTGTCGAGTTTGTTACCAGCTAACCGTGCGCGTGGCGGATTGGAACTGTCTCTGAATTACACGTTTAAGCGCAAACGTGTGACAAAGTTGGGCAAGGAACCCTGCCCGTTTGATATTATGTAGGGGATAGGTTTTAGGGGTTAGTGATTAGTGGTCAGGGGTCAATGAATAGAGGGAGGGTATCAATGTAAGCGACTGCGTATCGCAGTTGCGGGAAAAGGAGAATAGATGGTAGGTGACTTTAAATTATAAATTAGAACTAGTGCAATAAAATGAGCAACAGAAGAAACGTGGTTCTTTGATAGATTGGCAGGAAATGGCAGGAGGTTAGTTGCGATTTTCACCATTTCGCGGCGGTCTTATTACGTGTTTCAGTGCAAGACAGCCCCGCGCCGCGAGGAGATTGTAGTGGGTAGTCATAACCCCATACTCCGCTATCGCTCCGTATGGGAGGTTACAGAAAGGCGGCCTCTCCGAGGCCGGGACTATAGCAGATGTCTTGCAGTGAGGAGTATCTGACTACCTTATGGGTATATGTCTCGAAGAGACAGTCTCTCTGTAACCCCACATAAGGCCGCAGGCCGCAGTGTGGGGTATGAGAAGTGCAGTGTATCTCTTCGCAGCGCGAATGTAATCTGCACCGAAGGACCGGATAAACCCGCTGCGAAATGAAGTAGCATGCAATACCTTCTATCATTTCAAATCAAAAAGTCGTAAGAATATCTATAAACACATACAAATTAATATATTACAAAAGCATTCTCAAAAAATATCTCATCAGTAGTAATTATCAATTGTCAATTATGGGTCGTGGTTTTAGGTTTCCGGTTTGCACGCTTATGTTCTGTGTGTTCTGCATGGGAACGATGTTGGCCCAGAATAGTATGTCGTTGGCCGTACGCAAAGCATTGGCTGATAGCATCAAAAAAAATCCCTTGCCCTATGCCATCACACGCCTTCCCGACCACATAAATAGCCCTTTCTCTGAATACAACCCGCTTTTGCTCTCCGATTCTCTCTTTTTCTTCTCCTCTATGCGCTCAGAAGTGGATGATGATAATGAACTATTCTTCGATACGCATTGGTCCGGCAAGATTTATCAGACTGATTACAAAGATGATAACTATCTGAATGTTAGAACTTTGTCTCCGGTAATCAATAAAGGAAAGTATTATCATCCGAATTTCTGTTTTAATAAGGCACAGGATCATTTGGTGTTTTCCCGTTGTTATAGAACTGTGAACGAGGAGCTTGTGTGCGATTTGTATGAAAGTCGCAAGCAAAAGGGTAAGTGGGGCAAAGCCGAATTGCTGGGCAGTGACATCAATGGCAAAGATTTCAGCAGCACCCAGCCTTTTCTGGCGGAACTGGAAGATTATGCGGTGCTTTATTTCGTGTCGAACCGCCCTAATGGACAGGGAGATATGGACATCTGGTTTTCTATCTGTAAAAATGGGAAATATGAAATTCCCATTAATGCAGGTAGTGGCATAAACACTGCGGGCAATGAGGTGACTCCTTTCTACGATGTGAAAACTAACACCTTGTATTTCAGCTCTGACGAGTGGCTGGGGATTGGAGGTTATGATATTTTCCGCAGTCAGGGTGGTTTGTGCAGCTGGACAACCCCTGTGAATATGGGTGTTCCGCTTAATTCCGAGGAGAATGATATTTATTTTGTTGTAAATCAAAATGGTAAGTCTGGATATTTTTCATCCAACCGGCCTTATGATGCTACGCATTTGGAAGATACCTGTTGTAATGATATTTACCATTGGGAAAGTTTGTTAAAAGAAAAAGACACGTTGGAAGTTAGCCAAGATTCAGTCCTCTTGGTCATTAAAGACTTCTTTCCACTCAATCTTTACTTCGACAATGACCAACCCGACCCTAAAACCTTAAAGGACACAACTACAGCTAGATATGGTGCTTTGCAGGCGGAATATGGACGTCAGAAATCACGGTATCTTGCGGCGGCCAATGCGGAGGAAAAACAGTGGATGGAAAGTTTCTTCGAAGATTCATTAGCGTCTTGTCATTCAAAGGTACAGCAATTGCTCTCGTTTGTCGAGGAGCGTTTGGCACAGGGACAACGTATCACCTTGAGCATTGAAGGTTATGCCAGCTCTCTCCACAGTTCCGACTATAATAGGCATTTGTCGCAGCGCCGCATTGTCTCTCTGCTCAATGAGGTAAAGGCATACAATGGTGGGGTTTTAAGACGTTATATCGAACGAAAACAACTGATTATTAAAGAATTACCATACGGTAGCTCCAAGGCGGAAACAATACAAGGTGATGCCGTTCATGGTCGCCAAGCCATCTTGCAGCGGAAGATTATTGTGTGGGATGTGGACGTGGAGGCGTGGAGACGTTAAGACGTGGAGGCGTGAAGATTGGGGAGTCTATGTGGAGACATTTCATGAAACGTCTCCACAGGAGGGAAAAATAAAGTTTAGTATTTGAATTTACTACCGCCGACGAACTCACGCAAAATGGAGGTGCCGGGGATGTTTTCTTCTTGAATCACCTTGAAATACGACAGGAATTTCAGCAGTCGGTAGGCTTCGGCGAATTCCACACTGTTCTCCGGAACGGCCAGCAAAATGGGGATGGCGTATTTTTTCAGTACACCCATTTCGCATATCAGTGAGGTATTGAACATGGCGTCGGCATTCTCCTGGAAAGGGAAAATGTTGCGGTTTTCGCCGCGACGCACACTGGGCCAGCGACTGATGGTTTGCTGAGCCGAATAACCACGGTAGTTGTAGTCTCGTATAATTCTGCGTATCAGTCGGTTGTCTGTTGTGGGAATGGGGTTCTGCCGGTCAATGGAGATACAAGTGAGGGCCGACACGAACAGTTTGAATTTGATGCTGTCGTCAATTTGTTCGGTCAGACGCGGGTTCAGGCAGTGGATACCTTCAATCACCAATATGGAGTTGGGACGCAGCTGTATGGTATTGCCTTTCCACAGTTTCTTGCCAGCGGAAAAATCGAAAGTGGGCAGCGGCACCTCCTCGCCTTGCAGCAGGCGGTTCAGCGTGTCGTTAAACAGCTTCAAATCAATGGCATCCACAGACTCGAAGTCGTATTCTCCGTTTTCATCCTTGGGAGTTTCTTCGCGTTCCACAAAGAAGTCGTCCACGGAGATTTGCACAGGGTCGTAGCCTAAAATGCCCAATTGCACCGACAAACGCTTGCAGGTCGTGGTCTTTCCCGAACTGGACGGACCGCTGATGAGCACCACCTTGGACTGTCGTTCGTGAATCTGGTCGGCGATTTTTGCCAATAGTTTCTCGTGATAGGCTTCGGTGATGAGAATGGTGTCTTGGATATTGCCTTCGGCGATTTTCTTGTTCACATTGTAAACGTAAGGAATGCCGATGGTATTGGCCCATTTTTTGTAATCCTGATAAACAGAGAACAGCTTGGGGACATGATGAGTATGCGACAGGGTGGTAGGATGCTGGGGTTGAGGTACTTTCAACAGCAAGCCCGACTCATACAGTTCAAGTCCAAATAAATGGATAACACCTGTCGAAGGCGCTAAGTTACCGAAATAATAGTTGACGGTATCTCCTAACTTATAAATGGACGTGTAGATGCGGGTGCGGTTGCGTAGTAGCTCGTATTTGTCCTCAAGTCCTTCATCCTTAAATAGTTGAACAGCTTCTTTGGAGGGAAGTTCCATTCTTTCGAAAGGAATATTGCTTTCCACGATTTCCCGCATGCGCTTATACAGTTGGCTGACCAGAGCATGGTCTAATGCTTGGTCCAAATTGTCCAATTCACAGTATTTTCCACCTGAAATGGAGTGTAAAATCTTAAGTCTCACATGTTTAGGCAGGGTCTCTTTGACGGCTTTATACAAGATGAAATAGACCGAACGGGTGTACATAAGATGTCCGTAGGAAGAGGTCATGTCGAAAAACTGCACCGTACAGGGTTTGTGGATGCGGTAGGCACATTCGCGAACTTTGTTGTTGATGAGAGCTCCCATAACAGGGTATTCCAAACGGATATTCTCTTGTTTTGCCAGTTCCTGCACTGTCATTCCGAAAGGAATGGTGAGGGTTTTATTGGTGTTTTGGATATGTACAGTAATCATGAGTTGAAAAAATTTGTTGCAAAGGTACGGCAATTTTTTTTATTAGATGTCGTTTTTATTTGTAATTTTGCTTTTTTATATTCATAACGAAAGAAATCAGAGATTATGACATTTACAGCTTTGGCGAACCCGATCTTTGAACAGGTCATTAAGGATTATCATCAGACGAATGATGTGGATGCCCCGATTCGGAATCCATATTCCGCTGGCACTATCGAAGCGGATTTGTATCTGAAAAACTGGATCGATACGGTGCAGTGGCATCTGGAAGATATTATCCGCGACCCGAATATCGACCCTGTGGAGGCCTTGGCACTGAAGCGTCGTATTGACCGCAGCAATCAGGAACGCACCGATTTGGTGGAGACTATCGACAGCTATTTTTATACGAAATATCACGGGGTGAGGACATTGGAGAATGCTACTATCAATACCGAAAGCCCTGCCTGGGCTGTTGACCGTCTGAGTATTCTGGCACTGAAAATCTATCACATGCGCGAGCAGGTGGAACGCCAGGATGCCAGCGAGGAACATCGGCAGCTTTGTCAGCAGAAACTGGATGTTCTGTTGCAGCAAAAAGTGGATTTGAGCACCGCCATCGACCAATTGTTGGCGGATTTCGAGGCAGGACGCAAGTATATGCGGGTGTATAAGCAGATGAAAATGTACAACGATCCCAGTACCAATCCGATTTTATACGGCCAAAAGTGAAATCGCATCTGCTCATTTTCCGATTCTCCGCCTTGGGCGATATCCTGATGTCAGTGCCCGTGATTGATGCGCTGGCACGGCAATACCCTGAATTGCGGATTACGGTGGTGAGCCGCCCCTACGTCGGGTCCATAATGCGGATGCTACCGCTGAATGTGTCTTTTGTCGGGGTTGATCTGAAGAATTACGAAGGTCTTCAAGGAATTTATCGTTTGTATAAAGAGCTGAAGACCTTGCAGCCGACAGCTCTTGCGGATTTTCATAATGTGCTGAGAACAATTGTTTTAAGAGGTTTCTTTAAGCTGGATGGAATACCAACAGCTTATTTTGACAAGAATCGCCGCCAACGGAAAAACTTTATCAAGGCGAATGTGAAGACTCAGCAGCGTACATCATTCGAGGGTTATCAGCAGGTGCTGGCGGAGTTGGGCTATCCAGTGCGGATAGATTGGCATCAGCCGTTTTCGCTGTTCGGAAATATATCCCGACCTGGAATAGACATATCAGCTGAAACTAATACTCCAGCTGAAACCAATACTCAGTCCGGCAGCAATTCACGGCAAGGAGAAGCTGTTTTCGCCAAAGAGAATGCCATTGGTGTGGCTCCTTTCGCTGCCCACAGAGGAAAGATTTATCCTTTGGACAAAATGGAGCAGGTGGTAGCAGAAGTCTCCAAGCAGATGCATGTATATTTGTTTGGCGCTGGTGCGGAAGAGAGGGTTTTAATGGAACAATGGGAACAGAAATATGACAATGTGGAGTCTGTGGTGGGCCGCTTGGCCGACATGGGAGAGGAACTGCGACTGATGAGCCGCTTGCGACTTGTCCTGGCGATGGACAGTGGCAATATGCACCTGGCTTCGTTGGCGGGTGTCCCTGTAGTAAGTGTCTGGGGTGCCACGCATCCTTTGTCGGGTTTCTTGGGCTGGGGGCAGTCAATAGACAACGTCATACAGGAAGACCTGCCCTGCCGCCCATGCAGTATCTACGGCAGCAAGCCTTGCGAATACGGTGATTATCGCTGTATGACAGGCATTAGCCCCGAACGTGTTTTAGAAGCGACAAATAGAATATTACATTAGTGACGTGTCGTGGCATGGCGCATCTCTGCGATTTTTTTACACCAGTCCATTAGTTTCTCATACCTCACGCTGGAGGAAGCCGTGGACGCCGATCTCGCGGCAGTAGGTGTAGAAGGTGATGGTGGAGAAGCTGGCGAGAGGGGTGTGTATCATCACGCTCGACACCGCCTCGTAGGGGATGAAGTCGGTGTTGTGGTGCAGCAGCGCCGGCGTTTTGATGGTGATACCCTCGTCGTTGAAGATGATGATGCGGCTATGTAAAAGCCAATTATAGAGATGTCATCACATCATCAGGATAAAATACAGTGACATTCTCGGAATGAGTTGTGGGTTCCTTCAGAAACAAACCGTAATGTATAGTGTGCCCCTTGACAAAAGGTAATCCCTTGGCGATGGTTTTAAGACGGAGCAATTCTTCCCTCACATTGACTTCCTCCTTCCATTTACACTCACCTATGAAAAGATGTTGGCCATCAAAAGACTCGGCAACCACGTCCAACTCCGCCTTGCAATACTGTTTCCGTTCTTCGTCAAAATAATTTCCCCACCATCGCAAAGCCATTTTGTAAACAACACCGTCAATACTTCTGGCTGCGACATGATTTCTGCATAATTGTTCCCAAGTCTCACTTGTATAGTCATTTCGTGTGGCATCGAATAATTCCAGCACAGACTCGCTATTTCCTAATTCTATGAGCGAACGATATGGGAGGACATATCGGTAGTGGAAATGCAACAGAGGGTCGGATATGTAGTATAGACCTTTTTTGCTGTTTTTCTCGTTTTCACCAAAAGGGATCTCTTTGCTAATGAAACCAAGTTCCCTTAGTCTTGACAGTTGTGGAGTAATGTCGGTTGTTTTTTTTTCGGCGCGAGCGGCAATCTCAGAGATTTTGTGTGCGCCACCGCCGATAAACGACAAAACAGAGGAAGCCTGTATGGTATCACGCATCTCGTCTTGCAATAGTCTTGCCGGCTCTTCGTATAATGTGCCATCCGAAGTCAGAAGCAGGTTTTTGATTGCCTCATTAAGGCTTTCGTAATTGTTGCGAAGTTCCCAATAGCGGGGAACGCCTCCCCAAACTGAATATTCGAAGACAGCTTGGGTCACATTGCATTGCAATGCCTGTTGTACAAACGAAGCAGGTATCGGTTTCATCTTGATGATTTCGTCAGCCCTGCCATACAGAGGTTCCTTTGTGTCAAGGACATAGCCCTGCATCATTTGCTGCGAGGATCCGCAAATAATCAAGTCGTATTTCAGTAGTTTTTCGTCAAGCAGTTTTTGGAGGATGGAGGGCAATGCTGGACAGCTCTTGACGAGGTATGGGAACTCGTCAAGACATACTGTTACACGTTTATCTACAAATCTGTTAAGGTTAACGAGAAGGGATTCCCAATTCGGATAATTTGCGGAGGAAAAACCGTTGATGATTCTATCGACTGTAGCCGAAAACAAATGGCGTTGGCTTGGCTCCGATGTCCTGTCTGCCATAAAAAAGATGTCGCCGCGTTCAAAGTCCAGCACCTTCTTGATCAGAGTAGATTTGCCAATCCGCCTGCGTCCGTATATTACTATGAACTGTGGCTTATCTCTCTTCAAAGCAGTCTTTAATCGGGTCAACTCTCTTTGTCTATCAACAAACATCATTTCAATTTTTTTGCAAAAATACACTATTTTTTCAATTCCAAAGCCCTCTTGCAAAAATATAATCCTAAATTATTATAATTCTACATTATAATTCATTGTGTTACTACCAAGGCATTCGGACTACAGACACTTTTGCTTTCACCTTTCCTCCACCAGCCGTTTCATTTCCCGCACCAGAAACTATGTACAATGTATTATGTACAATGAACAGTTGGTTTCGTGACGTATTAATTGTACATTGTTAAGTGTACATTGTACATTGGCAAGACGGTGATGGTGGAGAAGCCGGCAAAGGGGGTGTGGATATAAGAAAAGAAGCATGACCCTCAAGCCATGCTTCTTTGTTAATGCCGTCTAAAACGAATAATGATATATTCTCATCGAACTCTTATTCTCCGTGACAATGACAGGATGGCAACCCATGCTTTGGATGTTGATTAAAGTGTCAATATTCGGATGGTAGTACGTGTTGTCGTTTCCTACAGATACAATCCCCCTAACTGGATATTTGTACAATTCTGAATCATAATTGTTTACCGAACCATGATGGGGAACTTGAACAGAGGCGATTTTTCTCCAATACGTATCATAAAAGTCACGCATACCTTCAACATTCTTTTCTGGCTCGAAATCACCTGTATAAA
>JAFXSR010000037.1 GCA_017525505.1 Bacteroidales bacterium
AAAAGACATTTGGCAACAGGGTTGTTTGAAACAAACAACAACAAGCGAAAGATTCCCAACTATTATACGGATCACCTGAATCGTATGCTAACAGCCAAGGATGTTCGTTTAGGTATCGTACAGATTTGGAGTCTGAAAAATTTTAATGATTCAACAGACTTGAGTTCCTTTGTCAATCAGAAGAATATTATTGTAAAATAAGGGGATATAATCATGAAAAAAGTAATGGCAGTAGCCTCAATAGGCGGACACTGGATACAGTTGTTGAGGATAGCACGGCCAATGGAAGGACATTATGAAATGGTATATGTCTCGACTCATCCGAAATGTGCCACAATGGTAGAAGGTCAGAAATACTGCTTGACAACAGATTTTAGCAGGTCTGATGCTTGGAAACTGGTTCCCGCTTTTCTAAAAGCAATAAAAACTATACGGAAGGAAAAGCCCGATGCCATCATCACCACTGGTGCTGCCCCCGGATTAGTATATCTTTTGGTAGGGAAACTCTTTGGACGAAAGACGATATGGATAGACAGCATCGCCAATGCTGAACATCTCTCGGCAAGCGGTCGGATGGCTTCATGGTTCGCTTCACGAACCTACACACAATGGGAAGACCTTGCTACGGGCAAAATACAATATGCTGGCAATGTCTTCGGAAACACTCTATAGAAGACCTTTTAACCACAAACCGTAAACCGTAAACTGTAAACCGTAAACTATCATATTACAATGATATTCGTAACTATAGGTACACAACTCCCCTTCGATCGCCTCATCAAAATTATCGATGAGTTAGCTCCACAACTGAACGAAGAAGTTATAGCGCAGGTATATCAATGCGGTTTCACCCCCAAGAATATTAAGACTGTCGATTTCCTTGCACCTGACGAGTTTAACACACTCTTCGACAAGGCCCGTCTCATCGTATCCCATGCAGGCATGGGAACCATACTGTCTGCCCTGCAAAAGGACAAGCCCATCATCGTTTTCCCACGTATAGCCGCTCTCGGGGAACACCGCAATGAACACCAACTGGCCACGGCACGTAAATTCAAGGAATTGGGAACAGTCAACGTGGCAATGAATGAAGATGAACTTACTTCCATGCTATTGGATGGGAATCAAACAACACTCCAACATATTGGTAACAGTGCATCATCGTCTCTAATCCAATCCATACAGGCGTTTATAGACGAGTAAAAATCAGATAATCAAATCCATAAATGAAATCCATATTCGTAACAGGCGCGGCCGGCTTCATAGGCGCCAATTTGGTGAAACGCCTTTTCAAAGATTTGAAGGGTGTCACCATCGTGGGCATCGACAATATGAACGACTATTATGATGTCTCCCTGAAGGAATACCGACTGTCCCGGTTAAAAGTTGAAAGCGAAGAACGGAAAGAGAACGGCAATTCTTGGGTTTTCGTCAAAGGCTCCATCGCAGACAGAGAAATTGTCAATCGCCTCTTTGTTGAACACCAGTTTGATGTGGTTGTCAATCTTGCAGCGCAAGCTGGTGCCCGTTATAGTATAGAGAATCCGGATGGCTACATGGAGAGCAATATCATGGGGTTCTATAACATCCTCGAAGCTTGTCGGCACAATCCGGTAGAACATTTGGTGTACGCTTCCAGCAGCTCGGTGTATGGCGGCAACAAGAAGGTGCCCTTCAGCGTGGACGATCGTGTTGACACCCCAGTGAGCCTATATGCTGCGACAAAGAAAAGCAACGAGTTGTTCGCCCACTGCTATTCCAAACTTTATAACATACCGACTACCGGCTTGCGTTTTTTCACCGTCTATGGTCCGGCAGGTCGCCCTGACATGGCTTACTTCGGATTCACCAACAAACTCCTGAAAGGGGAGACCATCGAAATCTACAACTACGGCAACTGCCGTCGCGATTTCACCTACGTGGACGACATTGTGGAAGGCATCGTAAGGGTGATGGCAAAGGCGCCCGAAAAGCGAAATGGTGAAGATGGTCTTCCCATCCCACCAGACGCTGTCTATAACATTGGTGGTGGAAGACCTGTGATCCTGTTGGATTTCGTCCAGACGCTTCAAGAGGAGCTGTTGAGAGCCGGTGTGTTGCCCCAGGAATATGACTTTGAGGCACACAAAAAACTTGTACCCATGCAACCCGGCGATGTTCCTACCACATACGCGGACACAACGGCTTTGGAAAGAGACTTTGGTTTTACGCCGAAGATAACGTTGAGAGAAGGCTTGCGGAAGTTTGCGGAATGGTATGCCGGCTACTATCTGTCGCGCATATAGCAAGTTTTTTTGTCCGCTTATTAACCGCGTCAATTGGTGTTCGTATTTTATGTATCTTTGCGGCCGAAATTTAACAGCCGTAAAATTTACGGCGATAAAAGAAATGTGATATGAAGAAGTTCTACGACAGGGAACAAGAGATGAACCAGCTGCGCGATATGCAGCAACAGGCGTTCAATGACTACTCCAGATTTGTGGTGCTCACAGGTCGTAGGCGTGTGGGCAAGACGAGTCTGGTGTACCACTTGATGGAGGATACCAAGGAGCAAGCTCCTGGACTGTACTTCTTCGTAGGACGCAAGACGGAGGCAACGCTGGTGAGGACATTCTGCGAGGAGGTGCGAATGAAACTTGGCGAATATGTGCCCGAAGGCATTGCCACTTTCAGAAGTTTGATGCAGCTGCTGTTAGAAATTGGCAAGCGGCGCAAATTCACACTGTTTGTTGACGAGTTTCAGGAGTTTGACAATGTGAATTCCGGTGTGTTCAGCGACATTCAGGAGCTGTGGGATCGCTACAAGAAAGAGACGAATGTTTGCCTGATTGTGTCGGGAAGCATCTTTCGGATGATGGAAAAAATCTTCAAGGACGAGGGGCAGCCGCTGTTCGGGCGTGATGACTGCACGATTCGTCTGCAGCCGTTCACCACGGCTACGATGCGCGAGATACTGGGCGACTACAAAGCAGACTATACAAACGAGGACTTGCTGGCTCTATGGACAATAACGGGCGGTGTGGCACGGTACGTAGAGCAGTTGATGAACAACCGCTGCACGAACATGAAGAAAATGATTCACTATGTGTGCTCGAGCGGTGACAGTTTCTTCATCGAAGAGGGCCGTTCGGTGCTCGTCCAGGAATTTGGCAAGCAATACGGCACGTATTTCAGCATATTGGACCAGATAGCGCACGGTGATGTGACGCAGAGCGAGATTGAGGCTTCGCTGGGCGTAAAGGTCCTTGGCGGGCAGTTGAAAATTTTGGAGGAAAAATATGGCATCATACAAAAGAAGCGTCCTGTGGGTGCAAAAAGTGGAAGCCAGACGGTGCGTTACGAGATACAGGACAACTTTTTCCGTTTCTGGTTCCGCTATATTCACCGCTATGCCTCGCTGATTGAGATAGGGAATCTGCCAGCCTTGGAACAGATTATGCTGAATGACTATACGACGTTTTCCGGAATCAGCCTGGAGCGTTGGTTCAGACAGAAGATGATGGAGTCGCACCGCTACAAAATCATCGGTGGCTGGTGGCAGAGTGGAGGCGTAAACGCGAAAGGGAACAAGGAT
>JAFXSR010000038.1 GCA_017525505.1 Bacteroidales bacterium
CCTTGTTCGCCACCATCTGGTAATGCGCAATGCCACCAATGGAATTCAACCGACTGACTAACAGCGAATCCAAGACGAACGGTGTTTCTTCGACCGATTCATTCTTGTCCAAAGCCTGCACGTGAATCGGAGCCACAAAACTGATGACCTTGTCGCGAATCTGGTTCTTAAAACCCACCACGACAGCCCACGCAATCAGCATCACGATAATGGCCAAAGCCACGCTCGTGACAGCCAAGCGCATCACCGTCGAGGAAAGGTTTTCCTTCGAAAGCGAAAAAATACGGTCTGCTATGAATTTTGGGGCTGACATGATAGGAACACTTTATCTCTCCGACAACATTTCAGTTGCATTCGTATCATTATTCCGATTGTTCCAGAATGCAAGTATGTACAACATTTCTTCATCGTGGCAATAGATAATCGAGGATTTACGCATGTGTAGGATTCTTACCTCTTTGTCATTGTAAAACAAGTCTTTATACCGCATTCCTGAATCAGGGAAAGCACACAACTGGTTCACACGCTTTTCGACTTCAACATACACTTTTTCAGCCGTTTTTTCTCCAAACTCACGAAACACATAAGCCAGCGTCTCGTCCAACTCCATCTTGGCTTGGCTATGCCACTGATGCCTTAAAGCCATAGCGTTTACGAATTTGTGAGAAGACCTCTTCGCCATCAACAAGTTCGGCTGTTCCTTTTTCAAGACTTTGCAACCGTTCCTTGACGATGGCATACATTTCCTCATCCGTGTAGGTACAAGGAGGTTTCGGCTTATGTTGAGCCGAATAATTCATCAAGATAGACTCCATTTGTTGCTCCAACCACCGCTGCAAAACATCATCGTTGGGGAACATAGGTCTGACTTGCTCCATCAAACTGTCATTGATATGGATTGTACGTGTACACATTTATAATTCTGTTGGTTTCTGACTGCAAAAATAAACAAAAACACCGACACCACAACATTTTTTATGGTTGGGTTCTTGCCATTTTTTCGGTAGGGGTTCCGCCATGCTCCACCGCCTGCCTAATATCCTCTCACCCCTCTGGGGTTCCTTCGTGCCCCAGCCCAAGTCACGGAGTGACGGCGGATAGTAGGCAGGGGTGGAATGCAATGCAACCCCTGCCCAACAAAACACAAATTCCGAACAAAGCCCCGCGAGGGGCAACAGGAAAAACACTGCCCTCCCGCTCCAAGGTTTTCCCAAAGAGCAGGAGGGCGGATAGGTTAATGACAATATGGCGCAAGTGCTATTTGATCTTACCCCATTGGTTCTCACAATGTGCAACATCCCTTACCAACACATTGTCGCACCCAACGTGTTTTCCCCATGTGCTCATGCCGTTGCGCTTCATTTGGATTTCCCCTAACTCCTCATGGGTAAGCACATAATAATGGAATTGCCCATCCTCGTCGATATAAACCAACACCCAATAATCAGGATGGTTGTTCAAGGTCTTGTCGTAGTATTTCTGGAAGAAGTTGGTGACAAACCTTCCGTTTTGACTTGTCTTCACTTCTATTCTTCTACAGGAATTATCAGGAAAGAAAACAATAATGTCCGTTGCCTTGGCATTGCCCAAGGTGATGCTCACATCAAATCCTCTTTTGCAGAGTTCCGAACACACGGCATATTCTCCGGCCAGGCTTAAATGATACTTGTCAATTGTTGTCATAGTTGTTTTTTTTAAGGATAACCCACTGGAGGAATCAGCAGAGTTTGTTTTTTTCTTTTCTAACCTCGCCAATGAGTTATTCTGTCAGTCTGTTTTTATGTGTGTTTATTTTGGATTATTACTCGACATCTTGTATTAATCGAACACAATAAGCATTATTACGATAGCCTGAATTAACTGAAGCTTCATAGCTGGTTATATTCATGTAATTCGCATTATCTCTTCTGCTATTATAGTGAGATGCCGACCAATACATGCCGTACCAGTTACTCCATAATGTGCTGTATGAATAAGCATATAGGAAAATGGCACCATTCGCTTCCATCAGTGCCCATTGATCACTATCATAGATGTTAGTTGAATAAGAAGATGTAGCTCCGGGGGTAAAGTTCAGTCCATCAGGAAGTACCCAATCAATTGGAAGTACAATCAGTCCGTTTAATCCATCCACTTGAGACAGTCCCCAAGAGTTGTTGGAGACAAGTCCTCTCCATTCACCTTCTGTTGGTGTTCGCCATAATCCAGCCTGATTACCACCATTGGAGATGGGATTGTAAACGCCCCAATCAGCATTGACATAGTCTCCTGTCAAGCTAAGCCAATAATTCCCATTCCCATCGGTTGGGCCGTAGCCTCTACTTTCATTTTCCGTATTGTAGTTCCTATTGTAAGGCTGGTAATACAAATTTCCATTATTCCATCCACTCGTCCCCCATCCAAAACGGTCACGGTCAATGTTCGGATCCTCGCCTTGCTCGTTTTGCGAATCGCCCAGGTATTCCAACTGATTATCAGCGAACTTCCAGTATGGTGTAGCAGCACTCCCGATGTATTGCAGGTTGCCTGGCGAGAAATACACTTTTTTTTCTTCGCTTAAGCGAACACGGAATTGGCCAGGAACCCTAACTCGGATACCTGTGGTATGGTACATGTTTGTTGTCACTTCGGGAATAGTCGTAATGGTAGAAGTCATAGTACAAGCATAATTCCCAACATTCACGGTAGGGCTTACAACCTCACCTTGCGGCAACAGTATGGCCCATTTTTCCGTGTCGCTGACTGAATATAGCGTCACTGTACCAGCAGCATCCACTGGGTCGATGCCTTCATTTCCGGAAGCAAAGTTGATAGTTGCGGTGGTCTTCATTCCCGAAATGCTGATGGTGCTCGAATTCGGTGTTGTCGGCACAAACTTCACCAAACCGCATTTGTTCTCTAACATGCAGGTATAGGCCGTAGTGCCATCAATGTATTTGGTGTTGGAATGACCGTACGACAGCACAGGCAGTTTGCTGCTTTGATCACTAATGTCTACGGTGAACGAGGTGGTGCTTCCCGCCGTCGGAGCGGTTGCGGGAGTCTTGCCGCCCATGAAGTAGAAGTGCAAATAATCGGTAGTGCTGGGATTGGAGATGTAGCCGCTGAAAGCTCCGTTGGCGTAGGTCAGTGTGCCGACATAGTGACCATTGTTACCCACATAGATTTTATCGCCGTCGCCATAGACGACCGCACCCGTGCCAGGATAGACGATGTGCTTGCCGCCACCATCGGCCACCTTCATGGTGATGTAAACGGTTTCGCCATCATCGGCAGGGTTTACGTTAGTTGTTGTTTGTTCCTTTTTGCATTGCGTCATACCCATGACGAGCATGAAAGCCACAAGGGTCAAAATGGTTTTCTTCATTGTAATTTCCTTTCTTTTTTAATTGTTTGACTTTTGGTTTTTCTTTCTTGATTTCATTGCGGCATAGCCCATTCCAGCCACCATAAGGATGGCGAGGCCGCTGCCCACTGGAGTCTCCTGCCCGAAGGTCTGGTTGAAAAGCTCGTAACCGCCGTTAGCGTCTGATCCGAACTGCTGATTGCTAAGATTGTAACCGCCCGATGAACCTCGTCCCATCATTCCGCCATCACGGGTGCTACGTTGGTCTTGTTCTTCGTAATACTCACCAAGCAAATCAAGCATACCTTGAGCTTGTGCGGAAGGAGCCGATAGCATCGCTGCCACCAAAACCAATGAAAACACAATGGTTCTCTTCTTCTTTTTCTTTTTTTCCATTTTTCTTTTAATTAATGTTTATTAAACTTGTTAATTACTGATTTTCAATCCATTTAACAGAAACGACTTTCTTCGACACCAAACAAAAGAAGCGTGCGCTGTGTTATATCACATCGTACTTGAAGGTCGTAGGATACCCGTAAAAATAATGTAATAACAGCCCACGCTATACAGCGTGAAGCCGTTATACAACCTCATTTTTACTGGCTTGAAAATTTCCTACGTTTTCAAGTACAAGGAAGCATAACGCTTCTTAAAGTTCAATATATACGAACTGGCGAACCAATTCAGCGACAAAAATAGGGAAAAAACGGTTCGACGAAACCTTTAGGCACTAAATTTGCATAAATTTCAATACTTTTGCAAAACAAAACACTTCTGGAATGAAACGACAATCCTTTTTCGCCCTACTGTTTTGCGCTTTCCTTGCGCAAGCCCAAGCCCAAATCTTCAAGATGGACAACGAGCCAAACAACAGAATCAAAACGCAAAAGCCAGCCAATTTGGTAACGTCTCAACTTGCTTTTATTGACAAGGAACACTATGTTTCCGCAGCTATGCAATTGGATGATTACCTGCCACTTCTGCGAGGAAAACGAGTTGGTGTGGTTGGCAACCAAACGAGCATTGTTGGAGAAACGCATTTGGTGGACACCTTGCTTTCCTTGGGCGTTGATGTGCGCAAAATCTACACGCCCGAACATGGCTTCCGTGGCACGGCTGATGCTGGAGCGAAGGTACACAGTGGCAAGGACGAGAAAACGGGCCTGCCCATCGTGTCGCTCTACGGCAAAAACAAGAAACCCACAGCCGAAATGCTTCAAGGCATCGACCTCATTCTCTTTGATTTGCAAGATGTTGGCGTGCGTTTCTACACCTACATTTCCACCATGACCTAC
>JAFXSR010000039.1 GCA_017525505.1 Bacteroidales bacterium
CCGCCGCCATCTACGACAAGTTACTTTACCGTCACTACCCATTCCGGAAAATAAAAATCTGTACTACCCAAACCTGAATCAGCATAACCGAAATCTGCTGTTTATAGCCAAGTTATGCCAGGTAAGTGATAAAGTTGGGCTCGGTTTTTTCGGGGCCAAAACAAAAAAATAAAACATCAAATCCAACTATCATGAAAAAAGGAGGAAAATTAATTCTATTGTCATTAGTGGCCATTGTGTTGTTTCTCACTTCCTGCAACAAAAACAGAGACTGTCGCTATGACAACATGACATACAGTAAACAGAGTAAACAGTGCGAATGCGTACAGGCCTATTCCCCAGAGGAGATTCCGGCATTGTCAAGTACGGAATATAACAGCTGTGAGAGTGTCGTAAGGAATTTTATCTATTTCAGCATCGATAACGCCAATTATCCCTATTATTCGCATGCGGGAGATACCATCAAATTCTGCGGTTACGTAAAGCACTCGTATGGGGAGCCGTTACACTATAATGAGGACAACTCCTACTGCCAGTTTACCATGATTGATGATTATGCGACGGCAATGGATGTCTCAAATTATAATGGAGGGGCTTTTTTCATTGAAAGCAGCGTGGACAAGATGGAAAATGTTGACCTCTCACAGAAATGTCATGTGACTGGAGTTTTGGCATTTGGCCCCGCCTCGGCAAAAATTCCATGGGTAAGTTTGTCTGAACCTGGCACTTGCCATTCCGCAGAATTATTGTTTGATGTCATTGAGATTCACAATTAATACTTTGCCATTAGCTTTACGGCCCAGCAGGAGAGCGTGAAGTAGGTGCGTATTATGGATATGCTGGGCAAAGAGGTGATCCAGTTTCCAGTATATTGAGTTATTTCATCAATTTCTTATAATGAATACGTTTGGGTCCTTCGTTGCCTAAGCGCTTCTTTTTATTCTCTTCGTATTCGGTGTAGCTGCCTTCGAAGAAATAGACTTGCGATTCGCCCTCGAAGGCCAGAATATGGGTGCAGATGCGGTCGAGGAACCAGCGGTCGTGCGAGATGACCACCGCACAGCCGGCAAAATCGTCTAAGGCCTCTTCCAAGGCGCGCAAGGTGTTTACGTCAATATCGTTGGTGGGCTCGTCCAATAGCAACACGTTTGCTTCTGATTTTAAGGTTAACGCCAAATGCAGGCGGTTGCGCTCGCCACCGGACAACACACCCGTTTTCTTGCTCTGGTCGGTACCGCTGAAATTGAAGCGCGAAATATAGGCTCTGGAGTTGATTAATCGTCCGCCCAAGGTAATTTGTTCATTTCCTTCCGAAACCACCTCCCAGACCGTTTTTTCGGGGTCTATGGAGCTGTGTTGCTGATCCACATAACCCAGCTTGACGGTATCACCTACCCTGAAGCTGCCGCTGTCGGGCTGTTCCAAACCCATGATGAGGCGGAAGAGAGTGGTTTTGCCTGCACCGTTGGGACCGATGACGCCCACAATGCCATTGGGCGGCAGGTTGAAGTTGAGGTTTTCAAATAAAAGCTTGTCACCGTAAGCTTTCGAAACATTCTGGGCTTCAATTACCTGGTCGCCCAAGCGGGGACCGTTGGGGATGAAAATCTGCAGTTTTTCCTCTTTTTCCTTCACATCCTCATTCAGCAATTTGTCGTAGGCGTTCAAACGGGCTTTGCCCTTGGCCTGACGGGCTTTCGGGGCCATGCGTACCCATTCCAGCTCACGTTCCAGGGTTCTTCTGCGCTTGGATTCCTGCTTCTCCTCCATGGCCAGGCGGTTGGTCTTCTGCTCCAACCATGAGGAGTAGTTGCCTTGCCAGGGAATACCTTCCCCGCGGTCCAGTTCAAGGATCCAGCCGGCCACATTGTCCAGGAAGTAGCGGTCGTGGGTGACGGCAATGACGGTTCCCTTGTACTGTTGCAGGTGCATTTCGAGCCATTGCACCGACTCGGCATCCAGATGGTTGGTAGGCTCATCCAAAAGCAGGATGTCCGGCTCCGATAGCAGCAGGCGGCACAGGGCTACACGGCGGCGCTCGCCTCCCGACAGGTTTTGGATGGGGGTGTCGCCCTCGGGGCAGCGCAGGGCGTCCATGGCGCGCTCCAATTTGGAGTCCAGCTCCCAGGCGTCGTGCTGGTCAATGAGTTCGGTCAGCTCTCCTTGCCGTTCGATGAGTTTGTTCATCTCGTCGTCGCTCATGGGCTCCATGAACTTCATGTTCACTTCCTCATATTCTTTCAGGATATCCACTATTTCCTGCACGCCTTTCATCACCTCTTCCTTCACGGTGAGTTTGTCGTCGAGCTGGGGTTCCTGAGGCAGGTAGCCCACGGAATAGCCAGGCGAGAAGACCACCTCGCCCTGATAGGACTTGTCGAGGCCGGCGATGATTTTCAGCAAGGTGGATTTGCCTGCGCCATTCAAACCCAATACGCCGATTTTCGCTCCATAAAAGAACGAGAGGTAGATGTTTTTCAATACTTGTTTCTGGGGCGGGATAATCTTGCTCACGCCCACCATGGAGAAAATGATTTTTTTGTCGTCAGCAGCCATTTTTTTATCGTTTATACGTTAAGACGTTAAGTCACTCGCTTCGCTCGTTCGTTAAGGCGTGTAGCTACTTGCTTTGCTCGTTCGTGGAGACGAATTTCGTCTTAACGAATGCACGAAGTGCATGTCTCCACGTCTTCACGCCTAAACGTGATCTATTATTTTACAGAATCACATTCCACCACGTAGGGATTCGGAATATGCTTATACAAGTCAAAGTAGTTGTTTTTGCTTTTTTGAGGAATTTTAAAAGTATATTTTTTTCCGGAAACGGAGATTTTGGAGTTCCGTAGCCACGGATTAAGAGATTTTAACTCCTTATATGACACTTTATGTTCCTTGGCGAAGTCGTAAAGACTGAGAATAGGAGAGGTGATTGTGATTTCCTTGCAGGGAATGGGGTGGTACAAATGGGCAGGGCAGAATTCGTAGCCATAAAGGCCGGGGTTTTCCATAATCAGTTTATAGGACAGTATGCGGTAAACATATCGGGAAGTCTCCTGATTCAGGTAGAGGTCCCAATAGTTTTCAATATTCTGGTTTTCAATATTTTTTCTCAAATTGACCTCCCCCATATTGTAGGCGGCGGCGGCCAGAGACCAGCTGCCGAGATTGGCTTTGGCTTTTTTCAGGTACTGGCATGCCGCACGGGTGGATTTCTCCAGATTATAGCGTTCGTCCACATCTTCAGACACCTCCAAGTTGTAAAATTTGGCGGTGGCCGGGATAAATTGCCAGAAACCCGCCGCTTTGGCTGGAGAAACCACGTTTTCCAATCCGCTTTCCGCCACGCAGAGGTATTTGAAATCGTCGGGAAGTCCTTCCTCTTTCAAAATCGGTTCAATGACTGGAAAATAACGGGCTGCCCGTTTGATGATCTGTATGGTTTTGGAATGCTGGTAGCAATTAATTATCAATTCTTTATCAAGCGCTTCGCGGATATAATACACGTCCAAAGGAACTTTTTCTCCGGCAAAATCCAAGGTATTGGGGAGTGGGGGAGTGGCGCCTTTGTTAGTATAAAGGTTGGGAATATTGTCGTTTGGTGTATTGTGCTGGGTACAATGCTGCTTGCCAATGGCAAAGCCGAGGCCTGCCGTCAGCAGAATTGCCAAGGGAGCGATGATGAGAAAAAGGTGTTTTTTGGTGAGGGACATTTTAAATGTGCTAATTAGTTAATGTGCTAATGTGCCAATGAATTATGTTGAAAACTGAAAGTTGAAAGTTATTCTTTGAATTCTGAATTCATAATTTAAAAAACGGACCAAAACTTCAAATTATTGCGTTTTAGTCCGTTTTTTAAGACTAATTAAAAGTTGTTATTTTTCTTCCACGATATTGGGCTGTTCCAGACCGAGGTTTTTCTTTTTGTCCACGGCTTTCAGCACGATACCGAGAATCATGGCGGCAACACCTAAACAAGCCAACATGACGAGCGGCCAGGTGTAGTCGTAGGAAACAGCGGCGGTTTCAGCATCAATGATACCCTCGTTCATTTGAGCAATCACATCCTGGTTGGTTTTGTCCAAGATCTTACCAATGAGCAGCGGGAAGAGCCACAAACCGATATTCTGGATCCAGAAAATCAGGGCGTAAGCGGAACCGATGATTTTCTCATCTACCAGTTTCGGAACGCTGGGCCACAAAGCGGCGGGAACCAAAGAGAAAGAAGCTCCCAACACCAGAATCAGGATGTAAGCTACAACTACGCCACCAACTTGACTGCCTTTGAATTGAGGCAGAATGAAAGCGAAGGATAAGTGGCAGATAATCAGCAATAAGGAACCAATCATCAGCATAGAAGCGGCTTTACCTTTGTGGTCAACATAATTGCCAAGGATAGGAGTGATAGCGACAGCTAACAGCGGGAATACGGCGAAAATGGTTTCGGCAGTACCACGCTTGTAACCCATGTAGCAGTAAATCACCAAAGCAATAACAGCAATAACCATCAAGAGGATTTTTTTGGATTTATCCTTTGCGAAATTGCTGGTGAAAGAGCAAGCAGCCACAGCCAACATGATGGCATACTGGATATAAGTTACAGCGTTGCTAGCCCAGAAACCTTCACCGGGAACAAGAGTCAAGTTGCATTGCAGCATGTTCACCGCATATTTCTGGAAGGGGAAAATAGCGGAATAATACAGTACGCAGAGCAGAGCCACCAACCAGAAACCGAAGGATGACAGGATTTTGCCGATATCGGAAACTTTGAAAGGATCGTCTTTTTCTTCTGCTTCACCAGTTTGTTCATCCAATTTCTTGTCCATGAAGAAATAAACGATAAACATAATCATGGCAATACACAGGAGCACTACGCCGAAAGCCACAGAGCGGGAAACATCCACAGTACCGCCCAATCTGGCGAAGAAGGGTGAGAAAATCATACAGGTAGCCACACCCAAACGGGCCAATGCCATCTCGGAACCCATAGCCAATGCGGTTTCACGGCCTTTGAACCATTTCACAATACCACGGGATACGGTAATACCGGCCATTTCCACACCGCAGCCGAAAATCATAAAGCCGACAGCGGCAACTTTTGCGGAAGCAGGCATGCCTTTGTAGAAAGGAGCTACACCAAGTTCTTGGAAAACGGGAATGTAATTCAAGTGATCATTGAACCATGCTTCTACACCACTACCCATAAAAGCTTCTGTAACAGCGTAATACTTAATCAAACCACCAATCAGCATGACGGCACCAGAGAGGAGGGCGGTGAAACGTACACCCATTTTGTCCAAAATGATACCGGCGAAGATGAGGAAGAAAATGAACACATTCAGGAAGGTTTCAGCACCTTGCATGGTACCGAAAGCGGTGGAGTCCCAACCTCTTGTTGACATCATCAAGTCCTTGATGGGGGAGAGGATGTCCATAAAGATGTAGGAACAGAACATGGCCAAAGCCAGTAACAGCAATGCAATCCATCTCACGGAGGCTTTGTCTCGCAAAGTTTCTAATTTTTCAGTCATAATAAAAAGTTTTAGTTTATAATTATTTGTTCAGAAAATTATTGACATTCAGTTCGATACGGCTCAGTAGGTCCGCATCCTCGCATTTTTGGAATTTCTCACCGGTGATGTGTTCGTACAGCTCGATGTAACGGTTGGTGATGTTGTTGACGATTTCGTCGGTCATTTCGGGCACTTTTTGTCCTTCTTTGCCCTGGAAACCATTTTCCATCAGCCATTCGCGCACAAATTCCTTGGACAGCTGGCGTTGCGGTTCGCCTTTGGCGAATTTCTCTTCGTAGCCGTCGGCATAGAAATAACGGGAAGAATCGGGAGTGTGAATCTCGTCGATGAGGTAGATTTTGCCATTGGCCTTGCCGAATTCGTACTTGGTATCCACCAGAATCAGGCCTTTTTGGGCGGCGATTTCGGAACCCCTTTGGAACAAAGCCATGGTATATTTTTCCAAAACAGCATAATCTTCAGGAGAGACAAGGCCTCGTGCCAGAATTTCCTCTTTGGAAATATCCTCATCATGCAGTCCCTGCTCCGCTTTGGTGGTGGGAGTGATGATGGGTTGCGGGAATTTCTGGTTTTCGCGCATGCCTTCGGGCAGTTTCACTCCGCAGATCTCGCGGGCGCCGTTCTTGTAGCTGCGCCAAGCGCTGCCGCACAAATAGCCACGCACAATCATTTCCACGGGGAACCCTTCGCAGCAGATACCAACGGTCACCATGGGATCGGGACTGGCCAGTTTCCAGTTGGGACAGATGTCGGCGGTGGCATCCAGGAATTTGGAAGCAATCTGATTCAGGATTTGGCCCTTGCAGGGAATACCCTTCGGAAGGATGACATCAAAGGCCGAAATACGGTCAGTAGCCACCATAACCAGCTTATCATCAACAGTATATACATCTCTTACTTTTCCGTGGTACACGTTGTGCTGACCCGGAAATTGAAAATCGGTTTTTGTTAGAGCTTTCATGTAGTTTAATTTTTAAAGTGCAAAAATAAGAAAATAATTCGGAGTGTGGAAAAGGGATGCCGAAATATTTAGTATTTTTGCATTTTAAAATCCTAAAAAAATGCAGAACGATACTGATACGAAAAAAAACAGCTCCTTGAAATCTGTTATCAAGCTCATAATTTTCCTGGGCATTGGTGTGTTTTTTATTTGGTTGTCATTACGGGGCATGACGCCTGAAAATTATGCGGAGATCAAAAAAGAGATATTGAGCATCAACAATCCCCGAAGCTGGATGTTTATTGTGCTTTCCATGCTGGCAGGAGCGTGTGCCCATTTCGTGCGCGCGCTGAGAAACATCGAGATAATCAAACCTTTGGGTTACAAGGTGCGCAAAAGCATGGGTTTCTTCTCTGTGATGGTTTGCTATTTGGCCAATTTGGGCTTGCCCCGTGCAGGAGAGGTGTTGCGCTGCATTTTTTTGCAGAAATATGAAAAGGTTCCTTTCGAGAAATCTTTGGGAACAGTGGTGGCTGAAAGGGCATTCGACCTTGTATGTTGGCTGTTCCTGCTTATCATTGTCATCGTCCTCAATACCTCGTTGCTGTCGCAGATTGTGGTTGAGGAACAGTCCGGCCTTACCTTGGGTGTGTGGATGGAGCAAAAGGGAATGGCCATGCTGACCAATTACAAGATGTATATCGTGTTGGCGGTGTTGGTTGTGGCAGGCATATTGATATACAAAACACGGAAAAAATGGGGTAAAATATCCTTTTTTGCCAAAGTGAAGAATTTCTTCGTAGGTATTTGGCAGGGACTGATTTCCATCAAAGATTTGAAAAACCCATGGCCGTTTATCGGTTACACCGTGCTGATGTGGTTTTTGTATTTTCTGGGTACCTACGTATGTTTCTTCGCCTTTGACTTCTTGAGCGATTTGGGGCCTGCGCCTGCGTTCACAGTGTTGATATTGAGCACTATAGCCTTTATGGTGGCCCAGGGCGGTTTGGGTGCTTATCCTTGGATGGTAGCCCAAGTGTTGTTGCTGTACGGGGTGACCGTTGAGAAAGGCTTGGCAGCGGGATGGATTGGCTGGCTTGGACAAACCGTCATGATTATTGTATTCGGAATCACTTCGTTGATTATAGCTTCTTTCATGAAAGTCAGCACTGAAAATGTGGTGAAACAAGCGGAAGAGGAAAAGGCATAAAATCGGGATGAAAGAAATAGAAAAGGATATTAGAGCAGGCAAAAGGCTGGTTCAGAAGCTTTTGTTGACTGGAATTTCCTCTGTGGCATTGGTGTCGTTGCAGGCACAGGCTGTGGACATCTCCCTTCAAAGTCTTATAGCGGCGCAGAAAGACACCGCCGTGGTCTCTGTCTTGCAGGATATGGACGACATAGAAATGGGCGGCAGGGATTTTATTCAGGAAACTTACCAGATTCCGGGGTACAGTTTGTATGACCAATACTGGGACACAGAGCATATCTGTAGCAGACATCTGGCCATTCCCTTTGGTGGGAATCCGTTACGTATTATATTGGTACAGAGCAATAACAACCCTTTCTTCTATCCGTGTATAGGCAATAATACGGTAGTTGCCGCTTATGGAATGACGAAAGGAGGCCAATTTCATACGGGAGTGGATCTTGCGGTGAAAGAGGGTTCCCCGGTTAAATGCTGTTTTGACGGGGTGGTGCGGATGGCCAGGTTTTATGGCGATTATGGCCGGGTAGTGGTGGTACGCCATTACAACGGTTTGGAGACTGTGTATGCCAATTTGGGGAAAATAATGGTGAAACCCGGGCAGATTTTGCAGGCAGGAGATATTATCGGCGCCTCGGGCAAATCCTCAAAAACAGGAGCTGAGCAATTGCACTTCGAGACCCGTTTCATGAACGAATGTTTTAATCCCGCTATGTTTATCGATTTCGATTATATGGAGTTGATAGACAACACTTTGATTTTGAATGAAGTTGATTTGGCTGTGGAAAAGGAGGATGAGGGAAAGCAAGAATTAGGGTACCAGCCGGAAAAACCGTCGAATGGTAATAATGAGGGGCAATCGCAACAGTCGCAAGCGGAAGGTCAGGCGGAGTATCATATAGTGAAAGCAGGGGAGACCATGTACAGGATTTCTGTACAGCATCACATTCCTTTGACGAAATTATTGCAGATGAACAATATGAAAGAAACGGATGTGATAGATGTGGGACAAAAAATCAGGATAAAATAAAAAAGGGTGCTCATTTGAGCACCCTTTTTTATTTCCGATAAAAGCAGATTATCTGCGGGGTTTGTTCTGCAGAGTAGCAGGAGCTGGTTCGGGAGCTTCAGTTTTTTCGATAGCTTTAACTGCTTCTTCTGTACCTTTCTGGATAGCTTTCTTAGCAATAGTCTTGCCAGCTTTCTGAGCCTCTTCTTTAACAGTAGTTTCTTCTTCAACCACTGCTGTCTCTTCAACAACGGGTTCTTCAACTACTACTTCTTCAACAACGGGTTCTTCAGCAACAACTTCTTCAGTTGCTTCTTCAGCTTTGTTACCGCAAGCTACGAACCAAGCGCCAGCCAATAAAACTAAAAATAATTTTTTCATTGTTTTGTGAATTTAAGATTTATTATTGATTGATTATTTTGCGGGAACGTAAGTCAAAGTAAATGAATAAGCTTCCTTGGAAGGAACGTCGGTAGCGTTGAAAGTGTATTTCACTCTCAGCTGAGTTTCAGAAAGTTCCAGAATGTCAGCGGTTTCTTGTTCATCATCATAGAAGAAAGGAATCTGGAAAGTCAGCTTGCTTTCGTCGCTGTTGAATTTCCAAGTGCCAACACCTTTGTCAGTAGCCTGGTAATCACCAGTTTCGGGAACATTTGTACCACCATTGATAATTTGGTTACCATTGGCTTGGAATTTGATGATATCATCAACTTCGTATGATACCAGATAACCATCGCTGATCAAGTTGGTAGCGTATGAACCATCAATCATTTGATAAGCGGGAGAAGAGGTAGCGGCAGAGAGAACCCAACCTTTTTCGATGCTTAATTTTTCAGTGTTTGTTTTTTCTTTTTTCTTGCCGCAAGAATTCAAGCTCAGTGCAAAAACTGCAACCAATGCGAAAACTAATACTTTTTTCATGATAATTGAATTTAAGTTAATAATAATGTGTTTTAATTGTCTGATATCATTGTATTATTCAGTATTCTAACCCACTTTTCCTAATCCACAAAAAGTAATGCAAAAGTACGGTAATAATCATTACAAAAATCAAAAAGGAAGAAAATTTTTCTAAAAAAAGTTAAACGAGGAATGTTTTCAAATATAAACCACTTATAATCAATAAGATAAAAAATATTTTCTCAAAACACAAAAAAAACTGGGCAAGAATCGTCAAAGGTGAAGAAAATTTTTGTAATTTTACACGCTGAAAATTTTGCACGGAGAGATGGCCGAGTGGTCGAAGGCGCACGCCTGGAAAGTGTGTAAACGCCGAAAGCGTTTCAAGGGTTCGAATCCCTTTCTCTCCGCTTTTTTTATGGAATTGAAAATCAATAATATAGAAAGAGAAATTATAATCAAAATCATTAATTAAACAAGTAGTATCAATATGAAAAAACTGATCGCTTTATTCACCGTAGCAGGTTTTTTGACCTTCGGTATGGCAAACATGGCGTTTGCACAAAATGAACAGAAAACTGACAATTCTGCCCAGACGGAAGAAGTTGCCGAGGCAGAAGAAGCTCCCGCAGAACAAGCCGTTTTGATGGAAGATGCGGACGAAACTCCTCAGCAAGGTCTTCATTATGTTTTGAAAGAGAAATATATCCAGGGTGGTGCCTTGTGGATGACCCCGGTGTTGATCTGTTTGATTTTAGGTTTGGCATTGGTTATTGAGAGGATTTTTTATTTGAACCTGGCATCTGTCAATTCAGAGAAATTATTGATGAAAGTGGAAGACGCCATCAAGACCGGTGGTATTGAAAAGGCAAAGGAACTCTGCCGCAACACCAAAGGCCCCTTGGCTTCCGTGTTCTACCAGGGTTTGGACCGTTACGACGAAGGACTGGATTCCGTTGAGAAATCAGTTGAGTCATACGGTGCTGTTCAGATGGGCCGTCTGGAAACCAACCTCAGCTGGATCGCCTTGTTCCTCGCTTTGGCTCCGTCACTCGGTTTCATGGGTACTGTAATCGGTATGGTTCAGGCATTCGACGATATCGAACGTGCTGGTGATATTTCTCCGACCATTGTGGCTGGTGGTATGAAAGTGGCTTTGTTGACCACCGTATTCGGTTTGATCACCGCTATCATTCTTCAGGTTTTCTACAACTACATCCTGTCCAAAATCGACGCTATCGTGAACGACATGGAGAACGCCACCATTTCCTTCATGGATATTTTGGTGAAAAACAAAGTTAAATAATTGAGTTTTCAATTTCAAAACGACTCTTTATTATGAAGAATATTGTAAAAATATTAATATTTGTAGTGGCCATCATTGCTGTTGTGCTTACAGTCTGGTTCGCTGGTGTTTTCGATCAGGACAAGCTGGACAAGTACAATGAGGTATTGATTGTGAACGAAAACAACCCCGAAATGGTTGCCGACTTCCAAGCCACCACCACTGAAAACCTCCCGGAATTCGTGAGTAAGTACCGTACTGCGGGTTACGAAATGGCAGACGGACTGAAAGCGAAACAAGTTCAAAAGGATATTCTTTATACCTATATCGTAGAACTGCGTGACCTGACTGCAGAGACTTTCCCCGCTTACCAGGCTAATTTCGCCAACCACTCCAAAGTTTTGTTCGCCAATGCGGAAAATGCCCAGGCATATATCGACGGTTTTAACGCTGTTAGTGATTTCGAACATCTGAACCATTATGTCTCCACTTTGGAAGACCAGTACAGTGTGATGAAACAGGATTTCATCGAAGAGAAAAACTATAACAAAGCTTACAATTCTATGGTGAATCAGGCCGACGCTGTGGACCAGGTGGTTTCCGAAACCAAGAAGGCCGAGGACTTGGATTTGTTGAAAGCGGACGTGAAACAGTTTTTGTTCAATGGCAAATTGCTGAATGTGGTCATGGCATTGACCTACACCCTGTTTATCATCACCATTCTCCTTCTCGTTATTTTTGCTGTGAAGGCCATCTTCACCAATATCAAATCCTCTGCCAAGACATTGGTAGTGATTGTGGTGTTCGCAGTGGTGGTACTTTTGGGATACCTGCTGGCATCTCCCGAATTGACGCCATCAGCTATCAAGATGCAGCTTACGTCAAGTAATGTCAAATGGATTGGCGCCGGTATGTTCGTATTCTATGTCGCCTTCTTCGGTGCCATCTGCGCAATAATCTATGCTGCCATCAGCGGTGCAATAAAAAACAGAAAATAAAATGGCAAAAAAAGTTCCAGGAATTAATACAGGATCGTCGGCGGACATTTCGTTCTTGCTGCTGACTTTCTTCTTGTTGACCTCATCCATCAACACAGAGCAGGGTATTCCCCGTCGTCTTCCGCCCCCAAAAGAGAAAGACGCCAAGGAACAGAAGGTTGATATCAACCAGCGTAATGTGATGAATGTGGTGGTGAACTTCCAAGATCAGATTTCCGTCAACGGAGAACAAATGGATATTTCCATGCTGAAACAGACAGCCATGGATTTCTTGGAGAACGCCAACAATGACCCGCATAAGCCCGAAAAGAAATATGTTGATATTGACAACATTGGCGAATATGCCGTTTCTCAGGGCGTTATCTCCCTGACCAACGACCAGGGTACTACCTACAATATGTATGTTCAGGTGCAGAATGAGTTGCAGAGAGCTGTCAACGAACTCCGCGACAAAGTGTCCACCAACTATTTCGGCAAGAAATATGACAATTTGGACACCGCTCTCCAAAAATCCATTCAAAAGGCTGTTCCGATGAATATCTCCGAAGCACCGCCTATCGATTACGGTAAAACAGAATAAACTATGGCAAGATTTAGAAAAGAAGAAAAAAAGGTGACACCGGACCTGAATATGGGTTCCATGTCAGATATTATCTTTATGTTCTTGTTCTTCTTCATGGTTATCACCACCATGCGTGAGGCTACGCTGAAAGTGAAATTCCAGCCACCCAAGGCTACGGAAATCCAGAAACTGGAGAAGAAATCTTTGGTGGCCAATATCTATATCGGTGCCCCTATCAGCAAAAACGAGAACACCCTTCCTCCCGGAAAGGTCTCCGTGCAGTTGAATGACCAGACCATCAAGGCAGAACAACTTGCCGCTGATGTGCGTGACTTCATCGGTACCGAAAAGGAATCGAGAAGCGAGGAAGACAAGAACAAGCTGACCTTCTCTCTGAAAGTTGACAAGGATGTGCAGATGCGTTATGTGAATACCATCAAAAACGAGCTGCGCCAAAACAATGCCCTGAAAATCAACTATGCAACAGGAAAGAAATCTGAAATGAAATAGTTTTGTCTATAACGACTTTTACAAAAGGGTGGCCTTAAGTCGCCCTTTTTTTATAAAAAAACAGTGCTATGATACAGTCCATGACCGGTTTCGGCAAGACTTCCATCCAGGTGGAAGGCAAGTCTGTCAGTATAGAAATCAGAACCCTGAACAGCAAGCAGCTGGACCTGACAGTCCGTATGGCCCCTTTGTTTCGTGAAATGGAGAATGAGGTGCGCAATGGTGTGGCCCAGCGTCTGTTTCGCGGGAAAATAGAAGTTTCCATTTATACTGAGAAAACGGATAAACCACAGGTGTCTATTGACAAAGAGTTAGCGAAGGCTTATTATCACCAGCTCGTTGAACTGTCTCAGGAACTGGAAAATCCCGTACAAAGTGACATATTCTGCCAATTGCTGCGCCTGCCTGATGTGGTGACTTCTTCCAAGGAGGAACTGACAGACGAACTTAAAGCTGCCGTAATGTCCGCTCTGGAGCAGACCTGCGACAAGGTGGTGGCTTACCGTTTGGAAGAGGGTAGCCATCTGGCTTCAGATTTTGCCAAACGTATCAAGATGATTGACGAAATGGTGGAGGAAATCACTCCTTTTGAACAGAACAGAATCGTTAACATTCGCAACAAATTCATCTCCAGTTTGTCGGAATTGCCGGTGCAGTACGACGAAAACCGTCTGGAGCAGGAGATTATCTTCTATCTAGAAAAACTGGATATCACAGAGGAAAAGGTACGCCTGAAAAAACATTGCTCCTATTTCATGGATACCATGAATAGTGAGCAGTCTCAGGGCAAGAAACTGGGCTTTATCGTACAGGAAATAGGCCGAGAAGTGAATACCACCGGCTCCAAATGCAACGACTTCAACATCCAGCAGATTGTCGTCCGCATGAAAGACGAAGTGGAAAAACTGAAAGAGCAGCTGGCAAATGTACTATAGGCGTTAAGACGTTAAGGCGTGGAGACATGCACTTCGTGCATTCGTTAAGACGAATTTTATCTCCACGAACGAGCGAGGCGAGTGACTACACGCCTTGACGAATGAGCGTAGCGAATGAATTAACGTCTCACCGTATAAAAGATAAAATCAAAAATAAACAACCATGAGCAACATACTATCCCTTGTAGGGCGCCCGAATGTGGGCAAATCCACCTTGTTCAACCGTCTGACCCAGACCAAGGAGGCAATTGTCGATTCTGTGTCGGGGGTGACCCGTGACCGCAACTACGGCAAGGCCGACTGGTGTGGCTACGAGTTTTCCGTTATCGACACCGGCGGTTATGTGGTGGGCTCCGACGACATTTTCGAGAGCGAGATCCGCAAACAGGCGGCACTGGCCATCGATGAGTCGGATGTGATTGTGCTGTTGGTGGACGGCCGCGAAGGCTTGACCCCCTTGGATGAAGAGGTTGCCATGATGCTCCGTAAGTCGAAAAAACCTTTCTACTTGGCGGTCAACAAAATTGACAGTCCTTCCAACTTCTTGGATTATACCGAGTTCTACGCCCTGGGTTTTGAGAATATCTACCCTATTTCGGCCGTGTCGGGAAGTGGCACCGGAGAGTTGTTGGATGAGGTGGTAAAGCATTTCTCCAAAGAAGAAAATGTGCAGCTGGAAGAGTTGCCCAAAATCACTATTGTAGGAAAACCCAATGTGGGCAAATCCTCCATCATCAACACTTTTCTGGGTTATGAGCGTCATATTGTAACTCCGATTGCCGGCACCACCCGCGATTCCATCTATACTCGCTATACCGGTTTCGGCTTCGATTTCTACCTCATCGATACGGCAGGTTTGCGCAAGAAGAAAAAGGTGGAGGAAGACCTGGAGTTCTATTCGGTGATGCGTACCATCAGGGCCATCGAGAATAGTGATGTCTGCATCCTGATGTGCGATGCCTCGCAAGGATTTGATGCCCAGGATCTGAATATTTTCAGTCTGGCGGCGCGCAACCGCAAGGGTATTGTGGTGGTGATGAACAAATGGGATTTGGTGGAAAAGGACAACAAAACCCATAAACAGTACGAAGAGATGGTGCGCCAGCGTATAGCTCCTTTTACCGATGTGCCCATCATCTTCACTTCTGTCATCAATAAACAACGTATTTACAAGGTGCTGGAAACCGCCATTGAGGTGCATAAGAACCGAAGCCGGAAAATCAGCACTTCGGAACTGAATGACGTGATGTTGCCCATTATCAACCAGACTCCTCCGCCGATGAACAAGGACAAGGTTATCAGAATCAAGTATGTGACCCAGTTGAAGACCTCTTTCCCGGCTTTTGCGTTTTTCTGCAATCTTCCGCAATATGTCAAGGATAGCTATAAAAGATTCTTGGAGAACCAGATACGCGAGAAATGGAATTATTCGGGTGTGCCGATGGAAATATATTTCAGAAGAAAATAAAAACAATAATATAGAGACGCACGACCGTGCCTCTCTGCAAAAGTAAACACAAATAATCAAAAAATGAAAAGAATCGTAGCTATTTTGGTATTGTCGCTGTGCTGTATCAGCATGGTCATGGCCCAGGGCCAAGGCACTTTCAGAGCGGGTTTGCGTATAGGACCCAATTTCTCTACCTTGTACGGATTGCAGACAGACGGACAGAAGATTCCGACATTGTTTTCCGCAGAGGAGAAATACAAAATGAAACCAGGTGTCAGGGCCGGTTTTGTCTTTGACATTGGTCTGACAGACGTGATTTCCATACAGCCTGCCATTTACTATTCCTTGCAGCGATGGGGTTCCAAGGCACAGTTCAATTTTGATGACACGTTGATCATGAAAACGGAAGAGGTGATGAGTATGCAGCTTGTGCAGATTCCGGTGCTGGTCAACTTCAGAATAGCCTTCAAAGACAATTACAACTATGCCTTTGTGTTCGGGGTGGGCCCGTATTTCAGTGTGGCTATGTTTGGACAGGATGTGATGGATGGTTTATTGATTGACCAATATACAGGAGAGTCTTTGTATGTCCGTGGGAAAGCCAACTTCTATAAGGACGAGAATATCAGCTATTATGTTACCGACAAAAGCGGATATGCCAAAGAATACACCACTGGTTATGACAAGCGACCTTTCCATCGCTGTGATTTCGGCTTCACCATTGCCGCAGGTTTTGAACTGAAGAAATTCTATATCGGTGTGGCCTGTGACCTGGGAGTGATCAATACCGCCAATACCAAAGAGTGGGAAGAAGTCGGCATCAGAGGCTATACCCAGCGTAACCTCAACCTTCAGGCTACTTTGGGGTATTATTTCTAACAGTTATACGTGGAAACGTGGAGACACTCGCTGCGTACGTTCGTGGATGCGCGGAGACGGAATTTCTTATCGTTTTAACGAATGCACGAAGTGCATGACTTAACGTCTCCACGTCTTAACGAATGAGTGTAGCGAATGACTTAACGACCACTAATTCGCGACCATATCGATTTCCTCCCTCAGGTTATCCATCACAAATTGGGTTCTTTCGCTGGTGTTTTTGCCCATGAAGTAATCCAGCAGGTGGCGTATGTCCACGTCTTTGGACAGCACCACGGGCTCCAGGCGGATGTTTTTGCCGATGAAATTCTTGAATTCGGCGGGGGAGATTTCGCCCAAACCTTTGAAACGCGTGATTTCGGCCTTTGCGCCGCACTTTTTGATGGCAGCGGCCTTTTCCTCGTCCGAATAGCAATAATGCGTCTGCTGCTTGTTTCTGACCCTGAAAAGGGGTGTTTCGAGGATATACACGTGGCCGGCCTTGACCAGGTCGGGGAAATATTGCAGGAAGAAGGTCAGCATGAGGATGCGGATGTGCATGCCGTCGGCATCGGCATCGGTGGCGATAACGATGTTGTTATAGCGCAGTCCGTCCAGTCCGTCCTCGATGTTCAGCGCCGCCTGCAGCAAACTCAGCTCTTCGTTGCGGTATAAAGCGCTCTTGTTGGTGTTGTATGTGTTCAGCGGTTTGCCACGGAGACTGAATACCGCCTGGGTATTGGCGTCGCGGGAGGTGGTGATGGAGCCGGAGGCGGAGTCACCCTCGGTGATGAAGATGGTGGTTTCCACACCTCGCGCGTCGTTGGTGTTGAAGTGATAGCGGCAGTCGCGGAGCTTGCGGTTGTGCAGGCTTACCTTTTTCTGGGTCTCTTTGGATTGTTTCTTGATGCCGGCTATCTCTTTTCTCTCTTTTTCAGATTCCTGGATTTTTTTCTGAATGATTTCAGCCACATCCAGATGCATGTGGAGGTACTTGTCCAGTAACTTGGAAACAATGTCATTGACGTAGTTTCTGATGGTAGTACCGCCGGGGCGCATGTAAGTGGAACCCAGTTTGGTTTTGGTCTGCGACTCGAAGATAGGTTCTTTCACCTTGATGGAAAGAGCGGCCACCACCGAGTTGCGGATGTCATTGGGATCATAGTCTTTTTTGTAGAAATCCCTGAAAGTCTTGACGATAGCCTCACGGAAAGCCTGCTGATGGGTACCGCCTTGGGTGGTGTTCTGACTGTTGACGAAAGAGTAGTACTCTTCGCCGTATTTGCGGTCGGTGTGTACCAAGGCGAATTCAAACTCTCCGTCTTCCAAATGGATAGGGGTATAGAGAGCGTCGTTGCCGATGTTATTGTTGATGAGGTCTAACAGCCCGTTTTTGGAGATGAATCGCTTGTTATTGAGCACGATGGACAAACCGCGGTTGAGGTAGGCGTAGTTCCAGATCATCTTTTCCACATAGTCGAAATACCAGTGGTAATTCTCGAAGATGCTGCCATCGGGGATGAAGGAAACAAGGGTTCCGTTGCGCTCTTCGCACAGCTGCAGGGGGGATTCTTCCACTAATTTGCCACAAGAGAACTCAGCGGTTTTCTTTTGGCCGTCGCGGACACTCTGCACGAAGAAATAAGTGGACAGGGCGTTAACGGCTTTCACGCCCACACCGTTCATACCGATAGAGTTGTCGAAAGCGGTTCCTTCCTTGAACTTGCCGCCGGTGTTCATTTTGGAAACGCAGTCCACCACCTTGGTCAACGGGATGCCGCGGCCATAGTCGCGGATGGTCACTTTGTTCTCCTTGATAGAGATTTCTATGGTTTTGCCGAAGCCCTGCATGAATTCATCTATCGCATTGTCTATCACTTCTTTGAACAACACATAGATGCCGTCATCATGGGCGGAGCCGTCGCCCAGTTTGCCGATGTACATACCGGGGCGTGTACGTATATGCTCGTCCCATTCCAGGGTGGTAATGTTGTCGTCGTTATATTCTGCCATGGTTTATTTTATGGTATTAATTTTTCTTTTCGTTTATACGTTAAGGCGTTAAGTCACTCGCTGCGCATGTTCGTGAAGATCAAATTCGTCTCCACGTCTCCACGTCTCCACGTCTCCACGTCTCCACGTCTCCACGTCTCCACGTCTCCACGTCTCCACGTCTCCACGTCTCCACGTCTCCACGAAAAATATCAAACTTCAAAAATACGAAAAAAAGGATGATATACGGCTTGGCCCGTCTGGATAATTTCAACAAGGGGAAGTTGATAGTAGAGTCTCGGGCTGCGCCCTCGAGGGGAGACATTTTTCATAATCACCGTATTGTCATTGCATGAATCAAGATAACGGAATGGCACTAAAACAATGGATATGTATAATTGGACCATGTGATTATCAAGAATTTGACCAAAGATTGGCAGGAGATCCTGTATTGGCCTGACACTGTTATTACCTTATATTACCGATACACTTGGGCGAAGAAGGGGTTGTGGGCGGCGAGGTCTTGGTAGTTGCTGTCAGGGGACAGGCATTCGGGGCACCAGTGGCCGCCTTCCAGTATGAGTTTGGGAGAGGCCTCGAAGCGGTGTCCGGCATGGCACTGCCAGCTGAGTAGCTGGGCGGGATCACCATGGTAAGTCTCCGATAGAAGTTTTCCGCCACGGAATTCCGCGGCTTGCCGTAGGTCTTGTAATGTCAATTCCGACAATGGTTTGGACTCATCATAGCCATGGTCAATGTGGATGGCATGCTCCTGTCCCGCTGGTGCAGATAAGTCCCATTCCGGCCAGTCGGGAATGGCTTGCCACTTTTCCAGACTGCCATAATAGGCGCGGATTCGCCTTTCATCACGATGCCTGATCCAGTATTGGGTACCATAGGTTTTCTTGTGGGCAAGGGGGCGCAGCACGGCTTTCAGCACGAAAGGAGGAACGATTTTCGCCGCTTTGAATATTTTGGGCAGGCGGTCGCTCATTTGCCGGAAATAGTCATCCAAAGGCACATTCGCGCGGAAGTGCAGATAGTTTTCCAACACATCGGCATCCAAGTAATATTGTCCATGGAAGTTCTTCAGTACAAACCACTTGGCTTCAAAAATCTGTTCGGGACGGGGGCAGTGGACGGCTTTCAGCACGCGGCATTCAAACTCGTAGTTGGTCATGCGGTATTGTGGACCGCTGCTGATGTTGTAGAAGCGGTTCCAGAATTCGTCGGGCACGTTGTCACGGCACACACGCTCCAAAAGTCGTCCGGAATCTTCAATAGTGGCCCATTCCAGCACTCCGCGGATGGGCACATGGAACATGATAGGATCGAAATTCTTCAGAATGCCGGGATAGAGGATACCTGATTGTCGCAGACTGACCCAATACTTCAGGCCGGAGTCGGCAAAGATGCGTTCCGCTCTGATTTTGCTGATGCTGTAATTGTCGAATTCACTGGCGAAAACAGGATCGCCGGTGCGCCCCCAGTGCAATGGCTCATTGCGGTCGGAGGTTTCTGCCACAGAGCCGATATAAACAGTTCTAATGTGGTCGGATTCGGGTTGTGCCAGAATGGCTTTTACGATGTTCTGAGCGGCAGTGACATTCACGCGCAAGGTCTTCTCGGGGAAATAATCAGCCTTGGGTGACACCATTCCACCCACATGCAACACATAATCAGCTCCTGTAACACCCTCTAGCACATTCTCATAATTGCACAAATCGCCCCATATAATGTGGATTTTATCCGCCAATGTCTTCAGCTTCTTCTGGTTATTTGTGCTGGGCCTTGCCAATACTGTAACCTCGTATTGCTCAGGATAATGCAGTAACTCCTGTAGGCCTGCCCACCCCATTGTTCCAGTAGCGCCAGTCAAAAAGATTTTTTTTCGCATGTTCCTCAATCGTTAAGTTTAATAGGGTACAAGTGCAGGAGATACTGACAAGAATGCTCTTATTTCACTGCGATAGCTACATCAATATTGATACCGGCTTCGATTTCGAAGGTGGTCTTGTTGGCATCGGTCACTTCGGGAACGATGGCAAAGTCAACACACAAAGTCTCGGATTTGATGTAGTCTTCCATTTTGTGGAAAGCTTCGTCCAGGTTTTCGTTGCTTTGGACACGTACCACGATATTGTCGAGCACATCCATTTGCGAGTCTTTGCGGTAGTTCTGGATTCTGTTGACCAGCTCGCGGGCGTAACCTTCGTTCTTCAGCTCGGGGGTGATGGTAATGTCTAAAGCCACGGTGAGGGCACCGAAGTTGGTGACCACCCAGCCCGGAATGTCTTCAGCGGCGATTTCTACGTCATCTACCAGGATTTCCACAGGCTGGTTCTCAATCTCAAGATTCATGCGGCCATCTTTCTCCAGCTGGATGATTTCGGCCTGGGTGAACTGGGCGATACGGGCAGCGATGGCCTTCATGATTTTGCCGTATTTGGGTCCTAACTTCTTGAAATCAGGTTTGATACGTTTTACTAACACACCTTCGCTGTCTTCCACAAACACAATGTCTTTCACATTGACTTCGTGCAGGATGAGGTCTTTCACTTTCAGAATCTGTTCCTTGAAATTGGCGGTTTCCAGCACAGGAATCATGATTTTGCTGAGCGGCTGACGCACGCGGATATTGGATTTCTTACGCAGTGACAGCACCATGGAGCAAATCTGCTGGGCCATTTCCATGCGCTCTTCCAGTTCTTTGTCGATGTATTCCTCGTGAACTTTCGGGAAGTCTGACAGGTGGACAGATTCCACGGTTTCTTTGCCGCTCACACGGTTGAGGTCGAGGAAGAGCTTGTCCATGAAGAACGGAGCGATGGGAGAGGCCAGTTTGGCGATGGTTTCCATGCAGGTGTACAGCGTCTGGTAAGCGGAAATCTTGTCCTCGCTGTACTCGCCTTTCCAGAAACGGCGGCGGCAGAGGCGCACGTACCAGTTGCTGAGGTTTTCGTCCACAAACTGGTGGATGTCACGGCCCACCTTGGTGGGTTCGTAGTCGGCATAGTTGGCGTCGCAGTTCTTCACCAAAGTGTTCAGTTCCGACAGAATCCAACGGTCGATTTCGGGACGTTTTTCAATCGGAATATCGGCTTCTTTGTACTCGAAATGATCGATATTGGCATAGAGAGCGAAGAAATTGTAGGTATTGTACAGGGTTCCGAAGAACTTGCGCTGCACCTCGGCGATGCCTTCGGTGTCGAACTTGAGGTTATCCCATGGCTGGGCATTGGTAATCATATACCAGCGGGTGGGGTCGGCACCATATTTGTCGATGGTCTCGAAGGGGTTAACGGCATTGCCCAGACGTTTGGACATCTTATTGCCGTTTTTATCCAATACCAAACCGTTGGAAACCACAGCTTTATAAGCTACAGAGTCGAACAGCATGGTGGCGATGGCATGCAGGGTGAAGAACCAGCCACGGGTTTGGTCCACGCCTTCAGCGATAAAGTCTGCCGGGAAGCGTTGGTTGAAATATTCCTTGTTTTCGAAGGGATAGTGCAACTGGCAGTAGGGCATAGCGCCTGAGTCAAACCACACGTCAATCAAGTCGGGTTCGCGGGTCATCTTCTGTCCTGTGGAGGAAACGAGATAGATGTCGTCCACATAAGGTTTGTGTAGGTCTATTTTAGCGTAATTTTTTTTGCTGAAATCACCGACTACAAAGTCCTTGTAAGGATTTTCCTTCATGATGCCGGCGGCCACGGCCTTGTCGATTTCTTTCATCAGTTGTTCGATAGAACCGATGCAGATGAGTTCCTTGCGGTCTTCGGTAGCCCAGATGGGTAGGGGAGTGCCCCAGAAACGTGAACGAGACAGGTTCCAGTCCACCAGGTTCTCCAACCAGTTACCGAAACGGCCGGAACCAGTAGCTTGAGGTTTCCATTGTATGGTCTTGTTCAGTTCAATCATGCGTTCTTTGAAAGCCGTGGTTTTGATGAACCAGGAATCCAGAGGATAATACAGCACAGGCTTGTCGGTACGCCAGCAATGCGGGTAATTATGCACATGTTTCTCAATCTTGAAGACTTTATTTTGTTGTTTCAGCCACAAAGAGATGTAAACATCCAAAGATTCGTCGTGTTTTTCGCCTTCTTTCTCGTAATCTGGTTTCACATAACGGCCAGCCACGGTCTGGTATAACTCTACATTGACACGGTCGCGGACAAATTCTTCATCCAAGTCTTCAAGCTTGAAGAATTTGCCGGTCTTATCGACCATAGGCTGCATAACTCCTGCTTTGTCCATCATCAGCATACCATCGATACCGGCCTCGGCGGCCACACGCTTATCGTCGGCACCGAAAGTAGGGGCGATATGGACGATACCCGTACCGTCTTCGGTGGTCACATAGTCACCGGGGATGACGCGGAAAGCGTTGGGACCCGGATTGACGTAAGGAATCAGCTGTTCGTATTCAATACCCACCAAATCAGTACCTTTCACTTCTCCCAACACTTTGAAGGGGATGTTTTTGTCACCAGGTTTATAGTCCTCGAATGCCAGTTCGGCATTTTTGGCGGGGAAATGGGCATTCAACAAGGGCTTGGCCAGGATGACGAAAATGGGATTTCCAGAGTAGGCGTTGAAGGATTTCACCAGCACATAATCGATTTTCGGACCCACAGCCAAAGCGGTATTGGATGGCAAGGTCCAGGGGGTGGTGGTCCAAGCGATGAAATAGACATTGTCCAGATTATCTGCTTTCAGTTCAGGGAACAGTTTGTTGATGCGGTTCAACTCGCTGCTTTTCACATGGAACTGGCCGATGCAGGTGGTGTCTTTCACATCGCGGTAGCAGCCGGGCAGGTTCAACTCGTGCGAGCTGAGGCCGGTGCCAGCAGCGGGAGAATAAGGCTGGATAGTGTAGCCTTTGTATAACAAGCCTTTCTTATAAAGCTCTGACAATAAATACCATACAGATTCGATGTATTTGTTGTCGAAGGTGATATAGGGGTCTTTGAGGTCCACCCAGTAACCCATGCGGCGGGTGATGTCGTCCCACATGTCCTTGAATTTCATCACTTCGGTGCGGCAGGCCTTGTTGTAGTCTTCCACCGAAATCTTCTTGCCGATATCCTCTTTGGTTATGCCCAAGGTCTTTTCCACGCCCAATTCAACGGGCAGGCCGTGGGTGTCCCAACCGCCTTTACGGCTCACTTGCTTGCCTTTCAATGTCTGGTAGCGGCAGACAAGGTCTTTGATGGTACGAGCCATCACATGGTGAATACCAGGGGTACCGTTGGCTGATGGCGGTCCTTCGTAGAAGACGAACTGCGGGTGCCCCTCGCGGGTAGCCATGCTTTTGTCAAAAATCTGGTGCTCTTCCCAGTATTCTTTCATCTCCTTTCCGATTTCGGAAAGGTTAAGTCCTTTGTATTCAGTATATTTCATTGTTAATATAAATTTTTCCAATAACCTGCAAAGGTACGAAAAATTCCCAATAATACACCAAGCCATTAAAAATGTGTATCTTTGCACAAAATTTTCGTCATGAAAGAGGAGAAGTCTTCCATCGCCAAGCGACTGAAAAGTTTCACGTATGCGTTTCACGGATTGCGGGTGCTCATAAAAGAGGAGCACAACGCTTGGATTCATCTTTTCGCAACCGTGTGTGTGGTGGTGGCGGGAATATTGTTCAAGATTTCGTTGATGGAATGGGTGGCGGTGATATTCGCCATCGGTCTGGTTTTCAGCTTTGAGATTATCAATTCAGCGGTGGAAAATCTGTCTGATTTTGTGTGTTCCGAACGCAACGATCTCATTAAGAAGGTAAAGGATCTTGCTGCCGCTGCTGTTCTTGTCTCCGCTATCACAGCAGCTATCATCGGTTTGATTGTTTTTATCCCTAAGATTATTGAATTATTATGATTAAGAGACTGAAAGAATATAATCGTCTCAATGAGACAGTTTTCATGGGGGTGCTTACCCTATTCTGCTTTGCAGTATCTATTTTCCGTTTTGTCTATACTGATACCAAAGTGTTTTTATTCTTGAACTGGAACTTGTTTTTGGCGTTTGTGCCGTGGGCGGTGTCGAGTTTGATGATGATCAGTCCAAAACTCCGTCAGTCGAAATGGATGTTCGCCCTTTTGCTATGCACATGGTTGCTCTTTTTCCCGAATGCTCCCTATATTCTGACGGATCTCTTCCACCTTCGCCTCACATCATCCATGCCGGTGTGGTTTGACCTGATTCTCATTCTTTCTTTTGCCTGGACGGGACTTCTATTCGGCTTTCTAAGCCTTTGGGACATAGAGGATTTACTAAGAAATCGGCTTAAAGAGAAGTACGTCATTTGTATCACTGTGTTGCTTTTGTTTATCGGCAGTTTTGGCATTTACATTGGCCGCTATTTGCGGTGGAACAGTTGGGATATCCTCACTTCGCCGTTCCAGCTCCTCTACGACATCGGTGACCGCTTGGTCAACCCCTTCTCCCATCCCCGCACCTGGGGTGTCACCATCCTGATGGGGCTGTTCCTCAACATTTTGAACTTCTCTTTTAGAATGATTCTTGAAAGAAGAAGTTTTTAAAAACTTGTTTTATTCAAGAAAAGTTGCTTATTTGCAACGTCTCCCGTATGATTATGATGCAAAAAAATAAAATATCAACTAATAGAGACTCAACACCCGTAATTCCAATGGTGTTGCTGCTGTTGGCTTCGGCTGTGGCGATATGGTCGGTTGTCAACGTACAAGACACCTACTTGACTTGGGTGCTTGAAGCGGCGCCAGCTATTGTATGGATATTGGTTTTAATTTTGACTTACAAGAACTTCCGTTTCCCTAATTGGATGTATGCCGTGATGTGCTTGCATATCATCGTGCTGTTGGTGGGAGCGCATTACTCGTATGCGCAAGTCCCTCTGGGCGAGTGGATGAAGCGGTGGTTTGGCTTCACTCGTAACAATTACGATAAAATCGGGCATTTTATGCAAGGCTTTACTCCGACATTGATGGCGGTGGAGATTCTCCGCAGGAAAACTGATCTGAAATCTTTCGGCTGGATAGGATTCCTCTCGTTCAGCATAGCCATGATGATTTCCGCTGTTTACGAAATCATCGAATGGCTGGCCTCGCTCTCCAATCCCACCGATACAGAGGCGTTTTTAGGTACCCAAGGCTACATCTGGGACACCCAATCGGATATGTTCTGCTGTTTGTTAGGGTCGATTTGCGCTTTGTTAGTGACGCTTACTGTTGTGAAGAGAGGAAGAGCATAACCTCCAATTTTAGCTTTCTAATAACTTGATAAACAATAAGATAAATAATAGAATGCTATGCAGAATATTTCCCTTACCACAATTATTATCTTTTACCTCGTGATTATCAATGTTTTCACGTTTTTCCTATATGGGGTAGATAAGTGGAAGGCGCAGCGGGCACGGTGGCGGATTCCAGAGAGCGCGCTGTTGGGGATGGCAGCCATTGGGGGTAGTGTCGGGGCGTGGTTGGGCATGCAGGTATGGCGCCACAAAACCCAGCATGCGAAGTTCCGCTATGGTGTTCCGATTATTCTGATAGCACAGGTGGTTTTGTTGGTCTGGATTTTTTTGTACAGAAATTAAGTAAAATATTCATTTTTACCTTCTTTATTATCGAAAAAAATTGTATCTTTGCAACTGATAATATTTTAGTTGTTTCAATATGATTAACCATAATACAGATAATATGTTATCAGTTCTTGAAAGCTATTTGCTCAATAATGTTGATGAGATTAGTAAGCAGATAGCGGCAGATTTCCGCCATCGCAGGGTAGAAAAAGGGCTGACACGAGAACAGGTGGCTGAGCGAGCTGGAGTTGCTGTGAGCAACGTGGTACGGTTTGAGCAAAAAGGGCTTATTTCGCTGAAAAATCTGATAGAATTGGCATTAGTTTTGGGCTACAAAGCAGAAATAAAGGGTTTGTTTGCCAATCCAAAATATTCAACAATGGAAGAACTGTCACAAATCCGCAAAAATTCCGGGAAAACAAAAGCCTACAAGAAATGAAAACAGATAAATTGACAGTGAAATACCACAATCGGGTTGTCGGAACGCTATCTCTTACCCCTGATGACCGTCTATGTGCTTTTGAATACGACAATGCTTGGCTGTCAGAAGGTTTCAGCATATCCCCATTGGAACTTCCATTGAAAATAGGCTTGTTTATCGCCAAAGCTCAGCCTTTTCATGGTAATTTCGGTATTTTTGAAGATAGCTTACCAGATGGCTATGGTCGTTACCTGCTTCACAAAGCGTTGTTACGTGAAGGTATCAACGATACTGACCTTTCGGCCCTTGACAGATTGAGTATCGTGGGCAATGATGGTATGGGAGCTTTGACTTATCTTCCTGAAAAAAAGATAATTAAAGAATCTAATATCCTTGATTTTGACTTGCTTCAGGAAAAGGCATTGCAAGTATTGAAAGAAAAACAAGACACTGATGCGGGGCTACTTTTATACAATAGCGGCAACAGTGGAGGTGCTCGCCCCAAAGCCATTTTCAGCGATAATGAAGGCCACTGGCTCATCAAATTCCGCCATTTTTACGATCCTGAGGATATCGGGAAACAGGAGTTTCACTACAACGAAGTGGCACGACAATGTGGCATCAATGTTCCTGATTGTATGCTGACGAATGGGCGCTACTTTACGACACGTCGTTTTGATATCGCACCGAACGGTGAGCGAATCCACACGGCTACAGCAGGTGGTTTGCTGTGTCTGTCGTTGACCATGCCTTATCTCGATTATACAAACCTTCTTGCGCTGACAGGATTTCTCACCCAAAATGCCAAAGAAGTGGAAGAAATGTATCGCCGTATGGTATTTAATTATTTGACTGATAACAAAGACGATCACTGCAAGAATTTTAGTTTTACAGTTTCAGAGAACGGGAACGGACAATTTGCTTGGCATCTTGCTCCTGCATACGATTTGACGCTATGCACAGAGGGGTATAATGGTGAGCACGCCACATCTGTCAATGGTACGGGCAACCCTACTTTGAAGGATATGATAGCAGTGGGCACGAAGAACAAAATGAGCGAACAGCGCTGCAGAGAGATTTATGAAGAGGTCAAATCCAATTGTGGCGATTTGCTTTTGTGCAAAATCAAGGAATCATAATTTTTAAATTGATAATTGTAAATTTTATACTTTTACTGCCAAATGTTCATTGGAGAAATCATATCGCTTTGTGTAGCTATTGCGTGGACGATCACGGCGCTTTTCGCTGAGGTGGGGTCGAAACGCATGGGCTCGCTGCCGTTTAACATTATGCGCATGTCCATGTCGCTGGTGCTTTTGGCTTTGACCCTGTGGCTCATCATGGGCACTCCTTACCCCCGTTATGCGGATGGTAGCACGTGGTTCTGGCTATTGCTTTCAGGTTTAGTGGGTTATGTTATCGGGGATTACTGCCTGATGCAGGGTTATATCCATATCGGTTCCCGCTTCGGACAGTTGTTTATGACGCTGTCGGCCCCCACAGCGGCTATTACCGGCCGTTTGTTTTTGGGCGAACAGATGCGCTCCCAGGCTATCCTTGGCATGATTATCACACTTAGTGGTATTGCTTTGTCCATTCTTGCCAAAGATGATTCTGCTTCGAAAACCACACATAGCGTGCGACTGAAACTGCCGGCCAAGGGTGTCTTTTATGCGGCCATGGCAGGTATTGGACAGGGTGTTGGATTGGTAATCAGCAAGATAGGACTCTTGCATTATGGGCAATCGGCGGTGGCGGCGGGGCTTTCCGGCTTCGACATACCCGATGGAGCTGTATTGCCCGTGCCGATAACTTACAGTGTTCCTTTTGCGGCCACCATGATTCGCGCTTTTATTGGCTTGGCGGGCTTTTCCCTGGCGTTGATGCTGTTCAACAAAGACGCCCTTTCGAAACTGCGACATGCGGTTTGCGACCGCAAAGCGATGGGTTGTGCCATGGTTTCCACTATCTTCGGACCATTCGTTGGAGTCAGTGCCTCATTGTTGGCCACGTTATATACCTCTACAGGCATTGCCCAGACACTTTTTGCGCTCACCCCCATCCTCATCATCGCCCCGGCAGCCCTTCTCTTTCATCAGAAAGTCACTGTCCGTGAAGTCATTGGAGCAGTCATCAGTGTGATAGGTGTGGCATTGTTCTTTGTGTAATAAGTCACTGGTGGAAAGCCGATTTTGGGTTTCCTCAACAAAGAGTATGGGATTTGTTTTCTAATCTTCTATCGGTTCCACGTGCAAGGCCACATGGGTATTCTCACCATAGCGTTCTTTCAATTTACGTTCAATTTCGTCGGCTTTGTCGTGGGCGGTTTTCAGTGGCAGTTCGCCATCCATGAGAATATGCAATTCTATAGCATAGTGGTTGCCTAAGCGGCGGGTGCAGAGGTCGTGGGGCTCTGTCACCTCGGGCACAGACTTCACAATTTCCAGGATCTCGGTTTCCACCTCTTCGGGCAGCGACTGCTCCATCAGGTCACCAAGTCCGTTTTTGAGCAGATCTACTGCCACTTTGATGATGACCGCACCTACTACGATGGAGGCGATGGGGTCGAGTACTGCCCAGCGTTCGCCGCAGAAAATGGCCGCACCGATACCGACGGCCGCACCTATGGAGGACAAGGCATCGCTGCGATGGTGCCAGGCATTGGCCTTCATTGCCTGCGAGTCAAGTTGTTTCGCCTTGTGGTTGGTGTATTGGAAAACCAATTCTTTCAGCAAAATAGAAATCAAGGCTGCCCAGAGTGCCAGTTTTCCTGGTTGTACCAGAATGCCGCCAGTAGCCCAGAACGCGATTTTCCGGGCTCCTTCCACCAGGATTCCCGCCGCCACCACAAAAAGTGCCAAGCCGATGAACGTGGTGGCCAAGGTCTCATATTTGCCATGGCCGTACTCGTGGGTTTTGTCTTTGGGTTTGTGGCTGATGCGTACAAAAGCCAGCACTACGATATCGGTGGCGAAATCGGACAGAGAGTGCACCGCATCGGCTATCATGGCGGAACTGTTGCCCAGAATGCCAGCCGCGAATTTGAGGGCCATCAATAAGGCGTTGACGAAACTGCCCCATAGCGTCACTTTGTAGATTTCATTTTCGCGTTTCATACAAATCAATTTCAGGAATGCAAAGATATGAAAAACTAAAGAATCAGAGGAAAAAAAGTTTAATTTCGCAAATTGAAAAAACAGATCTTCGTGGAGACACGTACTGCGTACGTTCGTGAAGACATGCACTGCGTGCATTCGTTAAGACGTAGAGACGTTAAGTCATTCGCTGCGTACATTCGTTAAGATGAAATCCGTCTCCACGTCTCCACGAACGAGCGAAGCGAGTATCTTCACGCCTTCACGAAACACCAAAATTCAAATATTTATGCATAATTCAGGAAAATTGTGTAACTTTGCAGATTGTAATTTAAAATTCGCAAAGCATTACCGACAGCATTAAAGGACTTCGTGCTGCCAAGGGATGCAAGCGAAAAAAATATGGTTCAGAGGTCCGCAGAGAAGAACATAATGAGTATCATTGATCAAATCAAAGAAAAAGCGAAAACCGTCAACAAACGCATCGTTTTGGCGGAAGGTGAAGAAGAAAGAACCCTGAAAGCTGCCGACATCATCCTTGAAAAAGGCTATGCGGGCATCGTTTTGTTGGGTAACAAGGCTACCATTGAGGCCGAAGCCAAGGAATGGAACTTGAAAAATATCGACAAGGCCGAAATCATTGACCCGATGGACAACCCCAAGAAGGAATTTTATGCCGAGATGCTGTATGAAATCCGCAAAAAGAAAGGTATGACTATTGAGGAAGCCCGCAAACTGGTGGAAGATCCCTTGTATCTGGCTACTTTGCTGATCAAGAACGGTGATGCTGACGGAGAAGTCACCGGCGCCCAACACGCTACCGGCGATGTGTTGCGTCCCGCTTTCCAGATTGTGAAGACTCTGCCCGGCATTTCCGTGGTTTCAGGAGCTTTCATCATGTGCTTCCCCGACAAGAAATGGGGCGACAATGGAATCATGGTCTTCGCTGACTGTGCCGCCGATCCGAACACTGACGAGAACAAGCTGGCCCAGATTGCCGTAGTGACTGCCAAGACTGCCCGTAATATCGCAGGTATTGAGCCGCGTATCGCTATGCTGAGCTTCTCTACCAAGGGCTCCGCTAAACACGAACTGGTGGACAAGGTAGTGAACGCAACCCGCATCGCCAAGGAGATGGACCCCACTTTGGTTATCGACGGCGACTTGCAGGCCGATGCCGCTATCATCCCGTCTGTGGCCGAGAAGAAAGCTCCCGGCAGCCCTGTGGCTGGCAAGGCCAATGTGCTGGTATTCCCGTCGTTGGAGGTAGGTAATATCGCTTATAAGTTGGTGCAGCGTATGGCAGGCGCCGATGCTGTGGGTCCTGTGATGCAGGGTATGGCTGCTCCTATCAATGACTTGTCTCGCGGTTGCTCGGTAGAGGATATCGTTAGCCTTGTGGCCATTACCGCTTGTCAAGCTGCTGGTAAATAATATCTTATGAAAAGAATTCTAGTACTCATATTGATCTTTTTTATGACTCAGGGGGCGTGGGCACAGGTGCAATTCGATGTGCCCCTCCCCAAGAGTCTTCGTACGGTCAACTCTAAAGATAATCCCGACCGTAAAATTAAGTTCCAAACCGGCGGTAATGTCGGCATACAGATAGGTGCGCTTATGGGCTTGGAAATTCAGCCCAAAATTGCGATTGTTCCTATAGAGCAGTTGTCGATAGGTTTAACCGCCACATACATTTTCAGATGGAATGTACCAATGAAGGAAGTAAGCAACACCTTCGGACTCAGTCCGTATGTGGAAGGTTATTTCTTTAAGAGACAGCTGGTTCTGCATTTGGAATACGAGTTTGTGAATTTCCCGGTGAGAGAGTATTACAATAACATCGTCGTAAGGAAATTCAGAACTTCCTCGCATGTGCTCCTTGTTGGTGGCGGTTATCGCAGAGATTTGAGTGACCATTCCAGCATTTCTGTCATCGTATTATTGCCTGTATATCAGTTTAATCCAGATGGAGTGAGGTATTACAGTGCTTGGTACACCCCGATTGTCAGGGTGGGCTATAACTACCTCTTTTAGCCGTCATGTCTTCTTTCAATTTTTACTGGCGCACCACTCGTAAACTGCTGAAGGGAGAAAACAGCGGCTTTTCACGTCCCATTGTGAGGCTTTCCGTGGCGGGCGTGGCGTTGGGTATTGTGGTCATGTTGGTGGCTATTACAGTCACCACGGGCTACAAGCAGGTGATACGCGACAAGGTGGTGGCCCTGGGCTCCCACATCCGTATTTCCAATTACGACATGAATTATTCCTTCGAGCCGGTGCCTTTCGACAAAAACCGCCCCTTTGTCGAGGAAATCAAAGCCCTGCCCGAGGTGAAATCCGTGCAATGCTATTCCACCAAGTCGGGGGTGGTTAAGACCGATGACCAGGTGGAGGGTATTGTGCTGAAAGGCATTGACCAAAGCTTTGACAAAAATCATTTTCAAAAAAATCTGGTAGAAGGTGGGTTGCTGTCGTTGGAAGATTCGGTACCTTTCAAAGAGATTATCATCTCTTCCACCTTGTCCAAAAGGCTGAAACTTGGTGTTGGCGACAAGGTGCGGACATATTTCGTGCAGGATCCGCCGATGCAGCGGAACTTCACGGTAACAGGTATTTACGAGACAGGTTTGCCAGAATATGACAGCCAAATCGCCCTGGTGGATTTGCGCCAAATCCAGAAGCTCAACCAGTGGGACAGTAGCTTGGTGGGTGGCATGGAGGTGTTGTTAAACGATTTCGACCAAGTGGATGCGGTGAGCGAAAAAGTCAACAGGAAAGTGGGTTACGACCTGAAAGCGGAAAGTATCAAAGAGGTTTTTCCCGAGATTTTCCAGTGGATAGCCCTATTTGACACCAATGTGGTGGTGTTGCTCATCATCACCTTTTTGGTATGCATGATTACCATGATGTCGGCGTTTTTCATCATAGTGATAGAGCAAACTCCCACTATCGGCCTGCTGAAAACCATGGGAATGAAAACCCAATCGGTGGTTGTATTGTTTCTGATGATAGCTTCGGATATTCTGTTGCGGGGTTTGCTATGGGGCAATGTGGTGGCGTTTGTCCTTTGTCTCTTGCAGCGGCAATTTCATTGGGTGCGTTTGGATGCCGCCACCTACTATGTGTCGTATGTGCCAGTGGAGTTCAACATACCGCTGATTTTGGCCGTGAATGTGGCGGTTTTGGTCTTGTGCATGGCGATATTGGTACTTCCCGCCTACCTTGTCGCCCGCAAAAGCAGTCCTTTAGCTGCTATCAAGTTTGATTAAAGTAGAAAATCTCAGGGAGTATTCAAACCCTCCATCTGCAGTTGCAATATTTTATCCAAGGAAATAAAATCGCAAAATCAGATAAAATCCAAGGAAATTTCTAACATTGATGCACGACCTGCTAGTCCTTGACACAACGTACGGAATAGCTATACCCATACATGAAACCGTCGAAACTTTCTACGCTAACATTTTGTGCACTAATAAATCGATAGTACACATTATTTCCGTAACTTCTAGTAGCTGTCCAGAAGTATGCGACAGTGCCGGATCCATCGGAACCCCCAGAAAAATATCTACCGACGGGATATGCTGAAAAACCTGTGGCATTGTTTGTGCTTTGGTCATTACACACGGCACAGCTATCGCCACTATACATTTGCCAGCCTTGATTCGATGCCAACGCTTTCGCGATATTTTCGCTTGAACCACTGCACACAAATTCGCTTCGGCTTCCTACGTAGTCAGTCATTTGCGTCCACTCCGCATCACTTGGCACGTGCCAACCTGTGGGGCAAACTCCTTGTACTCCACTAGGATTGGCCGCACTGCCATTTGAACCGTGCACCACAGCAGGCCAATTATAGAGGTAACCACATGTGTTTGCATCGCCATTTGGTGTGTATCTTGATGGCGAGTATTCAGACGAACCTTCCGGAATGGCAACACCATTGGCAAAATGAGTAGTATGCAGGTTCTCAGCCATCCATATTTGGTCACCGAGTTGTACTGCATCGTAACTGTTCCCGTCATAGTCGGTGACAGCATTATGAATAATCACAGCAGTGGAAGGGTTTCCTTGGTTGCCATTGCCACCTCCTGGATTTTCTGTGTTCCCGTTATTGTTGTTCGTTTTTGTCTCGTCTTTCTTGCAAGAAATCAGAGCGATGCAGCATAAGAACGCTGTCAGGATAAATAAAGTTCTTTTTTTCATGATAGTTGGATTTAATGTTTTAGTTTTTTGTTCCATTTTTCTATCGCAAAAATACAATCTTTAGTTGTTCCAACAACATCAACCTGCAAAAAAAAAAGTACTAGTATTTTGTAACATCTAAAACTTTAATAATTGAAATATTTTTTGTATCTTTGCCGCCGGATATTCAAAGACAGGCATTATGGCAGAGTACAGAAAATTAAGAATCAAGCTGTCCGAAGAACAGCGCAAATCGTTTGA
>JAFXSR010000040.1 GCA_017525505.1 Bacteroidales bacterium
AATGTGACCGACGGTAGTCTGACCATTAATCCGGCTACTCTGACCATCGCAGTGACAGGCCACAAGGATACGGTTGAGTTCAATGGCGCTGAACAGAGTGTGTCGGGCTACGACCTGTCATGCAGCAGTACTTTGTATGACGCTTCCAAGGTGGTGTTCAACGGTACGGCAGTGGCTGCTGGTACCAACGTTGGTACTTATGCGATGAACCTGGCCAATAGCCAGTTCAGCTATAGTGACACCAACTTCGAGAACGTGACCTTCAACGTGACCGACGGTAGTCTGACTATTGATCCGGCTACTCTGACCATCGCGGTGACAGGCCACAAGGATACATTAGTATACAATGGTGGTGTACAGAGTGTGAATGGTTACAATCTGGCATGCGGCAGCAGCTTGTATGACGCATCCAAAGTGGTATTCAACGGCACGGATGTGGCCAGCGGTACCAACGTGGGTGCTTATCCGATGAACTTGTCCAATAGCCAGTTCAGTTACGATGATACTAACTTCACCGGTGTAACCTTCAACGTCACCGACGGTCATCTGATGATTACTCCGGCCACCCTGACTATCGCAGTGACAGGCCATACGGATACTTTGGTGTTCAATGGCGGTGCACAGAGTGTGACGGGTTACGACCTGTCATGCGGCAGCGCATTGTACGACGCCTCCAAGGTGGTGTTCAACGGCACGGCTGTTGCTGCAGGCACCAATGTGGGCACTTATCCGATGAATCTGTCCAATAGCCAGTTCAGCTATAATGACAACAACTTCATAAATGTGAACTTCAACGTGGCCGACGGTCATCTGACGATTATCTCAATCGATAATGTGATTGTGACTATCACTGAACATACCGACACGGTAATGTACGATGGTCAAAGCCATACGGTGACTGGCTACGATGTCACTACCTCCAACGCATTGTACACGGAGGCTGATTTCACCACCAGCTATACCACGGCAGACACCATCATGTCAGGTGTTGCAGCCGGCACTTACCATTCAGGTTTGGAGACGACCATGTTCCATAATGCGAACACCGATTTCACAAGTGTAATCTTCAAGATTGTCCGCAAGGGATTGGTCATCAACAAGAATAGCGAGGCTATCGTGATTACTTCAGGCAGTCGCGACTTCAACTATGACGGCAACGCCCATAGCTATCCGAGCTATACCGTGACCTACAATGGTGTGGCAGTGCCTCGTGTATCAACAGACAGCACGAAGTTCACTTTGCCGACCGGCGATGTCCTGAGTGTCAACAATCCTGCTTCTATTACTTATTATTCTGAAAATGCTCCGAATAATAATACCTTCACTTATACGATTGATAATGCTGACAACTATGATGCCGCTGCGGTGACTTCCAACTATGGAACCATCGGTATCAGCGCTATGTCACAGGCCATCAGGATCGCCTCACTGGGTACTTCCTGGAACTATGACGGCGAGGCATACAGCTATAAGCATTATACCGTGAAGTTCGGTGATGATATGGTGACTACCGTGGAGAACGATACCGTCTTCATCCTGCCTACTGGCGACCGTTTGACCATCACTGACGCACCGAGTATCAGATATGTGGGCAAGATTGCCAACAGCTTCACTTATACACTTGAAAACGAAATACTGTATGTGGGTGACCGCACCATCGTATTCGACACGCTGCGCGTGAATCCGAAACCCGAAGTGATTACGATTACCGCTAACAGTGACGTAAAGGTGTATGACGGCACACCGTTGGCCAACAATGGATACAGCTATGTTCCGGCCAATGTGCTGGTGCCTGGCGATACTTTGGTGGCTGAAGTGGTGGGTACCATCACGGAAGCTGGTGATTCATTGAACCGTGTTGTGAATTACAGGGTGTATCGTAACGAAGGTTTGAATGCCGCACCTCGTATGCGTGGCCTTATGATGATGATGTCGGCTCCTGCAGGTTATACCAAGGATGTGACCGATTGCTACACCTTCGCCACCACCCATGTCAATGGTACATTGAGCGTGACCAAGAATGGTAATGTCACCGTAACCATCACAGGCCATACCGGTGAGTTCGGCTTCGATGAAACCGTACATCATGTTCATGGTTATGATGTTGCTATCAGTGATACGCTGGGCATCTATTCTGTTGCTGACTTCAGCTTCAGCGGTGATTCCACTTTGGATGAATCCGCAGTGGGTACTTACAACATGAATCTGTCCATCAGCCAGTTCACCAACAACAACCACAACTACGAACCTGTTAAATTTGTGGTGACCGATGGTTGGATGAAGGTTTATGAAGGACTGACCGTTGCTGTGAACAGCACTACGGATGAGACTTGCGCAGGTGAGGTCAACGGCTCTGTGGTCATGCTCGTGACAGGTGGTCAGCCCGGTAGCCCGCGCTACAGCTATACGGTGTTCGGTAATAGTACTCACACCGATTACAGTGGTAGCACGAATGATAATATCAGCTTGAACTCGCTGAGTCCCGACAGCTATCTGGTAACGGTTACTGACGGTTTGGGTACGACGGCAACCACGACCTTCACGATTGCCACGGAACCTGCTATCAACGCAAGCAACTCCACCTTCACTTGTCCGGCTAATATCGATACCGTGATCAAGCACGGAGGTTGCAACCTCAAGCTGGCTCTCGGTACCTCGGTGTTCACTACCACTTCGGGTGTTGACTTGTCTGAAATCGTGATCAGCAACAATGCTCCCGCCGATAGCATCTTCCAGGCCGAAGAGCTGACAGTGACCTGGACGGCTACCGACCATTGTGGTAATACCCTTACCTGCGACCAGACGGTGAAGGTGTCGTTCCAGACCTGCCCCGATGCAGTGGACTTCGAAGGCACACATTATCCGTCAGTCCGTCTGGGCAGCGGTTGCAAGTGCTGGACCACCGAGAACCTGAAATCTACCCAGTACAGCGATGGCCGTCCGATTGACAATCCGATGGTTTATGTTTCTTCCTCTTATCCGGATGAGGCTCAGAATCTGAATATCTTCGGACGCTTGTACGACTGGTATGCCGCTGCCGATACCGCTACCCATTCCGTGGCTGAAATCGAGCTTATGTATGCCCATGGACAAAGAATCCAGGGTATCTGTCCTGCCGGTTGGTATCTGCCTTCGGAAGAAGACTTCGATGAGTTGAATGTTTATCCGACAAATGAACTGAGATCGGACGATTACTGGATTAACGGAGCGAATAATAACAATGCTACCGGCTTCAACTCATTGCCAGGCGGTAAATACAGCTGCGCTTCCAGCAGATTCGAGGACATGAGAGGTGCCGCCTACTATTGGTCTTGTCATCCAGTACTCGACATGTCAACAGGCGCTATGATTGACTTCGTCTGCGATAAGATCGTGATTACTCCTCAAGTTTCACGATGCAACGGATTCAGCATCCGATGCGTACTGGTTGAACAATAAAGCAAAAAAGCGGGCGACATCGCCCGCTTTTTTTTTACACGTTTTATATCTTTTCTATTAATCCCTCATCATATCACCCATCCCCTTCCTAACCCTCCTAACCTTCCTAACCCTCCTAACCTTCCTAACCACGTAACCTTTCTAACCTTCCTAACCACGTAACCTTCTCACTCCTCCTTCCCAATCATCGTCGTAAACAACTTGAAGATATTGTCGAACATGGTCAGCGAGCAATTCTCGTTGGTGTCGCTGGTGTCGTGGTAACCGCCAACCTTGCCGCCCATGGTGTACAGGAAAATAGCTGGCACCTTATGTTTTGTGAAGAAATAATGGTCGCTATTGGCTGCGTTGCTGCGTTGGGAGATTTTGGGCAATAGTTGCAATTCCTCGTTGAAAACCTTCAGACGTTCGTATAATTCCAATCCTTTCCCTTCAGTGCTGTTTACCAACATGATGCCGTCGTTGCCGCCTCCCAAAAGGTCGAAATTGATCAGGTATTTGATGTTTCCCAACGGAATCAACGGATTTTCAACAAAGTATTTGGATCCCAGCAAGCCGCTTTCCTCACCTGAGAAGAAGAGAAATACCACGGAATATTTGCAGGGGTGCTCTCTGAAATACTGGGCCATGTTGAGCACAAAAGCGCAACCGCTGGCGTTGTCGTGAGCTCCGGGGAAATACACGTTTTCGCCCATCGCACCCAAGTGGTCGTAATGGCAGGTGAGCACAATGTATTGTTCGGGAAATTCCGTGCCGGGAATCATACCGCAGACATTGTAATGGATGTAGTCTGCCAGCTTGTTGTTATAGTAAAATTCAACACTTTTGTCTTTGTGGCTGATTTTGTCAGCTTTCACATAAATATAGGCCAGATTGCTTTCGTGAAAGGTCCCTGCCAGTCCCCATGTCGGCATCTTATCCACTCCTTCTATAATGCCTGCCGCCTTGAAAGGGGAAGAGAATTTGAGTTTCGCAAGGACTTCTTTGTATTTTTTCTCGTCTTTGTCCTTCTTGAAATTGACATTGGTGTTGTCGATATAAATCAGGCTATGCGGCAATATGTTCGCATATTTTTTGTTGATCTCATTGATTTTTTTGTTGTCAATCAGGTCGCTGGGACTGACACGTATCAAGCGGTATTTGTCATTGAGCGGTTGTGAGAAGGGCATGATACGGAAATCCTCTCCGGCAAGCAGAGACCTTCCTTCCGCTTTGCCAATGACGTTTCCTTCCATGGAAAAAGCGGGTTTCTCGTATTTCTGGAAGTATTCTTCGCTCAAGGGTTCCACCCCAAAACTTTCCAGATTTTTGCGGATGTATTCCGCTGCCAGATGTTCGCCGTCGTAGGCGACCCCTCGTCCATGCAGTTCCTTGGAACTTAAATATTTGATGTGCTCTCTGGCGGTGGTGCTGTCTTGTGCGTACACTATCAGGCTCAATCCGCCAGCACAGAGAATGCTTAAAAACAGTTTCTTCATAGTATATCCTTTTTTTGTTTTTTACCAGTCTTTTTCCTGATGAGTTTTGTTGCCGCCCTGCATTTGCTGTTTGCTGACCTTCTGCTGGGTGTTGCGCTCATTCTGCTGCAAAGCGTCCAACTGCCGCTTGTTGTCTTGCTGCTTCTGCCGGTCGGCTGCGCTTTGCTGTTGTTGCTGCTGCTGGTCTTTTTTGTCTTGCTGATCCTGACCTTGTTGCTGCTGATTCTGTTTGTCTTTGTTTTGGTCTTTGTCTTTGTCCTGGTTTTGCTGTCCCTGGCCGCCATTTTGGTCTTGCTTGTCCTTGTTCTGGTCCTGCTGTCCCTGGCCGCCTTGCTGTTGTTGCTGGTCTTGGTTCTGGTCTTGGTTTTGCTGGTTTTGCTGGTTTTGCTGCTGTTGTTGCATCTGCCGCATCATCTTCTTGCGGGCATATTCCAGGTTGTATTTGCTGTCCATGTCCTTGGGGTTCAGCTTCAGGGCGTTCTTGTAGGCATCGATGCTTTCTTTGTATTTATCCTGTTTCAATAATGAATTGCCGAGATTATGGTAGGCGCGCTCCCTTAAATCCTTGCTGCTGCTTTGGTTGTTGGCCACTTTCTCAAAGGCTTTGCCGGCATCTTCGTATCGCTCCTGGCGGTACAGGCTGTTGCCGAGGTTGTAGTTGGCCTTGTCGTAATTGGGGGTGGTCTCCATGGCTTTGCGGTAGTTGATTTCTGCCTGCTGATAGTTTTCAGCGGCTTTTTTCATCTTCTCGTCCGCATTGCGTTTGTTCACCTCGCCACCCTTGGCCATCAGCTCCATGGCGTCCTTGCGGAACTGCTCCGCCGTTTTGAACTGGTCGTTGCCCTTGCGGATGGCCGACAGCTCGGCTTTGGTCTGGGCTTGCAACGCGGGCATGGCCATCAACAGGGCAATGCCTATCAATGCGGTTTTCCCTTTGAATTGATGCTGTAGTTTCCCTAACAGTTGTTTGATTTTGGAGGGAGTGGTGAATAACAAGATTTCAATAAAGAAAAACAATAAACTGAGTATCAGAGGAATCTGGAATTTGCTGTCGTATCTTGTAAATGTAACTTCTTGAATATCAGTTTTATTCATACTGTTGATTTTGTTCAGAATGGTTTCAAAGCCCATATTGGCGTTAGAGGCGTGCACGTAGGTGCCTCCGCCGGCGCGGGCAATGTCCTGCAGCACCTCTTCGTTGAGGCGGGTCATCACGGTGTTGCCGTCACGGTCTTTTTTGTATGTGGGGTTGCCGTATTTGTCGCGCAGGGGAATGGGTTCACCCAAGGTGTTGCCGATGCCGATGGTGTGGATGGTGATGCCCAGTTTGTGCACTTCTTGCGCCATCTCGATGGATTCGGGGAAGTGATCTTCTCCATCGGAAACCACCAAAATGACCTTGGAGGTGAGGTCGGAGAGTTGCTTTTGCTGCACTTTGTCGTTTTCGGGTAACATCGACACGGTGGCCAGGTCGAGGGCGTTGGCGATGTCCGTGCCCTGCTCGCTGATGAGTGAGGGCTTCACAATGTTGATGAACATCTTGGCGGCGGCATAGTCGCTGGTGATGGGCAGCTGCACAAAGGCTTTGCCGGCAAATACCACCAGCCCGATGCGGTCGCCCTGCAGTTTGTCGATGAAACGTGACAGGGCCATTTTGGAGGCTTCCAAGCGGTTGGGCTGAATATCCTCAGCCAGCATACTGTTGGAGATGTCCATGCAGATCATGATGTCCACGCCCTTGCGAGTGCCTTTCTCCAGCGAGCTGCCTACCTGTGGGTTCGCCAAAGCGAAGATCAGACAGGTGAGCCCGGCAAGAAACAGGCCGAATTTGACATGGTGCATGGCAGGCGAATCTTCGGCACTCAGTCTGCGCGTGAGGGCGCTGCTGCCGTATGCTTCCATTTTCTTCTTCCGATAATACTGAAGATAGATATACAATCCTATGAGAATAGGGATGATAATCAGGCTATATAAAACGGTTTCGTATTCAAATCTGAACATGATGACAAATTTTACCAGTTTTTATAGAGTATAAATCTGAATAATATTTCTAAACCAATGAATAGCAGGGCGAAAACCAGGAATGGCATGAATTCGTCGGCTTTGTTCTCGTAGGTGGTCTCGTTGATGATGGTTTTCTCCATCTTGTCGATTTCCTGATAGACTTCCTCCAACTTTTTGGCGTTGTTGGCGCGGAAATACTGGCCTCCTGTAGTGACGGCGATGTTCTTCAGCAGGGTCTCGTCAATCTCGGTATCTACGTAAACAGTGCCGTAGGGACCGGGGTAGGGGGCCTGACCCAGACTGCCGCAGCCAATGGTGTAAACCTTGATGTTGAAGTCCTTGGCAATTTCAGCAGCCGACAGCGGGTCCATGTAGCCGCTGTTGTTCACACCATCGGACAACAGGATGATGATTTTGCTCTTGGCATCGGTCTCCCTTAGTCGGTTGATGGCAGTGCCCAAGCCGTCGCCAATGGCGGTGCCATCGTCAATAAGGTCGAATTTCACCCGGTCGAGCAGGCCTAACAGCGTCTCGTGGTCAGTGGTGGCAGGGCACTGGGTGAAGGCCTCACCGGCATAGACAACCAGTCCGATGCGGTCGGTGGGGCGGCCCTCGATGAACTCGGCAGCCACTTTCTTGCAGGCTCCCAAACGGTTGGGACGGAAGTCCATGCACTTCATACTACCCGAAACGTCCAAAGCTAACACGATGTCAACACCTTCCACCTGGATGTTTTGCTGCCGGAAAGCCGACTGTGGGCGCGCCAAAGCGGTGACGATGAAAACGACAGCCAAGGCACGGCACAGCAAGGGCATGAAGTGCAACCGCTGCTTCCAGCTTTTGCGCATGCCGTTCATCGGGGCGGTGGTGGGCACTTGCAAGGTGCTGCGCATTTTACGCCGTTTCCAAATCGGCCATCCCACCAGCGGGATCAGCAACAACAGGAGTAGGAAATAGTACGGGTTCGCAAATTCCACATCCTTAAGTATGTTGAAAAAATCGCTTAGAAAATTCATGATAACTTGTTGTTTTTTTGGGGATTAGGAGTTAGTGCTTAGTTTTCAGTTTTCAGTTCTTTCTCTGCGGTTTCCTGCACGAAGCTCACCGCCTGCTTGAAGCAACGGTCGTGGTCGTCGGGCAGGGGCTCCATCTTGGCGAATTTCACCAGGTCGGCAATGCCCAGCGTCTGCTCCAGCTCCTTCCGCAGTGGCTGCGGCACATCCTTGTTTTCCAGCTCCTTGAGAATGTCGCTGCTGATCATCTCCATGGCGTTGATGTCATATCGCCCGTCAATGTAGGTCCTCAGGATGTCGGTCAGCTCGGAATAGTACTGCTTGACCTGCCCATTCTGCCATAATTTCTTGACTTTCAGTTTTTCCAATTCCTTGAGGGCGGTGATGTGCGGTTTCACTTTGGGTTTGGCTTTGACCACTTTTTTCTTGGGTTTGCTCTTGCTTTCATGTTTCAGGACAAACCATACCAGCAAGGCGATGACAGCAACAGCGGCCAAGCCGATGAGCAGATAGGGCAGCACTTCCTTGAAAGTGAGCGGCACCTTGGCAATGCCTTTGATGTCGCGGATGGCGGCGGTGGTATCTACCGCTACGGTGTTCACAAAGAAGGGCAGGACCTGGCTCTGCGCCAACAATTGCGAGTCGGGCGACAAAACCGGGATGGACGGGAAAACGTAAGCCCCTGAGTCAAAGGCGGTGATGGTCCACTGCTGGTGATAGCTTACACTTTGTCCGTTAATGGTGGTGTCCATGGCACTGCTGCCCACCAGGTCGATGCCGCTGCCCGAAAGGGCTTCCTGCGTGATTGCAGGCACGATGAATGCCGCATTTTGGGGTACTGTCACGGTGAAGTCCACGTGAATCTGGTCGCCAATAAGGATGCGGTTGGAGTCCAGCACAGCTTTGGCCTGGAAGGTTTGGGCGGACAGGTGAAGACAAGTGCTTGACAGTAAGAAAACTAATCCGAAGAGTAGGTTGCGTTTCATTTTTTTATGAATATGTCAATTGTTGAAAACGTAATTCCATCCAAAATTATTGTATGGAAATCGTATGTTTTGTTATTCCTGAAGTCTTTCGAAAGGGTGGGGGGTAAGCGGGAATTTGGCCATCGGGTGGTAGTCGCCTACCAGCCCTATCGGGGTGGCATTGTTGATGTCGTGCACAATGTTGACACTGCTGCGGGCTTCCTCAATGCCAAAGCCGTTGCCGCCTAGAATCTGCCGGTAACTCTCGGTGTGCAGGTCGGTGAAACCTTGGCTGAACTCAATCAGCTGGTCGCCCACTACAATGGAACGATAGGTGGTCTTGCCTGCTTCAAGGCATTCTTCGGGCAGGTGCCTCATGTTGATACTCAGGAAATAGCGTACCCTTGCCCGCTCCAGTTCCAGATAACCGGCCACCCGGTCGTGGCTTTTCACATGGACAAGATTCCGCTTGACTTTTCCGAAAATATAACTCAGCATGTCGTAGAAATGAATGCCGATATTGGTGGCCACACCGCCACTTTTCAGCTCGTTGCCCTTCCAGCTGGCGTAGTACCAGTCGCCACGACCGGTGATATAGGTGAGGTCAATGTCGTAAATTTTGTCTTTGGGACCCTCTTCCACTTGCTGCTTCAATGCTTTGATGGCGGGGTGCAGGCGCAACTGCAGGATGTTGTAAATCCGGTGTCCGGTGTTTTTTTCCACATCTTTCAGCACGTCGATATTCCAAGGCTTCAATACCAATGGTTTTTCGCAGATGACATCGGCTCCTAAACGGAGATTGTAACGTATGTGGCTGTCATGTAGATAATTAGGTGTACAAATGCTGGCGATGTCAATCTGCTGGTCCGTCCCTTTCAACTTGGAACAGTGGCGGTCGAACAGCTCCAGCTCTGTGAAAAAACGGGTGTCTGGAAAGTATTGGTCCAGTATGCCCACACTGTCGCTTTTGTCGTAGGCGGCAATAAGCCGGTTGCCCGTTTCTTTGATGGCTCGCAAATGGCGTGGGGCGACATAACCGGCAACTCCGAACAAGGCAAAATTCTTCATGTTTCTCTTCTAAAAAAAGTTTGCAAATTTACGAATAAAATAAAACGAAAAAAAATTCATTTTAGTCTGTAATCGTAGCAAATGTTTTGCTAATTTTGCAAAATAATTCTGTATGCGTCATGGAAACTGAAATTGAAAAATGTGTTGAACTGCTATTGCAGGGCAAAGTCATTCTGTATCCGACAGATACCATCTGGGGTCTCGGTTGCGACGCCACCAATGAGGAGGCGGTGAAAAAGGTGTTCGAAATCAAACACCGCATCGAGGGTAAGTCCATGCTGGTGCTGCTCGACAAGAGTGACCGCCTGCCAATGTATGTGAAACGTATCCCATTGATAGCTTGGGATTTGATCAACGAAACTTCCCGCCCTACCACTTTTATCTATCCACAAGGTTACAATATCGCGCCTTCCGTGATTTCATCAGACGGTACTTTGGCTATCAGAATTGTTGATAACAACTTCTGTAAAAAGCTGATTGGCAAGCTGAACCGGCCGATTGTTTCCACTTCCGCCAATATTTCCGGTACGCCTGCCCCGCAGCTCTTTTCCGATATCTCCCAAGAGGTGGTTGACAGGGTGGATTATGTGGTGCCCGAGAAATACGCGGACTCCACAGATTACAAGCCTTCGCGACTGATCAAGTTTATCGATGATTATAATTTTGTGGTTGTAAGAGAATAAGTTATGCGCATCGCTGTCTTTCCGGGTTCATTCGATCCTTTGACCAAAGGTCATGAGGAAATCATCAGAAAGGCTATTCCGCTTTTCGACAAGATTTATGTGGCTATCGGGGAGAATGCCCAAAAAAAAAGCTGCTTTCCCTTGGAGCAGCGTTTGCAGTGGATACGTCAGGCTTTTGCGGATGAATCGTGCGTTGAAGCAGCTGTTTATGAAGGGCTTACCATCGATTTCTGCCGTAAGGTGAACGCGTGTTTTATCTTGCGTGGATTGCGGAATGCCCAGGATTTGCAGTACGAGAAGGATATCGCTGAGGCCAACCGCCACCTGGCTCCCGACGTGGAGACCGTTTTCTTACTTTCGACTCCGGCTATGGCTCATGTCTCTTCTTCCCTCGTCAGAGAGTTGTACCATCATCAAGCCGATTATTCCGAATATCTTTCTTACAAATTGTAACATATCGATAGCATGAAACCTGCCGCTACGTTTTTCAGGGTGCTTTTCTTCGGCTTGTTGATGCTGGCCATGTCAGCTTGGGCACAGAAAATCAGTCCAGTGGTCATCCGGGGCCATGCAGATTTCGCTGTGGGTGAGGAAATCAGACTGATTGCTTACGAAGACCTGATTACTTATACCCCTAAGGTGGTGTCGTCGGATATGGTGGACCGGAACGGAACTTTCGAGTTGTCGTACGCCACAGCGGAAGTGCGACTGGTTCAGCTGGAAATCCGTACTTCCCGTGCCGAGTTTTTGGTGGAACCTTCTAAAAACTATGATTTTACGATTTCGATGGATGCGGAGTTGTTCAACTTTTTCTGCCCACAGGATTACGATGGTTTCTTGCAGGTGAAAAATGAAAAGGCGGATGAGAAAGACTTGAATCACAAGGTGAATTACTTCACGGCATACTATAATTACGCCTTCGGCCGTTTTTACTTCCCGATTGTTTATGACCGTGACGAGGCCGCCCGCGATTCGGTGCTGGCGATGATACAACAGCGGTTCGATATTAGCTATAAACCGCTTGATTTCTACCAGTCCTATCTGTTTTATGGTATCTCCCAATTGGACAGAATTTACTGGCAGAAAGAGGTAAAAAAACTGTATCAGAAATATTTGGATAATGATTATGTGCTCTATAATAATCCGAATTATATGGAGTTTTTTAACTCTTTTTATGATGATTATGTGTTCTCTTCCTTGAAAATCAATCGGGAGAATGTGCTGGTCAGTATCAATGATTCGGTGGATTACAGAATGTTGTTCAATGAGCTGGGACGGGATGAGTTTCTGGTGAATGAGCGTATTCGTGAATTGGTGATTATCAAGAATTTAGGTCAGCTTTATTTGAATCATCCAGAATTTGATAAGCAAAGTATTCTGATATTGCTGGAGGAGTTGCAGCGTACAACTCATTTCGCGGAGCATAAGCCATTGGTGGCCAATATGATCAGTTTCGTGAAGAAGTTTTCCGACAATCAGCTGGTGAAGAATGTGAAACTGAAAGAGGCGAATGGCAAGGATTTCTTGCTGGGCAAGTTGAAGGGGAAATGGACTTATTTGCATTTCTTCCGGACGGATTGTATGGAGTGCGTGCGCGAGCTGATGGTGATCAGAGAAATACAGGAGATGTATAAGGATTCGCTCCGGTGTGTTGGTGTTTGTCTGGATTTTGACAAGTATCAGTTGCAGAATTTCCTGAATAAATATCCGCAATTTGACTGGGAGTTTGTGCATTTCAACCAGCAGTATCAGTGGCTGAATAATTTGGAGGTCAATTCCTTGCCTGACTATATCCTGCTTTCGCCGGAGGCCAAGGTTTACGAGCGTTATCTTCCTGCTCCTGCCGATGGCTTGGTGGATTACCTGAATCACCTGTTCTCGCCGTCCTCTCGCGATGACAACAACCCCATGTTCCATCAGAGGAAATAACCTTCTCACCCTGTTATCGTTAAGACGTTAAGGCGTTAAGGCGTTAAGACATGCACTGCGTGCATTCGTTAAGACGAAATCCGCCTCCATTACTCCACGTCTCCACGCCTCCACGCCTTCACGCCTTCACGTCTCCATGCCTCCACGCCTCCACGCCTCCGAATTTTCTAAATTCTAATCCCTAACCCCTAAAACCTAACCCCTAACACCTATTAAATCTCCCGATTCTTATTAATCACCCTTGCCTCCAACATCGGCACGAAATTGCAATTGCCGAACTCCTCCTCCGTGTAGTTGTCGTCGTCAATTTTGGTGATGCGCTTCATCACTTGTTCGTCGGTGCCTACAGGAATCACCATGATGCCGCCAGGCTTGAGTTGGTGGAGTAGGGCGTTGGGGATTTCCGGTGCGCCACAGGTGACGATGATTTTGTCGTAAGGGGCGTATTTCTCAAAACCCTGGAAGCCGTCGCCAAAGCGCTGGATGATGTGGTCTATGATACGCTTGCCGGTTTGCTTGTAGATGTTTTCACTGACCATGTTCAAAGTTTTTTTCGCTTTGCTGAACAGCTCCAGATGACGTTCCACTGTGAATACACGTGCCCCCATCGCTGCCAAAATGGCGGCCTGGAAGCCGGAACCGGTGCCAATTTCCAGCACCTTCTCACCGGTTTTCAATTGCAATAGCATGGTTTGGAAGGCTACGGTGGAAGGCTGCGAGATGGTCTGGTCGCAAACAATATGCAAGGCAGAGTCCTCGTAGGCTTTGTCCAGAAAAGAGTCCAAAAACAAATGGCGTTCCACCTTGTCAAAGGCATCGAGTAAACGTTCGTCATTGAAGCCTTTCTCGCACAAGTGGCTGATTAGTTTTTTCTTCGCCCCTAATAACATGTAGTCCATAATACTTCCGGAAAATTTTCGCAAAGTTACTGTTTTTTTATGGATATAGAATGGTTGTCCTGCTTTTTTTATAACTGTGCAAGGTTGATTACTTGGACATGATTTTGTGAAAATAAAATGGCACATTGGCATATTCGCTCATCGGCACATAAAAAAACAAATCAGCGCATAAACGTTTCATCAATTCAACAAAAAATCGTATCTTTGCAGGTCAAAATTTAAACTCTTTATCAATGAAAAAGATATTAGTAATTGGAGCTTGCGGTCAGATAGGTTCTGAACTTACTCCCGCCCTTAGAAAAGTCTATGGCACCGACAATGTGGTGGCCGCTGATTTGATGTACCCCTTGAAAGGCGATTTGGCCGACAGCGGTCCTTCTTGCAAAATAGATGCCACCAATGCGCAAGATATTGCCGATGCGGTGAAGAAATATAACATTGATTCCATTTTTAACTTGGCTGCCATTCTTTCCGCCAAGGCCGAGGCAAACCCCATGCTGGGATGGAACGTAGGCATCGGAGCCCTGCTCAACTGCCTTGAGGTGTCTCGCGAATTCCATTGCGCCCTGTTCACCCCCAGCTCTATCGGTGCTTTCGGTGCCAGCACTCCGCACGACAAGACCCCGCAGGACACCATCCAGCGCCCCCAAACCATCTACGGTGTGACCAAGGTGACGGGTGAGCTGCTTAGTGACTATTACTTCAAACGTTTCGGTGTGGATACCCGTTCGGTGCGTTTCCCGGGTCTGATTTCCAATGTGACCCTGCCTGGCGGTGGTACCACCGACTATGCCGTTGAGATTTACTATGCCGCTATCAAAGAAGGAAAATTCACCTGCCCGCTGAAGCCTGGCACTTATATGGACATGATGTACATGCCCGACGCACTGAAGGGTGCTATGGACTTGATGGAGGCTGATCCTTCCAAACTGATTCACAGAAATTCTTTCAATATTACCGCTATGAGCTTCGAGCCCGAGCAGATCGCCGCCGCCATCAGAAAGTATATGCCCGACTTCAAGATGGATTACCAGCTGGACGAACTGCGCCAGGGTATCGCCGACTCCTGGCCCAACTCGATGGACGACAGCTGCGCCCGCACCGAATGGGGATGGAAACCGCAGTACGACCTCGATGCCATGACTCGCGATATGCTTGAGGTGCTGAAAGTTAAATTAGCCAAATAAATTCCTAAATTCAAATAACATGTATAACAATTTTCAAGCTCATCTTCAAAAAGAATTGACCGACATTGAAAATGCCGGCTTATACAAACATGAACGTATTATCGTTTCCCCACAGAGTGGTGAAATCACTTTGCAGAATGGCAAGAAAGTGCTCAACTTCTGCGCTAACAACTACCTGGGACTGGCCAACAATCCCAAGCTGATCGCCGCTGCCAAGGAAGCTCTCGATACCCATGGTTATGGTATGGCTTCTGTTCGCTTCATCTGCGGTTGCTCCGACCTGCATAAGCAGCTGGAGGCTAAAATCGCTGAGTTCTTCGGCACAGAAGATACTATCCTGTATGCCGCTTGCTTCGATGCCAACGGTGGTGTGTTCGAACCCCTGTTGACCGACCAGGACGCTATCATTTCTGATGCTTTGAACCACGCTTCCATCATCGACGGTGTGCGTCTGTGCAAGGCTGTCCGTTATCGTTATGCCAACGCTGATATGGCAGACCTCGAGAAACAGCTGCAGGCCGCCCAGGCTCAGCGTTTCCGCTTGATTGTGACCGACGGTGTGTTCTCAATGGACGGCAACGTGGCTCCGCTGGATAAAATCTATGAGCTGGCCAACAAGTACGACGCTATGGTCATGGTGGACGAGTCTCATTCTGCCGGTGTGGTGGGCGAGACAGGCCGTGGTGTGACCGAACAGTACAACCTGCGTGGCAAAATCGAAATCCTGACAGGTACCCTCGGCAAGGCCTTCGGTGGCGCTATCGGTGGTTTTACTACTGGTAAGAAGGAAATTATCGACATGCTGCGTCAGCGCTCACGCCCATACTTGTTCTCCAACTCTATTCCGCCAATGGTGGCTGCCGCAGGTGTGAAGATGGTGGAGATGATGTCCGCTACCAATGAGCTGCAGGACAAACTGCATGCCAATACCAAATATTTCGTGACCAAGATGCAGGCTGCCGGTTTCGATATCAAGCCTACCCAGTCCGCTATCTGCGCCGTGATGCTGTACGATGCCAAATTGTCACAGGTGATGGCCGCCAAACTGCAGGAGGAAGGTATTTATGTCACTGGTTTCTACTATCCCGTAGTGCCGAAAGACCAAGCCCGTATCCGTGTGCAGATTTCCGCCGCTCACGAAACCGAACACCTCGACAAATGTATCGCCGCCTTTACCAAAGTTGGTAAAGAATTGGGCGTAATCAAATAAAATTATAATCTAAATCTCGACAAAAAAAGGCTGCATCGCAGCCTTTTTTTTTATTCTTCACCACCGCCTTCAAATTCCATATTGCCATCGTCAGAAGGCATCTCCATTTTGCGACGCTTGTAGTTGTTGATTTTGTATGTGACATTGAGGGCGATACGACAACCGTTGCGGTCGCGCAGGCTGTATGCGTCGTAGCCGTTTCCATCGTTATACTGGTAGGAGTGTACCGAGGTCTGGTTGACCATGAAAAGTAGGTCTCTGATATTCAAGCTGACCACCAAACTGTTTTTCAGGAAGCCTTTCTTGACAGCGAAATCCAAAGAGTAGCGGGCCGAGCGGCGGCCTTGTCCCACACCACCGGTGCCCCAGCCCATACTGCCCGTGGTCAGTGAGGGCGAACTGTAACGGAAATTCAGCTGGATATCCCAGTTCTTGCCGAAACTGAAGGTCTGGTTCAGACGGAATCGGAATTCCCAGTTGCGGGCAAGGTTCTCATCCAGCAGGTTGTCGCTTTCAATGATGTTTCTGTAGAAATTGAAGGAGGCGTTGATCTTCCAGAATTTCCATATTCTCTGGCTGTAAAATAACTCCACACCGATGTTGTGGCTCTGGTTGAGGTTCTGGTAGGAGGTGAGGGTGTAGATGTCACCGTTCTCCAGTGTGTCAAGGGTGGTGTAGCGGGTGATGAGGTGGCTGCGGTGGCGGTAGAATGCCGTGGCGGTGAAAAATGATTTGTTGATGCTCAACTGGTAGCCGAGTTCGAGAGAATTGGCCAATTCGGGATCCAGATAGGGGTTGCCGCAACGCACATTCTGCTTGTCGGAAATGTCCCGGTAAGGATTCAGCTGCCACACATTGGGACGTTGCACACGGCGCGAGTAACTGAGCTTCAAAGTGTGCTTGGCGTTGATTTCATACTTGATGTGCACGGTAGGGAAGAGGTTGTAGTAGTTCTTCTTGTAAATGGTGTCCGCTGATTTCAGATTGGAAAAGGTGTTGGCGATTTCGCCTCGCAATCCCACTTGCAATTGCAGCTTGTTCCAGAATGTGTTGGAATAGATGAAATACAAGGCGTTGAGATATTCAGTGTATTCGAAATTGTTGATCTGAGAGGAATCCAATGCCCAGGGATCGGTATTCATGGCATCATACAGCGAGTAGTCCTGGCCGATGAAACGGTAGGAGAATTTGTAGCCCGTCTCAATTCGTCCGCCGTTGCCAATGGGGGTCACAAAGTCAACTTGGGCGTTGGCATTCCGGTTCAGTGACTTCGAGACGGTCTTCTGGAAATAGTCGTATTCGTTGGGCAGTACAAAATTCTGGACAGACCAGTTGTTATTGTTGCCGATATTATGGTTGTACGAGATGTCGGAGGTGAGCTCGCGTCCCTTCATCTCGAAGGTTTTCTTATAGTTGATGGCGGCGTTGAAGTTCATGTTCTTGTTTTTGCCGTTGCCGAACTGGTCGTAGGTGTATGAGGGATACAGCACCCCGTCGGTTTGTTCGGAGTTGGCGGAGGCGAGGGCGCTGGTGTCTTTGTGGGTGCCATAGCGGAAACCGAAAGAGAAACTCAGCGTGTTCTTCTTGTTGATGGACCAGTCCAGACCGGTGAACACGTTATGGCCGCCACCGCTGCCTTGGCCTATATTGGTTTGGTCCAGATTGGTGGTGTCGGTGCCATACCATTGGTCACGCTCCAAATGGCCGCCGTTTCTGAATTTGTGCCCGCGGTAGCTGTAGTTGATGAAAAAGTTGATCTTGTCGTAGCTGTAGTTGAAGTTCACATTGGCGTTGTAATGGTTGATATAGGGCTTTACAATGTAATGCTTGGGGCGTGGCTCTAGGGTGTATAGCGACATGCCGCCTCCCAGGGAGACCATGCCGTTGAAGCCCGATTCTCTTTTTTTCTTGAGTACCACATTGAGAATGCCGGCCATGCCATCGGGGTCGAGACGGGCAGAGGGATTGGTGATGACCTCGATGCTCTCAATCATGGACGCCGGTATCTGGTCCAAAGTGAGGTTGGTGGGACGCCCATCCACCATGATGGTGACATTCTCGCTGCCTCGCAAAGTGACATTGCCTTCCATATCCACATCCACCGAGGGTATCTCCTCTAACACTTCCACCGCCGTGGCTCCGTCTGCCATGATGCTCGACTCCACATTAAAGACGGTCTTGTCAAGGTTGGTCTGGAGCATGTCTTTCTGGGCTTTGATTTCCACAGTCTCCAGCGAGGTGCTCTTGTTGGAGAGGGTGAATTTGGGAATTCTGAAAGTCGATTGCTCTTTGCTGACGGTAAAGGGCTTGGAATAGTGCTTCCGATAGCCGATGTATTGTATCTCGATGAAATATTCCCCGAAAGGAATATCCTGAATCATAAAGCGTCCCGTCTCATTGGTGATGCCAGTCTGCGCAATGGTCGAGTCCGCTGCCCTCTTGACATAGATGGAGGCGTACTCAACGGGCTTGGCGTTCTCATCTACGATCATGCCCGTGATGGTGCCCGAAGTGGAGCTCTGTCCCGGCATAGGTGGACGTGCCATTTCGGGTTGGGCGGATGCGAATGCAAACAGGAATGTGAACAGGAGGAAGCTGGCAAGACGGGAGAGTTGCTTCATATATTTGAATTATTTATATTTTAGGATTTAAAAAAACAAACAGCATAGACTGCGACTTTTTGCAAAAGTTTAATCTATGCTGTTTTTTTTTCCTGTGATTCAGGAAATTTTATCTTGAATAGAACATGCCTCTCTGATCCAAAATCTCAGCCTTGGCTTTCAGGCCTTGCATGATAGAGGCTTCGTTGCGGCTTCTGCCAACGCAGATGTTTCTCAAAGCGCTCTTCTCACCCATGTAGTTGGGAGATGCGGGCTGGTCAACGAAGTTGTTGACGGCAACAAGGTAAACATAGTTCTTGCCGCTCACTGCCTTGCTGCTGTTAGCCGGCATGGCGAAGATTTGTGCGATGGCGACATCCTCGATGTTTCTGTTCATGTAGCTGTCAGCCAAATAGGTCAAAGGAACGCTGTCCATCAATGTGCTGTTGTATTTGCCAGCCAGGTCTTGCAGTGAAGCGCCCTTGGCCATTTCGTCGTTGGCATTCTGGGCAATCATTTCCACTTTCTTCTCTGCTTTCAGCTGGTTCTCAATGTCAGTCTTTACGTCATCATATTTCTGCATGCCTTTTTCTTTCACGGTTCTGACAGCGGCCACAGCATAAAGTCTGTTGTTGGAAAGGTTGATCACGTCGGAAACGTCGTCAGCTTTGATGTCTTTGTGGAAGGCCCAGCTCACAATCTCGCGGCAGTTGGGAAGCTGTGAGATTACTGCGTCCATAGCTCTTACATTGGTGCCTCTCAATACCTGAACACCTTGTGCGTTGGCATTGTCGATCAGCTCGTCAGCATTGGTGGCTGCGGCGGCCAATGTGGTGGCACTGTTCTTGATGTTCTTGATGGTCTGTTCAGAAGGAGTAATCTCGGTGGTGTAAATCACAAACTGGCGTTTCTCCACCGGTGTGGTCTTGGAAAGAACTTGGTAAACCACGTAAGCGGAACCTGACTTGTGTACGTAGGTGCCACCAATGTTGGTCTTTACAAATTCATTATATAATTCGGGAATAGTACCGCGTTCGGGAACCCAGAAGGTGGTATCGGTAGCCTGACGGCCTGCCAGATAGTTGGGCAGCAGCTCGAAGATGTTGGCGCCGTTTTTCAGCAGATTGTTCAGACTGTCGGATTCCAGTCGGGCCTGTTTCTTGCTGCGGGTGCCGTTGGGATTCTGGGCAGAGGTCTTGAAGTCCACCACCAAATAGGCCACAAGCACAGAGTCGGGGCGCATCTGGCTGCCATAAACCTTGCCATAGTACCATACCATATCCTGATAGGTGAAAGGTTCAATCATAGAACCGACGGGACGCTTGAAAATCAGGCTGTCCAGCTCATCAATATTAATGTCGTCAGCGGTATAATAGGTGCTGTCCACCATTCCTTTTTCTTCAGCCATGTTGAAATCGAGCAATGAGGGTGCTTCCACGAAACGCTTATAGGCGGCTCTTACACTGTCCTCAATGGCCTTCAGGTCTTCTGCGGAAGGAGTGACAGGGAAAATCGCCACGTCGATGTCACGCAGGTCTTCTGTAATTTTGAAAGAGGCCTTGTGGTCGTTGTACCACTGCTTCATCTCTTTCTCGCTCACATTCGGCACCACATCGTTAAAGTTGGGTGCATAGGGGTTCAGCACGGCGAAAGAAGCCATGGTGCTCTTGTTGCTCTTGGACAACTGCTCAGCCATCTTGTCGGAGAAATACAGCGCACCCTGTGCCATGGCATAGTAGTGCATTCTCTTGGCGTCGGTGATGTTGAAACGCTGCACAGCCTTGTAGGCGTTGTACAGTTCAGCGGCACCCTCCGCATCACGGTAGTCCTCAATATTGGAAATGATGCTCAGCGCATTCTCCACTCCCACTTGGTCTGCCAGTTTGCTGACCATCTGGGCCAACAGCTGGTTGGGACGGTTGGTACGGAGACTGGCAATCATCTCGTCAGTGGCTGCCTCAATCATCTCGCTTGAGTATTGCAAGCCCAGTTTTTTCAATTGCTCGTCTAATAATTTGCTCTCTACCAAATTGTTCCATGTTAGTTCGTGAATCTGGTAGTTCTCAGTCTCCTCTAAAGACTGCTTGTCGTAAAGCAGTTTCCAAAGAGCGGTGTTCTCTTCGTATTCTCTGCTGTACTGATCATTGAGTTTCTCCCCGTTGATACTCGCCATGGTGTATTTGTCGGAGAAAAGTGCTGTTAAATTGGTAAAATCGCCAACGATAAACGCAAGTAATGCGAAACCGATAATAATCATCAAAAGCACTCCATGCTTACGAATTGCGCCAATTGCTGCCATATTTTATGTGTGTTTAAGTTATAATTTTTTTTGAGGTGCAAAAATAGTGTTTTTTTTTTTACGATGATAGCTTTTTTGAAAGAAAAAAAATGTATTTTTGCAAACTTTTTTTGACCAACTATTATTAACGTAAAATTTTAAGAGAATGAAATCAGTGTCTATTAGCGGTTCTCTAAGAGAGAACGTAGGGAAACGAGATGCGAAAGCTCAGCGTGCTCAGGGCCTTGTGCCTTGCGTGATTTACGGTGGAAAACAGCAATATCAGTTCGTTGTTGACCAGCGTCAGTTCAAAGATCTGATCTATACTCCCGAAGTGAAGTATGCTCAGGTCGAGTTCGATGGCAAGAAATTCAACGCCATCCTCCAGGAAACCCAGTTCCACCCCGTAACCGACAAGTTGTTGCATGTGGACTTCCTCGAAGTTGTTGAAAACAAACCTATCACTATTGATATCCCTGTGAAGGTGACCGGTACTTCTCCTGGTGTCCTCCGTGGCGGTAAACTGGCTAAGAAAGTCAGAAAACTGAAAGTGAGAGGTCTGCTCGAAAATGTTCCTGAATATATCGAGTTGTCAATCAATAATCTGGAAATCAACGACTCTATCAGAGTTTCTGATGTGAACGTCCCTAACATCACTGTGGTGGACAATCCCGGCAAGATCCTGGTGTCTGTGTTGACCTCACGTAACGTGAGCGAGGCCGCTACCGAAGAAGCTGCCGAATAATCATCGGATTTTTATTTTCCCCCATTGTAGAGACGTTTCATGAAGCGTCTCTACTTTTTTTTTCTTAATATCACGTTTGTCAAAAAAAAATTGTATTTTTGCTGTTTGTACTTTCATATTTAATATATGGGCTCGAAACATTGTTTTCTGACTATCCTTCTGCTGGCACTGCTCCTGTGCGCTTGCCGGAAAGTGGAAAAATTTGCGGTGGAGCCGCATATCGAATTCGTCAGCCTGGAGCCTATCGACGAACCGTATAATGGTATGGATGTGCGCCTCACCTTCAAGTTCCAGGACGGGGACGGTGATATAGGTTTGGACAATAACGATTTGCAATTTCCCTTCGACACTTCTTCCATTTATTATTACAATTGCTTCATTACCTACTTCGAAAAACAGAACGGCGTTTTTGTCGAGGTGGAACTGCCCTCTTCTTTGAATATGCGCATCCCGCGGCTGAGCGATAGTACACCGGAGTCTATATCGGGAGAAATCTATCTCGACCTCTATGCCAATAACCCCTTCTCTCCCTACGACACCATCCGCTACGAACTCTTTATCGTTGACCGCGCCCTCAATCACAGCAACACCATCACCACTACGGAATATATCACCAACTAGTTAGCAAATTTATACCATGACTGTTCACGAAACCATCATCGCCGCTTTGGCGGAAGACATCGGCAACGGAGACCACTCCTCGCTGGCTTGTATTGACCCCACTATCCAAGGACAGATGCGCCTGCTGGCGAAAGCCGACGGCATCGTCGCTGGCATCGACGTGGCACGCGAAGTGCTGCACTGCGTGGACCCCTCCATCACCATGGAGCAGTTCAAAAATGACGGAGATGAAATCCACAAAGGCGACGTGGTGTTCATCATCCGCGGCTCGTCACAGAAAATGCTAACCGCCGAACGAACACTGCTGAATTTCATGCAGCGGATGAGCGGTATCGCCACTACCGCCAGAACATACGCCGATGTGGTGAAAGGCACCAAAACACGTATCCTCGATACCCGCAAGACCACCCCGAATATGCGCGTCTTCGAGAAATACGCGGTTCAGCTTGGCGGCTGTACCAACCATCGCTTCGGCTTGTTCGACATGGTGATGCTGAAAGACAACCATATCGATTTCGCAGGTGGCATCGAAAAGGCAATCGATACCACAAGAAAATATCTGAAAGACAATAATCTGGATCTGAAAATTGAAATAGAGACCCGCAATCTGGAAGAGGTGAAGCGTGTGATTGACCATGGCGGTGTGGACCGTATCATGCTCGACAATTTCACGCCGGCATTGGTGAAGGAGGCCGTGAGCTTGATTCAGGGCCGATACGAGACAGAGGCTTCCGGTAATATCACCCTCGACAATCTTCGCGAATATGCCGAAGCAGGGGTCGATTTCATCTCGGTGGGGGCGCTGACCCATCATATCGCCAGCCTGGATTTGAGCCTGAAAGTTTTCTAAATGCTTTAATCATAATATATTATAATGAAAAAGTGGCTTAAAGTATTACTGATTGTCCTGCTCAGTCTGGCACTCCTGCTGGCAGTGCTGTCGCTTTGCATCGGTCCCATCGCCAAACCTATCTTGGAAAAACACAGCAAAGAGTTGTGCCATAGGGTGGTGACAATGGACAAATTGCGGGTGAACCTTTTCACGGGTAGCGTGGGCATCTACGGCTTTCGGGCCTTGGAAGAGGATGACAGCACTCCCTTCATGAGCTTCAGTTCCTTGAAAGTCAATATCGACATCTTGCCTTTGCTGGCCAAGAAGGTGCAGTTGCGCTATGTCAAGCTCGATGAGCCGGTCATCAATGTGACCCAGGACGGCATGGTCTTCAATTTCTCGGATATTATCGAGTTCTACAGGCCGGAACATCGCGACACCACTCCCAGCAAGTGGCTGGTGGATTTGCGGCATATCGCGCTCACCAAGGGTAATATTTGCTATGCCGATTTACAGATGAACAGTAGCCTTTGCATGAAGGATATCAATGTGGAGGTGCCCCGACTGTGCTTCGGCCGGGGAAATTCCGACGCGGCTTTGCGGCTGCTTTTTGAAAACGGCGGCGAACTGGATGTGAAGATGGCCTACGGTATGGACCAGACGGACTTCGTGATCTATATGAATCTGAAGGATTTCAATGTCGATCCGCTGGAACCTTATATCCGTCAATGGATGAATTTCAAAGACCTGAAAGGCAAATTGTCGGCCAACCTATCGGTGGAGGGCAAAATGAAGCATATCCTTGACCTTGACGCGAAAGGGAATTTGACCCTGCATGATTTTGACCTGGATGCCAATAATTTCGATCAGGTGGTGACCATGGACCGCCTGAGCGTGGACGTGGAACGTCTGAATCTGGAAAAGAAAATTTACTATGTTGAAAAAGTGGAGTTCGACGCACTGAAACTCAATTTCGAAATCAACAAATACGGCAGCTCGTTCTCTTCCTTGTTCCCTTCCGATACGTTGGATCAACAGAAGGCGCCCGCCAAGACCAAGAAAAAGAAGGAAAGAAAACGCGGAAAGAAGTCCAAGGCTATCGAAGCTGAAATTGTGGAGTCTGAGAATCTTACCGCCAATAAGCCTGCGGATATCAAGCTGCAACATCTGGTGCTGAATGATTGTGAGGTGAATTTCACCGACCGTACGCTGAAAGAGGGAGTGATGACCTTGCCGGTGACCGATATTACAGTGGATGCCCATAACCTGTCTTCCACCACCCGTAGCAAGGCTTCCCTGTATGCCCATTTCGGCAAAACCGGTGAGTTCCACTGCAAGTGGGATGGGTATCTGTCCAACAAGGGAAGTCAGATCATCGATTTGGAAATCAAAGATCTGCAGATGCAGGAGCTGTCTCCCTACTGCCTGCACTATTTCGCTTATCCGATATCCAAGGGGGTGCTGGTGTATAAAGGCAAAACTGTCATCCAGAATAAGATGCTCGACAGCAAGAATCACTTCGATATGTATAATCTGGTGGTGGAGAAGAAAAACAAGAATATTAACCCTGAATACAAACTTCCGTTGCAAGCTGCCGCATACGTGCTCACCGACATGTCCGGTCGCGCCAAGATTGACCTGCCCGTACAGGGCGATATCAGCAATCCCAAGTTTTCTTTCAAGAAGATTATTATCAAGGCTTTCTTTAATACCATCCTCAGAGTGGCCGCTTCTCCGGTGGATATGATTATCCAGGCCTGCCGCGCCAATGCCGATGCGTTCAAGGATCTGGCACTCGACCTGGACCAGGAGACCTTCACTTCCCGCCAGTATGACCAGTTCAATGCTATTTGCGAGGTGATGAAGGATAAACCCGAATTGGCAGTGGTGGTTACCCCGTCGTTCAATATGGCCAATTATTACCAGAACGGGGACGAGAGCAATAACCAGCAGACCATGCGGAAGTATGAGCGTTTGCAGTCGATGATACATGCCCATTTCGGGCAATATGGCATCACACCGAATCGTATCGAGTTTGCCAAAACTGTGGGCAAGAAGTATGCCGCCAAAGGCAAGGCACTGATGAGTTTTGATATCCGTACACCCGGTATGGACGACGTGGAGGGTATGGAAGCCGCTGAGGAGGCCTTTGAAGAGGAAAACGCTGCCAGCCAGCAATAGATATATAATATTGTAGGACTGTCACATGAATAATAATGTTGAGCTGTCACTTCGTGGCAGCCTCCTGATATAATGGAGAATGGAAAACAAATACTGGTATCAGAAGATCAGCGGTTGGGCCGAAACCTTGGTTTTGCCAGGTTTCCAGCGTATGCCCTTGCTCGCCGTCATGCGCCTCTTCGGCAAGTCGCTGGTGAAGGGTATCCTCTTTCAGCGCGCAGCCGCCATGACCTACCGCTTCTTCATCACCTGCATCCCCATGGCAATGGCATTGTTCTCCATCCTTTCGCTGATGGGCGAGTCGATGCAGGAGCATGTGCTGAATGCGTTCGCTTATGTGATACCTCATTATGCCAAACCGGTGACTGATAGGATGATCAACGAGGTGCTGTCGCGACAAAATGGTTCCTTGCTGTGGATTTTTCTGCCTATGGGCTTGTACTTCGCGGTTATCGCTATCAATTCCTTCCTCAATTCCTTGCGCTCGTCGTATTATGAGGTGCCCACCAGAAATCTGTTCAAACAGCTGTTTGTCAGCTTGCAGATTTTCGTCATTTTTGTCGCTATGGTGTGTGTCATCATCATGATTTTTGTCCTTACCTCCCGTTTGATCAGATATATTGACGCCCATACCTTGCGTAATCTGGTGCTCTATTCCAACGCGGTGTCGTTGCTGCGGTGGCTGCTCGTTTTCGCCGCCATCTATTTGCTGATTTCCACCTTGTATTATTTCGTGCCAGCCGATAAGACCAACTACCGCTTTTTTTCGGCAGGTTCTTCTATGGCGACCTTCCTCTTGGTGATTCTGCTGGCGGTGGTCGATTTCTATTTCTCTGATTTTGCGGATTATAACTTTATCTATGGTTCCATGGGAGCTTTGATTACGGTGTTGTTGTGGATTTACTGGGACGCAATCATCATTCTGGCATGCTTCGACCTGAATGTGAGTGTGGCCGAAGCTAAGAAAAGTGTGAACCTTAATAATAATATTGTAAAGAGTCAAGATGAAAATTAAAGAAGTATTGCGGTTTCTTGAAAACAAGTTCCCCTTGCAATGGCAGGAGGATTTCGACAATAGTGGCATGCAGTGCGGCGACAAGGAACAGGAGATTACCGGCGCCGTGGTCTGTTTTGAGTTCTCGGATGCTGTTCTTGAAGAGGCTGTCCAGTTGAAGGCCAATCTGATAGTGGCCCATCACCCCCTGATTTTCGGGAGCGGATTGAAAAAGGTTGAACCGACCGACAGGGTGGGGCGGATGGTATGCAAGGCTATCGAAAACAGACTGGTGCTCTATTCCATGCATACCAATGTGGATTGCGGAGTAGGAGGCGGCAATGACGCTTTTGCCCAAAAACTGAATTTGCAAAATGCACGTGTCCTCGATCCTAAAACCGTTGAGGGTGAGTATAATGGCTTGGTAGGTCTTGGCAAAGTCGGTGAACTGCCTCAGCCCATGAATGTTACCGATTTTGTCGCCTTCGTGAAAGACTGCCTCGGACTGCAGGTGGTGAAGTATGCGGGTGACATCCTTCGCCCTGTCAAAACAGTGGCAGTGTGTGGCGGTGCAGGCTCCTCCCTCATCCGCATTGCTTTGCGCTCCGGCGCCGATGCGTATGTGACGGGGGATGTACGTTATCATGATTTTTTTATTCCTGATAATCAGATGCTTATCGTTGATGTGGGGCATTTTGAAGGGGAACATTTTATTAAAGACATTTTGTATGCTGAGCTAAAAGAAAATTTTAGTAATTTTGCAATCCATTTTTCTAAAATGGATAAATTCGATATCTTGTACGCATAGTATTGATAATCAATATAATAAAATATACAATATGGCAACAAAGAAAGTCGTGAAAGATGCAGGAAAAACAAGCGAAACTCCCGTAACCGCTAAAAAAACTGCAACGAAAAAGACCAAAAAGGAAACTCAGGTAGAAGAAACGGAAAAAGCGGAGAAAAAACCTGCCGCAAAGAAATCTGCGGTAAAGAAAACGGTATCTAAAGCTGAAAAGGCTGCAGAGACCTCTGCCGCTGAGAAAAACAAACCCGTGATGATCGAAACCCATTCTGAGGATAGTGTTGCCGAAACTGTTGAGGATATCTCCATTGCACAGAAGTTGTTGTCACTGTATAACTTGCAGCAGATTATGTCGCAAATCGATCGTATCCGCGTGATTAGGGGCGAGCTGCCTGATGAAATCCGCGACTTGGAAGACGCTCACGAGGGTATGCAGACCCGTATCAACAAGTATCATGAGGATATCGAAAACCTGAATGCGAAGATTGCTGAGGAGAATACCAAGATGCAGGACGCCGTGGTAGCCATCAAGAAATATGAGGAACAGCAGAATAATGTGCGCAACAACCGTGAGTATGAATCCCTGGCTAAGGAAATCGAATACCAGAAACTGGAGATTCAGGTAGCCGAGAAACATAAAGGCAAACATCAGGTGGAGATTGCTACAAAGACCGAGGAAATTGCCGGCTTCGAGGAAAAACTGAAAGAGTACGAGGAAGTGCTGGCTCAGAAGAAGAGCGAATTGGACGATATTATCGCCGATACTGAGAAGGAGGAGAAGGAACTGATGGAAAAAGCTGAGGTTTTGAAAGCCAAAGTTGATGAACGCCTCCTCACCGCTTTCGAACGTATCCGTAGAAATGTGCGCAACGGTCTGGCTATCGTGCAGATTGAGCGTAACGCCTGCGGTGGTTGCTTCAGCACTATTCCGCCCCAGCGCCAGTTGGATATCCGCCTGCACAAGAAAATCATTGTGTGTGAGGCTTGTAGCCGTATCTTCATCGACCATCAGCTGGTGGAATCACAGGGCAAAACGGAAGAGTAAAACCCTTGTTCGTCCGCCCTGGTGCGAGATGCTTTTTTGTGATAAAAAAGCGAAGAAATAGCTAAAAATACGTGAAATAGTTAATGGAATCTCAAATCCATTAACTATTTTTTTTTTTTTTTCTGAAAAATGTTATTTGTAAAAGAAAAAGTGCTATTTTTGCAGTTTATTATGTTAGTTGCTGAAAAATAGTAAGTTTTGATTTGTTGGAAGAGGGGAAATGATTTATTGACTTTGATGATGTGCTTGGTAGAGTGGCGAAAGGGTATTGTTAAACGTTGAATTGTTATGGGATTGAAAGACTGCGATTGTTGGAAAAATACTATAGATCTGAAAAAAATATTGCTGTGCTTGTGCGTGTTATTGTCTGTTTTTCTGACAAATGCACAGACAGATTCTCCGAGAAAATTTGCCCATGGCTTCAGTATAGCCACCAGGGATGCGAGTAATATAAGTTATTCGCTGGGTCAGCCTTTTGCCAAACAGCTGGAGTCGCCTTCGTATTCTGTTGCCGAAGGGGTGATGCAGGCGCAGCTCATCAGGCATAACATGTATCTGGCCGGTTTGCAAAACGACTCACTTGCCGTCAGCCCTACCCATGTGCAGGATACTTCCGGTTTCTTTATAGGCTATGCCGGCATCGAAAAGATGTTTAACGGACGAATGATCAGGGTATTCCCCGAGGGACATTATGATTCAACTTCCACAAGTACAGGTCATTATAGCTGGAAGGCGACTTTCAATTACGATAGTATCACCACCTTGGTTATGGATATCTGGTCTATCTATGAACTGTTTGATACCTTGTATCTCGATTCTGTGGAGATCTTGACGGATTATGCGCACAATGTGCTGAACCTGCCCGACAGCATCAACCAGCCTCTGCATGGTGGCCCCAATACTTATATGCTGAAAACGACAGGACATTATGGGGACAGTATCCGCCATTTCTATGTGAATTTGTGCGGTGGTCTGGTGGCCGACGCTGATGGAAATAAGTATTCTTCCCTTTATGTGGGCGAGCCCCCTGGAAAATACTGTTGGACCAAGTCCAACCTGAAAACGACAACTTATGTCACGGGAGGCGATGTGCCTAACATGATATACAACGGGGGTGCCCACACTGACGAAGATTATAACCTTGCCACGTATGGCCGCCTTTATAACTGGTATGCGGCGGTGAATCTGCCTACCGGTAGTCCCGACGACCCACCAACTACCATCAACGGTGGTTATGTGACAGGTCTTTGCCCCTCTGGCTGGCATATCCCTGATTCGGCCAATATGCACAGCCTCAACAGTATCAACAGTTTTGATTTGATGTCCGATATCCTGTGGATAGTTCCTGGCAACGACACCGGGGCTGGTTTCTATGCCCTGCCGGCCGGTTTCTACAACGGTACCTCCTATCGCTTCGAAAACATGTTGGGCGAAACTCATTTCTGGAGTTGCGTCCGCCATGGTGTTGACTTGGGCTGGGTGTGCTCCATTGTGTTCGGATGTAATTTCCTTGTCGAAAATGAGTTGTATGTGGAAAATGGCTTAAGTGTGCGCTGCGTGAAAAACCAGCGCTACGACGCCAACGGCTTTGAACTGAACGACTAATCATTGATTTCAAGAACAAAACATTATAGTGATGAAAAGATTTTTATTGCTGTTTTTCATGTTTGTGCTGGCCATGACAGCCGTGGCGCAAAGAACCCAGAAGATTACGTATCAGGCGGTGGTTCGTGATGCGGGAAACCGTTTGGTGGTTTACACACCCGTAAGAGTGGATGTGACTATCACGTCTTCAACGGGAAGTTATTTCGAAAGCTTGAGAGACACTACCAATGCGAACGGTTTGATGTACGTGCTCATTGGTGGCAATCCCGGATTTGAGGACATCGATTGGGTGGAAGCCGTCATCAAGACGGTCATCACCATCGATGGGGGAGAGTCGGTGAGCGATGAGGTGACTGTGACAGCAGTGCCGTTAGCACTGCAGGCCAGCTATGCCACGAATGTGAGCCCCATGGCCCCGACTATCGTGGCGGTATATAACCAGATACAAGCCGACAGTCTGGCTCTGGCGAATCAAATTGCGGCGGAAAGGGCTCATCTGGATGATACCCTGAGCCACTACCTGATGAAGGAAGTCCAAGTCTTGAGTATCAGCAATGATACTATTTACCTCACGGGTGGCAGCTTCGTGAAACTGCCTGCCGGCTTCAGCGGCAACTACAATGACTTGGTCAACAAACCGACCAACGTCAGTGCCTTCACCAATGATGCTGGCTACCTGACCCAAGAGGTTCAGGTGCTGAGCGTGAGCAATGATACCCTTTACCTTACAGGTGGCAGTTGGGTTAAACTGCCCCAAGGCTTCAGTGGCGACTACAACGACCTGGTCAACAAACCGACCAACGTCAGTGCCTTCAACAACGACGCGGGCTACCTGACCAGCGACAGTGCGGTGATTGTGAACCTGAACACAAATGTCACGAACTTACAAGGTGATGTGACGAACTTGCAGGGTGATGTGACGAACTTGCAAAGCGATGTCACTAATCTGCAGAATGCGGACAATGCGTTGTCCTCCCGCATCACCACCGACAGCGCCAAATTGGCCAACAACTACTATGATAAGACAGACATCAACGACACTTTAAGCCACTACCTGATGAAAGAAGTTCAGGTACTGAGTATCGGTAACGACACCATCTACCTGACCGGCGGCAGCTTCGTGAAACTGCCTGCCGGCTTCAGCGGCGACTACAACGACCTGATCAACAAACCGACCAAGTCAGATTTATGCGACAGCGTGAAACCTTGTGTGACAGACTGGATCAGCGACAGCACCCGTATGGTCTTCGACAGCTTGCATACCTATTATATAACATCAAGCACCCTGAAAGATACGGTCTCTGCCATTCGTGGAGCTCTGCAGGACACTGCCATTGCTATCCGAGGAGCTTTGATTGATACCGCTGCCGCTATCCGTAGCGACATTCCCGACGTGAGCGGTTTTGCCACCAAGGATGAGCTTCGCGCCGACAGCACGGTTCTGGCAGGTAAGATGCGCGCCGACAGCACCGTCATGGCACAGCAAATCCGCGTTGACAGTCTCGCACTGCACAATGCTTTGATTGACACCGCTGCCGCTATCCGTGATGCGTTGATTGATACCGCAGCTGCCATTCGCGCTGCGATGCCTGTGGTGAACGACGGCACGTTGACCATCACGGTGAATGGCACTGACAACTCTTTCACTGCCAACCAAAGCGGTAGTACAAATGTTAACATTGACCTTACACCCTACGCCACTAAGGTTGAGCTTCACAATGACAGCGTAGCCTTGGGTACCGCCATTTCCGATTTGACTGCCAAGGTTGCCACGGACAGCCTTGCCTTGGTGAATCGCATTGCCACCGACAGCACCGCTTTGGCTACCCGTATGGACACCCTGCTGAAGCACGTGTGCGA
>JAFXSR010000041.1 GCA_017525505.1 Bacteroidales bacterium
CATACGCCAATGGGAAAAAGAATGGGCGCTTATTCTTTCCATCATTGAACAAAAACATCCCGATTTGCCCGATTTTGACCGAGAGAAGCAAAGTATCCAGCAGGCTTTAGCCTCCGGACAATATGTCTTTCACCACAGCGACGCCTTCAACAAGGCCTACCATCCCCATTACCGGTTAATCGCTGTGGAACAATATCTCTTACGCTATCGCCGCATCCATCGTCTGGTATTTGCTGATGCCTGTTTTCCGTTCCGAACAGCCTTCCAAACTGAAATTCCTTGACCGGGGTTTCTTCATCTCGCTGATTCCGCTTTTAGTGCTCTTGTTCGTGGGCTTGTTCCGCCGCATCCACGACTATGGTTTCACCACCAACCGTTACATTGTGCTGGTTATCGCCATCTGGTTCATGGCAATTGCGTGGATTATGATTTTCAGAAAATCGAGGAATGTTACTCCGTTGTTAGGCTCTCTGGTAGTAATTTCCATGTTGGCATTAGTCGGTCCCTGGAGCATGTTCTCCCTGCCTAAGAGTATGCAAATAAAGCGTTTTGAAAAAATTGTCAATGAATATCACCTGCTGGGAAATGGGAAGTTAGTTCCTTCCGCAGAACCTTTGAGCCGTGAACAGAATATCGCTCTCAGTGAATCATTGGACTTTTTCATTGATACCAAAGAATATCAACATGATTTCGCAGAACAATACTTCGGAATTACTCCTGAAGAAACCGATTTCTTAATCAATAACTATAGTTATTATGATTTAAAAAAACAGCTGATGGAAAAAATGAACGGTGAATATATTGATAAATGGGATAGAAGAAGTCCTATTGAAGAAGTTTCTGTAGTTGAAGACAATCGCGTTTACACATTTTACAATAAGGATGACGACAAACTATACGATATCTCCCAATATGACTATACATTCACCTACAGCGCAACCCATGATTATGACTGTTTCCAAGCGGATCATGTCAAAATCACAATATCCGATGATTCGTTGAAAAACAATATACTGCAACTGCATGTCAATAATCATATTTTCGACATCAATGTGATAGACTCCTTGAAATTAAAATCACATCTAAAAGAAAGTTGGAATAAATTCCCTTTGAACGGCATTTTCCATGAGGATGCGCAGGTGAAACTTTTTCTCAATGTTCAGTATTGCCGTATAGAAAAAGACAGTACAGGTGCCTTGTCCACAGATGAGATTACTCTTGACGGTTACGTTAAACTGAAAAACTAAATTCATAGTGTGTAAATTTTTGATATGTAAAATTTTTATGCATAATAATTCTATATTTCAAAATTCTTTGTATCTTTGCAAGCGATATGAGAGTGGTATCACACAGGCGATTAGTTGAGTTCTACGAAGCAGAAGGACATGGGGACTCAAAAACGGCTTTGGAACGCTGGTATAATGTTGCGGAAAAAGCCGATTGGAGAAATCTGTCCGATATTAAAGTAGACTTCCCTTCTACGGATTATGTAGGAAATCAACACTATGTATTCAACATCAAAGGAAACAAATATCGCCTTGTAGTGGTGGTGAAATTCACAATCAGTCACCTATTTGTCCGCTTTGTCGGCACACACAGTGAGTATAATAAAATTGACGCTTCAACGATATAATTATGAGCAAAATAACAAAAGAACAGTATGAGTTTGCACTGGCAAGAATCGAAGAACTTCTTCCAATGGTAAATGATGACACACCCTCCAATGACCGCAATGCCATTGAGTTGACCATGATGTCAGATGTTGTCATTGACTATGAGAAGGAACATTTTCCTATTAGCAAACCCTCTGTGGCAGAATTAATTGAACTATCACTTGAGGAAGAAGGAATGACCCAGAAACAACTTGCCCAACAAATAGGTATCAGTCCTTCCCGAATCAACGATTATGTGACAGGACGGGCAGAACCCACTTTAAAGATTGCCCGTATGCTTTGTCGCATTCTAAAAATCACCCCTGCCGAAATGTTGAGTTGCTGAAATTTATGCACGAACTTTATAGTACGTTTGCAACATAAAACAGGTCTTTATGCGTAAATTCTCCTTTTTAATTCTCCTTTTGACTGCTGTTTTTTGCGGCAGAGCGCAGGATTTGTTGGTACCAAGCTCTAGCTTATACTACGGAGGAAAAACATACCACGAATTGATATATAAATATTTGATATATGACAATCCCAAGCAAGCGTATGCCGGTAATATCGGATTATGGGAACCCTACTATCTGGTGATCACACAGTATAACACCTATCCCGAACTCCCCGAATATGCTTTTGTGGTAAAAGACAGTTCCATAATTTTAAAACGAGCATCGGTAAATATATATGAGGCCTTATTTGCCAAAGATAGAATAAAAAGACATCTACTGAAAGGTTATGACTCCTCACAACAGAAAGTCATGAAAAAAAAGGTGGCTGCATTGAAATCGCTTCATGTAGATAGGTGGGAAATGTCCGTCTCGCCTGATTTCTCACGACGACTTGCTGATTTGTTCGAATGTGTGAACCTAACTGCTACGTATATCCAATGTCCAGATGAGGACTCTAACCGTGACAATTCTAATATATTCAATACTCCCCAAGGAGCCCGCTATTTCAACCATCAATATCGTGTGGCGGAAGGTTGGCCTTCTTATACTGATACCAGAAAGGGGCGATTAAATCAAATGGCAGACAGTATCTGTTACGCTGTAGAGCACCATGACAAAGTAGTCTTGGATCGTCAGTACATTATATGCGAGAGGCTTGCGAAAGATTTCAAAACCGAAATACCCGTATGCTATTTCACGCCTTGGTGCAAAAAATCGCCCGGATTACGTCAACCCTACCAAGTTCAACTATTCAGCCGAAGACGAACAGATTTCGAATTAGACATTAACCTTAATGAACCAGCTGATGACAACACTGTGGAAAAATACAGATTGCTGTATGCCGACAGTGTAGCAACGTGGACTCGCGAAGCTTATATACAACATCCTTTCAGAAAACTACAAATCACGCTGGAGGATACAGATTCAGTGGTATGTCACATATACATTGAACCACATGATAGGGTTTACCGAGAAATTTGTGAAATACATATCCCTGCTGATTTATGCCGCCGTGACATCATACTGAGTACACTGACACTCCCTTTCGGCCACTATCATTTAGATAGCAACCACCGATGGATGCCAATTGTACAGGATTAATTGAATTTATCCTGCGATAACACGGATACCCTGTACAAAACCACGTTAAACTGAAAAACTAAATTCATGGTCCATAAGTCAAATAAATTCGCTATCTTTGCAAGTTTTATAGATTTGGACTAAATGAAAAGTATTATTCGAATACTAACCCTATTGTTTCTGCTGGTTACCACTTGGATATCAGCATTTTCCACTTCCATTCTCATCCCGATGGACATGGATCAGAAGAACCATCTGAAAGCATATGGCATCGCTTATTTCGCCATCAAAGAGGGGGTTGACGCCAGCTGGCTGCTCAACTACCGTGGCGGCAGCTTCATGTTCGCCTATTCCAGCAAGGTGGAAGACGAGTGTATCATCCGTGGCGTGAGCTACCAGGTAATTGCCGATGTACAGGCCAAGAGCATCCGTCAGGAAATTGCCGCTGTGGAGAACAATATGAACGAGATCAAACTGACCAAGGTGCCCAAAATCGCTGTATATTCGCCCAAGAACAAGTTGCCCTGGGACGATGCGGTGACACTGGTTTTGACTTACGCTGAAATTCCTTACGACGTAATTTACGATGAGGAGGTCATTAAGGGCGAGTTGCCCAAATACGACTGGCTGCACCTACATCACGAGGACTTTACCGGACAATACGGCAAATTCTGGGGCAGCTACCGCAACGCCGCCTGGTACATTCAGGATGTGAAAGAAAACGAGGAGCGGGCACATCGACTGGGTTATAGCAAGGTCTCTGACATGAAACTGGCCGTGGTGAAGCAAATCCGCAATTTTGTGGCCGGTGGCGGCTATCTCTTCGCCATGTGCTCCGGTCCCGACAGCTTTGACATTGCCTTGGCCGCCGAGGATGTTGACATCTGCGACGTTATGTTCGATGGCGACCCGATGGACCCCAATGCCCAGGAGAAACTCAACTACGACAACACCTTCGCTTTCACCAATTTCAAAATCGAGAAAAACCCCTATAAATATGAGGTTTCAGATATTGATGTGGATCCAACGATGCATATCAGCAACCGTAAAAACGACTATTTCACCTTGTTTGAGTTTTCCGCCAAATGGGATCCCGTGCCCACCATGTTGTGCCAGAACCACCTGACGGTGATTCCAGGATTTATGGGACAGACCACCGCTTTCCGCAAAGCCCTGATCAAACCCACGGTTACCATCATGGGTGAATCCAAGATTTTTGACGAGGCCCGATACATTCATGGCGAGTATGGCAAAGGCACTTGGACCTTTTATGCCGGCCACGACCCCGAGGACTACCAACACCTGGTGAATGACCCTCCCACCGACCTCAATCTCTTCCCCAACTCGGCAGGCTACCGACTGATATTGAACAACGTGCTCTTCCCCGCCGCCAAAAAAGAAAAACAGAAAACCTAATATCTCACTACAAAAAACTCCTTCATGGAACAGAAATTAGCCATCATCACCGGTGCCAACGGAGGCATGGGTGCCACTTTGGTTCGCGACGTAGCCAATGCCGGCTTCCACGTCATCATGGCCTGCAAAGACCTAACTAAAGCCACCCCTGTATATGAACAACTCCGGCAAAACAAGCCCGACCAAATAGAACTAATGCACATGGACTTGGCATCTTTCGAGTCCATCAAAAGTTTTGTTGGCCAAGTGCAACAACATTACTCTCATTTGGACCTGTTGCTCAACAATGCGGGCACACTGTGCCACAAGGCGGAAGAAACGGCCGAACATTACGAAAAGACAGTAGGTGTGAACTATTTAGGCCATTATGTGCTGTCTCATCTTTTGCTTCCGATGATGGAGAAAGGTACGAGAGTGGTCAATATGGTATCGCTGACCGTGCGCTATGGGCATCTGAAACCCACGCTGTTCCAGCCAGTAAGCCAAAAGCAATTCAACCGTTTTGTCACTTATTCCGACTCCAAAAAAGCCTTTTTCTACTTCACCATGGATGCGGCGGAAAAATGGGCGGATCGCGGCATCACCGTCAACTGTGCCGACCCCGGCATTGTGAGTACCAATATCATCAGAATGGGCAACAAAGTAGTGGACAAGCTCTGTGACTGGTTTTTCCGCCCCATCATCAAAACTCCGACCCAAGGGGCCTCCACCATGCTGCGGTTGGCATTGGATCCGGATTTAGAGGGACAAACAGGCGGCTTCTATGTCAACAAAAAACTGAAAAAAGTGAAAAGCGAGGTACTGAACAGTCCAGAACGTACCATGCTACGAGAATTAACCCAAGAAATCACCCGTCAACACGGATTTAACTTTTAATCAATGTCATCACAACCCACACAACTACCTCCTTTCTTGCAGGCAGGCGACACCATCGGCATTGTGGCTCCCGCCCGCAAAGTTTCCGAAGAGGAAATGCAACCTGCCATCCAATGGCTCACTAAAGAAGGCTTCCAAGTACTTCAGGGTGAACATCTTTATGCCGACAACAACCAGTTTGCCGGCTATGACTCCGAACGCGCCAAGGACTTCCAGTCCATGCTCGACAACCCCGAGGTCAAGGCCATACTTTGTGCCCGTGGCGGTTACGGTTCAGTCCGCATCATCGACCGTCTCGACTTCAGCAAATTCATGCAGCAGCCCAAATGGATTTGCGGTTTCAGCGACATCACGGTATTCCACTCCCATGTGCACCGTCACTGTCACGTTGCCACCCTACACTCCACCCTGGCCATCAATATTCCCCAAAACACGCCAGCTGCCAACAACAGCTTTTTATCCACTCTGCGGGGCAAGCCCCTCACTTTCAGCGGCCCGTCGCATCCGCTGGACCATCCCGGAGAAGCCACCGCTGAGATCATAGGGGGTAATCTTTCCATGCTTTACTCCCTGCTCGGCTCCAACTCCGACTTCGACACCGAAGGAAAAATCCTCTTTATCGAAGACTTGGACGAATACCTCTACCATATCGACCGCATGATGATGAACCTGAAACGCAACGGCAAACTGGAGAATCTGGCCGGATTGGTCATCGGCGCCATGTCCGACATGCACGACAACACCATTCCTTTCGGCAAGACAGCCGAGGAAATTGTGGCGGAGCATTGTGCCAACTACAGCTACCCTGTCGGCTTCAACTTCCCCGGAGGGCACATCAAAGACAACCGCGCCTTCATTCTGGGCGGGAAAGCACGCTTGGAAGTTCACGACACCAACAGCGTGCTGACATACGATATTCAATAAACCAACATCTGTCACTAACAAGCTTGCCATGAAAAAATTCTGCCAAATCATGCTGAAACTGATGGGTTATAAAATCGACACCGTCAACATTGCCCCCGAAGCCAAGAAATGCGTGCTGGTCTTTGCCCCGCATACAAGCCTCAGCGATTTCCTCATCGGCTGGATGGCCCTCAAGGACATGGGCGTGAAGACCGCTTTTGTGATGAAAAAAGAGGCCTTCTTTTTCCCCGTCAAATACATCTTCAAAGCCATGGGTGCTGTTCCCGTTGACCGCCAACACGGAGCGCACTTCCCCGAATTTGCCGCTGACCTCATCAAAAATACTGATGAAATCGCCTTCCTTATAGCTCCCGAAGGCACTCGCACACGGGTGGACAAGTGGAAAAAAGGCTTTTACAGAATTGCCCAATTAGCTGAAGTTCCCCTGTTGTTGGGCTATCTGGATTACCGCAGCAAACGCGGAGGTGTGGGCCCGGTTATCTATCCCTCAGGAGATTACGATAAAGACATGGAAATTATCCAGCCTTATTATTACGGCATGCGTGGCCTCAAAAAAGGAAGATTCAATTTGGAAGAAAAACCTTACGCCCACCCCGATTGGTTAGAAAAATAAAAGTCTGGAAATTATGTCAAAGTTCGAGCCCAACATACTGCTTCAGTTAGCCGAAAAGTATTACCATACTCCCTGCGTCAAAATCGAAAAAATTCCGCAATCGGGTTCGGTACGCATCTATTGTCGCCTGCTTTTTGACGGGAAGCCAAGTCTGATGGGCGTATATAATGAGGATGTGGCCGAAAACCGTGCCTTCTTTGCTTACACCCGTTTCTTTGGCGAGCATGGAGTGAATGTGCCTCAACTGCTGAGCATCCACGACAACGAACAATATTACCTTCTGAGCGACTTGGGAGATGAGACTTTGTATTCATTCCTATTGCAACATCGTAACGGACCAAGCCTTTCACCAGAAGTGACCGAATACTACCGGAAGGTCATCTGCCAACTGCCCTTGATTCAGATGACTGGCAAGCAGGGACTGGATTTCTCCGTGGCCTATCCCCGCCATGCTTTCGACCGGCAGTCGATGCAATGGGACCTGAACTATTTCAAATACTACTTCGTCAAACTGGCCCGCATCACCTTCGACGAACAGAAACTGGAGGATGATTTCCAAACGCTGATGGATGAGCTGCTGCAATGCGACAGTGACTTTTTCCTGTACAGAGATTTCCAGTCGCGCAATATCATGATTCACGACGGAGAGGTTTATTTCATTGATTACCAAGGAGGAAGAAAAGGCTCTTACTTTTATGACATCGCCTCCTTGCTATTCGATGGCAAAGCCGATTTGCCTTTTGAACTGAGAGAATCCTTATTGGATTTCTATCTTTCTGAATTACAAAAATATACACCTGTTGATACCACCGATTTCAGAAAAAACTTTTACAGTTTTGTCCTAATTCGTATCATGCAGGCCATGGGATCCTATGGTTATCGCGGCTATTTCGAGAAGAAAAGCCACTTCCTGCAAAGCATTCCATACGCAATGACCAACATCAACTATCTGTTAACAGGCAACAAACTGCCCGACAGCATTCCCTATCTGAAAAGCATCCTGCAGCAACTCACACGGGTCGATTGGACTTTCATGACCGGAGGAAAAGCCCCGGCCAAAGACGACCGCCAACTGCACGTGCTGGTGCAAAGCTTTTCTTTCAAGAAAGGCGTGCCTCAAGACCCCAGCGAAAATGGCGGAGGCTTTGTGTTCGACTGCCGATGTCTGCCCAACCCCGGTCGAGAGCCGCAATACCGCAGTTTCTCAGGCAAGGATGCCTGTGTGAAGGAATATCTGGAACGCTATGAAGAGGTGGACCGCTTCAAACAACAAGTCCACAGCATCATCGACATGGCGGTGGACAATTACATTGAGCGAGGTTTCAACCACCTGATGGTCAGTTTCGGCTGTACTGGAGGCCAGCACCGCTCGGCCTACTTTGCCGAATGTGCCGCTGCCCATCTCCGTGCCAAATATCCTGATATCCTCGTCGAGCTCCGCCACCGCGACTGCCCCTGCTAAGACGAATGACATCCCACAATAAATTTTATGCGTCTTTGTGATGTTCAACAATTTTATGTAATTTTGTCAACAGTTTTAACAAGCCTAAAAATGAAAAAAACATTTATTTTCTTATTTCTTTTCCTTTGCAGTTTTATCGTTGCGCAGGCACAGGATGTAATTGTCTTGGTGGATGCCTCTGAAATACAAGCCAAAGTCGTCACAGTAGGAACCAACGACATCACCTATAAACGATGGGAATCCCAAAATGGGCCTGACTATAAAGTGGCTAAAAAAGATGTCTTTTTTATCCGCTACATGGATGGCTCTAAAGACGTCTTCAACAGTAAAATACTCGGTTCTGGTCAGGAGGAAAACACAGTTGCCCCATTGAAAGGCAAATACATCCACAACATTCTGCTTAACGGATATCTTGAGGTGGGAGTTCCGTTCACCGCAACAGCTGTCGGTCCAGGACTGATGGGTACCGTGGGTGTTAGGTTCTACGACTATGCCTTTGTGGGCTTCAACACAGGCATTGACGCCATATTCACCTCTTACGTTTTAACTGGCGTAAAAGGCTGCATGATCAGCGTTCCCCTCATGTTTAATTTCAGAGCCTACTACCCTGTCAGTGATGGGCTGTATCCCTTCTTTGACTTTTCTATCGGTCTCAACAATATTTTCTCTTCTGCCTATTACTATACCCAAGAAGGGGAAGACATAACATCTCACAATAAAGCAATGAGTTATGACGGACTTGCCACCCGCGTAAAAATCCTGTTTGGCATTGAGTACAAACGCTTAGAGGCAGGCTTCGGCTATGACTGCATTCCCCTCGGCAGCGGTAATGCCATGCACTTGGGTTTCTTTAAGATCGGTTTGCGCTTAGGAAAATTAAAATAATTCTTTCGATTATTTAGATTTCAACACACTCCATGATGCCATCGCGGCACATCATCAGCCGGAAACAATGATACTCTATCATGTCTCCCGCTACACATTGCAAAACGACATGGAGGTAATACACCCGGGGAATTTTCGTGGTCTGTATTTCCCCACCACTATCCAGCATGGAAACATTGGCTTCAGGATCATCCATCTTCCAAGAGAATTGCTGCAGATGAAGGCGGGTTATATCATTGATTCCATCGTAACGATACTCATACCTTTGGTCTAAAGACTCATTGTCAATCTCCACCTGCTTGCGATACAAGATAATCTGTTCCAAGGGAATACGATTCTCCAAATCAGAACGCCCACGCGACTGCAACACTTCTTCGGGAGTTTTCTTGTCATCGATAAAATCCATTCCCTCCTTAATATTCACCACCTCTTTTCCACGGAAACAGACCTTGTTTTTCAAATCGAAAAAACGTGACTTCAACCGATGGGCGAAACGCTTGCGAGCGTACTCCTTGATGCGGTCTTTGAACATATAGGCCACTATCAGGATAATAAAAATAAGCTCCGGATACTGTCCCAGATATTTCTGAAAAGGCAAGGCTATCAACATGGAAACCAGCATGGCAAAGCCCGCCGCGAAACTCAGCGTGATTTCCTGTGCGGCAGCCCCATCGGGCTGAGAATCGGACTTCAGATAAAGCGCACTCTCAATATATTTTTTCAGAATATGCTGATGACGGAACATATCGCGGCTTTCCTCTATATTGCCAACGGAAAAATGCGCATACTCATGGTCTATTTTATATTGATGCTCTTCCTTAATCAATGCCCTGATGTCCTGACGAATCTCCTCAATTTCCCTGACGGACAAGTTCACGGAAGTACGCAACAAACGCACAGCGTATAGTTCTGTAAGATGACTCATATACTCGTCACCATACTGGAATATCGATGCGCTATCCGACGAATCCTCCGGATTTTTCCGCATAATCTCCCGATAATGTCTTACCACCCTCCGCATAGCCACCAGATGAGCTTTCCATTTTTCAGGATTGAAAGCAGATTCCTTGACCAACTGAAGCGCCTTGGTCTCATCTCGCACTGCGCTTTTATATATGGCCACATACATCTTGATATGGAATTCCAAATCCTGCAAACAAGCAGCAGAAGGCGCGACAACATAATTTTGCACCGCCGTATTGAGATAACGCACGGTGGTAGCCTCCGCATCAGCCAGCTGTTGCAACGTAAACCGCGGAGTTTTCAGGCGGATATTCGACTTTACATCCCGGTAAAACTGTTCTTTGGAATAAGTGGATGCATTAATATTCAGGCTATTCGGCACAAAAATCCAAGAATTCATCTTGAACAGCCTGTGCTGCTGCTCCTTATCCGCAAAGTTGATTTTGAACTCCACAGAAAAGCGGTCGTGGATGGAAGTTTGTACCTGAATCATGTTTCAAAAAACTATACCAGACTTTCTTTGACCACTCTTGCAATATTCTCGGCATCGAAGCCTAATTCCTTGTACAACGACGGGATATCACCATGGGGCACGAAACAGTCGTTGATGGCAATATGACTCAAGCGGTTCTGCAAATGATGCTCGCTCAAATATTCGGAAACTGCTGAGAACAAACCACCTTTGGCCACACCGTCTTCTATGGTTATCAGAACCTTATGGTGGGCAGCGACATCTGCCAACAAAGCCTCGTCCAAAGGCTTCAGGAAACGCATGTCCACATGAGTCGGGTTGATATTATCGGCTTTCAGCAATTCTATCGCCGCAGTCACATTATTCCCCAATGGCCCTAACGACAGCACCGCCACCTCGTCCCCTCCTTGCAAAACGCGTCCTTTGCCTATTTCCATCCTCTCTGGCGTATTTTTCCAGTCCACAAGCACTCCTTTTCCTCTCGGGTAACGAACGGCGAAGGGAAGGCCTTTTTCACGAGCATTTTGCCAAGCTGTGAACATCATGTTGCGCAACTCATGCTCATTGAGTGGAGAGGCGATAATCATATTCGGGATAGAGCGCAGGAACGCCAAGTCGAAGATACCCTGATGGGTTGCGCCATCCTCGCCCACCACGCCGCCACGGTCGATGCAGAAAATGACTGGCAGTTTTTGCAATGCCACATCATGCACAATCTGGTCGTATGAACGCTGCAGGAAAGAGGAATAGACATTGCAGAACGGCACCAGGCCCCCCACGGCCAATCCTGCGGAAAACGTCACGGCATGTTGCTCGGCAATACCCACGTCAAAAACTCTGTCAGGATACACCGCATCCATGATGGTCAGAGAACATCCTGTGGCCATGGCAGGCGTGATGCCCACCACCTTCTCGTCCTGACGGGCGAATTCCAGAACCGTTTCGCCAAACACATCCTGGTATTTCGGGGGCTGGTTATTGCCATCGCTCCTGATCAGCTGTCCCGTTTCAGGATTGAACTTGCCTGGTGCATGATAAGTGGTCTGGTGTTCCTCCGCCAGTTTCAAACCCTTTCCCTTCACGGTAATCACATGCAGCAACTTGGGACCCGGAATGGACTTCAAATCTCGCAGAGTCTTCACCAAAGTTTTCACATCATGACCGTTAGTTGGCCCGAAATAACGAAAGCCTAGACTTTGAAATAAATTACTGCCACTCAACAGGAAACCTTTTATACCACTTCCCACATTACTGATCCATTGCGCTATCTTATTGGAAAACTTTCTTTTCGAAGTAAAGAAATTCCAGACTTTGGTTTTGAAATTATTATAGGATGGCGACGAGGTGATATGCAACAAATACTTGCTCATGGCGCTGCGGTTATCATCTATCGCCATCTTGTTGTCATTCAGGATTACCAGCATATTCACATTTCTGATACCAGCCTCATTGATGGCCTCGAAAGCCATGCCGCCGCCAATGGAAGCATCGCCGATTACAGCGATATGGTTGCGCTCCGTGTCACCCGACAACTGGGCGGCCTGCGCCATACCCAGTACCGCCGAAATGGAAGTGGAGGCATGTCCTGTTCCGAAAGCGTCATATTCGCTTTCTTTCATCACAGGGAAACCACTGATTCCATGATACTTGCGATTAGTATGAAATTGTTCTCTTCGCCCTGTGATAATCTTATGGGCGTATGCCTGGTGACCCACATCCCACACCAATTTATCATTGGGTGTGTCAAACACATAATGGATAGCCACCGTCAACTCCACCGTTCCCAGGCTGGAACCGAGGTGTCCAGGATTGGAAGCCGTTTCGGAGATAATATACTCCCTTAGCTCCTCACACAAGTGTGGGAGTTCCTCCACCTTCAGCTTCTTCAGATCCGCTGGCGAATTGACAGTGTTAAGATATTTCATGATAAAAATCTATCAACTCTTGTGTTACAACTTCATTGTTATGGTTCAACGCCACGTAATGGCGGGCATTTTCCCCGATAATAGTACAGATATCTGGCGTTTTGACACACTTTTCTATTACTGCCACAAATTCCTCGGCCGTATCCGCTATAAAAATATTCTTACCATTCTCCACATTCAAGCCTTCGGCGCCAATTGATGTGGTGATAATGGTTTTTCCCAGTGCCATACCTTCGATAATCTTGATTCTGATACCGCTTCCTGAAAGAAGGGGAACAATCATGATGTCTTTGGACAACATAAACTCGTTGGCGCTCTCCACCTCTCCGGCAATAATCACATGATCGGAAGCGTAGCGTTGCAGGGATTCCGGGATCCCGCGACCGGCCATAGTAAACGTCAATGTGGGGAATTTCTCCAATATGGCGGGAAAAACATCTTCCAGGAACCATTCCAGACCTTCCACGTTCGGCAACCAGTTCATGCTGCCCAAATGAAACAGTTCCGGCTGGTCAGACGGTATATATTCGTCTTCCGTCTCGTAATTATCCATATCCAAGGCGAAAGGGATCACTGTACCTGGAGTAGATGGTGACAATTCATGAAAAAACTGATAATCCACATCCGAGATGGCCATATAGCCATCCACCTTGCTCATTAAGGAGCATTCATAGCGCTTCAGCTGACGGTTCATCTGTTTCAACATGAATTTCTTGAACCATGAATAATGATTTCTTGCGATGCGTTCCCAGATAATATGTTCCACATTATGCAGGCGCAGCACAATTTTCGCCTTTGAATATTTCCGTATCACAGGAATATAGGGTGCCACGAAGATAGACTCCAGCTGGACAATGTCAAATGTTTCCTGTTGCAACACCTGTGCCAGTTTCTGCACCATTTCTCTGGAGTAAAAACGGTACACATGATAGGATTTGCCCTTCAACAGCGAGGCCAATGCGTCAAAACCCTTCACATTCGTGTCCACAAAAACCGTCTCAAACCGAGTTTTCTCGAGATAATCGGCAGGCAATATCTCTTTCCTGCAGGGGTGTTTGTGTGTGGCCAGCGACAACAATTTCACCTCGTGGCCGCTGTTCAGCAGGCCCTGGGTGATATTATTAATCGCTATGCAACCACCGTCAACAGGAGGCATAGGCGGCTTGTGACACAATTGCAGTACCCTCATTATTTTTTTGCTTTTATAATTGATTGTAGTTTAAGTTTTATCTTCTTGAACAATTTCTCATAAGTTTCACCAGACATCACCCCAGAATCCACAGTCGCCTTATAGGTGAGAAAAATACATATCGGTATCAATACCAGTGTGGATAGCCACACACCTCCGAAAGCCGACATCTGGCCTGTTGTGGCCATATTTTTCCCGAAAGCGGTAATCATGAAATAGAAGGTAAAAAACGCCACTGTAATCACCAAAGGAATACCGATACCGCCTTTCCGTATAATGGACCCCAATGGAGCACCAATAAAGAAGAACAGCAGACAAGCCAGCGAGAAAGTGAATTTGTTGTGATATTCCACCTGATAAGAACGCATTGACAACTCTCTGAAATAAACGTCCTGCTCGGCGAACTTTGCTGAATTGACCACAGCCTCCGCATTCTGCCGCGCGTACTTATAAGCGTCAATTTTCTGCTGTTTTGTCAGAGGTTTCAGTGAATCCGGAGGAAGTGTCGGCTTCATCACCTGTTTATCACGGACATAATTGCTGAAATAATACAGGTTGTTGAGAAAACCCTTGGTAACATCCAGCTGTGCCCGCTCCACTTGCACCTTCATGGTATCGATTTTTTCCGACAGCATTGCCATAGGCATAGCTTGTTGCGAAGAAGCGAAAAACTCTTCGTCGCTTTCCTGCAATTCAAAAGAGGACAAGTCAAAACGCTTGTATTGCTCTTTGAAAGTGGCTCTGTTCAGCGGTCTCGACGCGCCACGGCTTTCCGTATTCACACTCTCATCCCAGAAAGAGCCGTCATAGAGTATGAACAAAAGATTTTTGCCATCATCGGTCATCGTCATGGTACCGGACTTGGCATAAGTCATGGTAACATTTCCCTGATGGCGAGAGTGATCGTAAATCAACACATCTTCGATGGTTGAATTATCAGCATGTTTATGACCTATGCGAATCGTGATATCATCAAAACCATTGTAAAAAACACCGCTTTCGATATTCAATGCCGGTTTTTGCTCCTGAACGGTATAGATCAGTGTACGGAGTTTCAGGTTGGCCACAGGAATCACCTTGTCCGCGTACCAAAATGCAAAAAGGGTAAGCAGAACGGCAACCATAGCCAGCGGTGCCATCATTTTGCTGATAGGAATACCCGCGGATTTCAGGGCCACCACTTCCAGTCGTTCACCCATATTGCCGAAAGTCATCAGCGAAGCCAGCAAAATGGCCAAAGGAAGTGCCATGTTCATCAATGAGCCAGCGGCATAGAACATGAACTTCAGCAGGACATGGATCTCCAACCCCTTTCCAACCAGATCATCCACATACTTCCACAGGAACTGCATCAGCAGGATAAAAATGGCCACAAAGAATGTGAGGACCAATGGTCCAAGGAAATTTTTGATAATATAACGATATACGATTTTCATCAGAAATCGCCCAGAGTTTCCGGCAATTGAGCCAAAGCCGCAGCGGCCTGTTCGTCATTGGGAGGTGTACCGTGCCACTTATGGGTTCCCATCATGAAATCCACGCCCATTCCCATTTCCGTTTTCATCACCACCACCACGGGCTTGCCATGGAACAAGGCGTTTTTGGCCTTTTTCATCGTCTCTACCGTCTCTTCCATCTTATTGCCGTCCATTTGCATCACCTGCCAGTTAAAAGCCTCAAATTTGGCTGTAATCTCCTTCAGTGAACAAACCTCGTCAGTAGGGCCATCAATTTGTTTGCCATTGAAGTCCACCACGGCAATCAGATTATCCACTTGTTTGGCACCGGCAAACATCAGTGCCTCCCAAACCTGACCTTCCTGCAGTTCGCCGTCACCAGTCAAAGCATACACCACATGCTGGTCACCGTTGTTCTTTTTAGCCAAAGCAGCACCGATGGACACGGACAAACCTTGACCGAGCGAACCGGAGGCGATGCGTATTCCGGGAATTTTCTCCACAGGGGTCGGATGGCCTTGCAGGCGTGTTCCCAACTTGCGGAAGGTAGCCAATTCAGCGACAGGGAAATATCCGCGGCGAGCCATGACACTGTACAGCACCGGGGTGATATGTCCATTGGACAGGAAAAACATATCCTGTCCAACACCATCCTGGGAGAAAGACTCCGGAGTCACTTCCATCAGTTCAAAATGCAGAGCTGTCAAAAAATCTGCGCAGCCCAGTGAGCCGCCGGGGTGACCTGATTTAGCGCCATGCACCATTCTGATAATATCTCTGCGGACTTGGGCAGCGATAGTTTTTAATTCATCAATTGTTGCCATAATTATAATTTTTCCAACCAAGAATTAAGAGTTGAAAGTTAAGAATCGCAAGAAAAAAACATTCTTAATTCTCAGTTCTCAGTTCTTAATCCTTAAATTCAGCGGCAATAGCGACTGCGGTGCTCTTGAATTCTTCTTCTGTCAATTTCACACGTTCCTTCTTGAAATCCAAATCTCCCACATTGTTAATTGGCACCAAATGAATATGGGTATGCGGCACATCCAAACCAATTACCGCCACGCCGATACGTTTGCAGGGGCATGCTTTTTCCACAGCGAGCGCCACTTTTTTGGCAAACACCATCATTTCGGCCAACGTCTGGTCATCCAAGTCGAAAATATAGTCGTTCTGCACTTTGGGCACGACCAATGTGTGACCCTTTGCCAAAGGGCTGATATCCAAAAAAGAATAAAACTTGTCGTTTTCGGCAACTTTGTAGGAAGGGATTTCCCCTTTGATGATTTTTGTGAATATAGTTTCCATAATGTTTATCTGGTTACGTCCATAATTTCAAGTTTAATAATACCCACTGGCACCTTGACCTCCACTGTCTCACCTTTTTGCTTTCCGATCAAAGCCTTGGCGATAGGAGAAGTGACAGAAATCTTTCCGGACTTCAGATCGGATTCGGATTCAGGAACCAAAGTATAAGACATAACCGCATTGTTCTGAAGGTTTTTCACCTGTACTTTGGAATAAATCAGAATCTTGGAGACATCAATCTTGGACTCGTCAAGAATACGGGCATTGGCAACGAGATTTTTCAACTTGGCGATCTTCAGTTCCAGCATACCCTGGGCCTCCTTAGCGGCGTCATATTCGGCATTTTCAGACAAGTCACCTTTATCGCGAGCCTCTGCTATAGCGGCGGATATTCTCGGTCTTTCCACACTTTCCAACTGTTTCAGTTCTTCTTTCAGTTGTTCCAAACTTTCTTTTGAATAGTATTTAATCGTATCCATAATAAATTTATTGTGTTCGTTATACAAATAAAAGAGGCTTAACTAAAAGCCCCTTTTGTTTTACGTTAATATGTACAAGGAAATATTATAAAGCGAGTTTCAAGCTAACATAATGATTGCCTTTCCACTTGTTGGTGAATCTGTAAGCATAGTCAAGAACAAGTTTTTGGTTACCCTTTCCTTTCTTGACCAAGGGAATACCTACAGAACAACCCAAAGAAAGGCCCGAGTAAATGGATTCAGGGTTCACACCGGTAACAGCAGTGATTTTGTTCGGTTTTTCAGGGTCATTTCTTTCCACACCAAAACTTTCCAAACTATATCCTACACGGACCATAAAATACTGTTTGAAACCATATTCCAGACCAAGTGAGAAAATATCGCGGGAATAAGAGTTAGCAGTGAACGAACCTGCCAAAGTCAAACGGTGATCCGCATCGTCACGGGTAAGACCTTCATCTTTTCTCTCTTCCTTGTCCATATCTTTATAAATTCCGCCAAAGAACAGGAAGTCGTAGGAAATACCCAATGACAACAATGCCGGCATCTCATATTCGGCGCTACGAGTCTCCAAGGTCATTTCATGTTCAGAATCAGTGATGACAGCTCTCTGCATAATACCGTCGCCATTATACTTGATAGGGAGACCGATATTCTTCAAAGTCACACCAATTTTGAAGTTTTCGTACGGACCAGCGAGGTATTGCACACCTGCATCGATAGCCACACCCGTAGCATTCAAGTCAGAGATGCTCTCATTGACAACCCTCACGCTCACACCACCATGGATAAACTGGTTGAATGATTTGGCGTAATGGATACCGATATTGAAATATCTCGGGGCGAACATACCCATCTGTCCTTCCGGCTGATCAACAGTGGTGATAGGAATATCACCAAAGTTCATCATGAACACGGAAATACCGATTACACCCAGATTCTTTCTCTGACCGGTAGTTTTGTCTTTTCTGTACAAAGCCTGGCTAATGCCAATGGAGTTGATGTTGATACCGCAATTGGAACCTGTCAGATACTGGGTTCTTGAGAAACCAATTTCAGTTTTTTTCACGAAGGCCATACCCGCGATATTGGAATACACGGATTCCATGCCACGGATTTCAGCCACACCTGCGTTACCCCAACCGTTTGTTCTTGCCCAGGGATCAATCAACAAGCTGGATGCGCCGGCCTGTCCTGAACGGTCTCTGTTACCAGCGAACGACTGTCCGGCATAGGAAAGGAGACCTATAACTGCGCAAATGATAAATGTTTTATATACTTTATTCATAGTCATACTTTTTTAATATTCTCAAATAACGTTTTAGAATGCATTTAAGTCGGTTGGACGCATAGCGCAGAAGAATCTCAGGGTTCTTTCACCAATACCTGGAGCCTTCACATGGATGATGTAAACACCACCAGCGACAGGAATACCAGCATGGTTCTTCAAATCCCAATCAATATAGGTTGTCGCATTTTCAGATGCCTTCTTACTCAAGGTACGGATTAAGACACCATTAGCAGAATAAATAGAAACGTCGCAAGGAGCGGGCAGATTCACAATCTTCACGTAGGTTTCAAGAGCAGTGGATTCATACTTGGAGAATCCATAGTAGGGATTCGGCACAATGTTGATATCCTGCAGCATCTCGTCATGATATTCCTTAGTATTATTGATAACAGGAGCCAAATCAGCGGTTGAGAATGAATACAACGGGAATCCGCCATTCTCGATGGGGCCATGAGCGGTTTCATATTCCATTCTCTGGGCTTCACTGAACCAACGTGATCTGTATCTCATGTAAGGACGAGACACGCGGATCTTGACGGTAGCGTTGTTACCAGGCTGTAACCACTGGTCTTCGTATTCCTGCATCGGCATAGGAATGCTAGTCCACATAACGTTGTTGAACAACTGCATCTTCAGAGCTTTTCTCAAAGGACGATCCAGAACAGTATCCGCAACGAAGGAGGAGAATTTGGCAGCTAACCATTCACCTTCATCGTATGAACCACAATCGTAGTTGTTATATGTCTTACCACCAGGTCCGAAAATCGGCGTATCATTGTTCAGATAATCGCGTATCTGACCACCATGGTTGTAGCTGTTATGAGTCTGTCCATTCATATTACCTGCACCAGGACGGAGCTGATCATCGTCATTGTAGTTACGTTTTGCGAATCTGTCTTCATACTGGATAGGAGCAGTAGAACCTGCACTGCTGCAGATATACAGATAATGTCTGCCGCCGAAGGAAGGTTCGGGCATCTCGCAAATGGCATGAGTATCATCCACACCACCATGGTCAAGGATAGCGTAGTTGTCCCACATGCTTCTGTACTCGCTTTCTGTCAAAATCACAGTGTCGCCACCCACAGGATCGATATAAGAAGCATAAACATTCGTCGGGTTGAAAATCATGTCATTACCATTGTTGAGCTCATCCAGTGAGTTCTCGGCAAACATCACATTCAAACGCTCACCAGTTTCAATATTGATAGCATATCCCGGGAACCAGCCGAATCCGGTAGTACCAGAGTTGTCGGGATTACCATTTTTATCTACTGACGGAGCTTTCTTAGGTTCATGACGAATATTGTCACCATACTGAGTAGGCACATAACCTGTAGCCGTTGAGCCAGACTCAAGAACGAGGCAACGGGTCCAGAGGCTCTTGTCGGAAGTGAACACAACATCAACTGAATAAAGATTGGTCATGGTCATGTTGTGACCCATAGCCCACTGCGCATGATTGGCAGATGCATGCTGAGTTGCCGAACGACCATCATCATAATGAGGCCACAAGTCGTTATTGGTATACTCTTTCTGTTTCAACAACTCGGCGAAGTCATAGTAACGAGGAGTCGGACAACCAGTACCAAAAGCATAGAATACCGTATCAGGTACGATGAAACTTGCCTTCACACCACCAGAATAGGGTGATGAAATCACATAAGGTGCCCATGTTCCATAGACAATAGACTCATACTGGGAGATAGGATCCTTGAATGCTCTCATACACTGGGTAGTGTATGGAGACTCGTCACCATTAGGTGGATAAATCTCACATGCATCCTCATTTCTCCACTTCATATATTCATCCTCGGCACCATCCTGAGAAGACCACTGCTCCCAGTTACCTTGAGATTGGTTACCCGAACGAATCCAGTTGCTAGGATACTCACCTTCGACATCAACCTGACCAAAGAGCCATGGTGATGAGTTGTTCTCAAATGTGAGTGAAGACTGAAGGAAGCTTACTTGACCACCCATAATCAAAGCACCTGAAGACAGAACGCCATTATTAGCCTGTTGTAACCAACGCAACTGGCTCTCGTCATGAATTACAAAAGGTTTGTTGTTGATAGCTACCGATAAGCCCAACTCCATAAACAACTGCTCTGTAGAGACATCGATACTGAAATTTGACGTATCAACAGGTTTAGTAATATTGAAAGAATCTTTCAAATAAGCGTACAATTCATCTTGTGATGAGAAGTTGACACCATCCACGCCAGTAACGCTCAGCACCCACTTTGTATCATTGTTTACTTCTTCATCATTATTCTGAATAAATCTAACCTCGTAGTCCAAAGGCTTAACCTGCAACGGGTCAATCACTCTTACGTCGATAGGACCATAATTGCTCTTATAAGTCACACTGCCGGCAGAAAAATCGCCATTCTCGCCCTTCACAATCCGGTCTCTGCTATCATCGTCGAGTTCCAAAACAAAGCCACCATTACCTTGACCTTCAAGTCGGGTAATTTGAGGCTGGGTACCGTATGCGCACAACTTGTCCACATCCACACCGGTTGCTTTCGGGCTATGCGGAACTGCTGAATAAACCTTAATGTTTCTACGACCAGCCAAGTAAGGAGTCTTCTGTCCTTTCAAACCGTCGGTCACCTGCTCGTCAATTGAGAACGGTGCATATTCGTTATAAGCGTATGCAATAACCATAAAGTAATAAGTCTTATGGTTCACCAAAGTATTGTTGGTTCCTGTTGAGAACTTGTCTTCCGTTACTCTGAAAGTTCTCTGGATGCCTGAATTAGCACCATTTACTTTCTCCACCGCCACATTGGTGTTCAACGACTGGTCGAACTCCCAGTTAATCAACTGGCCGATAGCAGTACCGTCTGCACGGTAGTTTACGACATCGCACTGGGCAATCAGACGAACTTTATCCATATTACCGATATCAGAAACACTAACATCCTTGCCTGACACCTGGTAAATCTGATAACCTTCAAAACAGTACTTGTTACTTCCTTCCGGATAAGTTTTATAAACAGAGGTGGTAGCAAGTACAGAATCAATATGACCGTCAACAGGATCGATGTACACCTGGGTATAAGTTGAATCTGTGGTATAACCCTCATTAATCTGAGGATCAACTTCAGCATAACTTTCATCTTTGTTATTAGAATCGTCTCTATCGTTAGTCAAATAGATAATCAGCTCATTCTCATATTCCTTGATAGTTACATCCGGAGCATCAGGACCATCCAACACTTTGAAGCAGTTTTCGAACAAAGCCTGACATTTGTCATCAGCGATTTTCAACAGCTCAACTGACTGCCAAGCACCACCTGAATAGGAACGTGCCCATGGAATACCCACGGTGATATAGTTCACAGCACCACGACGAAGGGTGAAAGGACCGGCAGACTGCATGAAACGTCTGTCGCCAGGCTGGTTGCCAGCAACGGTTTCCTCAACCCAACCACGAGATCCACCATAATCCATGTAATTGAACACATCACGCTGAACTGGATCTTCGATACCCCAGTTACACGGATCGGAGGTACCAGGGAACATGAAATCGCATTCAGGACCCACAACGCCACCATAATCCGGGTGAGCCAACGCACCATAGGTCATACGTTGACCGTCTGACCAAATACCCCTCAACATCTGATAATACTCAGTAGCCTTGCTTGGGTCGCCACGGCTAGTTTGGTCATTATTGTGGAACACGAAACGTCTCATACCAAAACGTTCGTTATTGGCAATACTATCACCAAAGTTCACACCATTAATAGCGAACTGGTCATTTGCATAAGCACTCTTCAAGAACTGGTCGCAATACTGTTTGTTAGCCACAGTACCCACAACGCCAGCCTGGTTCAAATCAAATTTAGGATTATCACGACCAACTTGTTCTCCCGTAGAATCATCCACCATGTAGTCAGGATCAATATAAGGACCCTGGAAGAAGTCAACACCTACTGCGGGAGGATTGGCGCCATAGTGCTGTGCCAAACCGGCACCATCGGTAGCGGAACCATTATAGCAGTAACCCAAACCACGGGCAACATCGCAACCTACATAGTCATCATGGGAATAACCCAAGTCGGGGTCAACCCACTGTGAGAAGAAAGTCTGATTCAAGTTGGTAGTTGAACGGTTGATGATTTCGTATGAATAGAAAGTCATGTTGTTCAAGTCATCGTTAGTCTGGAAAGCAAAAGCCTGAGCACGGATTTCCAAGCCGATGGAAGCGCCACCTGTTTCTGTGTGGGCATTACCTTTATCATTGAAAATCCAGAACAAAGTCTCATCGCCTTTCAGCACATGGTCGGCATAAACCATACCGTCGATACCGATAGAATTGGCGTATGTCGGAAATTCAGCCACGCGCTCCTGTTCGTAAGGAATAGGCAGCAAACCATGGGCAGCTCTTGACTTGTTGGCCTCGGTCCATGGGCAGAGGTCATTATCAATATCATAATAAGGATAGTCACCGTTTTCGGGGTCATACTCATAGTTACCGTTCACATCCTTGAAAGGAGCGAGGTAGAAAGACTGCAACTTGTTGTCATAGTCACCATGGGCAGGCCAGTTTCTGATAGCCAGAGAAGGATTCGGAACAGAATGGTTGTGAGTGTTGTAAGTGTTGATATGTTCATCCACTTCAGCACGGGTCATTTTGAACATCTTGTCCCAAGCGGCACAATCCTCTTGGGCAATCTGGGCCAAACCGTCAACTGACAGAGGACCGGTCCAATAGTCATCACCCACCTGGCGGAAACGCACGGCGGCCAACTTCAACTGGTTGTTATCATCCAAACCACCAATCCACAAAGCGGCGGCGAACATGGAGCTTTTGCCAGAACCTTTGGGAACCTCGTATTCAGCGATTTCCTTATTCCACATCGTACCGTTCGTTTCGATATAGGCGCGAACGTTATTAATGGTCAACTCATTCGAGTTAGTAGCAGACAAGCATTTAGCAGAACCCGCTTTGGCTTGTGAAGTCCGTTGTTTCTTGGGATCCCCGACCCATCTCTCGGCTCGGACGCTTCCAACTGCGGACAGAAGCACAAGGGCTACTAAAAATAAACTTTTAATTGTATTCTTCATGATTATTTATTTTTATTATTATCAAACTGTTGGAATAACTATTAGAATCCGAATTGGACACCCAAGCTCACACGGGTAGGCTGGCTATAATTGTAGGGATCCTGCATAATCATATTGTAGTAGTTAACAAATGAGCTACGGTCGGTCTGGGACTCAACGATAGACCTGTAAGCTGCTGCTGACAAGAAGCCATCATCGTCAGGGTTACCAGTGTAGTCATATACATAAAGGATGTTCTTGAAGTTGAACAAGTTCTGAATATCCAAGTAAACAGTCAAATAACCTGGCTTAACACCTTTCGGGTTGCCCTCTTTGTCCTTGGCATCCTTGCCATAAAGATTCAAGATGAAAGTCTTGTCGAGACGGAGGTCGCACTGGAAAATCCAAGGTCTGTGTGAACCGTTGATAGTACCTTTCAAACGAGAGTTTGTACCTGACACGTAAGTTGAGTTAGGAGTACTGGAACGGCTGTAAGGCATACCTGAGGCAGCGGAGAACAGAAGGGTGATACCGGCATTCTCGAGCCATCTGATTTCTTTAACAGTGTTAGTGCCTTTCTTTTGCTTTCTGGTAATAGGTCCGTTATAATCTGTACCACTGTCGAAACGGAAGTCGATGTTAGCACCTACTCTGTGACGCTGGTCGAATGACAAGTTCACCAAAGTTCTCAAGTTCGGCTGACCGGAAGCGATGATGGCAGCGTTTGAACTTGCTGAAGAACCTGTACCTTTTGCGAACTGCAAAGTATAGTTGGCACGGAAAGAAATGTTTTTGATTCTTCTCAACTCGTAGCTCAAGGTAAAGCCCTGAACAGTACCGAAGTCCATGTTTCTATATGAATAATATGTACTTGGATATGCGCCTGTGAAACGGTATGACTGGATCATGTCACGTTTTTCTGAATAATAAGCGGCGATACTGATAGCTGACTTCTCACCGATTTTCTGACGGAAACCGATTTCATAGTCAACGCTTCTCTGAGGTTTCAAAGCCGGGTTGTTGATCAGGCTGGTAGCATAATCTTCAATAAACATGTAAGTGATAGGATTGATGCTCAAGTTGGTAGGACGAGAAGTCACAATATTATAGTGAGCATAGAACAAAGAGTTGTCTGACACGGGGAAGGAGAAAGAGATACGCGGCATCACTGACCAGTGGGGAGAATAGCTGCCGAATGCGTCAGCTTCCACTTTTGTCACATCGCCTTCATCCAATTTGTTCTTCAGGATAGGACCAGCGGTGTTCAATGACAAGTCCGTCTCAGGATCGGTAACCAAGTCACCCTGAGCATTGTACCAATTGTCACCATCACGATAACCGATTACAGCAACATCAAAGTTATCAGGATTCAGGTTATCGTTGTAATAACTTCTCTGGTTAACATACACATACCAATTATCACCGGCACCTTCCAACAAAGTCTCTTTGCCAAAATTCAAAGCTCTCATATCCTTCACGGTATAAGCGTCGCGGAACAAGTAAGGATCCTTGAGCACATCCTGGTTGGCGTCAAAATAGTCAACACGCACACCCACGCTGAAGAGCAAGCTGTTGATAGAGAACTTATCTTGCAGATAGAAGGCCATATAAGTCGGTTCGTAAGCACCGATCTCGTATGTTCTCTTACCATCTTTCTTGGTGAAGAAGTCTCTGATGGAAGCACCACCCCTGTATTTCTTGCCCAAGCCATCGTAACCCATGTAAGAAACGATACCGCCATGACCGGTACCCACCACCAACTCTTCGGTGGAGAAGAGGGCGAGGCCGCCCATTTCGTTATACTGGCTGGGAGTGATGTCATCCACATCCACCCACTCTCTCATATTCATACCCAGTTTGTTACGGATATTCTGAGCGAAGCTGCCATCGGCCACATCACCGAGAGCACGGTCGAACCAAACATAGATATCTCCATTATAGCCGTTGAAATCAATGCTATGTTCGTTGATGAAGTTCTGTCTTTGTTCGGCGGTGTACCAAGAAGGCATAACAGCATCCAGATATACAGGGTGAGTAATGTCAATCTCGTTATTGTGCTGATTAGCCTTGTTTCTCATCAAAGTCCAGATTCCGAAAGGAGATACTGAATAGCTACGTGAAATAATCTTTTCGAATTCGAAACCGAACTTCAACTCGTGGTTGGACACGTTCATGGAGACACTGGCTTTCACGCCAAACACATCCTGCTGTGATTTGCTATAACTTGAATAAGGAACACTCGGTGAAGCGTACAAACTATAGGGGCTTGACGGACCCTGCCCATTCAGCAAAGCGCCAAACTGTGAGTACAAGTTTTCATCGTAAGGCTGATCAGGACCAAGAGTAGAGGCGATGTAAGAAGGTGAGAACTGATCATAGAAGTTCTGGGTATAGAATATCAAACCGGGGTTAACATTTCCTGACTCGAAAGTGAGCAGGGTATCCAAACGGTTATTCATTCTATATATATTACCATAATATGTAATACCTGTCTGAGGATCTAAATAAGAATCCTCGCGATCAGAATATTTTTCAGCGAAATGAGATTTGAAGCGTCCGACATAACCATAATTGAACCAGTTGGCCTTATGAGTAGCATCTTGGGTCACAGAATTGTAACGGGTGAAATTGACATTGATGTCATACATCACGTTTTTCAAGATACCGGTACCGGTGGTATCAGTGTAAACTCTGTGATTCAAACGAGCGCTCACGCGGGTAGTATTGGAAATGGATTCGGGGTTATTCTGGGCATTGAACAAAGCTCTAGTGGAGGACCAGCTTCTACCTTTGTAATACTCATACGATCCATTGAAAGACAAGCGGATATTGTTGGTTTTACCGAACAAAAACTCAATTTTGCCTTGGGCCAAGTAATTCCAATAAGCGGCATGGTCACGCACTCTCTGTTTGACGAAAGCGTCTGATCCCAAATACTCGGATTCCAATTTTGTCACACCCAGTGAACCTTGGGGATAACGGATAGGAGCCTCGGAGATGCTGAGAACTGTTTCGGGGGTAGCACGCCAGGTACCGGGTTTCTTCCAACTACCTTTACCAGCGGGGAAACCATCCTTCACGTACTCAACTTCACCGCTAATTAAGAAGCCTATACGGGCGGGGTCGTCTCTTTTCTTGCCTTTCAAGATAGGACCTGACAAAGAAACAGCGGCCAGGAAGTTGTTATAACCTTCGAGAGAACCGCGCAACTCAGCGGATCCGTGGAAATCTTTAGAAGCCGGTTTTGTGGTGATTACGGTAAAGCTGGTACCGTCACCCAATTCGGCGGGAATACCACCCTGGATCAGCTGGGCTTCCTCAACGGTACTCATAGCCACGCTGGCATTACCTCTCATTCTCACACCATCCACAATCATCTGCTGACCATCGGAACGGTTACCACGGACGGCGGTCATTGAACCATCGACACTAGACACACCCTCCAAGTTGGACAAGGCGGCGGTGATTGAACGGCCAGGGGTTTTACGGACTGCATCACCGCTCAAGCGGGTAGTTGACGAAGTGTTATCGGCGTCGAACACAGGTGGTTCCCAAACGACTTCCACAACATCCAAGTCAGTGGCACAGTTGATTTTGAAATCCACGAACTGAACCTGTTCGGTTTTGACTACCAGACCAGTCTTTTTCATGGTTTTCTTACACGTCATTTCAGCATTTGCCTCGATGTCGTACGTACCTGGCTGGATACCAAACAACTGATACTCTCCTTTTTCGTTAGACATGGCATAGTTGACAACCTTGTCGTCCACCTTAAGATAGACGTGGGTGTACGCCAACGGCTCTCCTGTCTGATCCGTGATTACTCCCTTAATTGTACCATTCTGGGAATAAGCAAAGCCGGAAAAAAGGATGATCACTCCAAGTGTAAAGAGTAGTTTTTTCATCATAGCTATTATTTTATATTAAACATTAAATTCCACGAAACATTTTAGGCGGTAAAGTTACAAAAAATTTCCTTACCTCCCTATGGTTAATAACAAAAAAAATGCAACTAACTAATTATAAGGATTTTTTAATATTTCACCATATATGATGGCTTTCTTTAATTCGTCGGGGTTATGCAAATCCAAGTCATTCGTTTCTGTTTCATTTTCAACTTCTTGTAAATGAATTCCACCTGTCATGGAAGTGTAAGAAGAAGCCGTGCCTGCGACCTCTGTTCCCTGGTCTGGAACAGACTCGTAAGTGAAATATGGCTCGGATTTCGAAGAATCCGTCTCAAATTTTTCATTTTTCCATGCAAAATTCTCTTCCGGCCCCCCCCCCTCAGGATACTCTTCATCGACGTTATAAGCCTTCTTCCTGGCGGCCGCTTTTTGTGCCTCGGAAGCCATTTTCCTTTTAATCTTCAAATACTCCCATCCCACAATTGAAACCACAATGAGGATCGTTATCAATATATCCATGTTCATAACTTTTATTCAATTGCAAAGATACAAAAAAAGAAATTCAAGGAAGAGTGAAAGATAAAAAAAAGAGCCAACATTTAGTTGGCTCTCCGTGTTCCAGCTGGGATTCGAACCCAGGACCCCATCCTTAAAAGGGATGTGCTCTACCTGCTGAGCTACTGAAACATCCGTTTTTTGGGATTGCAAAAATACAACATTTTCCTTTGCCATACAACACATCCGGTGAAATTTTATCAAATTTTATTGTATCTCATTGATAATCAGTTGAATATTTTATTTTCAATTAAATTTCAGCCAAATCTGCAAAGGGAATGTTTTTTTAGTATATTTGCAAATATAACAATTTGATTATTAACAAATTAAACTTCAAAAATAAATTTTTTCAGGAATGAGATTTTTCAAAAAATTTTGTCATCATTTACGACAATTTTGCACGGATTTCGCAATTTCAAAATAGAATTACAGCACTAACACCAAAACCGATTATGATGAAAAAACTGACATTAGTTCCGAAAACAGACAGTGTCACCATCTGCCTGCCCCCCGACTGGGTGAACAAGGTCATTGTGTGCACTTTGCAAAATGAAGAAGAAGAGACCGCCATACGCCATGCCATGGCAGCGGAAAAAAAGATTCCTTACGCAGCCCCCAGGAAAAGGGGAAGACCACGAAAAAGATCAGTGTAAATTGGCACCGATAAGGTACATGAATTCCTGACGGGTATTTGAATTTTTCAGAAAAGCACCGGTAAACTCAGAGGTAGTAGTCACCGAATTCTGCTTTTGGATGCCTCTCATCGACATGCAAAGGTGCTGAGCCTCTATTACCACTGCTACACCCAGTGGATTAAGCACATCCTGCAAGCAGTCCTTGATCTGCGTAGTCAGTCGCTCTTGCAGCTGCAAACGCCGCGCGAAGGCCTCCACCACACGCGGAATCTTACTTAGCCCCACAATGGTCCCGTTGGGGATATAGCCCACATGCGCCTTGCCGAAAAAAGGCAAAAGGTGGTGCTCGCACATGGAATAAATTTCAATATCCTTTACGACGACTATCTGCTTGTAATCCTCTTTGAACAAGGCACTTGTCAGAATATCCCGGGGATTTTGCTCATATCCGTGAGTTAAAAACAGCATGGACTTGGCAGCCCTTACCGGTGTCTTCAGCAAGCCTTCGCGTTCCGGGTTCTCGCCCACTGCCGTAAGTATCTGTTTGAAACTTTCGGCCAACTTGTCTATATGTGCCTCATTGTAAATATCATGCCTCACGTATCCTTCAGGAATATGCTTCTTCATAATTAGTAGTTAATAAATGGGTTATGTATTCTTTCGTATCCAATTGTCGTGGTAATTTCATGTCCGCAAAAGACAGTGGTCTCATCGGGGAGAGTCATCAGTTTGTCGCGAATACTCTGCATCAGCACCGGTGTAGATCCCGTGGGCAAGTCCGTACGTCCCACACTGCCGGCAAAAAGCACATCGCCGACAAACACCATTTTGTTCGCCTCATCATACAGGCAAATGCTGCCGTCGGCATGTCCCGGTGTGTAGAGTACTTGCAACTTTTGATTTCCAAATGTCAGCATATCACCTTCTTGAAGCAACTTTGAAGGTTCCGGACAGTGCTCCATCTCCATTCCCATCACCGCACAATAAATGTGGGTCTGATGGTATATTTTCATGGCTTTCTCATGCATATAGACCGGGCAATGCCAGTGTTCCACACACCATTTGTTGCCGGCCACATGATCGACATGCGGGTGTGTATTGACGACATATTGAACGGCAAGCCCCTCATTCTCGACATATTCCGACAACAGACCATGCTCACGTTGAGAATAATTGCCAGGATCAATAACGATCGCCTCCTTAGTATCGTCGTGCAACACGTAAGTGTTGACCTGAAAAGGATTGAAATGGAATGTTTTTACTGTCATATCCTTTATTTTATAATGCGGAAAGCCAACAAGATCTTTCAGACTGACTTTACGTTTCATATCTTAAAACGGCTTATTGGCATCGGGGTCCAGAAAATCCGACATCACCTTCACCTTTTTACCCTTGTCGAACACCACTTTGTACACCAATCTCCCGTTGGGATCCCAATTCATCCATGTGCCCTGTTTCACACGGTTTTTAAAACAACCCGTGAAGTGTTTCTTCCCATTCGGATAGAATTCGGTGAATTTGCCCTCGGGGGCATCATCCTTAAAACTCTGCTGACGCACCATAATTCCGCGCTCGTTATAAAACACCCAGGTTCCTTCGCGGTGGTCATTTTTATAGGTACCGGATTCCAAGAGCGGACCATTATCAGCATATTCCTTCCATGCCCCGTGTTTCATATTCTTACAATAACTCCCTTCAGATTTGATCTTCCCGTTTTCGTTCCAGTACTTATAAACCCCATTTCTTTCATTATTCTGATACAATATGTGATATTTCTGCGTACCATTCTCATAGAAACCCTCCCAGATTCCGGTCATCAAACCTTTTTGGAAGGCTCCTCTATCCTGAGTCTTTCCGTTGGAATAATAGGATTCCCAAAGACCGTCCTCCCTGTCATCCACAAAATTTCCCTGGCGTTGCAACTGTCCGTTCTCGTACCAGGCCTTGGAAACGCCTTGGCGTTTATCTTCTTTGTAATTAACAATTTTCCACAGTTTACCATCTTCAAAGTAATACTTCCACTCGCCATCCTGCATACCATTCACAAAATTTCCCGTACTGCCCAAGGAGCCATCCTGATGATAGAATTTCCAGATGCCCTCTTGCAAATCATTCACCGTATTACCTTCCATATCCATTTGTCCAGAGGAGGTCCACCATTGGGTATAACCATTCAGCCTGCCGTTTTCGTAGCGACCCTCGAACTTTCGCTCTCCGTTATCATAATATTCGGTCACCAGTCCCTGAACGCTGTCATTGATATACGTTGCCTTTTTGAAAAGCTTACCATTAGGATACAGGAAAGTCCACTGTCCTGATCTCATCCCGTCCCTCATCTGTCCTTCCGACTCAATCTGGCCAGAGGCATACCAGCTTTTGAACGGACCGTTTTCAGCCTGGAACTCACGGCTTCTCTTACCATCATCGAACCATTCGGTCCACACCCCCACTTTTTTCCCGTTGTCAAAACGGCCTTCCATCCATTTGGCACCATTTTTATGATAATACACCCATAAACCGTCTTCCTTCCCGTTTTTCTGAAGACCGATGGACATCAACTTCTTGTTGGGCCAGAAATTTTTCACTGTATCCTGAGCCGATAATGACCACAGGCAGCACAATGACAGGAAAAGGGCGGTGAAATATTTTTTCATTTTCAACAATATTTAATCTGCTACTTGCACTTTATAATCTTTCAACTGTAAAAGGAACATGCCATGATTTTCATAACCGCCGTTTTCGGTTTTCTGAAAATTGAATTTCATGGCGATGGGAGAAAACCGCACTTTGGACGTATCAAAATCGTGCAACATCAGTTCCACAAAGTATTTGGTGATATCATAACCCTGGAAGGAAAATCTTTTCAAATCGGGAGGAGTATCGTATCTCTCCACAAAATTGCTGATAAATACCAGCGTACTGTCTTTTTCCTCATCGACAAAATAATCGGAAAAGAAATGCACGTTAAGCTTATTCAGATATTCCACCTCAAGGGCCTCTATGTCGAGCCACTCCTCAGGAATGACGAAAACCGTATTGGGGAAATCCTCCTCCACACCAAGGCTGCGCATATTGGCAATCACTGTGGTTTGCTGTTGGAAAAAAGGGAGCACCACCTGATGTGTAGCGGGTTTCAAATGTTTTTTGATATTGTTCTTCCCGTCGTCCAAGGCAAATTCGTAGGGAACATCCAGCTTTGTGAAATAGCGTTCACAAGCCCGTAACGCCGGAATATCCGCACCCCGCTCTGTCCAGATCAGGATATCGGAGGCTCTGTTTTCTGTTCTCCAGAACTGTTTCACCATTTCCGCCTCAGACTCTTTGGACGACTGTACCTTGTACACGTACTCATTATTTTCCAGAATATCCTGCTTACTTGTGAACGGGTTGACAATAGGAATTTGGTGAGTTTTCGCATAATTGGCGGCTATTTCGAACTGGGGGGCGAAGAACGGACCGATAATCAGGTCCACCTGGTTCATCAGCTGTTCATCCTCCAGAATGCGCATCAGTTTCACGTTATCGTAGGTAATATCTTTTACCACGACATTGATACGCTGGAAACTGTTCTCGTACTCATCCAACGCCAACTGCGCACCCTCCCAGAAACTCACCAGACTGAACATCGGCTCATTGTCAACATCCGCGACGGTGCTAATATTTCCACTGTTATATGACGAATACTCCTCGCCGAAGAAAGGAAGCAGAAACAAGACAGTTTTCACCTCCGAGGTCTGTGCGAACGTTGCTGGCCAACAAAGCAAAACGGACAAGAAAAGCAAAAATCTCCTCATTATTAGAATATTTCAATAAAATTGCAAAGTTACACAAATTTCTTCAATAAAATGCAGATTTCTAAAATTTTGTGGCGATGTTTAATGAAATGTTCCTCCAGGCATCGGCATCACACGCCATTTTAAAACAAAAAACGGCTCTTTTCCCAGAGCCGTTTTCGTCTTTTCTTTCGATCTGTTATTCCGGGTGAATTGCTTCACAGGGGCAAACGTCTGCGCATGCACCGCAATCGATGCACATGTCGGGATTGATTGAATAGGGAGTACCTTCAGAAATAGCTTCCTGGGGGCATTCGCCTGCACAAGTACCACAGCTTGCACAGAGATCGGGATCAATTTTATGAGCCATGATTTAATGTTTTTTGGTTAATAATTGTTGGCGGCAAAAGTACGCAATTTTTTTCACATAGAGAACTTAAAAAAAATAAATATTTTCAATGCTCATTTTTTCTTGTATAGTCCAATAACATACAAAAGAATTTTGTATTTTTGCAGATTAATGTTAAATATACACATATTAAGATAAAAAGATTACTATGAATTACGATTTGATAGTTATCGGGAGCGGTCCCGGAGGTTATGTGGCAGCCATCAGAGCCAGCCAGTTAAAGATGAAAGTCGCCATTGTTGAACGCGCTGAAGTGGGAGGCATTTGCCTCAACTGGGGATGTATTCCCACCAAGGCTCTGCTGAAATCGGCGCAGGTTTTCAACTATGCCAAACACGCCGCCAACTATGGCATCACCATCGAGGGTGAGGTGAAAGCCGACTTTGAGGCCGTTGTGAAACGCAGCCGCACCGTGGCCGAGATGATGAGCAAGGGTGTGCAATTTCTGCTCAAGAAGAACAATGTGGATGTCATCAACGGCTTCGGCAAAATCGTGAAAGACAAGAAAGTGGAAGTGACCAAAGCCGATGGAACAACAGAAATATTTGAGGCACAGCATATTATATTAGCCACCGGAGCCCGTTCACGCTCTTTGCCCAACGTACAGCAAGATGGCAAAAAGATTATCGGTTATCGCGAGGCGCTGACCCTGCCCAAGTTGCCCGCCAGCATGGTGGTGATGGGTTCGGGTGCCATCGGCAGCGAATTGGCCTTTTTCTATGCCTCCATGGGCACCAAGGTGACGATTGTGGAATATTTGCCCAATCTGGTTCCCGTAGAAGACGAGGAAATTTCGAAACAATTGGAGCGTTCTTTCCGCAAAGCCGGCATCAAGACCATGACCTCCGCCGCAGTGGAAAGTGTGGACACCACTGGCGAGTTGTGCAAGGTTTCCGTCAAAGACGCCAAAGGCAACATGACGGAACTGGAATGCGAAATCGTGCTGTCCGCAGTCGGAGTCATCACCAACCTTGAAGGCATTGGCTTGGAGGAATACGGAGTGGCATTCGAAAGAGGGAAAATCACGGTAGATGACTATTACCGCACCAACCAGGAAGGCATTTACGCTATTGGCGACATTGTGCATGGTCCCGCTTTAGCACATGTGGCTTCTCACGAAGCTTTGGTATGTGTGGAGAAGATTGCAGGTTTGGATCCAAAACCGGTAGATTACAGCAACATTCCCGGCTGCACCTATACCACTCCGGAGATTGCCTCTGTGGGCCTGACCGAGCGCAAATGTGTGGAGCAAGGCCGTGACATCCTGATCGGCAAGTTCCCCTTCACCGCATCGGGTAAGGCCACCGCGTCAGGCAGTCGCGACGGCATGGTGAAACTGATTTTTGACAAGAACACGGGCGAATGGCTCGGTTGCCACCTCATCGGCGACAATGTCACCGAGATGATTTCCGGTGCTGTGCTGGCCCGCAGCATGAAAGTAACCGGACCCGACATCATCCACGCCGTGCATCCGCATCCCACATTGTCTGAGGCTATTATGGAAGCCGCTGCCGCCGCTTACGGCGAATGTGTGCACTTGTAAAATTTCACCACAGAAAAAAACTCAAAAACGCAAGCAACGTTTTTGAGTTTTTTTCGTCTTATCTAAATTGAAGCTTAACAACAACATGGAAAGGATTGTACTTTGCCTTCTGGTTTTCCTGTCGGCCTGCCTTTGCTCTTTTGCGCAAAGCCGCGGCAACACTCAATCGTCAGGAAACAAGAAAACGGAGCAAAGCGACAATATCAAGGACAAAGGCTTTGATATCATCTTTGCCGGTGGTTGTTATATCGGCTCCAAATACAATGCCCAATACTACAGCGGTGATTATGCCAACGAGAACAATCTTAACTTCCTTTTCGGCAACAAATACCGATACGATGAGATTAACCAGATGATCAAAGATTATTACCCCTATATAGGCGACTCTATTCATTACGATAATAAGAAAAGCCCACTAGGCAACATGAAATACAGGGTCGCGGTAATGATTCAATTAGGTATTAGGTATAAATTCAACAAAAATTGGAGTATCCAATTGGTGTACTCCTTCGCCCGTCTCAAAGCCAACGGCCAGTTCCGACTATTCTATGAAGCGCCACCGGGCAACTACCATACCGGCATGTTGGACAACCAGTATATTTTGGGTAAGGAAGACCGCTCGCTCATAGACCTTTCGGCCTGCTATCACTTCACCACCAGATCCATCGTCAAACCCTTTATTGAAGCGGGAATACAGTTTAACTTTGTCCGAGTGAAAAGTATGGAAGCTGTTTTTTACGATAATAACAACAACAAGATCAAAAGCTACAGTTTCATCAACGACTTGCAAAACTATGTGCCCGGAGTGCAGTCCGATGGTACCATTGTCAAGTACGGCGGTCCCGGTTTTGGTTTCTCGGCCTCGGCCGGAATAAAGATAGCGTTCAACAAATATGTCTCCATAGATCCCTGTCTTTACTTCAACGCCGGCAAATTCGGATTGGAAGGATACAGAAACTTTTCCTTTAATTTCGGCGCTTTGGTGAGGATTATCATGAACGACAGCATGTTTTCGAAATAAAAATAACCAGCCATAAAAAACAACAGCAACATGAGAAGAATATTGACCGGCATCATAGTGATTTTTTGCATCGCAACAATCCATGCACAATCCATCACCACCTCACAAGTTCCCAGCGGGACTACACCCGAGACATTTCTCAACAACAATTTCGCAGGTGAGGGGGTAAGGCTTGAACAGTGCAAATTCAACTGGAGTTCTGGCAATATCAATGGTTCTCAAGTGGGGACATTCGCCAACACCAACTCTTCTTTTCCCTTTTCATCAGGAATACTGCTAACCACGGGAAATATCAGTGTAGCGGAAGGGCCCAACAATTCCGGCAGTGAAAGTAGCACCACGGGGGTCAACCATGCCTCCACGGATCCGGACCTGCAAGCCCTTATTCCGGGATACAGTCTCAGCAACGCCTCCGTACTGGAATTCAATTTTTACAGTGGAAGAAACGAAAACAACAATGTCGTTTCCTTCAACTATATATTCGGGTCGGAGGAGTATCCTGAATTTGTGTGTTCTAACTACAATGATGTATTCGGTTTTTTCCTCTATGGTCCCGACCCCTTCAATTGCCAAGGCAACAATGTTACCAGAAACATTGCCATTATCCCAGGCAGTGGCGGATTGCCCGTAAGCATCAACGCTGTCAACAGCGGAAGTCCGGGAGGCAGCTATCCAGCCTCGGGATGCACCTCGCTTGCATACAGCCAGTTTTACCGTACCAACAATAACAATGCCATACAATACGACGGCTATACCGCATACACATCCAGCGGGCAAACCGTAGGCATGACTGCCGAATCCCTCCTTTGTCCTTGTGCCGAATACAGAATGAAAATATCCATCTCCAATGTTGGTGACAACGCCTACGATTCGGGGGTGTTCTTGGAACAAGGCAGTTTCAAGATGCCCAAGTCTCTGACTGTGACCGACAGTATTTCACCCAGCGAAATGGATCATAGCATTTCACCAAATGATATAGATACCGTTGTCCAAAACTGTAGTACCGCTGATATTCAAATGCATTACGGGGAACCTTTGGAATATAGCATGACCGTTGTATTAATCTCTGATGGGGGCACTGCTAACCAAGAGGATTTCAATGTTCTTCGACTCCGTGACAACGGGGACATTGACACCATTCGTAACGGAGATGAATTCTTTTTCCTTGAAGGCGACACATTGGTAAATTTGAGAATGGAAGTCTCTGACGCCGCGCTTTTTGCGCCAAATGAAACCAAAACAGTGCAACTGGTACTCAAAAGCATCCTGTGTTCATCATTCAGATACTTGAATGGCACTGTAGAAGAAAGGGCGCAATACGACACGCTGAAATACGTGATAACGGGAAACAAGCGCTTCACTTTGACCAGCGACTCCGTATTTTACTGTGACCGTTGCGAGCATGTGGCCATCCAAATGGAAGGAGGAACAGAGCCTCTACAATACAATTGGACCCCTGCCACAAGTTTAGCCACCCCTCACGCAAAAGAAAGCAACTGCAATATCACCGAAAACACCACTTTCCAAGTGACGGTGAGCGACCGCTGGGGCTGCTTGGTGGACACCTGTTACCATACCGCCCTTGTTACCAGCACCCCTGTGCTGGAGGGTCACTACCACATCAGTCCCAACGTGATTTGCGTACCCGAGGAAGTGCAATTCAAATCTACCGCCACACCCGCATCCACCCACCGCTGGATTATCTATTCCAACGACATGCGGGACACCATATACGGTAACAATGAAACCTATACCTTTACTGAACCGGGATATTACTCTATTGACTACAAGGCCTACGAGGCCGAAGCCTGTGCTGCGGAAATCTCGCTGATTAACTATATCAATGCCGGTTTACAGCCCACCGCATCCTTCTTCTTCGACCCTGCCGAGGCGGAAGTGGGACAAACCGTGATGTTCACCAATGAATCCACCGGCTTGAATATTCACTACAACTGGAGCTTCGGTGACGGCACCAACAGCACCGAGGAAAATCCCTCCCATGTATATAACTCGGAGAACAGCGAAAACTACAATGTCATTCTCACGGTAGCTGACGATGCTGGATGTCAGGATATGTTCACTCTGCCGGTTCCCGTCGTAGATAACCATGTGCTGTATGTGCCCAACACCTTCACGCCCAACAAAGACGGCATCAACGACATCTTTCTGCCCGTGGTAGCCTGCGTGGCAAAATATTACATCATCATCTATGACCGCAGCGGCAGCATAGTCTTTTTCTCTGACAATCCGGAAATAGGATGGAACGGCAATCTACCCACCGGACAACCGTGCCCGACGGGAGTATATTCTTACTATATCAATTACGTCCGTTTCAACAATCTGAAACAGGAACTCATCAAAATCGGAAATATCAACCTTATCCGTTAAATGCCACTTCAATTTCAACGACATATTCTGTCCAACGGACTGCGTTTGATTGTCCACGAAGACCCCAGCACACCGCTGGCCTCCTGCAATGTAGTGTATCGTGTCGGCTCACGGGATGAGAATCCCGAGTTGACCGGTATGGCGCATCTGTTCGAGCATTTCATGTTCACAGGATCCAAGAACATTGCCGACTTCGACGCCCAGTTGCAAAGCGTGGGAGCCATCAACAATGCCTACACCACACAAGACATCACGCATTACTATATCACCCTGCCGGCTGTCAACATCGAACATGCCCTGTGGCTGGAATCCGACCGCATGATGGAACTCGCCTTTCAGCAGGAAAAATTAGACATACAGAAACACGTGGTCATCGAGGAATTCAAGGAGAACTTCCTGAACCGACCATACGGAGACCTATGGCTGCTGTACAACCAGTTTTATTTCCAGAAACATCCTTATCAATGGCTGCCTATCGGCAAGGAAATCAGCCACATCGAAAAGGTGAGCATGGAAGACATGAAGAATTTCTTCTATCGTTTTTACCGACCTAACAATGCGGTGCTGACCATTTCGGGAAATGTGCATTTTGAGGAAATAGTGCCAATGGTAGAAAAATGGTTTGGTCCCATTCCCCCCGGTCCTGCATTGGAACGACAGTACCCTCAAGAAGACCACCCGACCCAGCACCGTTTGTATGAGGTGGAACGGAATGTGCCTGCCGACATGCTCTTCAAAGGCTGGCCCACCTGCGGCAGATTAGACAAGGATTTCTATGCTTACGATATGTTATCCGACTTGTTTGGAAGTGGACAATCCTCCTATCTTTACAAGAAATTTGTAATGGAGGATGCTATTTTCACAGACATAAGTGCATACATTACAGGAACATTAGACCCCGGAGTCTTTATTATTGGCGGACGACCTGCAGAGGGAGTGAGCGTTGAGGAGGCCGACCGTAAACTGAATGACCTTATCTATCAGCTTCCGGAAAACAACATCAGTTCACACGATTTGCAAAAGGTTAAAAACCGTGTGGAATCCATCATTTTACAAAATGACATTAAAATTGAAGACCGTTCCTCTTCCCTGGCGGTAGCAGAATGTTTCAGCCGTGCGGAGGATTTCAATAACGAAACACAACGCTATTTCGCTGTCAGCGAAGAACAGATTAACACACTGTGCAACAACATGTTCCGACAGGAGCAGGAAACCACAATGTACTACCGAGCAGTTGACAGTTAACAATTGATAGTTGACAGCGACAATTAATAATTATTCATTGTTCATTATTAACTATTAATTGGAAAGGATTTCCTTGATAATCAAGTCTATCGCATTGGGTTGGGCGAGTTTGAGAATGTTTTCGCTCATGGTTTGGCATCTGTTTTCATCCTGAATCAGATGGATAAGCTGATCCATCAATTTGCTTTCCGCCTGGCTGTCAGGAATCATAATGGCGGCGTCCTTGTCCACCAAAGCTTGGGCATTCTTAGTTTGATGATCTTCGGCGGCGAAAGGGAAAGGCACCAAGATGGTGGGCACACCCACCACACAAAGTTCGGCAATGGCCAACGCGCCGGCACGCGACACAATCACATCCGCCATGCTATAAGCATCGTTCATGTTCTTGATGAAAGGCACAATCTTGATGTTCTCATTTTGTCGTGCCAGCAACTCCGGAGAAATAGTCTTGTAAAATGACTCGCCTGTCTGCCAAAGCAGCTGCACATTCATCTCTTTCAGTCTGTCGAGGCCTTTTTCCATACACTGGTTGATGGTTCGGGCACCCAGACTGCCCCCCACCACCAATATGGTTTTCTTTTCTTTGGAAAAACCGAAGAACTCGTAGGCATTATCATCTTTCCGCACCATATTCAGGATTTCAGCACGGATAGGGTTGCCTGTCTTAACAATCTTCTCTGCCGGAAAAAATTTTTCCAGTCCGTCGTAAGCCACACAGATTTTTTTCGCCTTGGCCGAAAGAATCTTATTGGTAACGCCAGGATAGGAATTCTGTTCCTGCAAGAGGGTAGGAATTCCCAGACTGCTGGCTGCCTGCAAGGCTGGACCGCTGGCGAAGCCCCCTACCCCAATGGCCATATCAGGATTGAAATCCTTAATAATCTGTTTGGCCCGGCGCATGGTCTTCATCAACAAGAACGGCAATTTCACATTGCTGACCAAGGCCTTCAGCGAGAAACTGCGGTTAATACCGTAAACATCCAATCCCTCAATAGGATAGCCTGCTTCGGGCACTCTTTTCATTTCCATTTTACCTTTTGCCCCTATAAACAAAATATCAGCATCAGGGATAGCCTTTTTCAAACCATTGGCAATAGCGAGAGCCGGGAAAATATGGCCACCGGTGCCGCCTCCAGAAATGATAAACCGTTTCATATCAATATCATTTAATGGCAGAGGCGTTGCATGCAACGCCTCTAATTATTTCATGTATTTTATCGCATCAAATTACTCCCACTCGATTGTTGCGGGTGGTTTTGAACTGATGTCATAGCATACTCTGTTCACGCCCTTCACCTTGTTAATGATCTCGTTGGACACTTTCGCCATGAACTCGTAAGGCAGATGAGCCCAGTCGGCAGTCATGGCGTCGGTGCTGGTCACAGCACGGAGGGCCACAGCACGCTCGTAAGTACGCTCATCGCCCATCACGCCCACACTCTTGATAGGCAGCAGAATCACACCAGCCTGCCAAATCTGATCGTATAAAGAGACTTCTATTTCGCCATTGCTCATATTGGCGGGCACACCGGCGGCCAATACTTTGCGGGCATCCTCGCCACTCAGTTTGACCTTCCAATCGCGAAGCCCTTGAATGAAAATATCGTCGGCATCTTGCAGAATACGCACTTTTTCGGGGGTGATATCACCCAAGATACGCACGGCCAGTCCTGGACCGGGGAAGGGGTGGCGGGTAATCAGATGTTCGGGCATACCCAACTGGCGACCCACACGGCGCACCTCATCTTTGAACAGCCATTTCAGCGGCTCGCACAGTTTCAGGTGCATCTTTTCGGGCAGTCCACCCACATTATGATGGCTCTTGATGACCATGCCCGTGATGCTGAGACTCTCAATCCGGTCGGGATAAATGGTACCCTGCGCCAACCACTTGGCATCGGTAATCTTCTGGGCTTCCTCGTTGAACACATCGATAAAGCCGGCACCAATAATTTTGCGCTTGCGCTCGGGATCGGAAACGCCTTCCAATTCCTTGAAGAACTTGGCGGAAGCATCCACGCCTATGACATTCAAGCCCAAGCCTTCATAATCACGCATCACATTCTGGAACTCATTCTTGCGCAACAGGCCATGGTCCACAAAAATACAAGTCAAATTCTTGCCAATAGCACGGCTCAACAGCACGGCACAAACGGAGGAATCCACGCCACCGCTCAGACCGAGAATCACACGGTCGTTGCCGATCTGCTCTTTCAACTCCGCCACCGTAGTGTCCACGAAAGATGCCGGGCTCCATGTTTGGTGGCCGCCACAAATACCCACCACGAAATTCTTCAGCAGCTGGGTGCCTTGCACGGTATGGAACACTTCGGGATGGAACTGCACGCCCCAGACATTTTCATTATCAAACTGATAAGCTGCAAACTCCACTTTGTCAGTAGAAGCAATTTTATGACAATTTTCCGGCAAACGGGTAATGGTATCGCCATGGCTCATCCATACTTGTGAATTGGCGTGGAAGCCCTTGAACAGTGGATTTTCCTGGTCGAAAGAAGCCAGATTCGCGCGGCCATACTCGCGGCTGCCAGCGGGTTCCACCTTACCGCCATTGGTATGTGCCATATACTGGGCACCATAGCAGATACCCAAAATCGGATATTTCCCGCGAATTTCAGACAAATCGAGTTTGAACGCCTTCTCGTCGTACACGCTGAAAGGCGAACCGCTGAGGATAACACCTATCACATCAGGGTCATCTTTCGGGAACTTGTTATACGGCATAATCTCGCAGAACATATCCAGCTCGCGCACCCGTCGTCCTATCAACTGGGTGGTTTGCGAACCAAAATCAAGGATGATGATTTTTTCCATAATCGTAATTCTAAATCAAAATACAAAAATAAGAAAAATCCCTGAATCTTACCGAAAACTTTTTCCTTTTTTTCCGCAACAAAAAGCAAATAGGCATCAGGCATCCACATTGATGATAATGCGTATGGCTTTGTACCTGCTGTCGCCTTGAAAATCATGCAGGATTTGTTGTAGCTTTAATTTATTCTGAACCAAATTGTTATCTTTATTCAACTTAATCCAGAAATCTTTCATATAGTAATTCTGGATGCGGGAGACCAAGGGCCATTCGGGGCCCAGCACCCGATGCGGGAAAGCCTCTCGCAGCAATGGAGCCAAGGCCAGCGATGCCTCGTTGACCAGCTCGTCATTGGTATGTTTCAGTGTGATTTTCACCAGGCGGCACAGCGGCGGAAAATTGAACTGTCTGCGCTCGGCAATCTGCTGGCGGTACATACTCTGATAGTCGTTGGTAACCACATATTGCAGAGCCGGATGGCTGGGCTGATAGGTTTGGATAACCACCTTTCCGGGCACCTCTTTGCGACCGGCGCGGCCACTCACCTGCGACATGATCTGAAAAGCCTTCTCAAAAGAGCGGAAATCCGGATAAGACAACAGATTGTCGGCGTTCAGAATGCCCACCACACTCACGCGGTCGAAATCCAAGCCCTTGGTCACCATCTGTGTACCCACCAAGATATCGGTTTTATGCTGTTCAAAGTCGGAGATGATCTTCTGGTAGGCGTTTTTGTTGCGCGTGGTATCCATGTCCATGCGGGCCACCGTTGCCTCAGGAAACAGCTCTGCCAAGGCATCTTCCACCTTCTCGGTACCGAAGCCGCGCATCTCGATATCGGTGCTATGGCATTGCGGACATTCCTTGGGCACCTCCACCGCATAGCCACAATAGTGGCACTTCAGCAAGTTACTCCGTTTGTGATAAGTCAGCGTCACATCGCAATGTTTGCAAACCGGCATATTCTGGCAGGTGTTGCAATACAGGCGGAGCGAGTAGCCACGACGGTTTTGGAAAAGGATAATTTGCTCGTGTTTCGACAAGGCCTCGGCCATGCAGTCAATCAGGAACTGCGAGAAATGGCCGTTCATTTTCTTCTGCCGCAGATTCTTCACGATATCAACCACCCAAATGTCGGGCAAAGTGCTGTCGGCATAGCGATGCATCAGCTTGACCAGTCCGAATTTCTGCTGTTGGGCATTGTAATAGCTCTCCAACGAAGGCGTGGCCGTGCCCAACAACACCTTGCACTGGTGAATTTTCGCCAATACAACCGCCCCGTCTCTGGCGTGATAGCGCGGTGCAGGATCAATTTGCTTGTAAGAACCATCGTGCTCCTCATCTACAATAATCAGGCCCAGATTCTGGTACGGCAGCAGCAAAGCCGAGCGAGCACCCAGAATCAGCTGATATTTTGTGTTCAAATCCCCTTCTTTATGCTGATTCAGTACCCGATTCCAGATTTCCACACGCTCATACTCATTGAAGCGAGAGTGGTACACTCCTACCCTATCACCGAAAAACTTCCGCAAGCGGTTGACAATCTGCGAGGTGAGGGCGATTTCAGGCAAAAGGTAAAGCACTTGCTTACCCTGTTTCAGCACCATGTCTATCAGTTTGATATATATCTCTGTCTTGCCGCTTCCCGTCACACCGTGCAACAGCACCGTATCATGCTCCTGAAACTGCATTTTAATTTCATTCATGGCCTGTTGCTGATGATCTGACAAGAGGATATCCTCTGGTAAAGACGAAGAGTCATACGCCTCCAAACGGCTGGTAACCACGGTTTGTTGCTCGAAAACACCCTTGTCTATTAACGTTTGCAGACGTGCCTGCGATATTTCCGCCTTTTTCAGCAAATCCGCTTTCCTGATAACCGCTTTCAAGTTGAAACCGTTAGGTTTGGCACTATCCTTGGTCAGCATCAGAAACGAAAGCAAGAGGTCTTGCTGCTTGGCGGTTTTCTTGGATGCGCCCAGGGAATCTATCAAATTCATCAGCGTGGTCTCATCATCACAATAAGGAGCTGCCAAAGCGATGAAAGTCTCCGTTTTAGGCTTATAAGGGTCACGGATTTCCTCGTCTGTAATCACCACATCCTTATCCACCAAAGATTTGATAATCGGAATAACCTTCTGGATGTCAATGGTCTTGGCAATTTCATCCACGGTCATGGTCGGATGATAGGCCAAAGCCTCTACCAGCTTGGTTTCCTTCTCGTTCAGCACGGTCATATCCCCGTCGAAGGCCGGATTCAGCTGGATTTTGGTTTCGCTGGCCAGTTTGAGGGCGGAGGGCAACGCAGCGGCCATCACCTCGCCCAAGGAGCACATATAGTAGCGGGCAATCCACTGCCACAGCTGGATTTGACGTTCCGACACCACAGAATGATTGTCGATCACGTCCAGCACATATTTCACATTGATTTGCTGCGGCACATTCTCGTGCACTTTAAGCACCAAGCCCGAATACAGCTTACTTTTGCCGAAAGGCACCACCACCCGCATTCCGAAGTCGACGCTATCGTTCAGTTCCTGGGGAATGCGATAGGTAAAAAGCCCTTGCAAAGGCAAGGGCAATAGTACATCCGCAAAGTAAGTATGCATCATGCGAAATATTCAAAAAGCATGCGTAATAGCTTATTCACCAGCGATATAAACAGCCAAGTCAACAGCCTTGTTCGCGTAACCCACCTCATTATCGTACCAAGCGATCAACTTCACGAAATTGGGGTTCAGCATGATACCGCCATTGGCGTCGAAGATGGAGGTATGGGTATCACCCAGCAAGTCGGTGGAAACCACCATATCCTCGGTGTAGCCCAGAATGCCTTTTAGCTCACCTTCGGAAGCGCGCTTCATGGCGGCCTTGATTTCATCGTAAGTAGTGGCACGCTCCAAGCGGCAGGTCAGGTCCACCATAGACACGTCGGCAGTCGGCACGCGGAAAGACATACCGGTCAGTTTGCCCTTCAGTGAGGGGATAACTTTGGTCACAGCCTTGGCGGCACCGGTAGATGAAGGGATAATGTTGCCGAACACGGAACGACCGCCGCGCCAGTCTTTCATAGAAGGACCGTCAACGGTTTTCTGGGTAGCGGTAGCGGCGTGAACGGTGGTCATCAAACCTTCCACCATACCGAAATTGTCGTGGATCACCTTGGTCAGCGGAGCCAAGCAGTTGGTTGTACAAGAAGCATTGGAAACGATAGGCTGACCGGCGTATTCCTTATGGTTGACACCCATCACGAACATGGGGATATCATCTTTTGGAGGAGCAGACAGAACCACCTTCTTGGCACCGGCCTGAATGTGCTGTTCAGCCAGTTCCTGAGTCAGGAAGCGGCCTGTGCATTCCACCACAACATCAACACCCACTTCGTCCCATTTCAGATTGGCAGGTTCTTTTTCGGCGGTCACACGGATAGTGTTACCATTGATAATCAGGTTATTATCTTTCACTTCAATTGTGCCTTTGAACGGACCGTGTACGGAATCATATTTCAACATATAAGCGATATAATTCACTTCCAACAAGTCGTTGATGGCAACCACCTGCACATTCTCTCTTTCCAAGGAGGCACTCAGCACCAGGCTGCCGATACGGCCGAAACCGTTGATTCCTAATCTAATTTTTTCCATAGTTATTATAATTTGTATGTTTTATGTTGTATAAAAAAAGTGTGCAAAGATAGCATAAATTTTTCGGATTTGCCCCGGTTAGGAGAAAAAAAGTTAGTACTTTTGTCAGTTCAATAACAAAAAAGCACTCACAAATTCCTTTGTAAGTGCTTGTGTTTCTTGGCGCTCCCTCTAGGACTTGAACCTAGGACCCTCTGATTAACAGTCATTCGGTTTTTCGTCCGTATCTATTTGTAGCGCAATGAGATGGTTCAAACGCCAATTCACAATTTGTGAACTATTAGTGATTTTCAGCAGAAAACC
>JAFXSR010000042.1 GCA_017525505.1 Bacteroidales bacterium
CAAGCACCATCCCGACAAGGTGAGCCATCTGGGCGAAGAGGTCCGCAAAGCCGCCGAGGAGAAATTCTCCAAGGTCAACGAAGCCTACGAACGAATTAAAAAATCGAGGGGTATGAATTAATCCAAAAAAAAGTTGTATTTTGGCAAAATCTATTCAACAAAGAGGGCATCCTTTTAGAGTCGATCTAGTGATATCGAATATAAAATAAAACAAGCCCAGCTGCGTTTGATAGATATCTCACGCGAGAACAAACAGTTGCAGGAGGAAAGGCAGCTTGTCAAAAACGAAAATGAGCGACTGCAAGCCCGCGTGAGAGAGCTGGAAGAGAAAATCAAATTAATGACCATAACACATACTATTATACACAAAGAAGACAAAACTGAAACTAAAAGGAAAATAACTGAATTAGTGCGGGAAATAGACAATTGTATTGGACTTCTCAATAGCTAAGCGATGGAAGACGACCAGATAAAAATACAGATTGAGGTGGCGCAGAGGAAGATAGGCGTCGTCATCAGGAAAGAATGGGAATATTACTATCGAGAAGCCGAAAAAAGGATCAATGACAGTTTTTTGAGCTTCGCCAAAAAATTCAACTACACCGACCATCAGGACTTACTCTCCAAAATACTCATCGAATATACAGTGAAATTAATTGATACTGAGGAAAGATTAAATGAATATGAAGAGGATTTGATTCCGAAAATGGAGGCTTTGAAAAAGCTGACCGACAATTTGGACATTGATTAGACGTTCTTTGATTAATACCACACCCGCACAAGTCAATAACGTTTGTTAAACTCAACACTTTACAAACGAAGGCTCGGCTCGTTCTGTCAAAATAAGGCCTCACCCGCAAGGGGATGCTTCGGTATCCGGTGGACTATTGCGACATTGCGGCTCCTTCATCATTATCAACATAGGAGTTTAATGAAACCCTATGGACTGTGCGGGATTTTTTTCGTGAAGACGGAGAGACGTTAAGACATGCACTTCGTGCATTCGTTAAGACGAATTTCGCCTCCACGAACGAGCGAAGCGAGTGTCTACACGCCTTGACGAATGAGCGCAGCGAATTACTTAACGCCTCTACGCATAAACGACAAACAAAAGAAAAAACATCAAACCAAATATATAACCAAATTTCAAAACTGAAAAAAAATGACAATACTATGGATCATCATCGGTATAATTGTAGGTCTCGGCATCGGCATGGGCCTCTCTTTTACCATTCTCAAAAACTCTATCACTAAAAGCAGTCAGGCTATCTTGAAAAAAGCCGAGGAAGACGCGGAATTATTGAAAAAAGAAAAGATACTCCAAGCCAAAGAGAAATTCCTCCAGCTCAAAAGTGAGCACGAAAAGACAGTCAACGAGAAAAACCAACAGATCAGCGCTGCCGAAAACCGCATCAAGCAAAAGGAAAACACGCTGAACCAGAAACTTGAGGAAGCCAACAAGAAAATCAGCGAAAACAACGCCACCAAAGAAAACCTCAAGAAGCAGTTAGACATCGCCGCCCAAAAACAGGCAGAACTGGACAAACAGACCAACATCCAGAAACAAAAGCTGGAATCCATTGCCGAACTGACCAGCGAACAGGCTAAGCAACAGCTAATCACCCTGATGGAAGAGGAAGCTAAAGCCGACGCTATGGTCTTGGTGAAAGACATCCTGGACGAAGCCAAAGCTACCGCCAACAGCGAAGCAAAAAAACTGGTTATCAAATCCATACAACGTGTCGGAGCCGAAGCGGCCATCGAAAACGCCGTTTCAGTTTTCAACATTGAGAATGACGAGATCAAAGGCCGTATCATCGGTCGTGAAGGACGTAACATCAGAACCTTGGAGAACCTGACCGGCGTGGATGTCATCATCGACGACTCCCCCGACGCCATCCTGCTCTCCAGCTTCGACCCCATCCGCCGCGAGATTGCCCGCCAGTCACTGCAAAAACTGGTCACCGACGGCCGTATCCACCCCGCCCGCATCGAAGAGGTGGTGGCCAAAACCAAAAAACATATCGAACAGGAAATCGCCGAAATCGGCAAGCGCACCTGTATCGACCTGGGAATCCACAACATCCATCACGACCTGATGCGTATGGTGGGTAAGATGAGATACCGTTCCTCATACGGACAGAACCTGTTGCAGCACTCCAAGGAAGTGGCCAACCTCTGCGCCACTATGGCGGCCGAATTAGGTCTGAACCCCAAATTGGCCAAGCGCGCCGGTTTGTTGCACGATATCGGCAAAGTGTCTGACACTGAACTGGAAATGCCTCACGCCATCTACGGTGCCCAGCTGGCAGAACAATACAAGGAACGTCCCGAAGTGGTAAACGCCATCGGTGCCCACCACGACGAGATGGAAATGGACAACCTCATCGCTCCGATTGTACAGGTTTGTGACGCCATCTCTGGCGCGCGTCCCGGTGCCCGCCGCGAAGTGGTGGAAGCTTACATCAAGCGACTGAACGACCTCGAGAACATCGCCCTCACCTACCCCGGTGTGGTGAAGACTTTCGCCATCCAGGCCGGCCGTGAACTGCGTGTTATCGTTGGCGCCGAAAAGGTAAGCGACGAGCAGGCCAACCAGCTGTCTTTCGACCTCTCCAAGAAAATTCAGAACGAGATGACCTATCCCGGTCAGATCAAAATCACCGTCATCCGCGAAACCCGCTCGGTTAACTACGCAAGATAATTGCAAAAGTCATGAATAAGAATATCTTACAGGGAAAAACATTCTGGCTGATTCTGTTCGGAGTCACAACCGTACTGTTTATTCTTTACATGGTATTCTTTTCAGACAACAACCTGGGCAAACGCCGCGAATTAGACAAGAAGATCGAAAATCTTGAGAAGAGTATCACCGACACGAAAAACAAAATTGAGAACAACTACTCGTACGACCAACTCAAAAACGACTCGAGCAAGCTGGAACAGTACGGCCGCGAAAAACTGAACATGCAGAAGAAGGATGAGGATGTGTTCATTATTGTTTATGAATAGTTTTCAACCTGCTAATTTAATTAGCGAATTAGTTAATTAGCAAATGTACAAATGATTCAATACAAAATTCAGAATTCAAAGTTCAAAGTTTAGAGTTTAGTGTTTAGAGTTTAATGATTAGGAGGATTAGAAGGTTAGGAAGGTTAGGAAGGTTAGAAGATTATGGATTTTGAATTTTGGATTGTCAACTATCAACTATCGACTATCAACTATCAATTATCAACTGTAAGGAATGAGGGTTGCGATTATCAACGGAGTAAATTTGGGCCAGTTAGGCACACGGGAGGTGAACATCTATGGTGCTCAGTCTTTTGAGGAGTATTTCAAGGAATTGGAGCAGATGTTTCCGAATGTGGAACTATCCTATTTCCAGTCGGACAAAATTGAGGAACTGGTGGACGCTTTGCGCAAGGGGCAAAGCTGTGACGGCATCATCCTGAATCCGGGAGCCTTTACCCACACGGCCATCGTGCTTGCTGACACCATAAGATCTATCAGCACTCCCGTAATCGAAGTCCACATCTCCAACTTGTTCGGCAGGGAACTCTACCGCAGACGTTCTGTCATCGCCGCCCATTGCGCCGGTTTTATCAGCGGTTTCGGACTACAGGGCTACGCTTTGGCTATCCATCACTTCGCAGATTAAACTTTCCAACTTTCAAGTAGTCATCATAACATTGTTGAATCAAAAAAAAACAACAAAACAATAACCATAAAAAAACAAGAAGCTATGAAAAAGATCTTAAGCATTGCAGTTCTTATGATTTTTGCGCTCTCTATGTCCGCACAGGAAACCGCTACAACAGACAAACCCAAGAAAGTGAAAGAACCTGAAATCACTTTCGAGACATTGGTTCACGACTACGGTCAGATTTTCCAAAATGACAATGGTGAATGTGAATTTGTGTTCAAAAACACCGGCAAGGCCGAATTGATTCTGACCAACTGCCGTTCCAGCTGTGGTTGCACCGTTCCTGAATGGCCCCGCGAGCCCATCGCTCCTGGCAAGAAAGCCAGCATCAAAGTAAAATATAACACTGGCCGTTTGGGCATCATCAACAAGAGCATCACAGTGGAATCCAACGCCACCAACAACAGAGTGGTATTGCAAATCAAGGGTAACGTGAACGCCAGACCGGCAGAAGCCACTCCTGAAAATGGCAGCACTCCCTTAAACGCCCAATAATAAAATGAATGGAATGTAGGAGACGGGGGTACGCCCCGTCTCCCAAAATAAAAAATTTTATCATGAAAAGAATTTGTGCCCTCATCGTATTGGCTTTCGCCGTCAGTTTCTGCACCGCCCAGAACAGCAAGCAGAACAGCAAAACGCAGGCTGCCTCATCAACTCCCGCCGTCGCGGAAATACAGTTCGACAAGAATGTTTGCGACTTGGGTACCGTGAAACTCAACCAAGTGGCCACCGACACCTTCACCTTCACCAATGTGGGCAAGAAACCTTTGGTTCTGTACAATGTCACCGCGGCATGCAACTGCACCAAGGTGGAATACTCCACCGCACCAGTGATGCCCGGCAAGACTGGAACCATTAAGGTCATCTTCAAAGCCGACAAACCTGATGATGTGGGTGCGCGCACCAAGAGAATCACGGTGGACTCGAACGCCAAGAGCGACAGGGTGATCCTGACCTTAAAGGCCAACGTGGTCATGGACTAACAAAATATACCTGGGGTCGTTTGGTTTTGACAGCGGGTATGTGAATTTGTAAGCATGTCGGAGGTTGTGAGACGGTTCCGTTAAAAACTAACTCTCCATGCCAATAAATGGCGAAACTTATGCATTCGCAGCTTAATTGCCGCGAATCTCGCGACACGGACAAGGTCCGTAGTTGCGGGTGCTTCCCCGGAAGCCACGCCCGCCGGCGTCCGGACCGAAGTATCGGAAATGGCAGGATAGCGACCGTAGGCTTCGATACGGAAGCGAAATCTTAGAAGATAAGCGGCAGGACGGTCCGTCCGGTACCTCCCTGCCGCCGACAACTAAACCGAGACTAAACATGTAGAAAGCACTTTTGCAACACGTTTGGACGGGGGTTCGACTCCCCCCGGCTCCACAGGAAAACAAAAAATCCCCGCCATAAGCGGGGATTTTTGTTGTTTATAACTGCCAGTCAATCTCCGTCTTGCCCTCCGAACGCAAAATGGCGTTGGCTTTGGAGAAGTGCTTGCAGCCCAAGAAGCCGCGATGGGCAGAAAGTGGCGAAGGATGAACTGTGGACAGTATATGATGCTTGGAAGTGTCGATAATGGCCTCCTTTTGTTTGGCGTAATTTCCCCATAAAAGGAAGACCAAGCCCTCACGCAGCTCCGACAACTTGCTGATGGCCGCATCGGTAAAGCGCTCCCAGCCATGGTTCTGGTGCGAGCCCGCCTCATGAGCACGCACCGTCAGTGTGGCGTTGAGCAAAAAAACACCTTGCTCTGTCCATTTCTCCAAATTACCGCTTCGGGGAACCACAAAACCCACATCATCATGCAGCTCTTTGAAGATATTGATAAGCGACTTGGGATGGGGCACCCCGTCCTGCACCGAGAAACACAGACCATGCGCCTGTCCCGGCTCATGGTACGGATCCTGCCCGATAATCACCACCTTCACCTTGTCAAAAGGTGTCTTGTTAAAGGCATTGAAAATCAACGGTCCCGGAGGATATACAGTGTATTTTTGTTTCTCCTCCACCAAGAACTGCTTCAGCTCTGCAAAATAAGGCTGCTGAAACTCGTCCCAAAGGACCTTTTTCCAGGATTCTTCGATGTTAGGGGTTATCATGGGGTTATGCGGTTACACGGTTACACGGTTACACGGTTACACGGTTAGAAGGTTAGGAGGTTTAGGAGGTTTAGGAGGTTTAGAAGGTGAGAAGGTGTAAAGTATATAGTTTACAGTTTATATATTTAAGTTGCTCAGTTTTGAGTTTAATTGACACATTGATAGTTTGCACATTAAAAACTTTCAGTTTTCAATTTTCAGTTTTCAGTTTGACTAGTGGCGGAAGTGGCGCACTCCGGTGAATATCATAGCGATGCCGAGTTCATCACAGGCTTTGATGGAGTCCTCATCACGGACAGAACCTCCGGGCTGGATAATGGCGGTAACTCCATATTTGGCGGCCATGCGTACCACATCGTCGAAGGGGAAGAAAGCGTCGCTGGCCAGGCAGATATGGTCGGTGTGACCAGCCTCCTTGGCCTGTTCAAGGGCGATATGGGCAGAACCTACACGGTTCATCTGACCAGCGCCCACACCAATGGTCTTCATATCTTTAGCCAAAAGAATGGCATTGGATTTCACATGCTTGCAAACTTTCATACCAAAGAGCAAATCGCGCATTTCAGTCTCAGTAGGCTGTTTTTTCGTCACCACCTTGATATCATAATCCTCGGCACCGGCACGGTCAATGCTCTGCATCAGCATACCGCCCGTCACGCTGATAAACATCTTCTGGTCCGCTTTGCTCTTGTCCAAATCGAAGGTCATCAGTCGGATGTTTTTCTTGGTGGTCAACACCGCCAAAGCCTCCGGTGTGAACTCAGGTGCCAGAATAATTTCCAGGAACACAGGCTTCATAGCGGTGGCAAGTGCCTCATCCACAACTTGATTCGTGGCCACAATACCACCGAAGATGGACACTTTGTCGGCCTCATAGCAGCGGGTCCAGGCTTCCATGCCGTCCTTGCCAATGCCTACGCCGCAAGGGTTTTTGTGTTTCACAGCAACCACGGTAGGCTCGTCAAACTCACGCAGAATTTGCAAGGTGGCATCAGCATCCTGTATGTTATTGTATGACAATTCCTTACCATGCAGCTGGGTAGCCCAAGCCATGGAATAGCCCTGTTTTTTGCCCGCATAGAAAGCTGCTTTCTGATGAGGATTCTCTCCATAGCGAAGAGACTGCTTGCGGGTAAACGTCAGGGTCATGTTTTCAGGATTATCCTCCCCTACTCTGTCGGTCAGGTACTGGGCTATCATGGCATCGTAAGCGGCGGTGTGTCTGAACACCTTGGCTGCCAAGCGGGAACGGGTCTCCAAAGAAGTGTCGCCTTTGGCTTTTATCTCTTCAATAACCAACGCATAATCCGCAGCGTCGCAAACCACGGTCACAAACTGATGGTTTTTGGCCGCACTGCGCAACATGCTGGGACCACCGATGTCGATATTCTCGATAGCCTCGGCAAAGGTAACGTTCTCTTTCTCTATAGTCTGTTTGAAAGGATAGAGGTTCACCACCACCATATCGATATATTGTATGCCGTTTTGGCGCATTTCCTCCTGGTGTTTCGGGTTGGTACGCACCGACAGCAAACCGCCGTGAACCATCGGGTGCAAGGTCTTCACACGACCATCCATGATTTCAGGAAAACCAGTCACCTCGCTAATACCCATCACGGGCAGGCCAGCCTGTTCAATAGCTTTTTGCGTTCCTCCGGTCGAAATAATCTCATAACCGTTTTCTATTAATTGCTGGACAAAAGGAATCAGATTCGTCTTGTCGCTAACGCTCACCAATGCTCTTTTCATAGTCATTTAATTATATTACAAATTGCAAATTACAAAGATACAACTTTTTTTTGATTAATCTAATATCAATGCTACATAGCAACAACTTTCCAGTCGTCAATCTTATGCGTTTCGCTGGAGAAGTTCACCCCTATTTTGTACAGTTTTCTAGGGTCGTTCGCAAATGGAGCCGCATAACCCTTTTCCTCAATCTGCCGCAAAGCGATGGCGGCGGTCTTATCAACCTTCAACTCAAGGATAAAAATATAGTCAGTGGTTTGCATCAGAATATCCATACGTCCATCGGAGGTATGGCGCTCCACTTCAACATACAAGCCCAACAGCTTGAAGAAGACATACAGCGTGTTCTGGAAATAGACCTCCGCATTGCCCACAATCTGGTAGTCACCATCGGCAAACAAAGCTTCCAACCTCCGCATAAAGCCTTCGGCATCGCCGTTTCTAACATCCTTGACAAAACGGGCCACCGAAAAAGAACTTTTGTCAAGACTTGTCTTAGGAGCATAAAAGGGATAAAGAAACTTGGTAAAGCCCTCTTCAACCTCTCGGTTGGGGAAACCCAAATGGTACTCACCAAACTCCTTGTCATACCACTTGATGGTAAGGTAACCGCTCTGGAACAACAGAGGCAGCGGGTTCTCGTCCATGATGTCGATGCTGTTGAGGGTATCGGCTGTGAGCCCCTCGCGGGTCATCTCCTCCAGAGGATAGTTGGTTTTCTGCAACTGTTTTACAAGAAATGTGGGAGTACCCGTCTCAAACCAATAGTCTTTGAACACCTTATAAGCCAAAGTGTTCAGCAGGCTGAACGGGTTGTATATACCTCCCGAACCCGGATAAAAATGATAACCGTCAAAACTGTATTTCAACTTGGCATAACACTCCTCCTTGCTCATCCGGTTGGCACCGGCCAATTCCAGAACTCCCTCATCAAAACAGCGATGCAACTCCTCTTCAGTAATACCGCAAATATCGACAAACTGCGGCAGCAGTGAAATATCGGTCAAATGGTTCAAGTCGCTGAAAACACTCACCTTGCCGAACTTGGTGACACCTGTGAGGAAAGCGAATTTGATGTACTCGTCACACGACTTGAGGTTGCCGTAGAAAGCTTTCAGTGTGGAGCGGAACTCGGCTTGCAAAGCATCGTTGCCGATGGTCTGCAGCATGGGTTTGTCGTACTCATCCACCAGGATGACGACACCTTGTCCAGCCTTTTCGTATGCCTGACGAATGATATGCCAGAATCGTTCTTCCAGCGAACGTTCACGGAATCGGTCTCCATACACCTCTTCCCAAAGCTCCAAGTTGCGACTCAGCACTGCGGTAAGGGATTCCGGTGTATCGTACTTCCCCACATTGAGGTCGAGATACAATATAGGATATTGCTCCCATTTCTCTTCCAGTGTACCAAGCGCAAGACCCTCAAACAACTCTTTTTTCCCTTCGAAATAAGCCCGGATGGTTGATAGCAGCAGTGACTTTCCAAAGCGTCGGGGACGGCTCAGGAAATAATAACGGCCCGTATTGACAAGATTGTATATGTGTTGTGTTTTGTCAACATAGGCGTATCCATCCTTGCGAAGGCTCTCAAAATGCTGTATTCCGATAGGGTATTTCATTGTGTCAATATTTCCGGCAAAGTTACATAAATTTCCCGAAACCTCACCTGCAAAATTCAGAAATTTATTTCTGAAGAGAAGCGCCTCCCTCATCTGCGTAGTAAAGTCAGTGCCGTTCCACACACCACTTGCACCCGTGGCAAATCATCCTTCAGCTTGAAGTAATAGTCTTTCCGCTCGGGAGCCTTCTCTGCCTCCTTGTACCGCAACTCAAAGCCCCGTTTGTATGCGTCAAAAAGCAATACTGCGTCAGATACCCCTGTTAGCGAACTAAGGACAGGCGGAAACCGAGGTAGCTGTAGCGGATGTCGGGGGTGTCGTAGTCGCGAAGAGACACCCGGCAGTACCCGGCGAAGTCGCACCAACTGCCGCCCCGGTTCACACGGCCCGAGCCCGACGAGGGTCCCGTGAGATTGGTCTGAGAGGAACTGCTATAACTCCCATACCAATCTTCGCACCACTCCCGCACATTGCCGCTCATGTCGTACAGTCCAAGCTCGTTGGCCTGCTTCATTTTCACTGGATGGGTGTTATCATTAACATCCCCATACCAAGCAACTTCACCTATGCTGTTGCTGCCAGCATACTTGTAACCTCTGCTCTTGTTGCCGCCCCGCGCCGCATACTCCCACTCCGCTTCCGTCGGCATACGGAACGTCCGTCCTGTTTTACGGCTCAGCCATTTGCAAAACTCCTTCGCATCATTCCAGCTAACATACAACACCGGATGATTGTCCTCCGATCGGTTTCGGGCATTCCCCTGTCCGTCATACATCCAGTTCAATCCTTCCACTTTGTTCCATTTCCACTCACCATCAACCTGCATCCACCGCCATGCCCAACCTCCTTTCTCCGCATCTGTTCGATAGCCTGTCTCGCTGATGAACGCTCTGAACAACGCTACGCTCACCTCCGTCTCCCCCATACAAAAGTCCGACACCGTCACCATGTGAACGGGCTTTTCGTCATCAACACAATCACTTCCCTGCTCAGAAGTGCAGCCCATGGTAAAACTACCGCCCTGCACATACACCATCTTAAAGGAGATACCGTTCACGGTGAACGTTTGGTCTGTCTTGGGAGTGGATGCCGAAGGCTGCGAGGGCTTCGGTGCGGGGTTGAGTTTGGCATTACACTGGTTGATTCTCTTCTGTGCTTCCGTAGGATTTCCTCCTGCACATTGTTTTGCCTTTGCATAGTAAGTCTTCTCCTCATTGTTTTTGCCCTGATTGTAGGCGGCATTTCCCTTGGCCATAAATTCGGTATAGCAAGGGCTGTAGCTCTGCGCCGAAAGCGACAGTATCGCAACCATTATAAAAGTAATAAGAATTGTTGTGTGTTTCATTTTAGTTGAGTTGTTTATCTCTTAATTCATCCATTCGTTAATCAGGCAATTTCCTCATTCAAACGCGCCTTGGCTCTATCCTTCGCCTCCTCCGCACATCTCTTGCATGTCATAGACTTATCCAATGCCTCATTTGCCCATCTCGAGTATATCCGCGCCTGTTTGAAATATTGCTTGGCGGCATCCTAATCACGTACACATCGGACTGAGTAACCCATTGCTTTAGGATTTTGTCCTCCAACCCCATGTCTCACAGCCTTGTCATTATACCCTATTTGTATCATCCTTGCGCCATAAGGGTCAAGAGAAGGTTTTTCGGCAGTTGCAGTCCAATAATTAGCTTCCCCAGTAAAATACGCAGGACCTGAATTAATATAATCTGTTTTAAGCGGATTATACCGACCAGCCGGCAGAGCATTAAATCCAGACACATTATTTTCCTGCATCATATTACCCGGAGAACATGACACTTTGCTTTCTTTCCATCCTGTTGTAGCAGCAAGGGCTTTAGCCGTATTTTTGGTCTTCCCTTCACAAGAATATTGGCTTTGCGCTGCCAAATACTGTTGAAGTTGATTCCATTCTTCTTCACTTGGAACATGCCATCCTGTTGGGCAAATGCCCTGAACACCACTAGGGTTACTTTTTGAAGAGGACTCTCCATACATCACGGTTGCCCAATCATACAAGAATCCGTAGGTGGATACATTACGCTTATTGTTATCAGGATAATATCTGCTAAAATCAACAGGATTAAACCATAATGTAGGATAGCTTTTGCCTAATGGGATTTCTGTCCCATCTGCAAAATGCGTAGTACGAAGATTCTCCGCCATCCAACATTGGCTTCCAATTTGTATAAGTGCATACTTGTTCCCATCGTAATCCTTTAGCGACTTGCACATTGCTTCCATTCTTTTATCCTCCATCATTTGCCGTTTCGTCTCTTCTTCTTGTAATTGCTCTGCGGATTTTGGCGCCACCTTTTCTTCTTTTACAATTTCTTTTCCAGAAATTTCCGGCTGCTTCATCGCCGCCAAACTATCCGCCTTCCCCATATCTGTTTCCTTTACCATAGCCTCTTCTTTAGATTCCTTATCTTTCCCCTCCTGTTTTTTCTTAGTATCCTGAGACTCTACTATCTTCGCATCACAGTCTTTGATTTTTTTCTTTGCTTCAGCAGGATTACCACCATTACACTTCATAGCTTTGCTATAACTGGCTTTCGCTTTTTTATAATTTCCCATATCATACAAAGCATTCCCCTCCGCCATAAATTTCATATAACATGGACTGTAATTATTCTGTGCCGAAAGCGACAGCACCGTAACAAATAACAATGTGATAAGTAATGAGATATGTTTCATTGTTTATTGATTTTTGTACAAATGATAAAGTTGTTTTACTTTGCAATCTGTGTGTCTTTTCTCAATACTACTTAAAAACAATAATGCGTAGTTCTTCCTTTCCCTTTCGATATTTGGCTGTCTTGGCTCTGGCCACACAGTCTTCCAGAATATGTTTATCGGTAATAGTTGTGGGATATTTGTCAGTGCTAACAACACGTGCATCTATCACATTACCTTCTGTATCAACATGTACTTCAACAAATACCACTCCACTTTCCGAAACAGTCAGATCTGGCATATAAGTATACCCCCTGTTGCCAGTGCCATAGGCTACACTCTCTTTGGTGTTTTCTAACTTCATCTCGCAAGCACTTATCTTCTTCTGCGCCTCAGCCGGATTTCCACCAGCACATTTCTTGGCCGTCTCATAATAAGTCTTCGCCACACTGTATTTGCCCTGATTGTAGGCGGCATTTCCCTTGGCCATAAATTCAGTATAGCAAGGGCTGTAGCTCTGCGCTGCCACAGTGAAGGTGACAAGGAGCAGGAGGAGGGTTATGATGTGTTTCATATTCGTTTGTAACCCCCACACTGCGCTTCGCTTGTGCGGGGTTAATTGCACTTCGCGCGTGTTGTCCCTTCGGGACTGCCCAAATATAAAATTTCCGGTATTTTTCATTACTCTATGATTTTCATTCTACATTCTTATTCTTCATCCAACTTTCTTCATCGCCTTGCCCTTCTCGTGCCTCCTTGCGGCCTCGTCCCTCAGCCGCTTTCCGGCACTCATTGGGCAAGTCTCCTCCCTTTAGCTCAAAATACTGCGTCAGATACCCCTGTTAGCGAACTAAGGACAGGCGGAAACCGAGGCTGTCGTTGCGGGATCCGGGGGAGAAGTAGCTGCGGGCAGACACCCGGCAGTACCAGGCGAAGATGACCCAACTGCCGCCCCGGCTCACACGGATTGAGCCCGACGAGGGTCCCGTGGGATTGGTCTGAGATGAGCTGCTATATTCCCCTTTCCAGTCTGAGCACCACTCATCCACGTTGCCGCTCATGTCGTACAGACCCAGCTCGTTGGCCTGCTTGCCTTTCACGGGATGGGTGCCGTAATCAGGACTGCTACTGCCTTTGTCAAAGCAGTTCTCCCTGTACCATGCAACATCTCCAATAGTATTACTACCCGCAAATTTGCAATGCCGGCTCTTGTTCCCGCCCCGCGCCGCATATTCCCACTGTGCCTCTGTGGGCAGCGCGAATGTCTTGCCTGTCAAGGCGTTCAACTTGCGGATGAACTCCTGGCAGTCGTCCCAGCTGACTTTCTCCACAGGTCTGTTATCCCCCTTGAAATATGATGGATTGCTCCCCATCACCGCCTCCCACAACGCCTGCGTCACCTCCGTCTCCCCTATCCAGTAGTCGCTCAATGTCACCTGATGTGATGGTTTCTCATCACCATAGCAGTCGCCGCCACGCTCAGAAGTGCAACCCATGGTGAAGGTGCCGCCCTGCACGTACTTCATCGTGAAGGAGACCCCGTTTACGATATATTCGCCTGCATTTCCATTCGGCAAAACAACCGACACATTATCAGTATCATCGATTACTTCTACTACCTCCTCGTCCTCTAGCGACAAGTCTTCCAACTTCGGTTGGTGTGTTAAAAACATTGTGATTATCAAAGCTACTGCAATAATAGCCACTCCACCTCCTATTATCCATGTCATCCGTTTGCGGTGAGCTGGTTTCGCCTCATCGTCTGCGGCAGGTTTCGGTTTCTCAGGCTTTGGCTTCGGATCCTGCGTGACTGTTTTTCCCTGTTTGTCCTTGGCCGTTTGGTCGTTTTCGGGTACAAAAACCTTCCTCTCCGTCTTTCTCCCTGCCGGTTCCTGCGGTTTCCCTGGCCTCTCCGGTTCTGAAGCCGCACTCTTTCCAAACACCGACAAATCCCACTTGCCCGTTCGCAGATACTGGTCGCAGATATCCCTGATTTGTGTAGCTGTGGGTCGGTCCCAAGGCTCTTGGGATAGACAACGCTCTATGAGGCCTTTTAAATCTGCAGAATAATCTCCCGGCAGGTCAGGCACCTCAGCACC